>JAVRCF010000126.1:0-17316 GCA_034530935.1 Aulosira sp. DedQUE10 | reverse complement strand
TCAGGGAAGGCGGGAGCTACTTCAGGCTACGCGAAACACGGAAACGTGAAAGCGGGAGCTACTTCAGGCTTACCCGAAACACCGCCGGCGAAAGTAGCCTTGTCATTACCCCGTTTGATAGCTGCACCAATTTGCACATCAGCAACATCGGATATTTTGACTGGTGTACCATTGCGGGCAGTAATCACATCGCGCCTTGGCGAGTATTACGAATTGATATTACTTGCTGTACCAAGCTTTTCGCCACTGTTTCATTTGGTTAATCTCAGCGTCTTGTGCTTTGATAATTGCTTGAGCTAAGTTTTTAATTTCTGAACGCTGAGATTTTTGCAAAGCATCTTTAGCCATTGTCACAGCTGCTTCATGGTGCGGAATCATCGCATTGATAAAGCGTAGGTCAAATTCTGCATCAGCAGCGCCTAAGTTCATGTTCATCATCATGGCTTGCATTTGCTCAGATGACATCTCCATCATTTGACCCTTTTGAGCATCATAAGCCACTGGTTTTGCTCCCGCTTTGGGATACCAAGCTGTGCGCCAGCTTTTCATCTGGGTAATTTCTTGGTTCTGTGCTTTGATAATTTCGTCTGCTAGCTTTTTAATTTCTGGGCGTTTTGATTTTTGCTGTGCTTCCTTAGCCATGAGGGTTGCGCTCTGATGGTGAGGAATCATTCCATCAATGAAGCGTAAATCATAGTTAGCATCGGCTGGGCCTAAATCCATCGCCATGCTGTGATTCATACCACTACTGTGATGCATCATGCCACCACCGTGGTTCATCGGCTGATTGTTGTTAGTATTGCCTTGGTTTTGAGCGGGACTTTGGGAACAAGCTGTTACCACACTACTAGAAACAGAAGCGATCGCCATTAAGCTTAAAGCCAAAAAATTATTTTTCAAACTAGGTAGTTGCATAGTAATTATTCTCTACGAGTTAGAGGTTATTTATAAAGTAAAAATAAAATTTTAGTAGGGTGTGTTAGGCGCATATTTCGATATTATTGGCCACGAAAAAGATACTTTAAGCGCCTAACGCACCGCCACATAATACGGTGCGTTAGGCTAAAGCCGTAACACACCCTACTTAAGATTTACTTTATAAATAGTTTCTTATTTATGGTATTAATCATAGTCTGACAACTCAAGATGAAATTACGATGAAATGTGAACATATTTCAGTGCTGAGTCCTGAGTAATAAGTAGTTGATTTGTTTGTTTATTGCGAATTCAGCAATCTTCTAGGGCAATTGCCAAATTTTGATAGTCTTATCCTTACTACCACTTACTAAAGTTTTACCATTGGGATTAAAAGCCACAGCATAAACTTCGGCTGTATGTCCTTTAAAAGTCTGTATTACCTCTCCTGTAGTTTGTTGCCAGACTTTCACCGTTTTGTCATCACTAGCACTAGCAATATACTCACCGTTGGGGCTAAAGGCGATCGCATTTACATCGGCTGTATGTCCTTCAAAGGTGCGGATGGGCTTACCTGTATTTAGGTTCCATAGTTTGATGGTTTTATCATCGCTGGCACTGGCTAATAACTGCCCATTGGGACTGATGGCTAAGGTATTGACATCGAGGGAATGACCGTAAATAGTATGTATTTCCTTGCCTGTTTTTAGCTGCCAAATTTTGATAGTTCTATCTGCACTAGCACTAGCAATTTTCTCACCATTTGGGCTGATGGCAACAGATAAAACTTCTCCTGTATGCCCCTTTAAGGTACGAATTTCCTTTCCTGTAGACAAATCCCAGAGTTTAATAGTTTTATCGTAACTGCCACTAACTACAGTTTGACCATCTGGGCTAATCGCTACAGAATTGACTAAACCTCGATGTCCCTGAAGGGTGCGAATCTCATTGCCAGTGTTGAGATTCCAGATTTTAATAGTGTTGTTTTGATAACCTGCGATCGCAGTTTGACTGTCTGGAGTAATCGCCACAGCATAAACCCAGCCCGAATTCGCTTTGAAAGTGCGAATTACCTGTTTTTCCGGTAAATTCCAAATTTTAACTGTCTGATCGTCGCTACCACTAGCTAATATTCCCTCTCGCCCTGTAGCTACTGGCTGCAATGGCAGAATCGCCACATTTGTTTGTTTACTTTGGGAAGCAGGAGATGGGGTAATCGGACTAAACGCAAGGGAATTAACTTCACCCCCATGTCCAGTTAGGGGTAAACTTTGCCAATATGCATATCCTGCCAATCCCACCAGCAGAATTGCACTCCCCATTAATAGTTGATATGGCAACTGGATTTTGCCTTGAAGCGTGTTTTTCAGAGTAGTAGCTGCTGTAAGGCTAAACCCTAAAACCTTTGGTTTGCCAGCACGATCCTGTAAAGCAGTTTCTAGTTGTGGTTGCTGTGGCACATCTTGCAAAACTGCATTCGCTGATTGGTAGCGATGCTCAATTTCTTTTTGTAATAGCTTGTCTAATACCTGTTCTAATTGTGCAGATATCGGATATTTCAGATGTTCTCGCCAATGTCTCACCCAGTTATAGCCAGCTTCCATATACAGATGCGATGGCTGGATTCCCGTTAACAGCGAAAAGCAAGTTACCCCTAAACTGAATAAATCACTAGCTGGAGATGCCAAGCCATACTTCATTTGTTCCATTGGTGCGTAGCCATAAGAACCAATGCTAGTACCTGTGTGTTCCATCGATACGGCTGTTAACTGCTTGGCAACACCAAAATCAATCAACACTAAATTCCCCCCTGCATTTTGAGACTGGGGGGAACGATGCATAATATTATCTGGCTTTATATCGCGGTGAATTACCTGATTTTCGTGAACAAAATTTAATACAGGTAATAATTCACCTAAAAGTTGCCAAATTTTTGCTTCACTAAAAGTTCCTTGCTGTTTCAGTTCCTGTCGTAAAGTTTGCCCTTGGATAAACTGCTGTACTAAGTAAAGGTAGCGATCCTCACCAAAGTAAGCATACAAAGTCGGAATCAGGGAATGTTCTCCTAGCTGTTGCAAACGTCGTGCTTCTTCCTGAAACAGTTCAGTAGCTTTCCGTAGAGCATTAGTTCCTTTTACTTGCGGTGATAGCTGCTTAACCACGCAATTTTCTTTGAGCTTATCTTCATCTTCCGCTAAAAAAGTTCTGCCAAATCCGCCGCCTCCCAGTGGTTGAATAATTCGATAGCGATTCCGCAATAGTGGTGTCAGTTTTATCCCACAACCTTGGCAAAAATTGGTGTCCTGTGGGTTTACGGGTTTATCACAACTGGGATTGAGGCAGTAGCTCATCGTTCAGTATCTATCAGCCTTTGTAATATATGATAAATACTCTTGTGCATTTATTCCTAGTTGCGATCGCGTTTCTCTACAATTTCCCTCTCCACAGTCTGTAAGTCGGCGCGATTAAATCGAAATATGTCAAGCTTTATAGGGGAAAGGTTAAGGGACTAAAAACCTTTTCCCCTTACCCTTTCCCCGTCAAGTTCCCTTGGCGAATGTTAAATTTAACTCAACAATCTTCTCAGTAAGGCACTGATCAGCTGTTTCACATTTGACCAGTAGGAGCGGGTTTAACCCAGATATCTTTTTTCCAATTGAATATCTTACAAAACCAGCCCCTACAAGATTTCTTAATTTTGAATTTTGAATTTTGAATTATTTAAGATGGACCCTATCTCCGCTACAATCGGCTTTATTGTGGGCTTAATTGGCTTTATTGCTAGCACAGTGCAAGTTCTAGATTACATAGACAAACGGCGAGATAAGCAGCTAGCAGTTGAATCTGTAGAGACTCCACCCTCAATCCCCCAGCTAAAGCCTCAAACTTCACATCGTGTTGATTGGGGTGAGGCAGTTGATGTATCAGTTTTTTATGGACGTGCTGAAGAACTTACAAAGTTAACACAGTGGGTTGTGCAAGAACGCTGTCGTGTAGTGGCGCTTTTGGGAATGGGGGGAATTGGCAAAACTTCCCTATCTATTAAGCTAGTACAGCAGATTCAGGATCAGTTTGACTATGTGATTTGGCGTAGTCTCCAGAATGCGCCACCCATTCAAGAAATTTTGGCGGAGTCGATCAAGTTTCTTTCACATCAGCAGCAGGTTGATATTCCAAATGACAGTGATGATGCTATTTCTTTACTAATTGATTATCTCCGTTCATCACGCTGTTTATTAATACTAGATAATGCTGAATCAATTTTTCAGACTGGTGCTTTAGCATATCGAGAAGGTTATGAAGCTTATGGTGAATTACTCAGGCGTATTGGTGGTACATCTCATCAAAGTTGCTTAATTTTAACAAGTAGAGAGAAACCCCCAGAAATTGCCGCATCAGCCGGAGAAACTCTGCCAGTCCGTGCTATGCAATTAACTGGTTTAAAAGCAGTAGATGGAGAAGAAATTTTCCATACTCAGGGACTGTCAGGTACAGACGCGGAACAAATTAAACTGCTCGAATTTTATAAAGGTCATCCTTTAGCTTTGAAAATAATTTCTACCACGATTAAAGAACTATTTGATGGTATTATTTCTGATTTTTTAGCACAAGATACCATAGTTTTTGGGGGAATTCGCGAGCTTTTGAACCAGCAATTTCATCGCCTGTCAGAGTTGGAAACAGAGGTGATGTATTGGCTGGCAATTAACCGTGAACCTGTAGGGATTTCGGAATTAAGAGATGATATAGTTGCACTACCATCACAATCAAATTTGATGGAAGCGTTGCAGTCATTAGCTAGACGTTCTCTGATTGAGAAGAGTAATGCACTGTTTACCCTGCAACCTGTGGTCATGGAATATTTAAGCGATCGCCTAATTGCAGAAGTCTCAGAAAATATCATTAATGGGGAAATTGCCTTTGCCAATCGCTATGCTGTGATGAAGGCAACTGCTAAAGATTACATCCGGGAAGCGCAAATTATATTAATTGTTAAGCCCCTAGCTGAAAGACTACTCGATAGGCTGGGAAATCAGAAAAAAGTTGAAACACAGCTAACTGAAATCATCGCTACATTACAGTCAAAATATCCCCAGCAACCAGGGTATATAGGCGGTAATATTTTAAATTTACTTTGCTATATGCAAACAGATTTATATAATTATGACTTTTCTGATTTAGGGCTTTGGCAAGCATACCTGAAAGGCGCTAATTTACAGAAACTAAAATTAACCAATGCTGCTATAGAACGATCAGTTTTTACAGATATTTTAGCGACTATTTTCTCAGTCGCTTTTAGTCCCAATGGCAAGATTATCGCCACAGGTGATGCTAATGGCGAAATTCGCCTATGGCAAATAGATGATGGTCAACAAATTTTAACTTGCAAAGGTCATACAGGTTTTGTACGGTCAGTCGCATTTAGCCCTGATGGCCAAATTTTAGCAAGTGGTGGTGTTGACCAAACAGTACGGCTGTGGTCAGTCAACGATGGTAAGTGCATTCAAACTTTACACGGACATAGCGATCGCGTAGAGTCGATAGCATATAGCCCTAATGGTCAACTTTTAGTTAGTGGCAGTGTTGACCAAAGCCTGAGAATTTGGTCAATCCATGACGGTAACTGCTTGCAAGTTCTCCAAGGCCATACCCATGATATTTGGTCAGTTGCTTTTAGTCCTGATAGCCAAACTGTCGCTAGTGGCAGTTTTGATGAAACAGTTAGACTGTGGTCAGTTAGTGACGGTCAATGCTTGCAAGTACTCCAGGGACATACTAATGGGCTGCGATCGGTAGCATTTAGTCCTGATGGTAAAATGATTGCTAGCGGCAGTTACGATAACACTGTGAGACTATGGTCTGTTAGTGATGGTAATTGCGTGCAAGTGCTGCAAGGCCATACCGATAGAGTTTTATCAGTTAGCTTTAGTCCTAATAGTCAAATTGTAGCCAGTGGTAGTTACGACAAAACTGTGAGACTATGGTCAGTTAATGACGGTCAATGTTACCAAATTCTCCAAGGACATAGCGATCGCGTCTGGTCAATAGCATTTAGTCCCGATGGTCAAATCTTAGCCAGTGGAGGTTATGACCAAACAGTCAGGCTTTGGTCAGTCAGTGATGGTCATTGCCTCAAAGTTTTTCAAGGCTACATTAATGGTATAGAATCTGTAGCCTTCAGTCCTGAAGGTACAACTTTAGCCAGTGGCAGTTTCGACCAAACAGTCAGACTTTGGTCACTCAGTAATCATCAATGCCGCAAAACTTTAAATGGACATACTCAGCAAGTCCGTTCGGTTGCTTTTAGCCCTAATGGAGAAATTTTAGCTAGTTGCAGCAATGACCTAACAGTGAGGCTATGGTCAGTTAAAGATGGTAAGTGCCTAAACGTTTTAGCCGAACATACTCAAAAAGTGCGGTCAATTGCATTTAGCCCAGTTGGAGAAATTTTAGCTAGTGCCTCTCATGACAGCACAATCAGGCTGTGGTCGGTAAGCACAGGTAAATGTCTGCAAATTCTACAAGAAAATACTAACCAAGTATGGTCAGTGGCATTCTCTCCCAATGGTCAAATTTTAGCTAGTGCTGGTTATGACCAAACAGTAAGGCTGTGGTTAGTCAATGATGGTAAATGCATCAAAATTCTACAGGCACACACTGGCCAAGTTGGGCCGATAGCTTTCAGTCCAGATGGGCAAATTTTGGCTAGTGGAGGTAATGACCAAACAGTCAGACTGTGGTCAATTAACGATGGTAAATGCTTGAAAATTCTCCAAGGTCATACTAATTGGATTTGGTCAGTAGCTTTTAGCCCAGATGGGGAAACTTTAGCCAGTAGCGGTGATGACCAAACAGTGAAGCTATGGTCAGTCAGTGACAGCAAATGTATCCGTACTTTACAAGGACATATTAATAGAGTTTGGTCAATCGCATTTCATCCAGATGGACAAACTTTAGTTAGTGCTAGTGAAGATGGGACGATGAAACTATGGAATGTCAACACAGGTGAATGCTTCCAAACTCTCAGAGTCGAAAGACCTTATGAAGGCATGAATATTACCGGAGTTACAGGCTTAACCCAAGCCCAGAAAGACACACTCAAAGCCCTAGGTGCGGTGGAGAAGTAATACCAATTCGTAATTCGTAATACTCGCCAAGGCGCGAGAAGCAAGCTACGTAATTCGTAATTCAAGGTGGGTTTAAAGACCCCCTCATACTCTTCAGGAAGTCAGATGTTTTTCAATGCGACGGTCAGGGATAAGCCACATAATTGCAACTAGAATGTATAACCCGCAGGCAAACCATGAGTTTACAAAGGCAAGAGGAATTCCCAGGGCATACAACACAAGTGATGCCTTTCCCTTGACATCTCGACCGAGTGCAGTCGCCAAAGCGGAATCTTTACCGTGATGACCAATAAGACTAAGAGTGAGAATGTAGTAAGCGATCGCAGAGAACAACAGTACCGCACCATAGAGGGCAACTGGCAAGGAGGCAAAGTGGTTCTCGCCCATCCAGCCAGTAGCGAAGGGAATTATCGACAACCAAAACAGCAGATGCATATTCGCCCAAAGAATACGTCCATTCACGTGACGGACTGCTTGCAATAAGTGATGGTGGTTGTTCCAGTAGATGCCGAGAAAAATAAAACTCAGCACATAGCTAAAAAATACTGGAATTAGCGGACGTATAGCAGCTAAATCGTCACCATGCGGCACCTTCAGTTCTAGCACCATGATTGTAATGATGATGGCAATCACGGCATCACTGAATGCTTCTAACCTCCCCTTCCCCATCTGTGTATTCTCCTTTTGTACTTACTTCAAAATCAGGTGGGACACTTTACTTTGTACTTTACCCTGTCTCGTAACCGCTGTGGAGATGCTTATGTGTTTTTTTAATTAAGGGGGCGATCGCATTGCGGCAAATATTTTAGGAATGCAAACTTAATAACCTGCAATTGAGATGGAACTGGGAATGGTGCCGTACTATCGGCGATAACACACCCTTGACTTTATTTAATCCACGTTTCTTAACAAGTTTTACTTATTTTGTTGAGCAGCTCGTTTTTGCTCTTGCTCATCACACCAAGCTGCAATTAAGTCTTTAGCAATGCTGCTCATATCCGTTTCTGACTGGACGCACAAGGACTTGAAACGGATCTTTAATTCTTTGCCAATGATTAGTTTGACTGTATCTTCGGGTTTTGCCATCTCATCATTCTGGCATGGCGTAGGAGGAACATTATCACTGTTCCCCTATTCCCATATTCCCCTAGATTGATATACTCAAAAGTTAAAGGCGAACGCACCCAGCGCCAACCGGAAAAGCGATCGCCAATTTACCCCCTTATTGGGAGACTAATAAATGATGACACAACTACAAACCAACGCAAATAAACCACAAAGACAACCCATCAAACATACACTGATTGGTTCTTCTCAAGTCGTTCTCAGCACAATTCGTGTTCTGCACCAACTTAGATATGCTGAGGTTAACGATTGGAGTCCCCTTGTACCAACTAGTAATCCAGATGAGGTGATGAGTATTTTGGTGCGATCAATTATGGTGCAATAGCGATCGTTAAGTGTGTTGAAATCAATAATTTCAGCCCCTAATAATTTGGGTGCTGTTTTTTAATTGAATGAGCGATCGCACTAATGATTCGGTTTGGTACAAACCAGTGCTTTATTTGGGCTTTACCTTACTTGCACGGTATCGATAACAAGCATAGTGCCTTGCCCTTCTGTATGCTGAAGATCCGAAAAGATCTGACAAGACAACACCATTGGAAGGAGGAATGACCGAGAGAATTTTAGATTTTAGATTTTGGATTTTGGATTAAAATCTAAATCTAGAATCTAAAATCAAAGGTTTCAAGCCTCTCCATTCATGGAGATAAAAATAAAAAACGATTACTTTCAAGCCTCTTCTTTATAAGGAGAGGTCAATCCAAAATCGCAAATCCAAAATCCAAAATTGAATGACGGATTTATTTCTTAGTATTTTTATATCGGTTTTTTGTACAGCGCAAAATTTAACAAAATTGATAATTTCCCTAAAATAAATCTTACCTTCTTTGGGTTTTCCAATTACGCTACCATGTATTTCAACAAATACTAACTCTTCTATAATACAAGAATGGAATACTAATAAAGATTCATCAATACACAAATATGTTTCCTTATCTTCAGGACTTACGCAATTGTCACAATCGGTGGTTGGTGCGTGACGCTATAAGTCCCATTACTACGTTCAAATATTAAAGCAGCGTCACACATTCTACAGAAAAAATATGCCAGTTGCGTAAGTCCTAATCTTTATAAGAAGTTTTTTCTTTGATAAAATCTGTAAAATATTCTAAAACTTCAGCTTTATTAACTGGATTTTTTGTACATAACCTATATTTTGGAATTTCTTCTTTGATGCCTTCGATGGTTTTGCTCATCAGTTGCAGTAAGATTAATTATTTCTTTGAATTCTTCTGATACCAATTTGAAAAGTTATTGCGACAGATGGATTCTTACAACCTAGATGCAGAAGGCAATTCTCAATCCAAAATCTAAAATCGTATGAGTTTCAGTTTTGCTTATATGTTTTGTTAATGCCTGTCCGCAGTGACAAACGCGATCGCTGCTATTTCATCGCTTTGTTAGATGTTGCTTACCCACTCTAACGACGGCTTACGCTGCGATTTTACACAATCCTGTAGGTAAAGATTGATCAGGCTTTGATAGGAAATGCCGGTTTCTTCAGCTAGGGCTTTGAAATAATCAACGACATCTTCTTAAAGTCGGATTGTCACCTGCTTCTTCAGCTTCTTAATGTATGGATTTTTAACAGACTGGGAGAAATCGTACTCTTCTTTCATAAGGAAAAACTTTGGTATTGCTGACGCTCTTTTTTCGTAGCTTTTCGCGCTGAGATGATGCGGATCACTTCCTCACTTTCCTGATACAGATGAGACACCAATAGTAAACGTAGTGAATCACTGATACCCAACAGTATGTAGCGATCCTCTGCGATAGAATGCTCAGGGTCATAGATTAAGCGGGCATTCTCATCATAAAAGGCAGTTTCTAGACCTCGCCTTGCCTTTATCCCACTCGAATCTCAGCTGGCTCATAATTACAGTGTAGTTACAATGTATATCATAAGCAACTTGAGTAGACTGGAAAATAGAAATTTCTCACTACCCGCTCCTGCATCAATGAGTATGCAAGTCCTGGGAGATGCTCATAGCAAACGCGATCGCGCTTTAGATAATTTACACTCAAGGGAAGACCGATTTATTTGCAGCTGCTGTTATGTCTCCTTCTACAGACTCTTTACCACCTGCTCTCGCTAAAATTGTTCAACGCTTTCAACGCGCTGCTGAACCAAAGCGGCGCTACGAACAACTGATCTGGTATGCTCAAAAGCTCACAGAGTTCCCAGAAACTGACAAAGTACCAGAAAATAAAGTCCCTGGTTGCGTTTCTCAGGTTTATGTCACCGCCACCTTGGATGATGGGAAAGTTAAATTCCAAGGAGATTCTGATTCCCAATTAACCAAGGGATTAGTAGCATTGTTGATTGAAGGTTTAAATGGCCTATCTCCTACAGAAATTGTGCAACTGACACCAGATTTTATTCAAGCAACTGGTTTAAATGTCAGCTTGACACCTTCCCGCGCTAACGGTTTTTATAACATTTTTAAAACTATGCAAAAAAAAGCGTTGGAATGTAAGTTAGAAGAATAAGTAGTGAGTGCTAAGTAAAAACTCATGTCTACCAATTTATTATCAACCGATGATGCTGTGGGATTTGGTGGAGTAGTCCAAGAATTTATTTGGAATTGGGAAAACCAATCTTTGCGGGTAGTTTACGAAACCCTAGGTCAAGGTTCCCCATTATTGCTACTCCCAGCTTTCAGCACCGTTTCCACCCGTGAAGAAATGGGCGAACTTGCAAGGTTATTAGCTCCCCACTTTCAAGTTGTAGCTGTAGATTGGCCTGGTTTTGGTGAATCTTCGCGACCCAGTTTAGATTACCGTCCAGAGTTATATCAGCAATTTTTAGCAGATTTTGTTAACTCTGCGTTTAACACAGCAATTAATGTGTTAGCGGCTGGTCATGCTGCTAGTTATGTGTTGAAATTAGCTGTCAAACAGCCTGCTGCTTTTGCAAAAATTGTTTTAGTGGCTCCCACTTGGCGCGGCCCTTTACCAACAATGGGGGCAAATCCCCAAATAGCAGGGATGGTCAGAGGATTGGTGCGATCGCCTATTGTGGGTCAATTCCTCTACAAACTCAATACCTTGCCATCTTTTTTAAATTTTATGTACCGCCGCCATGTCTTTGTAGACGCAGCGAGACTTACCCCCAGTTTTATGGAAAAGAAGTGGCAAAACACTCAAAAACCAGGAGCGCGATTTGCTCCTGCTGCCTTTGTGACTGGTAACATTGATGCGGTACACGAGCAATCTGATTTTCTGGGCTTAGTGCAATCGCTATCTGTGCCACTGATGATTGTAATTGCAGAATCTGGCCCGCCCAAATCAAAAGCCCAAATGCAGGCGATGGCGGCGTTACCAGATGTAAGCAGCGTTGTGCTTCCTGGTTCTTTGGGTCTACATGAAGAGTACCCAGCAGAAGTTCTAGAAGCCGTGCTACCTTTTTTAAAAAAGTAACCCTGAAATTGTAGCGTGCGTTCGGGATTACCAAGAAATAAATTATCCCAAATTCTAGGTTTGGGGTAATCCCAGGCCTACGAATTGTACGAGTCGTACAGGAGGCACTATATTGGCGGATATCTTCGGTATGCCTTTCAATATACTCATATATGAATATGTTTTCCTCCTCTCATCTCAGCATTTAGATGCTTGGAAAGGAATTTACCTGAATGTTTAAATGCTATTAAAAGATGGCAATTAAATTGCAGCCTCTTCTCAATATGTTACTCGGTAATTCTGTAACTAAGTAAAACTGAAGATGATGGAAAATACATTAGTTGATAAAACCTTCCGTGACAGCAATGGCAACATTGTCATAGCTCAGATGCCAAACCTACCCCTGATTGTTTGGATAGTAACTAGTTTGCTATCTTTAATCTTTACAAGTGGCACAATCAATACAGTATTAGATGTACTGGCAAATGGCTCATTGTTTACTTGGGCTTGGCTGGAATTATTTCAAGGCGTTAATTATTTTCGCAGAGCATTGGGTCTTAGCGTATTAATTGGGATTATTGCTTTTAAAATTTACTATTTATAACGGATTATTGAGTTCCTGCGTCATTAACCTAGCAATTGCTAGGAAGACCGTAATACTCAACTCAAGTGCAATTGAAGCAAGTTTTTTACGCCAACTCCACGCGCAGCAATTACGAGAGTTGGCTGCTTGTTTGGTATATCTCAAATTAGCGATGCGATCACTGTGCCCCCTGGTTTAAAATTACTGTACAAGAGTGTGTTTGCTCTTAGATAATATTGATGCCCTTTTTTATGACTAATCTCAGTTCTGATGACCAGGCTTTTGATGGGTCATATTTCCCCATAGCTAGTTATAGAAGTTATTTATAAGTTGTTTTCTACTGTAACTACACTTAGATGAGTAACTACAAAATCCAACTAACTCTATTTCGTTATATCCTACTGAGCGTCGAGCTATATTGGTGAAACCTATAATTAGCAGTATTTTGTCACATCCTCACCACATTCATCCACTAAATATGATAAACACTTAAAACGAAGACCAATCACTTCTTCATAGAAGGGGTTTAGTTTACACAAAGGTGGGATATGAAAAAGTGTACGACCTAAAATTTTCACAGTCTTTTCAAAAGGACAATGGGAAGGGATGATTTTGCATAATAGTCTAGCTAGATTAGAATCATGTATTTCTACGCCCTCAATCTGATATCGTATTTGGTTTAATAAACTGTTATTCAATTGAGCTTTATTTAAGACGTTCATAGCTCAAATCTCCTTGATCAATTTGTTGTTCCTTTAAAACTACAACTATATTCAGAGAAAAACATAGTATAATTACCAAACTATTTTTTCTCTTTTTAAAAATCAATTTTTAATCCAGTAAAATTACTGAGGAAGCACAACAGGTAGTCAGCTGTAAAAGAAGATAGCAAAGGAAGAAAGAGCTAATGACCGATTACTCTTCACTTTAAGTACTTCTCCAGCTTTCCCAGCCTTCTTTGGTGAGCAAGGGCTGTAAGAAGTAGCAGTCAGTATATCTGCAAAATTTCTTTCTAGAGGCAGGATGGCGCTGTCGTGAGAACGTCTGGATGCAGTGTGGGTAGATGTTCGCGATCGCCTACCAAGCGATCGCCTGGTAAGCGCACAAGCGTGCTATTCCTATCTATGACTTTCGTTATAGGAATATTTTTTGATAGTAACAACGAAAGTCAGAGGGAATTTATATATTTCGTTGATCAGGTATTCAAGACCTTTTTCAGATGTTCATTTCAGATGGTAATCCTAATATGTACATATTCCTCAGGAATGAACCTTATGTAATTTTTATCATAGAGTTTGATTGAAAAGTTATTAAACTACAAAACTTGGATTTATCAAAAAGAAATAAAAAAGCTGATTTTCGCTCACTAGAAAATCAAAACTATGTTTACTCAAAATAAATGCTTTAGACTGCTGCGAGTGTAGCAAAGGTAGAAGTACACCATCACGCTTAGGAGAGAATTATGGCATCAAGAATCATGGTCGCAGGTAAATGGATAACCAATGAGAATGAGCAAAATCAAAACGGTGAGTTTCATGAAATACCAACAACGTTTCGCGATCGCGTCACCGTAGATGGAAGTAGCGGGTTTAAGGCAGAAGCAGGACGCTATCACCTCTATGTTTCTTTAGGGTGTCCCTGGGCGCATCGTACCTTAATTATGCGAGAACTCAAAGGGTTGAATGATGCAATCTCAGTCTCTATTGCCGATATGATTCTGAGCGACAAGGGCTGGATGTTTTCTGAAGCAGGGGCAGCCATTCCTGACTCGGTGAATCACGCTCGATATTTGCAAGAGATCTATGTGAAAGCCAATCCAAAATATACAGGTAGAGTTACAGTTCCGGTGTTGTGGGATAAGCAAAATCAAACCATCGTCAACAACGAATCTCGCGAAATTATGCGAATGTTTGACGTAGAGTTTGCTTCCTTGGCAACGCAGAAAATAGACTTATACCCACACGATCTACAACAGCAGATTGATGAAACGATTGATGAAATTTATCTGCCAATCAATGCTGGTGTATATCACGCTGGTTTTGCGACTTCGCAAGCAGCCTACGAACAGGCGGTGACTGAACTGTTCGAGAATTTAGATCGTTGGGAAACCGTTCTGAGCAAGCAGCGCTATTTATGTGGCGTTCAACTCACCGAAGCTGATATTTGTATGTTTGTAACTCTCTATCGCTTCGACTCAGTGTATTATGGCCACTTTAAGTGCAATTTGCGGCGAATTATCGACTATCCAAACCTTTGGAATTATCTACTGGATCTATATCAGCGTCCTGAGTTCAAAGCGACTTGCAATCTAGATTATATTAAGCGCGGCTATTACATGAGTATGACTGATATTAATCCAAATCGAATTGTGCCGAAGGGGCCGATCGTTGATTTTGATCAACAGCATGATCGATATCGTTTTGGTAAAGCGTAGTTGCATTAGCGCAGCTTATCGCTCCCTATTCACAACCATAGGCATAAAAGGAAATTGCACAGTCCATCTAGAGTAACGCCATGAACCTTGTATCAGGTATCCACCACGTTGCAGTTATCACAGCGGATATCGACCGCTTTATCGAATTCTATACTGATGTATTTGAGATGCCAGTAATCTTCCAAGAAACGACCCCAGTCTTTCGTCACGCACTTCTGCGGGCTGGGACAGAGAGCGTACTTCACGCAGCAGAGATGCCTGATAATGTCCATAGTTCTGGGTTGCCAGAGATGTTTGGACGAGGACACATTGATCACTTAGCTTTGAATGTCCCAACAGGATTGGCATTTCAAATTATCCGTCGCAAACTCATAGATCGGGGTGTGAGTGATGGCGCGATTACCGATCTTGGCCCGGTACTTAACCTGTCGTTTTCCGATCCTGATGGTATGCATATCGAAGTTTGCCTGATCGTCGATGCCTCACTTGAGGGTTTTCACCAACCGCAACCATATGTAGAGACTGTCAACAAAGCCTGTTGAACTTACCTTCAGCCACCTTCGCTTTTTGTTGTTAATTATATAGTGTCGATCTCGCCTGCTGATTTTCAACTTGCGATCGCATCCGGCAATAATAATCATGATTGATCGTATTTTGATCGCTATATTTACAATTTAAAAAAATGACCTCACCAGGAGGTCAAAAATTATTGACTTGCATGAAGTAAAAATGCTTATTGCACCACAATAGGTCTGTTTAAAATGCTCATGACTTCACCAGGATTAGGACTAGGTAGTAAAGGACTCCAATCCCCAACATCTGCATAACCAATAACCTGCAAGTAGTGAATTGTGCTAGTTACAGCTTTAGAAGAACCAATCAACAGATGTTTGAGTGGTTCTTTACCTTGCACAGTCTGAAACTCGCTTGGACTATTGACTGCTGCATTCGATTCTTCGACGTTGGATAAAAAGCTTTGAGTAATCATAATTCACCTATCTGAGGTGGGAATAGCTATGACACACAATAAAGCTCATGTTGTCACCCTGACAACTAAATAATGCACCGATGACAATTAATCATTACATTTGTTGTCGTGTTTGCGCCGTCGTTTTCTGGCCCATATCTCTCTGAGGTGGGCAGGTTCATTTTCAAATTGAATCCACAGAGCATGAATTTCCGCTAATCGGCGTTTGTCAGATTCTGAGGGTTCCCTACGATGCTCACCTTGGGAAAACCAATGAGCCACCGTGCTTTTAGAACGACCACACAATTCGGCAAGTTCTTCGTAGTTGACTGCCCAATGCTTTAGGAACTCTTCAGGCTCCATTTTGATAGCAACCTTAGCTTTGTAAACCTCAAACAGTTCCCAGTGTCTTCTAGTGGGCGTTTTGGCTGCAATCATAGCGACTATTTTAAGGATGCACGGGTGACAACAGATAGAGTTATCTTACCGGAAATAAACGATCGCTCTTAAATGAACCCATATCCTTCAGCTAAAACGAATCGCTAGAAAAAGTTTCAGTTCTGTACATAAATTAAGGTCTTATAGCTTCACGCACCGTTCTTTCTTTGGGTGTCAAGGGTAATTTGTAATTCGTAATTTATTTCTCGGCTCAAAATTTACGGAGTATTGACGACAATTGCCATTTCGGAGACAACAATTGCCATTTCGGCTGTCGCTTCATATTTAAGACAGTCGCGACAATCATTCAAGAAGGGGATACCCCAGTTAAAGCTAAAACAGCTTTAGTGGCACAATTAAGAGAAGCGATCGCAGAATCCACAACATTCTGTACCCAAAAAGGCATTGATTTTGCTGTCCTGAAGTCAGCACAAGGTTTTGTACGCACCAAGTTTTGGGCAGATGCAGTGGAATCCATCATTATTAATGATGATGCCAAAAAAACTTATCTTTCCTTAGCAGGTAACGTTAACAAACTCTACAAAGCCATTCTTCCAGATCCTCGTGCTAATGAGTTTACGCTTATCAATGCTCATTTGCAGGCAATCAAAGACCAAATTCTGGCAGAAGTACCAGAAGTTGATGTGTCCGAAGTGATGGAACAAGTGGAAGAACTGTTGGATTTGTCCATCACCCCTGGCAAGTTTGTGATTCTGGAATCCCAGAGTCAACGCATCGACTTAAGCCAAATCGACTTTGAAGCATTTAAAAATAAATTTGCTAGTACTGACTACCAGAGAACAGAGACAGAAAAACTCAAAACTGCGATCGCATCCTTGTCTTATTTACACAAGTACTAACAGTTAATGAACAAGGTGATCATCAGTAGTGGCATTCGGTGCAAAAGCTACTTTTATCAGATCACCGTATTTTTTAATTGACACAATTCTTTGTAGGCGATCGCCTGTCTTTAAATTCAACAAATTTATAACTCTGCGAAAAACCAGCAATGGAAAGAAACAGAAACCTAAGTCGTGAGTCTTAGGAATCCCCGACCGTTTTCGGCGGGGAGGATGTCAAATCCTTCCGCTTTACCCCAGTTTTACCCCAGAAATACCTATTGGGGTAAAAACCTCTACCTTACATGTTTACCCCAGTTCTTTATCCAAACTACCCAAAATCACCCCAAAAATATCTGAAGGCCTTGAAAACAAGCCCTTTAAAGTCCAATAAAAAAGGGCTTGACAGCCTCTGAAATACTTGATTTCCAACAAAGGCGGCACCCGGATTTGAACCGGGGGATGGAGGTTTTGCAGACCTTGGATAA
>JAVRCF010000125.1:0-17425 GCA_034530935.1 Aulosira sp. DedQUE10 | reverse complement strand
CGGAGTAATCCTTTTTATGGTTCAATGGCTTTCAGTAGCCTAATGTTCGCAGTAATCAATGTCAGTAATAAACATTGTTTGCTATTAACACATTTTTTTTAGGCTAAATGTAGGCTAAAAATACAACAATGCATAACCAGGGTCAAGACAAATATCAACAAGCTTTTGCCGACTTAGAGCCAGTTTCATCTACCGATGGCAGTTTTTTTGGCTCAAGTTTGCAAGCACAGCAGCAAAGAGAACACATGAGAACAAAAATACTACAAGAGTTGGAAAAAGTTAATCTGCGTTTAAAGTCTGCAAAGACAAAAGTCACAATTAGGGAATCAAATGGAAGTCTGCAATTACGGGCGACGTTACCAATTAAGCCGGGAGACACCGATAAAAACGGTACTGGGAGAAAGCAATACAATATCAGCTTGAATATTCCCTCCAACTTAGATGGACTCAAGACGGCGGAAGAAGAAGCCTATGAGTTAGGAAAGTTAATTGCTCGTAAAACCTTTGAATGGAATGATAAATATTTAGGAAATGAGGCAATTAAAAAAGAATTTAAAACAATAGGAGAATTACTCGCAGAATTTGAAGATGAGTATTTTAAAACTCATAAACGCACTACCAAAAGTGAACATACCTTTTTTTATTACTTTTCCCGTACACAAAGATTTACTAATTCTCAAGATATCGCCACGGCTAAAAATTTGATCAGTGCGATTGAAAAAATTGATAAAGAATGGGCTAAATATAATGCAGCCAGAGCCATATCTGCATTTTGCCAAACATTCAAAATCGAAATTGATTTATCTAAATATTCTAAAATGCCGGAGAATAATTCCCGCAACATACCAACTGATCCTGAAATAGCAGTAGGAATTACCAAGTTTGAAGATTATTTGAATACCAGAGGTAATCAAGTTAATCAAGAGGTTAAAGATAGCTGGCAGCTTTGGCGCTGGACTTATGGAATGTTAGCAGTTTTTGGTGTGCGTCCACGGGAATTATTTATTAATCCGGATATTGATTGGTGGTTAAGCCAAGAGAATATAGACTTTACATGGAAAGTCAATAAAGAGTGTAAAACCGGGGAAAGACAAGCATTACCTTTACATAAACAATGGATTGAAGAATTTGATTTACAAAATCCGAAATATTTAGAAATGCTGGCAACGGCAATTAGTAAAAAAGATAAAAATAATCATGCGGAAATAACGGCATTAACACAACGAGTTAGTTGGTGGTTTCGGAAAATTGGATTAGATTTTAAGCCCTATGATTTACGTCATGCTTGGGCAATTCGGGCGCATATTTTGGGGATACCAATTAAAGCAGCGGCAGATAATTTAGGGCATAGCGTACAAGTTCACACCCAAACTTATCAGCGTTGGTTCTCGCTGGATATGCGGAAGTTGGCGATTAATCAGGCGTTGAGTAAACGGGATGAAGTTGAATTGATTAGGGAAGAGAATGCGAAGTTGAGGATGGAGAATGAAATGTTGAAGCTGGAGATGGAAAAGTTAAGGATGGAGTTGGTTTTTAAGCAGAGTTAAATATGTTGATAAAATTGATGCGGTGCGTTGCGCTGCGCTGCGCGACAACACACCCTACATTGAATGAGTGTAGGAGATCGCCTTACTTTCAACTGCTACAATTTAATTTACTTGCGACCAAAATCGGCAGGAATTTCGCCCCAGACAAGCGTATTCCATTTCAAAATAGGATTTACGTACTCGTTATTTTTTAGCCAATCCAATGCTCTTTTCACTAAATTAAATATCTCCTGATTGCTTGTATCTTGTATCAATGTTGTCCGCACTTTCTTATTACTTACCCAAATAATGGCTGTCTCTGAATCAGAATAAATAGGTAAATCGCTTCCTTGCTTTTTCAGATGAGCTAGGGCATCAACAATCGCTAAAAATTCTCCCAAATTATTTGTACCGTTTTGCATGGGACGCTTGTGAAAAATCACCTCTCGTGTTGCTGTATACATACCTCTATATTCAACATCGCCAGGATTGCCAATACATGAAGCATCAACACAAACACTATCCAGAATTAACTCAGTGGCAGGGATAATTTTCTCTCTTGTGTCCTGCCATTTCATTCCATCCTCGTTAATTGGCAGAATTGATAGTTGCTCAATCATTCCTAATGCTTCTTCTGCCTCACGTCTGGTTTTAAAAGACTTATATACTGCTCCACTAAAACCTTTTATTTGCTTTTCGCATTCTGCCCAACTGGTAAATATGCCTGTTTCCCTACCATGCAAGACTGCGTAATACTTCTTGGATGCCATATTATTTCACTGTATTCTTCCAAGAATAGGATTCCCATTTTTAGTTTACGCCGCTAAAGGCGATCGCACTCCTCACACAACCAGCGTTCCACAATGCAACAACACAAAATTAAACCTGGCTATGAACTCTTTGCTGAAGGGGAATCTGGATGATAAACTCTGTTCCTTCGTTAGGATTTGAGCGACAATCTAGTTTACCGTTATGGTTTTCTGTAATAATTTGATAACTGATGGACATCCCCATTCCGGTTCCTTTGCCGATGGGTTTGGTGGTGAAGAAGGGATCAAATATGCGTTGCTGAATATTGCTGGGAATACCGATTCCGTTATCTGCGATCGCAATTTCTAACCAGGTTGCATCAATCACATCTGTGCGAATCGTAATTTGATGCGGAGCATTTTGAATTTTGCGTTCTTCTAAGGCATCAATTGCATTTACCAGAATATTCATAAATACCTGGTTAAGTTGTCCAGCATAACATTCTACTAAGGGTAGAATACCGTAGTCTTTAATTACTTCTATTTCTGGTCGTTGTGATGTGGCTTTGAGGCGATGTTGCAAAATCATCAGGGTGCTGTCGATACCTGCGTGAATATCAACGGCTTTATATTCAGCTTCGTCGATGCGGGAGAAGTTTCGCAGCGACAAAACAATTTGACGAATGCGCTCAGTACCCAGTTTCATGGAAGACAACATTTTTGGTAAGTCTTCCTGCAAAAACTCTAAATCGAGATCCTCGGCAGCTGTTAAAATTTGCGGGGCTGGATTAAGATTATACTGCTGTTGTAACTCTACAAACGCTAATAAATTTTTAGTATACTCCTGCACATGGGCAAGGTTGCCATGAATAAAGTTGACTGGATTATTGATTTCGTGCGCCACACCTGCTACTAATTGCCCCAAACTTGACATTTTTTCTTTCTGAACTAGCTGCGCCTGAGTAGTCTGAAGTTCTTGTAGAGTTTGCATAAGTTCAGAAGTTCGCTGCTCAACACGAAGTTCTAGCTCATTTTTGGCTTGCTCTAGTTGGGTGGCGGAGGTACGATTTTCTTGCATCGCTGCCGACAAAATTAATGTGACAATGGTCAACGCACTCATAAAAGATTGCAGGAGCATCAGGGAAGTACCAACTGAGTCTTTGGCAAATGACCCAAATCCTTTAGATGTACCCACAATTGCAATGATTGCCATAACGATAATTAAAAGTGTGGTTTGCCATTGTTCCAACCGAAAAGCAGCCCACAGCAATGGCAGCACCATCATATACTCTACTGGGTTGTTGCTCCAAAAGGCTGCACATCCAATGCCTATTAACAGTGCTAAGACTAGAAAAAATTCGATCGGTGACTTGCGTTGCGATCGCTGACGAGTGCGAAGGTGATGAAACAATGTTACTAATGCAGGAGCAATAATTAACATACTCACATCAGTGCCAATAAACCACCCCAGCCAAACCATCCGAATGTTGTCCCAGTTTGAAATGCCGACAATACACTGCGTTGTAGCTCCAATTAAAGCTGTGAAGGGTGTAAGGGGAAGCAGGAAAGCAATAAATTTTATAGCATCTTGTGCTTTATTAAATGGGTAGGATTGTTGAATGAAGCGAGCTACTAAGGTGGTAATAATTACTGGATCAATCGTGTTGAGGGACGCAACTAAAAAAGAAGCAGGTGTATTAAAAAATAATGCCCGGCTAACAATAAAGTCGCACAGTAGCAAAACAATCCAAAAACGCCGTCCAAATAATAGTATTGTTGCCAAAAACACGCCAGATGAAGGCCAAATTGCAGTTGAACCATCAGAAAATGTAACTGCTGTTGCTAACTTGGCTAGGGCAAAGTGAACGGGTAGCAGGATCAAAAACCCAATTATGAGGTTGCGATGCCTGCGGAGGGCTTTGCCTAGGCATTGAATACGGAGTTTTGGAACAGCTTTTGTTGGCAACATCAATGATCTCAGAACTAGCTTGAAGTATTGTTCTTGTTAGCATTCCCCCTCTAGGTGCTCTGTTAACGTTACTAGAACCGTATTCTCACTAATTTTTTTCAGATAAGCGAGCTTGTAAGTAAGTCGGTGGAAATAAACCTAGCTATGTAACAGAATGTAAAATCGATATAACCCTTGCGATTGCTACTCTACCCAACGCTTAATGCAATGATACTTATTTTCTGATAGCAAAATAAAAACTGGGATGCACCCGCATCACTTTCCTATAGCAAATTCTGATATTGCTGATTGAAAAGCGGAGTTACCGTCTAAATAAATATTGATTTGCGTCAAAAATAGGAGAAGTGCGATCGCATGAATGAAACTGCGAGTACTTCTCAAAATTAGCTTCTAAATTAGGTTATAGTCCCTTGCAAAGAGGGACATTTATGCATAGTTAAAAGGGTACCCACCAGGGTACTACGCATTTAAATTTTTGTAAATTACATTGTATTTAAATCACTCAATTAGCGTAAAAATTATGGCACTTGTTTCTACTTTTGAAGTATTGCTTAAGCCACAATTACCGCCAGTTAAAGGACTAGAAAATCTTAGCCGTAAAGTAATTCAAGGCTATTTTTTGACCATTGCCAATGTTAACTTCTTTCCTGTTACTCTATCTGTTGTATTTACGGTCAAATTTCCTAGTGATCCTGGTAATCCGGGAGGACTTCCCAAAAATTTTGACGATTTTCTCGAAGCTGTAGATATTTCAGGGGTAAACATAATCTCAAATTCTTCACTTGTGCCAGAGAAAGTTCCACAAAATAATAAGGCACGGCTTACATTTACGCTTCCAGAGAATGGTACTGGCTTACTTCTTTTGCAACCTGATATTACAAAAGTTGCTGTACCGACGGGAGCAAATTTCGAGGCTCGTGGGTATGTGGAAATTTTCTTGTCTTCACTGTCCGGTTCAGACTCAGCTACTTTACTCGTAACGCCTGAGCACCGTGGTACTTTCTTCAAAGAATTGACGAGTAACAACCCAGAAAAGATTGGTCTCGATCAAATAGCTTATGCTCTCCCAGTCAGTAACGGAGGGATCTTAAAGCTCTCTAATTAACAACACTGTTTCATAAACTAGCTGGGGGTGGAGTTAGTTCACCCCCGACAATTGAGCTTTTATTAGCTCTTTTCTATTACTGCCATTAAATGGAAATCAACAAACTTGATTTTTTAAATTTGATTAATCTAGGTGTAGGTTTTACTCTTAAAAATCGTCTTTAATTATAGATAACTGCCATGCGTCCAATTTTTAGGTTTAGTCCGATTTCTTTTAGCTGGGTAGCAATTCACCCCGAACCTAAAGGTGTAATTCAGTTCATTGGTGGCGCTTTCTTTGGCACTTTTCCCACAGTTTTTTACCGATATTTCTTACAAACTTTGTTTGAAGAAGGCTACACAATCATTGCTATACCATTCAGATTTAGCTTTCGTCATTGGTCAATTGCAATCGATTTGCTGAAGGAACAGGAGAGACTAAGGAAAGAACTTTCAAAAATTACAGGTAATGATCTGTACAAAGAAAAAGCTAATTACTTGTGGTTAGGACATAGCTTAGGCTGTAAATACATCGCTCTACTAGAATTTCTTAGCGGTCAGCAATGGAAAGATATAATAGAGTCTTGTGTTGAACAACAAGCTTATCAGCAAATTGAAGCGATTACTGCCAATGCTAATTTGGAAAATGCTTCTATTTTGGATCAACCGTCTTTGCTAATTGCACCTGATATTAGCAATACAGAAAGCGCAATTCCTATTCGTGCTATTGCACGCTTCCTCGATAAAGTTGGATTGGGTGTACTACCCACTAGAGAACAGACTCAGTGTTTTATTGAACGCAGTCAGTTGTTTAACCTGACCGCACTGATTTCTTTTGATAAGGATACGTTAGCGGGTAGTAAGACTGATGAGTTTAAAAACAAGAAAATCCGCGAAAACAGTGATGTGTTTTGGTTGATTCAACAATTAAATACTAGAAAATTTCCAATTCTGCATAAAGAGCTAGAAGGCAAACATTTAGAGCCACTAGGTGTAAGAGTTGGTAAGTACATTGTAGATCTAAATCCCTTCGACAAGTTTATCGAATTGCTCAGTCGTCGGTTACTTGAGCGATATGTCCTTCAATTTATAGTTCAGCTAAAACAGCGCCAGAAACAAGTTGGGATTAATGTGGAATCTGTGGAAAGCAGTAACGCAAACTTGAAAACATCTCTAACTCTCTAAATGAAAGCGATCGCATCCCTGGGATTATAATGGTTCTCGTTTGGATGCAATACACAGTAAGGGCACAGCATTGCTGTGTCTCTACGAATGGTCTGTATTTTATGCAATGAGGTGCGGCGCTTGGCGACAACATACCCTACCTTACATTTGAATCCGTCGTAGACATCGCATCCTTCCCCTCGCTGGTAGCCTTTGGTTAGATGTGGTTATGTAATTTGTATTTATAAAATATTATATACTTATAGCTATGTAATATTACTTAGCAGTTATTTCCCTTTCTGCTGGTTACAACTGTGTGGTCAACCCTACAAAAATTACTATTAAGATAAAAAGTCTGTTTGTGATAATTATCCGCAAACAGACTTGATTTTTTCTCAGCTATTAATTAAGCTTGTTCCCAAAGCTCACGTACATGATCAGGGAGCCAGCTAGCAATTTCCTGAATTCGCTCTTCTGAAAGTTCGTCTTTAGTTGCAGAAAATACTGCTTTCACGGCTTGCTCTCGCTCAACTGTTCGTGGCATTCCGCTTTCATTAGCAACTCGGAATAGGAAGCGATCAGAATCAATTTTGAAGATGCCTGGGCCTTGCCAAGGTGGACGAACCCGGCTCAAAAATCCCACAATTGGATTGGTGTCTTTCCATAGATCAGCCACTTCAAACTGAAGTGCTTTCTCATCTGTAGGGATAGCTTCTTTATGCAGTTCTGACTCGACGCGATCGCTAGCTTCTGTTGTCATTAAGTCACGCATGACGCGAAACACAACTTCGGTAAAGTCTCTGGCATCATACAAATCCGCAAATCCGCTTCTAACCATTACCTTTTCTAGGAAAGAGCGATGTTCGTCTGCGATCGCAGTTCGAGAATCTTCAATCTCTGTTGGGTCAACTTCGGGAATGTTTTTTCTGAATGTTTGATCGGGCATAGTTTATTCTTGTGCTTCTGAATATTGAGTTGTTATGCTTACCTATGTAAGGTCGCACAAATCAAAAACCCTTGGTCTCGTCCAGAAGTTCGAGATGTCATCTATCCAAAAGTAAGAAATCTAGGATAGGAAAAAGATAAAAACCAGAGGAAGCGATGCCTGCGGCAACCCCTGCGGGGAACGCCCATCTGTATGGAAAAACAGTCAGAATAGATACATTCCCAAACTGTTATAGCAGCAGAGCAAAATTGCAGCGGCGGAGGTAATGACGTGCAAATCGAACAGACAGAAGTGATGATTCACACACCCGACGGACAAATGCCCGGCTGGTTGTGTACACCTACTGAAGGTAAACGCCAGCCAGCCGTCATCTTGCTAATGGAAGCATTTGGTTTAACATCGCATATTCAAGATGTCGCAGCCCGAATTGCCCAGGAAGGTTACGTAGTTCTCGCGCCAGATTTATACTATCGTGAGTTGCCAAACAACAAATTTGGATACGACGAAGTTGAGCAAGCACGGGCGATGATGTTTCGCCTCGATTTCGGCAAACCCATTGAGGAGGATATTAGGGCAGCGTTGGCTTATGTAAAATCACGAGCCGATGTATATCCAGATAAAGTTGGCGTAACTGGATTTTGTTTAGGTGGTGGGTTAACTATTTTCACCGCTTGCTATTTATCGACAGAGATTGCGGCTGCGGCTTCCTTCTACGGTGTGGTTCTGGATGAGTGGATTGTAGCGGTGGAAAACATTACAGTGCCCGTCTACTTATTCTTTGGAGGTACTGATCCATTTATTCGGTGCGATCGCGTTAAACAAATCGAGTCCCGCTTTCAGGAACTCGGCAAAGAGTACACTTTGAAGATTTATCCTGATGCCGATCATGGGTTTTTCTGTAATGAGCGTTCTTCCTACAACCCCTTAGCAGCCGAAGACGCTTGGCATGAGCTGACACAGTTCTTCGAGCAACATCTACGGAGGCGAAGCGGTGTAAGCATCTGACGTATCTCACATTATGAGTGATGCGATCGCATTTCTCACGCAGAGTGCGTTGCGCTGTGCTATCTACCAAGCCTGAGAAACTGATTGATTGCATTCACTATTGTTTGGTACTCTTGGCGATCGCGTGTGGGTGGCGATAAAGAAATTGGTTTGGTTAATGTCAATTCCAGTTGTACTAAATACAACGGAGTTCGAGTGCTTACGGCTAGCTGAGTAACTTGGGCTTGCTGAATCTCAGTCAACTTTTGTTGTGTAGTAAATGTGCCAAACAGTTGATACTGTTTCTCTAAAGTCATCTGCCCTGAAATTTTGTCAAAATTACACAATATCTGCGTTGGAATTGCCAATGATTGTAGAATGACTGCAATTCCAGGCAGAAAGAAAATCATGCCATTAAAAAATCCCTCCCAGCGATCATCCTGTTGAATTTTCAGCCTAGATTGTTGGGGATTTTTAATGAAGGTGTTGATTGAGTTAGCAATTCGGCGTTGCTTTTCTCTCACAATAATTCTGTGGTTAACTAGCTCTACTTCTTGATTATTGGCAGTAGTTAAAACAACTCCAATCCCATGTTCTATTCTGACATAAACTCTTGTTATCTGCTGAGGAATCAAGGTTTTCTCTGTTCCAGGTAAGCCGACAATTGTTCGTTGACAAATTATTTTGCTAGTTTCAGTTCGCTGGCATTCTAATGTGGTTATGTTGCTTGTGATTATAGCTATTCCAAATCCAACCGCCACAAAAGGGATGCTAAACAATACTCCCCAAAGCCATTGTCGATTATGTTCTTGAAACTTGAGTGTGGTTGCCGTTTGCTCAATGATTTTCATCTATTCTAGAAATTGATTTAATACCCGTCCCAAATCACCTGGTTGAAAATTACCCTCAGCAGGTTGCCGATTTTGTTGTGCTGGTTGTAAATAAAGGTATTGACAATAAACATTGGTAAATTGGGTATAGGGTTTAATTACCCATTTAAAAACACAAGCTCCTGTCAACACAGCAAAGGAAAAATCTGTATTTTGCATCTCGGAATAGCTAAAATCAGCATCGGTTAAGTTAGCTTTCCTAAAAGATGTTCCGGGATGGCTTTGGATAGATTGGATCAGCCATTTAAAAATTCGGAAGGTGACGATCGCAGAAACTATCATCAGCACTAACAAAAAAAATCCCAGGGCACCAGATCCATCACCGAAGCCAGAGAAACTTACAATGGCAAGACCGACAGTGAAACTTACCATGACTGCAAACAGTCCCGCAATAGCTCCAATGCCGAAGAAATTTGTGGCTTGAGGAAAATAAAAGGTAATACTATCTCTGATAAAGATCTCAGCCAAAAAAGCTAATACCGGCAGCGCACCAAACAAGAAGTTGATGGCGCGATCGCTCAACAATAGATTTAATATATAGACGAAAATCATACTGGAGCCTAATAAAAGCACAGGATTGACTATAGTGCTAGCAACTAGGATATTTACTTGGCGGTTACTTTGTCCTGTTGTCACCTTTTGAAAGTTTGCCCCAACTAAAGTTGCTCCTGTAAAATTGCAGCCCCGCAAGTCTGAACCACTGAAATCTGCGCCAGCCAAGTCTTGTCCTTTGAAGGAGGAATTTTGCAAGTTCTGGTTGGTGTAGTTCAGGTTGCTCATTGTTGGTTGATTTTATAAAGATAAACGGTGAAAGTGCGATCGCTGACGAGTGCGGGTTAGGTTGACCAAATATTACGAATTAGGTAATTAAACGCAATATCTGCTCACTGAATCTTGGATTTAGTAGTGTTCAATCATAGTTATGGCATAAGTTTTAGGATAATTTCTGTTGATCGTAGCGATCGCGCAATGCCGCAACCTCAGAAAAATGAACTATCGACCAAGCAGCTATTTCCTGTAAAGGAACCAGTAACGTTACCCCCAAGGATGTGAGCGAATACTCTACACGTTTTCGCTCCACTAACCCGTGTCGTTCGAGATTTCGCAATGTCTGCGTTAATACTTTCTGAGAAATTCCTTCAATTTGACGTTGAATCTGGCTGTAGCGTTTAGATCCATAGGCAAGGCAATACAGCACAATTACACTCCACTTGTCTGCAATGACATCAAGAATCTGTTGAGTTGGACAGTCGAGGGTAAATAGCTCTGGTTCCGGGAAGTTACGCACCATTTGGTTAGTTACAAACTGTTGGTATCTACTTGTGGTGAATCAACAGATTATTCTACCCTTGGGCAGGAGTCCATGATTTTTCGACAGCTAATAATATCAACAAAGGTACTATATATGAATTTATTCTCGCCTGTGAAGCTAGATGCTTTCACTTTACCCAACCGCATGGTTATGGCACCCATGACTCGCTTGCGTGCAGTTGGAGCAATTCCCACCCCTTTAATGGCAACCTACTATGCACAGAGGGCAACAGCCGGCTTAATCATTACCGAATGCACAATGGTATCTCCTCTGAGTCATGGCTACATGAACTGCCCAGGAATTTACTCTCCTGAGCAGATAGCAGGATGGCAGCAAGTTACTCAAGCAGTTCATGCCAAAGGTGGCAAAATTTTCTTGCAACTATGGCACAGTGGGCGAATTACTCATCCTAGCCTATTGAATGGAGAGATGCCTGTTGCCCCAAGTGCGATCGCCGCTACTGGAACATTGCATACTCCTATTGGCAAAGTAAACTTGGAAACACCACGCGCCTTAGAAACCGAGGAAATTCCTCAGATTGTCGAGCAGTTTCGCCAAGGTGCAGAAAATGCCCAACAAGCTGGTTTTGATGGTATCGAATTGCATGGTGCTTTTGGCTACCTCATCGACCAATTTATCCAAGACGGCTCAAACCAACGAACTGATAAATACGGTGGTTCAGTGGAAAATCGGGCGCGGTTTTTACTAGAAATCGTAGCAGCAGTCAGCAGCGTTTTCGGAAGCGATCGCGTCGGCATTAAGTTGTCTCCTAGTAATACATTTTACGGAATGTCCGACTCGAATCCTCAAGAAACCTTTGGCTATGTAATTGAGGCACTTAATAAGTTTAATCTCGCCTATCTGCATTTGATGGAACCAAATGAAATAGATTTGAAAACCCGCGAAGTTATCAATCCTGTTCTGCCAATATTTCGCCCATACTATCAAGGCACAATTATTACCAATGGCGGCTACGATAAGTCACAAGCAAATGCTGTTTTAGCATCAGGTGATACTGAGTTAGTTTCTTTCGGCAAGTTGTTTATAGCTAATCCTGATTTACCTCAACGCTTCGCTGTTGATGCTGATTTAAACGCTCCCAATCCCGCAACTTTTTACGGTCAAGGTGACAATGATTTAGACAACGGTTACGTTGATTACCCATTTCTCGACTCATAGTTAAATAGCGGTCAAAAGTCAAGGGTCAAAAGTCAAGGGTCAAGAGTCAAGAGGCATTTATCTTCCCATTACCCAATCCCCAATCCCCATTACCCATTACCCAATCCCCAATCCCCATTACCCATTACCCAGAAATTTGATATTATTAACCAAAAGAGCGATGTCTACGACAAGCTGCTTTGCGTCTACGCACTTTTTCAGCAGATTTGCAAAAACACTATGGCAAAGCGTAAAAAAAGCAATCTCCAGTGGATTAAAGAAACGCTTGAACTAAAACCCGATCATCACTGGGAATCACCATCAGGCTACAAAATTTTTGTAGCCAATCGCGGGGCTGTTCGCTTCAATGTTCCTCAAAATTGGGTTTTTGAGCCACAAGAAAAATCATTTAAGTTCCTCGACAAAAAACCGCCCCACGATGATTGCTGCTTAGAAGTATCTTTTAATCATCTCCCACCCAATGACTGGAACCTGTTTCCGCTAAAATCCACCTTGAAGAAAGTCATGGACGAGGACAGCCGCAACATCATTGAGAGAGGAGAAATCATCACTGTCAAGCGCCAAACCGCCAAGATTGTGTGGACAGAGATTAAGTTTATCGACAACCAAGCAGAACCACGGGATGCTTTTTCACGAACTTGCATTGCTTTGGGGTCGAATATTCAGTGCTTGATTACATTCGATTATTGGGCAGATCAAGCAGAACAGCTAATACCCGTTTGGGATGAAGCTATGCGATCGCTTACACTAGGGTTGTATATCCGTGACCCCATGACTGGTCTAGCTTTTCCAGACTGAATCGTAAGCATATATAATTTCTTTACTTCAATCCGCCCATTTCCCTATAAGGTTACTCAGAACTCCTGAGCCGTTGCTTTTTTCTAGTTGAGGCGATGTTTGCAATCAACTATAGCAGATTCTCATTGCATAGAATACAGACCATTCTTAGAGGCACAGCAATGCTCATACGTGTCAACTTAACGTGAAACCCCCTTGGTGACAACGTTTTGCCCTCACGCCCAACCTCACCCTACCCTCTCCTAAAAGGAGCTAGGGTGTACACACAAGTCGGTAAAACTTCATCCACCTAAGATTTGCAGTGCGTTACGCTGGCGTGACAAAGCTAAATTGCTGCAATCATAGCGATGCCTGGGCTGGGCTACGCCTACCCATTTGTTATTTCGGCGAACGCATTTGTTATTTCGGCGAACCCATTTGTTATTTCGGAGTACCCATTTGTTATTTCGGAGTACCCATTTGTTATTTCGGCGTACCCATTTGTTATTTCGGAGTACCCATTTGTTATTTCGGAGTACCGATTTGTTATTTCGGCGAACCCATTTGTTATTTCGGCGTACCCATTTGTTATTTCGGCGTGTCCATTTGTTATTTCGGCGAACCCATTTGTTATTTCGGCGTGTCCATAACGCACCCCACGAAATTACTAGAAGAGTTGAAACCTATGCTTGCTAATCATACTTGTGTGTACACCGTAGCCCTATTGAGAGGGGAAAGGAGCAGCTTTTAATATTAGAGGGGAGCTAGAGATTCAATTCCCCTTCTCCCTTATACTATTTCTCTGTAAAGCTGCATATATTTACCCCCCAGCTAACGCCGTCCCCTTAGCAAGGGGGGACTACAGGGGGGTCTTGTTATGTGCATCTTCATACAGAATTGGTATTAGGGAGAAGGGGTTAGGGGATGAGGGCGTGGGGTATTTGTACAACGTTTGCCTGATATAGCTTTTGGCTTAAGTTGACACGTATGAGCATTGCTGTGCCCTTACTGTGTATTGCATCCAAACGAGAACCGCCAATAGTTCACACAGCGCGATCGCATCAAGCTGAAACTGAGCAAAATACATGAGTTCGTTTCTTCAACCTATCGAAAGAGTGAATTTAACTAACAACTTATGATGAAACAACCTCTGCCTAGGGCACGATTTAGCAGATGAGCCAAATGAAGTAAAAATAGAATGCTAAATCTAATAGAGATTGTATTCTATGCAACTAAATTTTTTCACAAAAGTGCTTTCTACTGCAAAACGCTGGATGGCTACAGCGCTGTTTTGTGCTTTAGCAATGGCTTTCGTTTGGCAGGGTGCGTTTTTCGCAAACACCACAGCAATGGCTAATCCGGCTACCAGCTTGATTGCATCAGCAGACGCAGGCGATCGCGCACAAGACAAAGCTAGCGAAGATGCTGGACGAACCAAGAATTTTATCAGAGATACCGCAGATAAAGTTAAGCAAACCGCCAAGAACAATGCGGCAAAAGTTGACGAAGCATCAGATAATGGTAGTTTTGTTGAGCGCAAAGCTAAGAGAGACGCAGCTCGAATTGAGAAAAGAGCAGATGAAGATGCAGCTAGGACTCAAAAAGCAGTAGACAACACCAAGAATGTTGTTGAAAAAGCTGTTGATAACATCAAAGATGCTTTTAACAAGTAACTGCATTTAAACCACATATGTCATAGGGGCACAGCATTGCTGTGCCCTTAAAGCATGGTATATTTATCTGAAAATAGCTGTAAATTGAGTCCTCCAAAAAACAGCAAATCTTGCTGCTATGGCACAATTTGATAACAACCTAGTAACCGTTTATGCCGAGAACCGTCAAGAATGGCGAGAATGGTTGCAGAACAATCATCACAGTTCTATAGGCGTATGGCTAATCTACTACAAAGTAAAAAGTGGCAAACCAAGCGTTAAATATAGCGAAGCAGTAAAAGAAGCCTTATGTTTTGGCTGGATTGACAGTAAAGTCAAAACCATAGATGCAGAACGTTATATGCAAATATTTACACCTCGAAAACCAAAAAGTGTCTGGTCAAAATTAAACAAGCAATATATTGAAGAACTAATCGCCCAAAATTTGATGACTGAGGCGGGGTTGAAAAAGATTGAAATTGCGAAACAAAATGGTTTCTGGATTAGCTTAGATGCAATTGAAGCATTAATAATCCCAGCAGATTTAAAATTAGCATTATCAGCTAATGAAAGCGCCAATAAGTATTTTGAGGCGTTAAGTAATTCATCCAAAAAAAATATCCTTTCGTGGATTGAAAGTGCTAAACGTCCAGAGACAAGGTTAAAGAGAATTGAGCAAATCATAATTTCAGCAGCGCAGAATAAAAATCCATTGAGCCGATGACAATAGCGATCGCAACGAACATAATACACTAAATATATTTTCTAAAATTAGATTTGAGGAAATTTGCTCAATTATGCTTGACGTGGAGTATAGTCGATTATTTACAGTAAATTCCCACTTAACCTCTCCGAAGCGATGCCTAAAACAGTCCTCATCACCGGAACATCCAGTGGTATTGGTAAATTGACTGCAATCTACTTTGCTCAACAAGGGTGGAACGTTGCTGCAACTATGCGTAACCCCAGCAAAGACAAAGATTTGTGTAACTTCTCCAACATCAAGTTATATTCCTTAGATGTTACAGACAATCACAGTATTCAAACTGCGATCGCATCTGCTATCCAAGATTTCAGTCAAATTGATGTCTTAGTGAACAATGCAGGTTTTGGTGTAGATGGCGTATTTGAAGCGATGACGGATGAAATCATTGAGCAGCAATTCAATACTAATGTGTTTGGATTAATGCGACTCACCCGAGCCATAATTCCCCATATGCGTGACCAAGGTGGCGGTACAATTATTCAAATCGCCAGTATGGGAGGTAGAATTACTTTCCCGTTATACAGCATTTATCACAGCTCTAAATGGGCGGTAGAAGGATTTAGTGAAGCTTTACACTATGAATTAGAACCCTTCAATATCAAGATTAAAATTATTGAACCAGGCGCAATTAAAACCGAGTTTTACGGCAGCAGTCGCCAGTTTATCATGAGTGATGCTCTGCCCATGTATAAACCTTTGGTTGATACAGTGGAAAAGGTTTCCCAGGAAGCTGGTAGAAATGGCGAACCGCCGGAAGTGGTTGCTAAGGTGATTTTTCAAGCTGCAAGCGATCGCAGTCGAAAAATGCGCTATTCTGTGGGTCAACCTGCGCCACTGTTGCTGATGCTGCGTAAACTGCTGCCCGATAGTTGGTATTTTTCTATCATTAAACGTAGCTACAAAATCTAATCTAAAGACCATTAACCGCTAATAGAAAAGAAATCTAATTTAAAAAAATAATTTAAAATATGCATCTGTAAAGGCGGGGAAAACCCGTCCTTTACTTAGATGAGTTTCGCCAGCCTGAACTTTAGTTTTTGAAAGAACTCTGAATTTATAGTAATCATAAATCAGTTGTAAGAAATAAACTAGCTAAAAAGCTTATAAATACGTACTTTTTTGTCTTCGTGTTTTCTTACGTTTCAATTGGAATTGCTATATAGTTTATACACATTAATTTTAAAATAAAATATAATGACTGAACCAGAACGAAAAGCTTTGGCTAGATTATTAACAGCCTTTAAACGACGACTTTGTTCACAAATTTGTCTCTTTCAGGAAATAGTATTTGAATATGGTACAGCAGATGCGGTCGCTGACGATGATTTTTCGCAAGAGAGAATTGTGCATGATTACGTTTTCTACTGTTTTACAAAGGCGTGTAAAACATTGATGGCTGTCTCATTACTACTTGACAATAAACTGCCTGAAGATGCTATGATTCTTTTACGTAGCGTTTATGAAAGCTATTTACATATAGTATATGTGCTTCAAAATCCAAACCGTATAGATGACTTTGTACAAAAAAAGATTGGCCTTTATGTAGGGCGATTTAAACATCCTCTTTCTAAAAAAGGAGACAAGAAATTTAACCAAGTTATAGATTCTCAAACTGGTGAGATATCAACTTACGGCATAGGTATGTCAACTTTAGTGAGCGGAAGTAAGTATCAGTTTGACAAAGATGTGCATAAGGTTATGTTTCCATTTATGAGTGAGTATACTCATCCCAACATGATTGCCTCTGGAAATTACCGTGAGGATGATATTTATTACTCGTACTGGCAAGCCTCGAATACCTTACAATCTGCATTCTTTGCTGTTTATATAAGTACACTGGTTCTGGGTGAGGCATTAGCATTTGAAAAATTAGTGGAAGCAAAAGAAGTTAAGTATCAATGTCGGCAAAGTATAAAACTTTGTGAGCGGTTTCTTGCTGTAGTAGAGTACCCCATTCAATTTGACTTGTTCCCTAATAAGGTACAAAGTAGGTTTGCTGAACTAGCTAAACATTTAAGTAAGCGTAGGTATAATTATTTAAAGCCTTATCCACAAGTAAGGCAGACAAGTACATAAATCATGTAATACAGTTTTTAGGCAAATATTAGCTATTTTTCAGCGTCCACAGGAAAATACCGAGGATTTCTCCCACAGGAGGAAGAAGATAATCCATCAAATCGATAGTAACAACATTTTCTTCTAACTTCAAAAATCGCCATTGTGTACTATTACTAATAGAACAATAAATAGTTGAGAACTGACGATTTTTTGCTGCATTGAATCTTTGTGCTGCAACCATCTCTGCAATACATTGTTATTCTGAAATAAAAAGGTGTTGGAAATAAAACGCAATGAAAACTCGTAGCTTTACAGCCCACCTTCCGCACTCAGGACTGTCACAATCGGTTATTACTGAGGTAAATTCATC
>JAVRCF010000124.1:0-17760 GCA_034530935.1 Aulosira sp. DedQUE10 | reverse complement strand
CAAGCCTTAGAGACTTAAATGTACCATTTTTAGGAGTACACCTTAACAGGGGTAGGCTAATGGGTAATGGGTAATGGGTAATTGGTAATAAGAGACAAGGAAGGAGGGGAGCAAAGGGGGCAGAGGAGAAATTACAAATAATCTTTGATCAATGCCCAATGCCCCATGCCCAATATTAAGCAATGTAACAATATTGCCGTCAAAACGTTTTGCCGTCTTGACAACCAATAAGAGAACCGATAACGTAATATACATACCCGGGTAAGGCCGCCAAAGAGTTATATGCAAACTAAGCAAAAGGTTACTTTGTATTTGTCACCAGAACTGCACAGGAGATTGAAGATTCGATCCGCAGTAGATTCTGAACCAATGTCAGAACTGGCCGAACGTGCGCTGTTTTTCTACTTATCTAATTCAGAATTAGTTGAGGAAATAGAAGCTTCTACTTATGGAAGAACTCATAGAGTATATTCTTGCCCCAACTGTGAAAGTTCGCTGGTATTACGTGATGGAGAATTAATTACTTTAGGTAATCAACCAACAGTAATTGGTCAAGAAAATCTTTCCATTGCTGAAATGGACGAAGATAAAACCCCTCAAAAGGATGAGGAAGAGTTAGTTCCCTGTTAGATAAGAATTATGAATAAGTGAACATTCATAATTCTCACTCGGTTGTCGTTACCAAAAAAACGATGTCTGTACTGTACTTAGGTCTCAAGTAGGTCGATGTATGAAAGAAGAGCTCAATATCCTAATTCAAGCTCAATACCCTTTAATCTACCTTGTGACCTCCGAGGAAGAGCGGGCTGAGCAGGCAATCTCCACCATCGCCCAGTTATTAAAGCCCCAACGCCGAGTATTTGTTTGGACAGTAACTCACGGCATCGTGGAGTATGGTCAACCCCGGAACGTCACCCAACATAATACTGTTTCTCCAGAGGCAGCAATTGAGTGGATTATCCGGCATAAAGAACCTGGTATATTTATTCTTAAAGATTTACATCCATTTATTGATGCGCCTGCAACAACTAGATCGTTACGTGATGCGATCGCAAGTTTTAAAGGCACGCATAATTCACCGAAAAACATTATTTTAATGTCGCCATTGCAGCAAGTGCCTATCGAACTGGAAAAGGAAGTTGTAGTTCTCGACTTCCAGTTACCAGACATGGCTGAGCTGAATAAAGTTTTAACTCACCATTTAGATCAAAATCGTGGGCGAAGACTGACAACAGAGGCGAGAGAAAAGCTTCTCAGAGCCGCCTTGGGTTTAACCAAAGATGAATCCGAAAAAGTCTATCGGAAGGCACAGGTAACTACAGGGCGTTTGACGGAAGATGAAGTAGATATCGTTTTATCTGAGAAGAAACAGCTAATTCGGCGCAATGGTATACTAGAGTACATCGAAGAAGATGAAACCATTGATGCTGTTGGTGGCTTAGAAGAGTTGAAAAAGTGGCTGAAGCAACGCTCTAATGCTTTTACAGAAAAAGCTAGAGAGTACGGTCTGCCTCAACCTAAGGGGATGCTAATTTTAGGAGTTCCTGGTTGTGGTAAGTCATTGATTGCTAAAACTACTTCCAGACTTTGGGGGTTACCAATATTACGCTTAGATATGGGAAGAGTCTACGACGGCTCAATGGTGGGTCGAAGTGAAGCCAACCTGCGTAATGCCCTCAAAACAGCAGAATCAATTTCTCCCACGATTCTGTTTATTGACGAGTTGGATAAATCCTTTGCTGGTAGTGCTGGTTCTGGTGATTCAGATGGTGGTACTTCTAGTCGGATCTTTGGCTCTTTCTTGACCTGGATGCAAGAAAAGAAATCTCCTGTGTTCGTGATGGCAACCGCCAATAGAGTGGAACGCTTGCCTGGGGAGTTCTTGAGAAAAGGTCGTTTTGATGAAATTTTCTTTGTGGATCTGCCCACACCTGAAGAACGTCAGGATATTTATAACATCCACCTGACAAAGCGTCGTGAAGACATCACCCGATTCGATCTAGTACAACTAGCTAAGATGTCGGACGGCTTTTCTGGGGCAGAAATTGAACAAGCGATTGTGGCGGCAATGTACGAAGCTTTTGCCCAAGACCGTGAGTTCACCCAACTAGATATTATTGCTGCATTGAAGGCAACCCTGCCGCTGTCTCGTACTATGCAAGAACAGGTCACAGCTTTGAGAGATTGGGCCAGACAGCGCGCTAGACCCGCAGCATCCTCCGTTGCTGAGTATCAGCGAATGGAGTTTTAAAAGCTTTCTCCTGCTAACCCAGGGGGAAAGGCTAGCAATTATTGCTAGCAGTTGATAGAAAAAAAGCCGCTTCTCATTTATGTGCGGCTTCCCCAAAAACAAACCGTTGTCGTTGTTCTCAATCTTCTCTATTGGAGGAAACCCAAATGTCTCACTTTAGCACTCTTCGCACCAAGATCACCGACGCAGAAATCCTCAAAGCATCCTTGCGCGACCTGGGTATCAGCGTGAAGACTGAAGCTGATGTCCGTGGTTATAACGGTCAGCGCGTCCGTTCCGACATCGTTGCTGTGCTTGAAGGCGAATATGACCTCGGTTGGTCTCGCAACAGTGATGGTTCTTTTGACCTCATCGCTGACCTGTGGGGTGTTGCTAAGAAGCACAACCAAACTGAGTTGATCAACTCTATCAACCAAAAGTATGCCGTTAACAAGACCTTGGCTGAAGTAAAACAGCGCGGTCTACAAAACGCCAATGTGAAGTTGGTATTGCAATAACAATTTCTCTGCGCGTTCCCAAAGCTGCACGGGTTAACCATATTACTAGCGGTTAGCCCGCTTTTTTATCGGGGCTGAGATTTATTCTCAGTCCCGATTTTGCTGATTAACCAATAATTAACCGCCCATAAACCCTAATATGGTGAGATAAGATAAGCTATCTTAGGTTAATATGGAAAATTCAGCAGGTTTACCCCCCATTTACGCGGATACGCCAATAGAATTAGCATCAGCCAAAGTCATTACATCGTTTCCCGTCAATACTTTTCTTGAAAATTTAGCGATCGCACCAGATGGCACAATATTTGTAACTAATCACGAAATCGGTACAATTGTTCGCATTACACCAGATGGAAATCAGCAGATTCATGCCAGAGTTGCAGGTAAAGTGAGTGGTCTGGCTTTTACGGCGAATGCAGATTTGGTAGCGACTGGATGGAATGCTGATTCTATACCCGTGGTTTCATTAGTTACTGTAGATGGTAAAGTAGAAACCTTGCTAACTCTACCAGATGCGATATTTCTCAATGGCATCACCCCACTTTCTGGCACTCAGTATTTAATTGCAGATTCCTATCGGGGTGCAATCTGGTTAGTAGATATTGCTCAACGCTGTAGCTCAATTTGGCTAGAACATCCTTTGCTTGCTCGCAGTAATCCAGAAAGTATTATTCCGGCGGCTAATGGTTTGAAGCGCTTTGGTAATGACCTCTACGTTTCAAACACAGAAAAAATGTTGCTGTTGCGGGTTCCAATTACTACAACAAATGAACCTGGGGAACCAGAAATCTTTGTTCAGCAGACCAATATTGATGATTTTGCCTTTGATGTCGAAGGCAATCTTTTCGGGGCAACGCACATATACAACAGTGTAGTGAAGATTACACCAAATGGGAGTACAACCATAATTGCTCAAGCCGAACAGGGTGTAATTGGTAGTACTGCTGTAGCTTTTGGTCAACAGGAGAGCGAACGCACCTCCATCTATGTTGTGATGAATGGCGGAATGTTTTTACCTCCGCCTACAGGGATTGTGCCGGCGAACGTTGTGCGGCTGGAAGTCGGGAAACCTGGATATCCCTTGGGCTTAAAATGAAAATGGAAATTGAACAGGAAGAGCAATTTGTCACCGTAGTCATTTCGCAACTGGTCAAACCAGGATGTGAGAAAGATTACGAGGCTTGGATGCAAGAAATAATCGGTGTTGCCAAAACCTATTTTGGTCACTTGGGCACAAATGTGATTCGTCCACAACCAGGTGTACGAGCAGAATACGTGATTATCTTCCGGTTTAACAGCTATGAAAACTTAAAAGCATGGATGACATCACGCGATCGCGAATATTGGCTAAATCGAGGCAAACATTTAGTGCAATCTGACCCTCATGTTCAAGAAATTTGTGGCTTAGAAGGCTGGTTTTCTCTCCCTGGTCAACCATTAAAAATTCCACCACGTTATAAAACAGCATTGCTGACTTGGGGCGCTGTATTTGTGCTGATTAATTTGTTGAATACTCTCTTAGTCCCCCTAATTCGGGGCTTACCACCTTTGATGATTTCGCTGATTATTACCATTATTATGGTTTTACTGTTGACCTACGTTGTTATGCCTAGAGTTAGCCGTTTGTTTAGCAGATGGCTATATAGCAAGTAGATAGTGCCAGAGAGCAGGGAACAGGTAAAATGGTGAAAATCCTACCGAATAGTGAGTCACAAGCCCCTAAATTTGGTTATTGAGAATGATGCAACATCTGAGTTTTCACCTTCAAACATCTTAACCAACAGCAAACTCGGTAAATTGTCGTTTAAAAGGGGAGTGATAAGCTAATACGATGTCTTTTTTGGGTACACCTAGACTAGTAAGTTCATTAGCGATACCGCCTTCCGTACCATCGTGTTGAATCCAAATTTTTTCGTTTTTAATATCTAGATGCAAAACACAGCCATATACACGGCGCTTATTTGACCACCCTGCATGAACAAGTTGGTAGCGATGCCTACGGCGGGGCAAAGCCCAACGCGTTGTTGATCAAAAATCAATTCTGCTTCGACTTCCTCATTGCTGGCTTTGATTTCACTGTAAGCTAGCAATAGTTCTTGAATCAGTTGACGGTACTGTTCTACTTTTGCCATTTGACGATCGCCTCCTCTTCTGGGTCGAAAACAATCAGCCGAACTTGGTAGCGTTGGATTAATAAGCGTGGCAGTTCTAAGGTAAAAAAAGAACGATAGGTGTCTAAGGGAACTGCTAAGTATAGTAGTCTCTCTGGTTGTTCCTCTTCCAGAGCTAGTTGATATTTGAGGAACTGTCCTAGAGCAGTACTAAATTCAGTTGTAGCAGAAGGCGCAACAAAGCTTTTGATTTCAACCGCAATTTTTTCTTGATTCCTCTCGGCTGCTAAAATTTTCTCTGCACCGAGGTCGATATACATATCTAAACCACCAAAACGGAGGAAAAGCGGGTCATTAGTGATCAGCCAACTCACTACAGTTTAAATAAATTTTATAATATATTTTTTAAGCAATATAATTATGTTGTATAAATATAAAATAATTTTACCGTGGCTGGCAATATTACTGAGTGTTACTAGTTTATTCCTCAGTTCTTGGATTATTATTCCGGCTCCCAATATGTTGTTACTCCCCCTAGGAGTAGGAGCGCCAGAAATCAGTCCGTGGTTATTTATATTCAATTTGCTTTCTTTGTTATTGGCTTTTTTTTATATTCATCAGCTTTCCCTAAAGCTTTTAGCCAGCATTTTTAGCTTAATCGGCTTATTTATTTGTGGTTCTGTGTTAATAAACATTCCACAAACTCAGATGCAGATGGCAGAAGCAATCAAACAAGAATTAGGTGAAAATTATTTAGCGCAAATTCCACCTCAAATAAGCGCTCAAATGCAAACTCAGTCCTTTTCTTTAGTTAACAGCTTCCGAGGTATTCCACTAGGAAAAATCCGTCATAAAACTGAGATTGTATTTGCTAATCCTGCGGGAGTTCCTTTAAAAATGGAAGTTTACCAACCCCCAAAAGTTGGGAAATATCCAGTACTAGTGGTAATCTATGGTGGAGCTTGGAAAACTGGTAATCCTCACGCCAATTATGAGTTTAATCAATATATGGCAGAGCGTGGATATACTGTCTTTGCAATTGATTACCGACACGCGCCCAAATATCAGTTTCCAGCACAATTAGATGATGTGCGTACAGCCCTTAATTTTATTCGCCAACACGCCGCGGAATATGAAGCCGATCCAGAAAAAATCATCTTGTTGGGGCGTTCTTCTGGCGCACACCTGGCAATGCTAGCAGCTTATCAACTAAATGCGCCAACGATTCGTGGTGTAGTGAGCTATTACGGGCCAGTGAACTTGACTGAAGGCTATAATACACCACCACGACCTGACCCGCTTAACATTCAGGCTATTCTAAAAACTTTTATTGGTGGTTCCCCTCAAGAATTTCCCCAGCAGTATCAAATTGCTTCACCAATTAACTATATAACTCGCCGTTTACCACCAACATTATTAGTTTACGGTAGCCGCGACCATGTGGTAAAAGCGCGATTTGGTAGGCAAATGTATGAAAGTTTAAATAAAGCTGGAGAAACTGCGGTTTTCTTAGAAATACCTTGGGCTGAACACGCTTTTGATGCTGTTTTCAACGGTGTGAGCAATCAATTAGCGTTATATTACACCGAGAGGTTTTTGGCTTGGGCGTTATTTAGCAAATAATTTTATCATCTTCCCCAGCCAGAATCATCAAAATATCAAAACCACCGTTAAATCAGCCAACACCACTGATGTAGGGGAGTGTGGCTACACTTCCCCTGATGCTGTTTCATTATAAGGCGCATAGAGATGGGCGAAGAAATAGGCTTTCTTGCCAATAATCGCAAAGCTATTTTCTGATAGAGGAATAAGAAAAAAGGTTTGGCTCATCACCATACCTCTATATAAATCCAGTGCATAACAACATCCCGAATTAATTTACTCCTTCTTTTTTTAATAGGTCATCTTCCCATAGGATGTGTTCAAATTCTTTAAAAGCTGATAGTACAAAATTATATATTTTTACTTAACTGCAAAACATAATAAAAGACGGGTATTATCCCGTCCAGATAGCTTGAAAGTGGTAACACACCTTGGAGTCTGGAAAAAAATACACAAATACAGCGTATTTCAGGTAAATGAGGTACGCGGGTAGGGGCACGGCACTGCCGTGCCCTTACAATTATCTGTACCTCAGCAACTTGCAATCTGCTGTAAGTTTAATAGGTCGTCAGGATTATCAAAGAGACAAACAACAAGAACATTTATTTGCTCTTGATCAGATATTGCAACCTAGATTAATACTCATTTTCTTTTGAAGATAACATAGCTAAATTTTCAGGAGTTGCCAAAATGCCGAATAATTGAAAACAAAAAAAACAGGCTGCAACCTGTCTTTAGGAGAATGAGTAAAACATCTTGGTAATATCTGCAATATATCCAGTTAATCTTGTAAGTAGTTGCCAAACTGCCACATAGTTAAAAATACATCAAATATAAAAAGGGATTTGGTAATGGGTAATTGGTAATGACTCAGTACTCAGTACTCAGCACTCACTATTCAGCACTTTCAACTGAACTTTTATGAAGCGATTTCACTCAAAGGTAATTTATGATCCTGAAATCCTCTGGCTTCCTGTCTAACTAGGGATTCTATGCGATATCCCCATTTAGACTGGTGATAACCTAAAGCCCAACGGGGAGGTAAAGGTGCACGTCCTGTTAATTCGGTATAGCGTTTTAGCAACTGGGCGGGTGAACCAGAAGTCAAATAATAACGCAGCGCTCCCCCTGTAAAGTCAGCCGTCGCAGTTTCCCCAAAAGTAAAATTGGCATCAAAGAAATTTTCATAAAAAATTAGATAACTACCCACGGAGTGGAGACCCAAATATACGGCAATGCAGAGATACATGGGGTCTGACTGCGCTTTGTCCTTTGTCATTTGTAAGGGTTTCAAGGCTATTTACGTTTCGTAACATAGTTGGGTTTATTTCCACTGACTTATTTAGAGGTATTGATTTTCATGAAATTTCCGTGATTGACTGTCTTGAAAATAGTGAACAGGGGCACAAGGGGAAAAAGCAATTACCAATTACCAATGCCCCATGCCCATTTTCATGGCTTGGTTGTGGGATTTTCCAAAATTAGCTGGCTTGAAAAAATGTTCAGCTTTGAGTAAAAAATTTGAGTTTCTAGCTGAAGCATCCCTTTTTGATACACTAAGTGTATGAAGATCGCGATTGCTATTTTATTACTACAATATAAAAGTCTCAGTTTTTTATTTTTTCCTGGCTCATGGAACTTATACCAATTCTTCAAAATAAAGCTACACATGGACAGCAGGGGGGCAGAGGGCAGGGAGCAGGGGGAGAATTATCTGTAGCAAGGATTTAGAGAAATGGTATTATATAGAATTTTTGGGTCAAAACTAATGTGTGATTTAAAACAGGTATTTACGTGAAGTAAGCCCAATTTTTTAAGTATAAACACTTTAGTATTAAATAGTTTTTGTCTTTATATATACTTTGATTGGAAGGTACTATTCAAGGCTTTAATTAAGAAAATTTAAAGTTTATATGAAAAATAGAAAATCTTTACCAAATCTATTTATCACATGCTACCAGTAAAATGCTACGTATTACTGTAATGACTCTTGGCTGCATATTAATACAGCCAGATTTGGACTAGGTTAACAACTATACTGCATACTCAACATGTTAGGAGAAGATGAACAACATCTTACGCACCTCCTTCGCAGGAGGCTGGCTTATTACTTGGAAAAGCTGTCAATTAGCCGACGCAGCCAAGCTTTACAGGAAGAACTAACTTGCTTAAGCCAGCTAGCAGCTATTTACGAAAAACTGTTCAATTTTTCACAAGCTTTAGAGTACCATAAGCTGCTTCTTGCCTTATCTCAGCGGATGGGTGCTAAAGATTGGCAAGAAGTAGCTTTATACAATATAGGCAATTGTTATCGTCAACTCAGCCAAGCTCAAGAGTCCATCAAGTATTTTACAAAATTAGTAAAAATTACTTGTGAGACTGGTAACAGGGTGTTACATATAACAGGAATATGGGGGTTAGGAACTAATTACCAAAATTTAGGACAGTATCATAAAGCAATTGAGCATTTCAAAAATCAGTTAGCTATTAGTTACGAAATAAATCAGCGCATTTGCCAGAAAAGCGCCTTGGGAGCGCTGGTAAATGTTTACCAGTGCCTAGGTGATTACCAACAATCACTGCGGTACGAACAGAAAGCTTTGCTGATTGCTCAAGAAATGGAAGATATCAAAGCCATAGGAGATTCACTAGCAAATATTGGTGGTATTTATCTTCAATTGGAACAGTGGGAAAAAGCAATTAATTTTTGTAATAAATCACTCTTGCTTGCTAGAGCAATTGACAATCAAAGTCTTGTGATGATTAGTCTTCACATTCTTGGTCAGGCATATAAAGGACTAAATCAGTATCAGCAAGCAATAGATTTATTGATAACTTCCCTAGATATTTCTTATGATATCGGTGAGCAAAAAGTCCGCAGTGCGATCTTGCTAGGCTTAAGTGATTTGTGCAGTCAAATAAATTTAATTGAGCAAGCAATAGAATATAATATTGAATCTTTAGCTATTAGTCGCCAAATTGGTAATCCATTAGACGAAGCATCTGCTTTAGCAAGGATGGGTTCAGATCATAATTTAGGTAGAAATGATCATGCTTTAGCCTACTCTCAACAAACTTTGACAATTTTGCAAGATATTGGTGCTAAACACAGTCAGCAACAGTTATTGTTTAATATTGGGCATATATATTACTGCGAAGGGCAATTGTCTCAAGCAATGGGATTTTTACAATCTGCGCTTATCCTTGCTCAGGAACGAAAAAATAATCACGAAGAAGCCAAGATATCTCTAACTTTAGGAACTACGCTGCACAAGTTAAATCACTCTCAAGAAGCCATTTATTATTACCGTCATGCATATAGAATTTATCAAATCTTAGGAGATGAAATTCAAACACAAAAAATGTTACATTTTATGCATAAATTAGGATTAAAATTATAAAAATTCCAACCTAAATTTAAATCTTTTTATGAATAAGCCTTTTCAAGAGGGTATTTTTATGAGAAATTGCCAATCGTCACAGTAAACGAAATGGTATAAAAGTGCGTAATCATAAATTTAAGCGCGTTGTATTTACCATCTTTTCTCTGAGCGTTCTGCTTCACAGCCAAGTTGTATCAGCTGCCTTTACTATACCTTTACGCAGTAAAAAAGGGATGGTGGTATCAGCGCATCCCTTAGCTAGTGAGGCAGGTATTTCGATGTTACGTCGGGGAGGCAATGCCGTTGATGCAGCAGTCGCCACAACCTTGGCAATTTCTGTGGTTGAGCCTTTTTCTGCGGGAATTGGCGGGGGTGGATTTTTGCTGATGCATTCGGAAACAACTGGCGAAATGAAAGCGCTGGATTTTCGGGAACGCGCACCAATCAAAGCTACCAGAAATCTTTACTTGGATTCACAGGGAAAGGTGCGTCCGAATGCAAGTGTGAATGGTTATTTGGCGGTGGCGACACCAGGAACGGTGGCAGGAATGTATGAATTGCATCGCTGTTATGGTAAGCTACCTTGGCGAGAGGTGGTACAACCTGCGATCGCACTCGCCAAAGATGGTTTTACGATCAGTCGTTTGGTAACTTACCGTTCTTTGCCAGCTTACGAAAATCGCAAGCAGGTAATTCTCAGCAATCCGGCGGCGCGGGAAATTTTTACTCGCAATGGCGAATATTACCAGCCAGGTGAAAGGTTAGTGCAGCGTGACTTAGCCAAAACTTTAGAAGCAATTGCCCAAAATCCCCAAAGTTTTTATACAGGTAATGTTGCCCAAGCGATCGCCGCAGATATGGCCAAAAATGGTGGTTTAATTACCTTGGCAGATTTGAAAGCCTACAAACCCATTTGGCGGACTCCTATTTGTGGCAATTTTCGCCAAGCTAAAATCTGCTCAATGCCACCACCTTCATCGGGAGGGGTTCACTTATTGCAGATTTTAAACATCATCGGGGACAGCAATTTTAAATCTTGGGGCTGGCATCACCCCGATGCTTTACATCTGATGATAGAGGCGATGAAAATTGCTTACGCCGATCGATCCCAATATTTAGGTGATCCCGATTTTGTCAAAGTTCCTGTACAGCAACTAATTAGCACAGCCTACGCCAAAAAACGCCGTCAACAAATCAACATGGAAGTTGCTAAACCCTCAACTGAGGTAAAGCCAGGACTTGAGACAATTCAAAATTCCAAGTGTTCTTTTACCCTACTGTCCACTTGTTCTAAACATGAATCGCCCCAAACGAGCCATTTAACAGTTGTAGATGCACAGCACAATGCCGTTAGTCTGACATTTACAATTAACCTTGGCTTTGGTGCTGGTGTGGTGACACCAGGAACAGGAATTTTGCTGAACAACGAGATGGATGATTTTGCAGCTGCACCAGGGGTACCCAATGCTTTTGGTTTGGTTGGTAACGAAGCTAATGCGATCGCACCTCGCAAAACGCCGCTATCTAGCATGACACCCACAATTGTCACCGAAAATGGTCATTTACGGATGGCTGTAGGTACGCCTGGTGGTAGCACGATTATTACCCAAGTATTGCAAGTTATCCTTAACGTCTTGGAATACGGGCTGGATACGGGTGCAGCGGTTTCAGCTCCACGCATACATCACCAGTGGCTTCCCGATGAGTTACAAGTAGAACCTTGGGGTTTGGATGCTCTCACGTTACAGGAGTTGCGCCGTCGTGGACACAAAATTAAAGAAACAACTCCTTGGGGTAATGCTAATGCGATCGTTGTGACATCAGATCACACTTTAGAGGGAGCAGCCGATCCTCGCGGAGAAGGTTCCGCTATGAGTTTTTGAAGGTTAATAAATTAAGTCCACAGTCTTCTGGAATCACTGTGGACTATTGATTTTTGATGATTGAATCTGAATAATTGTTGACAAACTCGTTGGCACGAGCGCTTGGTACCAATGTCCAGCCAGCTTTGAGCAATTTTTGATAGGTTGCCCAACCTTTCGATCCACCTGGTATTTTATAATCGGGAACAGCATATTCCCTACAAGCTGTGTATGGCCGCCACGGCTGGTTGGGTGAACTTTGCAAATGTAAAATTTTCTCCCCCTCAGCACTAAAACTAGATAACCAGCACATTTGTCCTTGCATGGTAAACTCCTTTGCTTTTAGCATATATTGCATATTTGCAGATTTTTGTCAATACCCGCATCACCCTTTGGGATAATTCTTCTGCTTAAGTGAGATAACTGTCAAATTCCCGACGCGTGAGAACAGATAATTACCCACAAACTGCCAGCCTAACGGACTCCTTGCGTAGGATACAAACCACACAGTCAACCAACTTCCATGCCTCTCCCTTGATTTAGGGTGAAGTTTTTTTTATAGTACTTGCGGTTTTTACAAATGTATGTGTCGATCAATACTATTTTCGGATAAACCTCAGGTGTAAATAATTTGTTTTTCTGTTTAGACAAGTTTGGATTACTTATACTAGCTAGTGTTAAAGCCTACTACAGAGCGATCGCTCTGTTTGGTTTTATATTGAGGATAAGCGATCGCTTTTTTTCTTTCTTGAACCCGAATCATGCGATCGCTATAGTCACCTCAATGCCCCCCAGCAGCACAGTGCAGGTAGGTCAAAAGGATGGGACATACAACTTGTCACCGATAATACCGCGAATTTTCCCGACTAACTGCTGATAGCCAGACTCAGACAACACTGGTTCTGCTGTTTGGATATCAAAGGGTTGTGCTAAATCAATCCATGACTTGCAACCGCCGTATTGAGCAAGATAAGGAATTTCCTGCACTTCGGGGAGTTTATAAGTCCGCAGCAGGAGTATATACAAGGGTTGGCGGGCTTTCCATTTTAAGCGATCGCTAATAAAATGCTCGTTCCAAATATGAAAGGGAAGCAAGTTGTTGACAATTGACTTGTCCCTAACTGGCAAAATCTCGGTAATTTCAGCCCAGCTACCGATGCGAACCGTTTCTGGATGCCAGCCGGATGTCACTGGACAGACAAGATTAGCATACTCAGGTTTGAGCATAAAAGCTTGTTGATGCTCAAATGTAGGGTAGAGTAAAACCTGGTGATGAGCAACTTGAAAACGTCCATTCTGTTCATGGATACCGCCTTTGCGGAGCAACATAATAGTATTGCCATTTTCTAAGGCATCGATAGCAACTGCCCATTCTTTGAGTGCATGAAAGGTTGTGGTCAAATTCATCGGTATCTACTTTAACTCTGATTTAATTTGACGCTAAGACCGCTACAGTATGAAAGTATCCAGGGATATGAATAAGGAACTATGCAAAAGCGAACTCTCGGAACGTCAGATGTCCAAATCACACCTATCTTAATGGGAACTTGGCAAGCTGGTAAAAGAATGTGGGTGGGAATTGAGGATGCTGACTCAATTCAAACAATTCGAGCTGCATTTGAAGCAGGAATTACCACAATTGATACGGCTGCGGTTTATGGTGATGGACACTCTGAACGCATTGTAGCCGAAGCTTTATCGGATGTGCGAGAGCAAGTAGAGTATGCCACAAAAGTTTTTGCGAACCATCTCAAGTATGACCAAGTAATTGCAGCTTGTGAACGGTCTTTGCAAAACCTGAAAACAGACTATATTGACCTTTATCAAATTCATTGGCCATCTGGTGCTTTTAATAGTGAAATAGTACCGATTGAGGAAACAATGAATGCTCTCAACTCATTGAAAGAGCAAGGTAAAATTCGTGCCATTGGAGTTTCTAATTTTTCGCGTGAACAACTAATAGAAGCCGCCAAGTATGGCAGAATTGACAGTTTACAACCACCTTACTCTTTATTTTGGCGACCGGTAGAAAAAGAGTTAACGCCTTATTGTGTTGAAAATCAAATTTCTATTCTTGCTTATTCACCTTTAGCACAGGGATTATTAACAGGTAAATTTTCTCCTGGTCATCAATTCGACCCAGCAGATAATCGTGCTAAAAACAGGCTGTTTCAAGGTGAAAACTTTGAACGCGCCCAACAAGCTTTAGACAAACTGCGCCCCATAGCCGAAAAACATCATGCTACCCTAGCTCAGTTAGCGCTAGCTTGGTTAATAGCCCAACCGCAAACAAATGCGATCGCCGGTGCGCGTTATCCCCAACAAGCTTTAGATAACGCCCTGACTGCTGAGGTGAAACTTTCGGACGCAGAATTGACAGAAATTGATGCCATTGGACGTATCGTCACTGACCATCTAGATGAGAGTAAACTCATGTGGGAGTGGTAAGTAATACCAAATTCACAATCTATTAAGTTGTAGTTATAGGGTGCGTTATGGCGATCGCCTAACGCACGCCAATGAGCTAAAAATGTTGCGTTAACAAAGTCCCAGTGTCTCTTGTCAACCCTGTTTGTGTACAACCTTCAATCTGTATTGCAGAATTAAACAAAACATCAACTTTAGTAAACAAAGATTTGTAGCTGATGATGGAAGTGCTATCTTAATATTCATAAGACACCAGATAACACACAACCAAACCCAAAGGGCAAATGACTTGGTGTCTCCTGTCAGTAGCCCAAGCAAGTTTCAGCGTCTTAATAGTGAAGTGGCGTAAAGTCTTTTAAAAAAAGGCCAAGCCAAATCCCAAAGCGGAAAAACAAAAAATGCTGAAGTTGCTAGTTGTTAAGTTCACCCTAGTTGTTAATTTCTGTAATCACTTAATAAAGTAACGATTTGAAAACAGTGAATTCGAGCGAACCTGGTCACCTATGACCAGGTTTTTGAGTTTTAAATATGATTAATAAAAATCTCTACGTGAATTTGTTTTATAAAAAATAGCAATCATCAATTATTCTTTAACATCATGTCCGCTAAATTAGTTGCGATATGTCATTGCGTAGCGGACGCACCAGAGTGCAACGAAGTGGAAAGACGCAATCTCTACATCTTTGCGATTGCTTAAGAGCGGTCGCAATGACAAGTGTTCAACCGGACATGATATAACAACAAGATCCCTGATTTCTTAAAGAAGCTGGGGATCTGTGGCTTTTAATCCAATTAAATAAAATTTTACAGACAAGAATACAATATGGTAATCAAATATCTAACTGGGAGATTTTAATGAGTATTAATTGCTTTTGGAAGAAAGTTACTACAGCAATTTTTATAGCTATATTCGCTTCATCTTGTGAGCTAAATTCTAATAGAAGAATAGAGCAGAAACAGGTCAAAGCAACTCAAGAACAAAAGCCACAAGAGAATATTACCTACGGCGATTTAATCATTAAAGAGCAATCAGATTATTTGATGATTCCCGTAACTCTTCTCGAAGAGTATCAAGAGAAAGACAGTAATTATAGTATTTCGCGTTCTTCAGGCAGAGAAAACAAACTGTATAATTTTATTTTTTATCATAAACCAGATGGAGAAAGTCATCTCTTATTAAATAAAAAGGCAGTTATAACTAGCTACGATTTTTTAGAGACAAAATTAGCAGGTAAACCGCTTACTAGATTTTGGTTATATAGAATTTTAGAGCAAGATACCAACGCTGATAAAAAACTCAACAATGCAGATGCCATAGTTGGTTATATATCAGATTTATCAGGTAGGAATCTTTTGCAAATTACCCCGAATAATACTCAACTCCTGAATTGGGTGATTGTTCCTAGCCAAAACGCCTTGTTTATCAAAATTCTTAAAGACTCTGATAATGATAAAAAATTTACCGAAAAAGATAAAACAAATTTTATTCGGGTGAATCTTGACAAACCTGCTATGGGGACAGAGATTATTAGCGATGCCATAGAGCAAGAAATCAAGTCACAGGTTTTTAAATAGTATTTGTAGTATGGAATATCAGTGAAATAACCCCGACTAAGATTAATCATATTCGCAAATTTGCAGAGTTTTTTCACGTTTATCCTGCTGATTTTTTGAGTCAGTATGAGCAAGAAAATTTTACATCAACTCATCAATTCAAAGGGTTTACATAGAATTTTTAAAGTTTAACTCTTTTCAGGATCTCGTCTCTTGTTTCTTCAGGTGATTTATCTTTAGTATAAATAACTGATTTTGCTAAATCGTGGTTTGAATGATGCTTAATAAAATGTTCGTTGAAATCTAATCCATGACTGACAATTCCACCATTGCGTTCATTGAGTATTTGGATAGATTCTTCTAAATCTGGGGATGGAAAAATTAACACAACATTTATGTAGGGGTTTAAAACTCGTTGTACTCGCTGAAAAAGTTCATCATCTTCATAAACAGAATGACCTCCGCCAAAATCAAAAACACAATTGCTATGTTCGGAAAGTAATCTTTCAACAGCATATGCTTCAAAGGGTTTCCAATATTTATAAATTCCCAAGAATCCTTCTTTTTCTCTAATATGCGTTGCCAGTCCTTCATCATAGTTGATTTCCTGATAATAATCCCAGCGTAAATCATCCATAGAACATTGTGGAATTCCTAATTTGTGGGCTAGGAGTTGTCCCAGAGTACTTTTACCTGTATGAATTGGGCCGATGAGAACAATATCTGAAATCATACGATTGCTCTTAAAAGCTTAGATAGTTAGTGTTTGTATGGTGGAATGTCACTTATTTCAACTGGGTTTAGATCTCCGACTTCTTTAAGAAGTCGGGGATCTGAAAAGCAACTTTTGCTTAAGTAAGTGCCATTTATTTGTAGGGTGTATTATGCCTGATAGCAACGCACCCTACGATTAGATGATTTATTTTTTAGTACTTCCTAATACCCAATCTCGTAAAATTGAGTTAACTCGATCGGGTATTTCATCATGGGGACAATGACCCGCAGACAGAAAATGTTCTTGCAGTTGTGGATAATATTGGCGAAATTTCTGGGAACGTTCCCTAGCATTCATCCAAGGATCAGCTTCTCCCCACAACAACAATAAAGGACAAGTTAATTGCTTCAGCAGTACATCAACTTTTTCTCCTTGGGGAGTACTAAACACTGAAACAAATACATCTAATGCACCAGCATCGTAAGCCGGGCGATAAATTTCTTCTACCAATTGGTCTGTGATTGCACTTTTATCCAGATAAACTTTCTCTAGGGTTTGGCGAATTACCCAACGTTGACGGACGTATTGAAATAATAAAAACTGGGCTAAAGGCTGCTGAAACATCCACTTCACACCATCTCCTAGTAACTTCTGCAATCCCGATTCTTGTTTGGGAGGCTGAATTTGTGATTGCAAAGCTTCCGGTTCAGATGTCGGCTTTTCGATGCTAAAGGGCCCTGCGCTGTTGAGCAAAACTACACCAGCCGTACTATCAGGGTATTGTGCAGCAACAGACAAGCAACCATAGCCACCAAGGGAGTTACCTACTAAAACTGCTTTTTGACCGATGATTTCATTAATAAAATCATGGAGTTGATCGCGCCACAAGTCGCCACTGTACTCTAATTTAGGCTTGGCTGAACGCCCAAATCCTAATAAATCGATCACGAAAACTTGGAAATCTGGGTACAGTCCTGTGATATTTTTGCGCCAGTGGTCTGTAGAAGCACCAAAACCATGCACTAATAACAAAGGTGGCCGTTGCGGTTGTTGTTCTCCGGCTCGTACATAGTAAACTTTATGCCCTCGCCACTGCCAGTATTGGCCAGGTATAGGAGTTGTAGAGGGGGCTGTTGTTGCCTGCATGATGTAAAGAAGTGTGAAGTAGTTATTAATAATTGTAATGCAGTATTTTCCGCTGTTAAGTTCTGCCTTAGGTACAATTCTGGGAAATTTAAGGGTGAAATGGAAACGCAAAAGAACGCGGAGTTTTACAGAAAGTCGGCGGGAAAGCCCACCCCTAAAAGGATACAGCTGGCGAATAGGGGGTTTGACCCCACAAGAGTCTACTGGCGTTG
>JAVRCF010000123.1:0-18066 GCA_034530935.1 Aulosira sp. DedQUE10 | reverse complement strand
CAAACGCCTGTGGAATAAGCGTTTGAGCTTAAGTTGACACGTATGTTAAGGGACTTGCCTCTACCTTAAAATTGCATGGATTGATTCACATACACAGATAGACGTTGATTGTTCTCTGTACTAGGGTAGTAGACTTCAAAAGAATCTTTTTATGAAAATACTATAATTTGACAGTCATAGTGTATTTAATATGGACGGGGCTAAGAAAGTTAATCAAGAAGGCCTCTGGCCGCTGAATTTTCTCAAAAAGCTGTTAATTGCTCATTGGCGTTCTTTATTAATCCTATTGATAGGAGTTTATTTACCTTTTCAGCTCTTTGAAATTTTGGCAGTCAAGGTATGGCAGAATGCAGGCGGTTTCCCTTGGGATGTGCCTATATTGCTGGCAATTCATTCTAAAACGCTGCCACAGTTAGATGTAGTAGCGGTGATTCTGACGAAATTTGGGTCTTTTTGGACTGCCTTGCCGATATTGAGTGCGATCGCCATCGTATTATGGCAAAGACGCTGGTGGCGATCGCTTACTTATCTACTCACGGCTGCATTAGGAAGTGTCATCATCAACCGCACAGCCAAGGAATTGATGCATCGAGTGCGTCCGCAACTTTGGATGTCCGGTGCGCCTGAATTTGATTATGCATTTCCCAGTGGTCATGCAATGACGAGTATGACTCTGGTGATAATTTTAGTAATTTTGAGCAAGGATAAACCTTGGCGCTGGTTAATTTTTCTTTTCGGTAGTTTATATGTCTTGGCTATTGCTTGGACAAGGCTTTACCTAGGGGTTCACTTCCCCAGTGATATTCTGGCAGGTTGGATGGTTGCAATAGCCTGGGCAATAGGAGTCAGTCTAATTATCAAACCCCATTTGATTACAACCACTCCCACCAATACTGTTCAACCTGTAGATGAAACTTCTTTATTACCAAAAGAAAAACAACTTTTAGCAGAAGATTGATATCAACTTTGCAACCACATCAGTTGTAGTGCGTTATGGCGGAAGCTATCACGCACCGACAAATATTTGATCATTGATTTTTTGCAGACCATCATCAGAATCCGTAGCTTAGTACATTTGGAAATCCTTATTGTTAGTGAGTAAAATAATTGATGTAGCGATCATCTGCCCCCATGCTTGGTGAAATTTCCATCTATTCAGATGCCGGGATTTCTTTGAGAAGTTTAGTCTCTAAATTCTTACGTGTGATTTAGGATTGTTATAAGTTGTGAATAGGCAAAAATCTTAACCACTAACCACATAGGTAAAGAATAGGAAATCTGTCTGAGCGGGTTTCCCGGATTGCACTACTTTGGAGAACCCGCAGGGTAGCAACTGGCGTTAAAATGTTCGTAACACAGAGAAGAGACAAGAAAAATCCTTATGAGTTAAGGAACAATTCGTTAACAAATCCTATACCTTGTTGAAGTTGCTGGGTAAGATAATTTCTCAGCAAATCTAGACTTTCTACAGAATTAGTTACTGATAAAACAGCAACTCCTAAACTTAGCAAGCCAATCAATAAAGCTAAAGTTCTGCCGAAACAACCTGGATTAATTTCAACAAAACCTAGTTTAGATTGCCCAATAACAGAAATAAAGAGAAAAACTATTCCCAGTATTAAAAAGACGTTATTTAAAGGAAAGTTTGTCATAATTTTTAGCAGATTATTAATTTTTATTATAGCTAGCGGCAAATATTTTTTCAGTTGCTTTCAAAGTACTACCTAGCCCAAATTCACTGGGTGTATGCTCCCCTACGACTTCTCAAACAGGAAAACCCTTAACTACAGATTTTTGTAGGGTAAGCATTAATACTGACCAATTCAATAGAAAAGGGAATGGGAAAGGAGGAAAGAAAAAATCTTTCACCCTTAACCCCTACAAAACTCTACGTAGTTTGCTTTAAACGCGCCTAATTACCCCAAACTACAAGGGAAATGAAAAGTGCAGATTCCAACTTTAAGGCTGGGATCTGATGGATATCATGTCTACCTGAGTAGTTATTACTCCTGCGTCTGTGCAGAAAGCTGAAAACCCTATTCGCTGTTCAAGAGATGCTTTAATGACCAAAATTTTATCAGTCAGCATTCCAATGATGCATACTCAAACATTTAGATACTATGAATCAGTGTTAATTTATACGATTTCGAGTTTTTAGAATGGTTATACTCGTTTCTAGGTTCTACCTGGGAATTACGAAGTGGCTTTGCCACTTCTTTTTGTGTAAATGGTAGCCCAAAAAATAATTAAAAACAAAAAACTTAAGTATAAAACTAAATCAATTTACGTTTAAGCTTTTATCTGGCATAGCCTAATATTTGTAGATTTTCCGTAGTATTTAGGGAACTCAAAAAAATAAATTATCCCAATTTCTAGACTTAACACTATTATTCCTCCCCTTGCCTACAACACAATGGGATATTTTTTTAGTTGGAAGTCCCTTCTGTAAGGTGCGTTAGGCAAAACGCTGTAACGCACCGCCAATGAGTTTAAACATGTTGCGTTAACGTCGATGCGATCGCACTCGTGCAGCCTAAAGCACCCTAAAATATATTGGATAATTTATTTTTTGGTATTCGCTAACATCTGATTAGTCATTGAGTACATCTCGCCATTTATCTCGATTCTCCCTGATTTCTGGATCGCGAAGCGAACGCGCTTGTTGCCAAGTTCCCCAACAGAGGGCTGTCTGTCTTTCTAGATGGTTGACAAATTGCATAATTGGTTGATCCATTTTGATGGGAGTTCTTAAATCAAACTTAATTGTCTCGAAAATTTTAGCATCACCCTTGAAAAAATCCTGACCCAAAATGTTAGCTACCCGTAGCACAAATTGATTGTATAACCAGCCAAAAATTCCTTTACGTTTTTTCATCATTAATATCGTCTTTCCTTCAGCCTTTCCCCCTTCGAGCAGGCGTAAGGTAAACATAATGTGCAAGTGTAGAAAATCGGGACCAAATGTCACAATGGTAGTGCTACCGTACCAATGGCAAATATTATAGGTAATGGCATTTCTGTAGAACGGACGAATCAACTTGATCAACAAAGATTTTTCGCTACCTCTTGTAGTATTGCTGAAGGTAATAGCATTTTGATTTAGTTCTTCTTTTTCAAAGATTATTTCTAACGGTAGCTGATGAACTGTATTGAAATGTTGGGTATCAATGGCATTAATGCTCACCACATTAGGATGACATTTAGTTACAAAGTGATACACAATTGCAACATCACAATCTTTTTGTTCCAACTCAGGAATATAAGGCAAAGGCTGTAGTGAAGTTTCTCCAGTCCAAATCCAAATCATCCCGTATTTTTCAGCCGTAGGCCAAGCATTTAACTTTATCGGCAGTGGTTCATCTAAACAGGGTATATCAACACAAAATCCTTCACGATCAAACTTCCATTTGTGGAAAAAACAGCGTAGTCCATTACCCTCAACTTTACCTTCAGCTAGATGAGCGCCCAGATGAGGACAATAAGCATCAAAGGTAATTGCTTTTTTGTCTTTCCCTCGATAAATTACTAGTTCTCTCCCTAATAAAGTGATAGGCTTTACCTCATCTACCCGCAGATTACGAGAAGAAATTGCCCAATACCACCCCTCGATAAAACGTTCTGGGTTATTGAAAATTTTAGACTTACGGTTTGAGCTAACATTCTGCGAGTTAAAGTTCATTTTTAAGATTTCACTGAAAGTGAAGGGCTTCATTATATATTTCCTAATTCAGCAGCCCTAAAAATGTAATCAGAGTTACTCTCAGCATTTCCTCACAAGATAAACTTTAATTCTTATCTGCTTGGTTAATCTATTTATTGAATTTTAAATACCAGCATTGAAAATTTGCAATTATGAAATCTTCTTGGTGAAGCTAGTTGAAGAATATCTATGTAAATTTTGATAAAAACCCGTGTCAGTTTTTTCTCAAAAATTTCAGTAAAGGCAATTTCTTACATAAACCAGGTTACTATAGCAATTCGATTTGATTCCTGAATCGCTCATAGATAGAGGTAACAGGGAAGAAAGAATAAAGGTTTACTGACTTTTTTTCAGAAATAAAATAATAGCCCTAGATAAAAATAAAATATTAAATAGGGTGTGTGATACTATCACCTCTTAGTTTAAGAGTGCTGAGCAAAATTTTTAGGTATCACGCACCACAGAAAAATAATATTTCGTTAGGTATAACTTCACGAATATACATAATTTAAGATTTATTTTAATGCTAAAAGTTGGAGAACTTTGCCATGTTAACTCAAGATAAAAAATTACTTTTGATTGGCCAAGTAACTGATTTAAGCGGAGTACCCATCAGGACAATTCATTATTATGAGAGTTTAGGTTTAGTCAAGTCATCAGGAAGAACTGAGGGAGGCTTCCGGCAGTTTTCCGCAGATTTACTGACTCGTCTAGCAGTCATTAAAAGGGCACAAAATCTAGGTTTAAGCCTAGAAGAAATTGGGGAGATTCTCAAAGTTTATGACCAAGGACAACCTCCTTGTGGTGAAATTAAAGAAAAGCTAGTAGAAAAGCTGGTACAGATTGATCGCCACATTGCTCAACTGTTAACATTGCGATCTGACATAGAGGTATTGTTTTCCAGTATGAAAAATGTGGATAGCAAGCACAAGGACATAATTTGCCCCATCATCCAACCTTAATTGTTTGATAGTTGAGGGCGAAATTTTGTAGAAACGTTAGATGTAACGTCTCTACGTATTAGCATTTCAAGTCAGCATTTTTTAACAATTAGGCAACTGGATATCCAGCAGCAGCTAATGCTTCCTTAATTGCTGTTTCTGAAGCTTGAGTATCTATACTCACCAGCTTAGTTTGAGGATCAGCTTGAATATGAGCATTGGCATCGACTGTTTTTAGTGCATTGGTAATATTGTTTGCACAAGCCGAACAAGCCATGTTGGGGACTGTGAGTTTAAGTGTCATAAGTTTAAGATATTGAAGAAAAAACTAATCAAGACCAAGCTTGATCCCATTGCTGCATTTGCTGAATTTCATCAGTTTGCGATTCGATGATAGCTTAAGCAAGGTCAAGAGTTTGTGCATAATTAGCACGTTGAGCAACCATATCCTAAACTCTCTTGTCAACTGGAGAGTCTAGTAGTTTGACAAGTTTTTTATAAAAGTTTAATTTTTGTCAAATAGCACAAGAATGAGGATTAGGGATTGGGGACTAATATTTTTACTCAGCACTCAGCAAATCTGTGAAGTCAACTACCTTCCTACATCTCTATTGCTTCTGTTACCAAATTTGCTAATTTTTGCGCTGCGCCTGCTTCACCCCGCACATTGCGTAGCTTGAGTTGCATTTGCTCTAATTTTTCGGGATGAGTCAACAAATCTAATACCATTTCCCCAATTTCTGGCGCTTGGAGTTGTCCAACGAGTTCAGGTACTATCTCTGACTGTGCCCAAATATTTGGCCAGGCTAATAAACCTTTGCGTCTGAGGAACAGCCAGTTAATCACTTTGGCAAAGGTTGAACCCAATCCTGGTAAATTAGCTAACAAGCCTGGCAAACCATCCCAAGAACGCATGGCATCAAGTTGTTGCGTTGGCAGCAAAACAATCATTGGTACTCCTAAAGCACCGAGTTCGGCTGTATTTGCTCCCACAGTAGTTAAACAAATACTACATTGAGATAATAATTTGTAGGCTGGTGTTTCTTGCCAAAGTTCTACAGTTAACCCACTGGCTGTTTTGAGTACTGGCTTATGTTGGCTGTCTTCTGGGACAAGTAAGGAAGCACCAGAGAAGCCAAAGGTTTCAACAAAAGGATTGTTTTGGGAATCGGCAAAACTAGCTAAAGTTTGTAAATCCAAAGTAGGCGCAACGGGAATCACAAACTTAGTTTGCGGCCTTTTAGCGTGGATGTATTCTGCGATCGCTAATGTTAATGGTACTCCTTGCTCTAACTTAGCGGCTTTTGAACCCGGTAATATCCCAATGAGTTCGGTTATTTGTCCTTTTTCCTGTGTCGGGGAGGAATGACTACTAGCCTCTAACATTAAATCTCCAACAACAGTAAATTTGTGAGCATATTTTGGGGGCACACGTTCAGTAACTTTCGGAGTCATCACGCCAAAGCTGTCAATGAAGCTGTACCAACGAGCATCCCATTCGGCGTAAATGACTTTGCTGTAACCGAGCTTTTTACCGATGACAACGGGAAAAAATTGATCCCCACCTAAAAAAACTACTACTCCGCGACTTCTCCAATCCCAATTCTCAAAAGTTTTTCCCCAGAGCAAAAACTGCCAAAAATGCTCGGCTCCCTGAACTCGATCAACTTCAGGATAAGAAAGAGCGATCGCGGCCTCTTTGCCACTAGCATTTGGACAGGGGGATAAAACTACAGAAATCCTGACTACAGAGCGATCATCCCCCAGTTGTTGCCGCAATGCCTTTACTACTGGACGTACCCAGGTCGTTACTTCCCCTGGTCCATTGGAGAGAATCAGAATATCTACTGGAGTCATGAGTTAATGCTGAACAGTTAGAAGCTATTAGTTAAGAGGAAAAAAGTACCTAATTCGTTCCTAAGTTACAGAGGCACGATACTACTGATATAATTGCAGACTATGTTTGATAACGTCTATAAATTTCTGGCAGAATCATTTTCAACTGATTTTGCAAGTTGGCTATTCAATGAACCATTACACTCACCAAACTTAGTGCATCTGAATTATCCCTCGAACCTATCCGTGCGGATGCACTAATTTTGTTGCAGTCAGAAGAAATCGTCCTCCATCTCGAATTCCAAACTAGACCAAAAGCTGATATTCCTTTTAGGATGAGTGATTATCGCATACAGAAATCAAAATACTTTTAGATTGTACGCCTAGTGAAGCTCAAGTTATCTTGGATATCCACAACGCAGACTCTCAATCAGCAATATTATGAGTTCGTACAGAAAGCATAAAAATTAACACTCGAAAAATAGTTTTAATAAGAATTATTACCCATAATTACATATTAAATTTGTGAGACAGCAAGACAAATAGCAAATATTTAGAAAATCTAACTGTGTAAAATTATGCTGCATAAATTAAGTTTACACTGTGCTTGATTATTAAAGTTTTCTATGATAAGTTTTTCTACAACCATAAAATACGGTAACTTGGTAAAGTTACAGTATATAAGTAAAATCATTAACCTAGCCACGAGTATATGCAGTTGAGAAGAACTAGGTTCTTTGTTGCAGGCAGTACATAGTCAGACCACCAAATCTAGGAATTCATCTCATGAGCTTGGAACTACAACTATCAGGTAAAACAGCAATTATCACAGGTGGTAGTGCAGGTATTGGTTTAGCGATCGCCAAAGCCCTCTATAGTGAAGGTGTGAATGTAGTTATTGCAGCTCGTAACCCCGAACGATTGGAGAATGCAGTAAGTGCAATCCAGTCCCTGCCCACACTAGGGGCAAAAGTAATTTCTATCAGTGCTGATTTAACTAAAGCGGAAAGTGTTGATAAAGTAGTCTCAACCACACTGGCACAGTTTGGTCAGATTGATATCTTAGTCAATAATGCTGGGTCAGCCCGTGCTGGGTCTTTCCTCGACTTGAGCGATGATGTCTTTCTAGATGCTTGGAACTTAAAGTTATTGGGCTATATTCGCCTAGTTAAAGCCGTTGTTCCCCATCAAAAAAATCGTGGGGATGGACGGATCGTCAATATCATTGGCGGTGCAGGACGGACACCTCGCCCTGGCTTCCTTCCTGGTGGTACAACTAACGCCGCCTTGCTCAACTTCACAAGGGGAATTTCTAAAGAGTTAGCCGAATACAACATTCGGATTAATGCCATTTCACCCGGTGCTACTGCTACCGAACGGGCTGAACGCTTGGCAGAACAAAACGCCCAAGCCCGTGGGATTACAGTTGAGCAAGCAAAAACTGAATCTTTGCAAGCAATTCCCCTCAAGAGAATCGCCCAGCCTGAAGAAATTGCCGCATTGACACTATTTTTACTGTCTGACCTCGCTGCTTCAATTACAGGCGCAGAGATTCTCGTTGATGGTGGAAGTACGCCAGGAGTGTAAATGGGTAATGGGTAATGGGTAATGGGTAATGGGTAATGGGTAATGGGTAATGGGAATTTTTCCCTTGCCTCCTTGCTCCCAGTCCCTAATCCCCATTGCCCCTTCGCCCCTTATCCCCAGAGGGGGCCCCGAGTTCCCCAGTCCCCTGTCCCTAGTCCCTAATTAAAAATCGGAGATAAAAACATGGGTTCACAATACTTTGATATCAAACCAATCGCGGGACGTATCGGTGCAAAACTTATCGGTGTTGACCTGAGTACTAATCTCAGCGATGAAATTATTAGTGATATCCGGAAAGCTTTAGTTAAATACAAAGTTATCTTCTTCCGAGAACAGAACATTGATGCTAACCAACAAGTAGCCTTTGCGCGTCGGTTTGGGGAAGTGACTACAGCACACCCCACTGTACCCTCACTCCCAGAAAACCCAGAAGTTCTTGACCTGAACTACGGCAAAACCGTGGCGCGTGCAAATAACTGGCATACTGATGTCACATTTGTAGACAGTCCGCCTCTTGGTTCTGTATTGCGGGCGTTGGTTATTCCTCCATCGGGCGGTGATACGATTTGGGCAAACTCCGTTACAGCCTACCAAGACTTACCAACCCCACTACGTGACCTCGCAGATCAACTTTGGGCAATACATAGCAACGCCTACGACTATGCAGCAGCTGTAGTGGATCTTCCAGAAGCAGTCCGGGCTTATCGCGATGTGTTCACCTCGACAGTATACGAAACCTTGCATCCAGTTGTGCGTGTCCATCCGGAATCTGGGGAACGGGGATTATTCATTGGTGGTTTTGTGCGCCGCCTTCGTGGATTGTCACAAAATGAATCTGACGAAATCATCAAATTGTTGCAAGCTTATGTGACTCGTCCAGAGAACACAGTCCGTTGGCGTTGGCGAGTTGGTGATGTAGCCTTCTGGGACAACCGCGCTACTCAACATTATGCGATCGCAGATTACGGCGATCAACCCCGCCACGTTCAGCGTGTAACCATCGTTGGCAATATCCCAGTTGGCATTGATGGTAAACAAAGCGAAGCAATCATTGGCGACTCTTCTGCATATAACCGCCGCGAACCAGCTTTTGCATAGGGCATGGGACAATTCAATTTTGGATTTTGGATTTTGGATTCGACTTCAATCTAAAATCCAAAATTCCAGTTCTCCAATACCCAAATAAACGCATTTCATCTAGATAATAATGACAACGAAAAAGAAACAACTGAGACTAGGTGCATTTTTACATCCGACTGGACATCACATAGCAGCTTGGAGACACCCCGCAGCCCAAGCTAATCCTCTCAACTTCCAACATTACAAGCGGCTGGCACAAACAGCTGAAAGGGGAAAATTTGACATGATTTTCCTTGCAGATGGCGTGGCTGTGCGGGATCACAATACTGATATTGAAGGTTGGAGCCGTAATGGAAAGCTTGTACATTTTGAACCCCTCACACTACTATCAGCTTTGTCTGCGGTCACAGAAAATATTGGATTAGTGGCGACAGCTTCCACCACCTACAATGAACCTTTTCACATCGCCCGTAAGTTTGCTTCCTTAGATTATTTAAGTAGTGGTCGGGCTGGCTGGAATGTTGTCACCTCTGGAACGGAAGCTGAAGCCAAGAATTTTAATCGAGACAAGCATTTAGAACACACAACACGCTACGAACGTGCCCAAGAGTTTGTAGAGGTTGTCACCAAACTATGGGACAGTTGGGAAGATGATGCCTTTATTCGTGATCAAGAGTCTGGGGTTTACTTTGAAGCTGACAAACTCCACGTTCCTCACCACAAAGGCAAACATTTCTCAGTCCGCGGCCCTCTCAACGTCGCTCGTCCCGTGCAAGGGTATCCAGTGATTGTGCAAGCTGGTTCTTCGGAAACTGGTCAGGAACTCGCCGCCCAAACCGCAGAAGTAATATTTACCGCCCAGCAAACTCTTGTAGAAGCACAGGAATTTTATGCCAGCGTCAAGGGAAGATTGGCTAAATATGGACGTTCCTCTGAGCATCTCAAGATTATGCCAGGGATATTCCCTGTAATTGGTAGCACTGAGCAAGAAGCGAAGGAAAAGTACGACCAAATTCAGGAGTTAGTCCATCCGCTAGTAGGATTGGGACTACTAGGATGGGTATATGGTGGTAAGGATCTATCCGGCTACCCCTTAGATGGGCCAGCACCGGAATTTCCTGATGATACCAACGGCAGCAAAAGCCGCCTGAAGCTGGTATCTGATTTGGCAAATAGAGAGAATTTGACACTAAGAGAATTGTACTTGGCGATCGCAGGTGCAAGAGGTCATAGAACTATTTGGGGTACACCACAGCAGATTGCTGACCAGTTGGAACAATGGTTTTTAAACGATGGGGCTGATGGCTTCAATATCATGCCGCCTTATTTACCTGGTGGTTTAGAAGAGTTTGTCGATTTGGTGATTCCCGAATTGCAACATCGGGGTTTGTTCCGCACAGAGTACGAAGGTCAAACCCTGCGGGAGAATTTAGGACTACCCCGTCCGGTAAATCAGTTCAGCAAAGTTGCATCCCTCGAACTAGCTGGCGCTACTACGTAATTTAACGCTAGGGAGTATCAAAATTTTGGCAACACTATCTTTGCTGCTGTTCTCTAAGTTTCTGTTGTAGTTTAAATGTTTCCATTTGCTGTCTTTGTTGTTGTCTTACTTGGTTTAGCCTAAGTTGTCCAAAAGGTTGTTGTTGTCTTAGTTCATTTTGTACCCTAAATTGTTCGATCCTCTGTTGTTGTAGTAGTGTTTGTTTATCTTGATGCTGTCTTAATTGTTCCCATAGTTTTTGAGAAGATACTTCTTTTGTTAACTCTTTCCTTTGTTGTTCTAGCTGCTGTTGATTTTGACCGATTTCTGCTCGTACAGGAGAATAAATGACAAAATCTATTGCCAGGATAATAAGTAGTAGCTCTGATTTAACTATCAATGAATTATTCATACAGTTTTCGAGGAAGGTGTTGTAGAACAGCGGCGTTGCTAAATCAAAATATGAATCACGCGATGGCTGCGCCAGCCATTGGCATCGCATCTTTTGACCACAACTCACTTCAAAAGTAAGTCAGACATAATTTGCTATCTGTCTGATTCTTTTATGCGATCGCCACCTCAAAGTTGTCGCCTATCTTCAGTAGGAATATTAGAACAGCCGCTAGAAATGCCACTCTGCCGACTTGAGGAGGCAGTGCGCCCTTGCGGTTAAGAGACTTGTAGCAACTGCCATCAAACTTTCCAAGACGGATGAGAGAATCTTCTCCTGACGGAGAAGCTACGCCAACAATTCCATTTTACAAAATTTAAAATCTAAAATTCGGTGAGTTTAGGTCTTGAGGAATGCCAGCAGATCAGTATTAAATTGATCTCGATGGGTGCTAGCTAAACCGTGGTCTGAGTATCCACGGTCTTCTGTCAGCCGAGATGCACTTACTCTGGTAAAATCGTTACGGATTGAGTACGGTAAAGAGACTACATTTTGTCATTAACACGTTCTGATCTAGAGGCTAGACGCTTGCAACAGACTATCCTACAGTCTGGAACTGGCATAATATTAAGTGAAGCCCAGTTACAAGAATCACTCAGCCAAACACTTTTGCAACATCAGCCAAATTCTGATGTTTGGTTGTTTGCATACGGTTCGCTCATTTGGAACCCTGTATTTAAATTTGCAGAGCAGCGTATTGGTACCATTTACGGCTGGCATCGCCGTTTTTGCCTATGGGTACCTCAAGGTCGCGGTACACCAGAAAATCGAGGATTAGTATTAGGTCTAGATAGTGGTGGTAGTTGTCGAGGTATTGCCTACCGAATAGCCGCTGTTGATGTATCGTCGGAACTACCACTGCTTTGGCGGCGGGAAATGGTAGTCGGTTCTTATATTCCTCGTTGGGTGAGAGTGTTTGATGGGATTCAACAATTGCCAGCGATTACCTTTGTCATTAACCGCCAGCATCGTGCCTATGCTGGGAAAATTTCTTTGGAAACAACGATTAACAGTATTGCTACCGCATCTGGAGAGCTTGGTTCTTGTGCTGATTACCTGATGCAAACTATCAACGGATTAATGAAAGTTGGCATAAAGGATCAGCAATTGCTTTCGCTTTCTAAGCAGGTGCTAGCCCGGCAGAATTAGTTAGGTTTTAGAGGATGTTTTAAAAGTCCTCTGGTTGGTAGCAAAAGGTTTTAGATCCCCCTAAAAGGCTTTAAAAATCAAGGGTTCAGGAGATGAAAAATAAGCAAGGTATTCAATTGGCGTTCAATCTAAGGCATCAATATGGTCAACAATTTATGACTTTTGCCCGAATATTTATTGCCAATGGTATTGACAAAATACATACCTTGTCGAATGAATCAGCCCTGGGGAGTAGGGGGGATCAATAAGTGCTTAAAATCACAGCCAATCACTTTTCAAACAACCTCTTAATATAAGTCCCGATTGGTGAAAATTAGGCGAAACACTTGTAAATAGAAATGATGAGGTTAGGAAAAAACTTTTCAGGTCATCGTAGGGAGTAACTAGATTGATACCTAAGTGTTGGGAAATGCAAATATAAAAGCTCAAAACTCAATCAAAGTAATTTTGAAACTGGTCTTTTATACCAGTGGTTTCAGCAATACAATCAGGTCTTAAAAAGACTTTTTACCTTGTTGGGCATCTTGACAGTTCTTCTATCCTCCTTTTTCTTGTCATTTCACAACGTTACCGTCCGAGTTTTATTTTCAGAACATCTCGTACTGGGTTTGTTTTTACTCGGCGGCTACGTTAAACCAGATTTGCAGAATTCATTCTTGCTAATGTTTATGCGAATGCTGCTGGTAGTTCCGCTTATGGCATCTGTAGCATTCAAAATATATCCATCAGCTCATAAAGAAATCCAAAGCTTGTTTAGGCAGGAACGCCGAGACGTGATGCTTCAGTCCTTTGGCTGTGGAGTACTGATGTTTATGTATATTACCTTACTCTACATTGCCATTGGCTTGATTCCTACGGGAATTGCGCTCACTCTCTTTTTCACCTATCCGGTATTTACAGCGCTACTATCTTGGAGGTTTTTTGGCGATGCCTTGCGCCCCACATCCTTCAGCTGGCTAGTGATGGGTATTATTCTATTGGGCGGCGTTCTCACAGTTCCCCAATCTTCTCTTACTCATAGCAGTAATACCATTGCGCTCGGCATTTGTGCCAGCGTTATTGCTGGTATTTTTAACGCCTTCTATAACGTCCTCGCCCAAAAATGTTTAGAAAAATTCCATCCAGTTCCGTTTACCTGGATTAGTTTTGCCTCAACTCTACTGCTTTCGGGTGTTAGCTTACTGTTCTTTTCACCTCCTAGTGCCCAACTTGATTGGACACCTATGTGGATTGGTAGTATTTTTTCGGGTTTGGTGAGCTTTATCGGACACACTCTCAACAATTTAGGGATTCGCACAATTGGCGCAACTACTGCCTCTATTATCGGCGCTAGCAGCCCAGCAATGACAGCCTTAGTTGCATGGGCAACAATTAGCGAAACTTTAAACGTAATTCAATGTGTGGGAATTGGTATCGTCACATTGGGAATTGCTTTGTTGAGTCGAGAAAAGTTTATGCGTCAGCGTAGTACGTCGTAAATATAGCCGTTTTCAGTTGGATGCAATACAAAATTATATCGTCGCTTGTAGGGGCATGGCAGTGCCCATTGGTGTCAATTTAACGTGAAACCCTTATCAAGACCTGATGCAAGCGTTTTCTCGCTTCCCATCAAGATCCGCGTCACCCCACCCCAGTTTTGTCTAAAGCCAAAACGTCCCCTCAGAGCAGGCGGGGAGGGGATTGAGGGGAGGGGTAAAAGGCTTGTGGGATAAGCGTTTGAGCTTAAGTTGACACGTATGGGCAATGCCATGCTCTTACCTTGTGTATTGGACTCAACCGAGAACCGCTATATCGTGCTAGGGACTGGGGGGACAAGGAGACAAGGAAGCAGGGGAGAAATAACTAATGACAAAGCGCAAAGTCGAGCCACTGCGTTAGAGTCGCCCTGCGTCGGAAAGCATGTGGCGTTGAGCGGAGGTTTCCTCCGAACAGACGGCAGTTCACGCCAGTCGCTTCTCCCTTGGCGCTAGCCTCTCCCTTTGGGAGAAGGGGAGACGCTACGCGAACAAGTCGGGCATTGCCCGCCCAACGCGCTGGCTCCTTTAAGCGGGGGAACCCCGCCACCGGACTGCCTCAACTTTGTAAGAGAGGACAAACGCCAAATGACAAATGACGCTATCCTTTTTGATTTAGATGGGACATTGACAGATCCCAAGCTTGGTATCACTCATTCTATTCAGTATGCTCTGTTGGAACTTGGTTACACACCACCGGATGCTGATGAATTAGGTTGGTATATTGGCCCGCCAATCCAAGAGACTTTTTCGCTGTTATTGAAAACTTCAGATGATACGTTACTGGCACAGGCTATTTCACTTTACCGCGATCGCTTTTCCACGATTGGATTATTTGAAAATTTTCTATATCCCCAAATTCCCGAAACCCTCAAAACCCTTCGCACTAATGGTTATAAAACCTTTATCGCTACTTCTAAACCCTATATTTATACCATCCACATTATTGAATATTTTGGTTTGTCGTCGCTTTTTGATGGTATTTACGGTAGTGAACTAGATGGAACCCGCAGTGCTAAAGGTGACTTGATTGGGCATATTTTACTGACAGAAAATCTTTCACCCTCTACTGTTGTGATGGTAGGCGATCGCAAACACGACATGATCGGAGCCAAGCGCCACCAAGTTGCAGCAATTGGCGTTACCTATGGCTATGGAACCGAGGAGGAATTGAAAACTCACGGTGCTGACTGGATTGCTCATTCTCCAGAAGATATTTCCAAATTGATAATTTCTAATTTGTAGCTCACAATTATGCCACCATCTTTAACTGTTCTCCATAGCTTACTTCTATTCACCACCGCTTTTATTGCAGGCGGATTGAATGCTGTAGCAGGTGGTGGAAGTTTTATCACGTTTCCAGCGCTGATTTTTACAGGTGTACCCCCAATTATCGCGAATGCTACTAATAATACCGCCCTTTGGGTGGGTGCTCTAGCTAGTGCTGGAGCCTACCGTAAAGATTTAGGCATTAAGCGACCAGTTTTTTTGCTATTGTGTGGCATAAGTCTACTTGGTGGAATTATTGGCTCTTTAGCTTTGTTATATACATCGGCCGATGTGTTTGAAAAGCTCATACCCTATCTATTACTATCAGCAACTCTAGTATTTACCTTTGGCGACACTCTTAGAGGATGGTTGCAGCTACATACTCAGAAGTCAACACCGGATTCTGTACCTATATTTAACTTAGCCTTAGCGCAATTAGCGATTGCAATCTACGGTGGTTTCTTCGGTGCAGGTCTAGGAATTTTAATGTTGGCAACCCTATCGTTTTTAGGTATCAAAAATATTCATACAATTAATGCCTTTAAAGCATTTTTAGGGAGTTGTATCAATGGTATTGCAATTATCCCGTTTATTTTTGCAGGCGTAATTGCTTGGCAACAGGCGATTTTAATGGCAGTGGGTGGTTCTTTGGGTGGATATTTAAGCGCCCATTATGCACGTAGACTTAAACCACAATTAATTCGGAAAATTGTCATATTTGTTGCCTTTAGTATGACTATCTACTTTTTTGTTCACGGCTAGGGGTGATGTATGGCGACAGACAGTAAACATCCATCCTACATGCTTTCATATGCACGGTTCCACGTTTGTGGGTGATGGTGAACGTGCATTACAGGATTTAGCATTAGTACTGCATGAAGAGTTGGTAACAAAGCCAAAAGAGGTTCAAATATGGATTCCTTAAATTGGAATATATTAAAGTCTAGATATCTAGTAAAAGATAAATGGCTTACACTTCGTGCTGACACTTACCAAATGCCAGATGGACAAATAATAGAGCCTTTTTATGTTTTTGAATATTCTACATGGGTTAATATCGTCGCCATAACTAAAACTCAGGAAATTGTGTTAGTTGAACAATATCGCCACGGTATTCAAAAGACAGTTTTAGAATTACCTGGTGGTGGTATGGAACCAGAAGATATTTCGCCACTAGAAGCAGCAAAACGTGAATTATTAGAAGAATCGGGATACAGTAGCTACAATGTTATCGAAACAGGAATAATATCACCAAATTCAGCGACTCATAATAACCTAATCCATTGTTTTTTGGCAACAGATGTAGAGCTTGTAGCCGATTTAAACTTAGATCCAACAGAAATAATAAATGTAAAACTATTGCCATTAAACAATTTAATTCAAAATCTTGATAACGGTATCCTTCTCCAATCATTTCATATTAGTTCATTATTTTTTGCTTTAAAAAAATTGGGTAAGGTTCAATTTTCTTAGTCAATTTAAATTTTATTGCCCTTAATCCCCAATCCTCAGTCTCTTCCACCTACATCAAAAAATAGGGTAGCAAAATGCCAGATAAGTTGTAAAAATCAAACCACTAACCAATCAATTCCTCGACAGCAGTGGCTTTATTTGGTAACGTAGCCGTTAAAACTTCGCTGCCTTCCGCTGTAACTAAAACATCATCTTCAATGCGGATTCCTCGGACATCGGCAAATTGCGATAAGCGCTCCCAATTGATTACATTGTGATATTTTGCGCTTTGTTTAACATCATTTAAAATTGCTGGTACTTGATAAAAACCCGGCTCAATTGTGACTAACATCCCAGGACGCATGGGACGATTTAAACGCAGGTAGCCTAAGCCAAAGCGATCGCTTCTGTTACGTCCCTCTTCATAGCCTGCTAAATCGCCTAAATCTTCCATATCATGAACATCTAAGCCCAAGATATGACCAATACCGTGGGGAAAAAACAAAGCATGAGCATCTATTTCTACTAAATCTTCGGCTTTTCCTTGTAAAATGCCTAAATTCGCTAACCCATCAGCAATAACTGTAGCGGCTAACATATGAATCTCCCCATACTCTATACCAGGGCGGATCTTGGCAATACAAGCATCATGGGCAGCTAACACGACATTATAAATATCTCTTTGGGTTGATGAAAATTTGCCGGACACAGGCCAAGTACGGGTAATGTCAGCCGCCCAACCCATTTCAGTTTCAGCGCCAACATCAGCCAGTAGTAAATCACCTGGTTGCAGGGAATTGTGATATTGCTCGTTGTGCAAAACTTCACCTTGGACAGTGACAATACTGTTGTAAGAAGTAGTCATGTTATGGGCGATAATCACTCCTTCCATCGCCCCACGAACTTCTGCTTCCCGTTTAGCTTGAGGTGTGGCAGCCATACCTGCTTTATGTGCTTCCACACTCACAGCGGCAGCTTGGCGTAACTCAGTTAATGCGCCTTCATCGTGGGTGAGGCGTAAAGAAACAATAGCTTTGGCTAACTCTAAGTCAATTCCTTGGGGCGGACTTTGCGGTAAAACCCACCTATTGAATAGCTGGGATTGCTGTGTCCAAGTAGTCGCATCTTGGACTGCGATCGTAGCTGCGTCTGCTAGAAACAACTCTAGTTCCGCCATTGGTTTAGCCACATCGGCCCCAATTATCTGGGCAATTTCCTCACGCTTGGGCATTTCTCCATGCCATAGGGCACTGCTAGGTGAGGGATCATCCATGAATAGTTCCAGCTTCCCTGCTTCTAAGCGAATTGCTGCATTTGGCAAAGGTAACCCAGCAAAATAGAGGAAATGACTGCTAGCGCGGAAAGGAAAAACATTAGCTGGAAAGTTACGCGGATTGCTGCTTCCTGACCAAAGAATTGCCGGAAAACCAATCATACTAGCTAATCGTTGCCGTCTTTGGCGTAGGATATCAACTAGAGAACTAGAGGTTTTTTGGAGAACCATAAATAAAAACTCAGCTTTTATTAAAATTATGAATTATGAATTAAAAAGTCTAAGGGACTTCCAACTAAAAAAATATACAATCACTTTGGTGAGCAGGGGAGGC
>JAVRCF010000122.1:0-18551 GCA_034530935.1 Aulosira sp. DedQUE10 | reverse complement strand
GGTATTCCTTCATCCTCGATGCTCTATCTGCCCTAAACACCATTTAAATTGGTATCAGAACCGCTATAGGAAAACAAAACCAAGTTTCAGGTGGAATTCCAAGACTTCTGTATACACGGTAGCCTTACCAAGGGGAGGGGTGTACTTCATGCACTTGCAAAACGCTGTAATTTCAGATTTGGGATTTTAAATTGATTTCACGTAGCTTGCTTCTCGCGGAGCGAATATAAATTCGCTTGTTCTGTAACCCTTTTAAAATTTTAGATTTTGAAGATTCAATCCAAAATTCAAAATTTAAAATCTAAAATTCGGTCAAGCGGTAAATTAATTCGTCAGAAAGTTTACCTTTGATCAACTCTGCATTCCGATTAACTTTTTGCAATTTAAACCCAAGCCTCTCAAGCACTTTACGAGAGGCAATATTGTGCTGATTTACTGATGCGTGCAGCGCCAAAAGATGAAAGCGTCGTTGGGTTTCGGCAATGGCTAAGGAACAGTAAACGTGGGCGTATCCCTGGTTTTGGAAACCCACAAATGTCATAAAGCCGATTTCTGCATATTGATCGTCAAAAATACCTATTTCAACAATACCTACATATTGGTTTTGGGGAGTAATGGCAACCCATTTCAGCCAGATCATAGTCTGGTTATCTGGTGATTTTTCTAGCGCAGCGAACCTAAATTTTTGCTTAACTTCTATGAAGGTTGGAATTGAATCTTCAAGATATTCATACAAATGTGGATTCCGTATACAGGAATAGAGAATCTGGGCGTGTTGTTCCGTGACTTTTTCTAAGCGCAAGATTACCGCGTCTGTTGTCATGATTTTTCTGATTCTCTATAAGTCAGTCAATCCAAAATCTGTTGACTTGATGATTAACTTTGCACAGAAGTCATATTAATATTGTCATTCAATCTACGAATCAGACGCGATAACTCACGAATGATATTTACAGCAATTTCGGGAGTTTCTTCAATGGCATCATAGAGTTGTTCTTGCGTGAGTTCCAAACACTCACAAGGTTCCAAAGTTGTGGCTGAGGCTGAACGGGGCTGTGTGTCAAAAACGGCCATTTCGCCAAAGTACTTTCCTTTCTCTACCTCTGCCAACTTTTTATCGCCAATGTGAACTTTGACACTACCAGACACTACAATGTATAACGATCGCCCTTCTTCTCCTTGCCTAAAAATGGCGTGATTTGAGGGAAATGACAGCTCGCTCATCACGGAAGCAAGCCTGACGATAAAATCATCCCGCAATTCTTTAAAAATGGGGACTCGCCGCACAAATAATAAACGATCAACGCTGGTTAGCATGATTGCGAGTTAAAAATCAAACATTATTTTAGGTCATCTTTAACCGTTAGGTAGTAGGATAGCACTTGCAAAAGCCTGCCAACACAAACCCACTTAAGTACTGCAAACTACATCTAACAAGGGTAAAGGGTAAGGGTAAAAGGGTAAAATTTTTGCCCTTCCTCCTTGAACCTTTCCCCTACAAAACTTTACATCTCTCGGTTGAATCGAGCCTAATTACTTACGTAAGAATAATTTATCTGGCGAAGTACTAGGATCGGGTAAAGGAATCAGTGAACAGCTGACTGGGAAGCTTTGCTTCTCAAGCGGAAAGTAATTGATAGCTGTAATTTAGAAAAGGTTGGCTGCTAAGGAATGTTGTGGAAATGGTGCTTTCGCCTATTAATATTCTTCCTAGGGCTGTGGCTACTTGTAGTTATGGGTTCCCGTTTACCAGTCGAAATTTTCTGGTTTCAGGAAGTCGGCTACCTTCAAGTATTTCTGCTGAGGCTGGTAACTAAGATTAGTTTATGGGTAGTTGTGGTTGGTATAACTGCTGTCTATATTTTAGGAAACCTGGCTTTGGCACAACGCCTCAAATATCCCCAGCCTTTGAAGAGTCAGCAAGTTAGCAGTGAGTTTACAAAGTTTCTAAATCCTCAGTCTGATCCACGCAATCTAACCCGTAGTTTTGATCCTCGACGCTTTCCTGCATTAAGCTTGCACTGGCTGCTACCTCTAGCTTTGAGCTTAAGCTTGTTGGTGGGATTAATGCTGGCTTACTACGGTGAAATTTCCCTCTCCTACTGGAATGCAGAATTTACTAAGACTAATCTACTCGTTAGCGATCGCTTTCAACTAGAGACAATCTGGCAGCTTGCAAGGCGAATATTTTCCCAAGTCTGGTATCTCGGCTTGGTTTTGGGAATAGCGATCGCTATATTAATGTATCCTCGATTGTCGCTCAGGGCGATCGCAATTGTCTTGAGTATTCTATTTGGGCAGATAATTTACCAAAATTGGGCCAAGGTGCTGCAATATTTCTCTCGCACAGCCTTTAACCACACCGATCCTTTATTTGTTAAAGATATCAGCTTTTATATATTTTCCTTGCCAGTCTTGGAAATGCTAGGACTCTGGCTGATAGGATTATTTTTTTATGGCTTAATTGCCGTTACTCTCAGCTATATCCTATCAGCAGACAGTCTCAGTCAAGGAATTTTTCCTGGTTTTTCGCCACCACAGCAGCGTCATTTATACGGCTTGGGTGGTGCATTCATGGTGGCTGTTGCCCTAAGTTATTTATTGAGTCGTTATGAATTAGTGTATTCATCCCGTGGGGTGAGTTACGGTGCTAGCTACACCGACGTGATGGCACAGTTGCCAGCTTACAATACCTTATGCGCCCTAGCAGTGGCGATCGCCTTCTACTTGTTGTGGCGAACTATTTTCTGGAGACCTAAATCTCCCCATCGTCGCTGGGCATTTTATGGCTTGGGAGTTTATTTCGTGCTGGCGGTGGTTGGTGGTTTGCTTGTACCGACGGTGGTGCAATATTTAATAGTTCAGCCCAATGAATTGCAACGAGAGCAACCCTACATTCAGCGTACTATTGCCTCGACTCGCCAAGCCTTTGATCTAGAAGCGATTGATACCAGCAATTTTAACCCCCAAGGACAGTTGACGGAAGCTGATATTAAAGCTAATGACTTGACAATTCGTAATATTCGCCTTTGGGATCAACGGCCACTATTAGAAACCAACCGTCAGTTACAGCAAATTCGACCCTACTATCGCTTTCCCGATGCCGATATTGACCGCTACACCTTAGACACAGAAGCTACCGCCAGCCGTCCAGCAGCCCCCAATCAGCAACCAGTACCTCAACCTGCTGAAAATACAGAAGGGCGACAAGTATTAATTGCGGCACGGGAGTTAGACTACAGTGCAGTTCCCCAGGAAGCGCAAACCTGGGTAAACCGCCATCTGATTTATACCCACGGTTTTGGTTTTACTCTTAGTCCTGTGAATGTAGTTGGCCCTGGTGGACTACCAGAGTATTTTGTCAAAGATATTAGCGGTGATAGCAGTGCCCTCACCACTGCCAATCAAGCCATTCGCAACAGTATTCCCATTGGGCAACCCCGAATTTATTACGGGGAAATTACTAATAACTATGTAATGACTAGCACTAAAGTTAGAGAGCTAGATTATCCGAGCGGTAGTGACAATGTTTACAATAACTATGACGGACAAGGAGGCATCTCTATTGGTACAACTTGGCGGAGGTGGCTATTTGCCGCCTATTTGAAAGACTGGCAGATGGCTTTAACCCGGGACTTTCTCCCAGAGACAAAAATTTTGTTACGCCGAAATATCAAGCAAAGAATTCAAGCGATCGCACCTTTTTTAAAATATGACAGTGACCCTTATTTAGTTGTTGCCAATGCCAATCTTGATAATAGCAATCAAGACTACTCAACCAATCAAAATTATCTTTACTGGATTGTTGATGCCTACACAACGAGTCATCACTATCCCTATTCTGATACTGATAAGGATGGCATTAACTATATTCGCAACTCCGTAAAAGTCGTAATTGATGCTTATAACGGCACTGTTAACTTTTATGTTGCCGATCGCAATGATCCGATAATTACCACTTGGCGGAAAATCTTTCCCAAACTATTTAAACCCCTGAGTGCGATGCCGACAACACTCAGCAAGCATACCCGCTATCCAGTGGACTTTTTCAACATTCAAGCCGAACGGTTGATGACCTACCACATGACGGATACTCAGGTATTTTACAACCGGGAAGACCAATGGCAGATTCCTAATGAAATCTATGGCAGTCAAGCGCGTCAGGTAGACCCATACTATATAATTACTAGCTTACCCACCGTACCGTTTGTTGGCGCAACCTCTCGCAGAGAAGAATTTATCTTGCTGCTGCCCTATACTCCCAAACAAAGAACTAATTTAATTGCTTTGTTAGCAGCGCGATCGGATGGTAAAAACTACGGTAAGTTATTACTTTATATCTTTCCCAAAGAACGTCTGATTTACGGGACAGAGCAAATTGAGGCCAGAATTAATCAAGATCCAGTAATTTCTCAACAAATTTCTTTATGGAATCGCCAAGGTTCTAGAGCTATTCAAGGTAACCTCTTAGTCATACCAATAGAACAATCTCTGCTTTATGTCGAGCCAATTTATTTAGAAGCTACACAAAATAGTTTACCTACCTTAGTTAGGGTAGTGGTAGCTTATGAAAACCGAATTGTGATGGCACAAACGTTGGAACAGGGATTACAAGCCATTTTCCAACCACAAGTAACACCAGCCCCAGCAATTATCCGTCCTGTAGAGGAAGCATCCCCACCGAGTTAATAACGCAATATTGATGGCGGTAGGTTACGGTGAAACATAATTCGTAATTCGTAATACTCGCCGCAGGCGAGAAGCAAGCTACGTAATTTGTAATTAAGACAATCTTGAGATGACTCGAACACTAAGTTTTGTAGGGTGGACACTGCCCAAAACGTAATAATTGAGCTTGGCATGAATGATAAGCATTGCCTACACTCAGGTTATCGAGAACTATGCCAGTTGCATAATTCCTATTATGAATTATCAATTAAGAATTAAGAATTACGAATTTTTAATGCTGTATTTCTAATTATTTAAAATTTGGCATATAATTTTTGAAAAATTAGAGTTTAAGTAGTTTTATACCAATTCTCTAAAATTCGGCAACAGATTCAAATGTAGAAACATAGATTCTGTTGCAATACTGCTCGGTTAAGCATTTTGAACTCAGAATTCGATTTGGGAAAAAGGTTAAAGGGTAAGGGTTAAAGGTTTTTTCTTTCCCCTTTCCCCTTTTACCTTTTCCCCTTAACCGACAAGTATTGGATTCTGTTGGACTTTCGTAATTACGAATTGGCATTACTCATCTTAATTTCAATTTTTATAGTCTAGTCAATTTCAAAAAATACCAAAAATGAAAAATTTTATACCATTAGTACTCAGTGCTGCTTTACTCACTAATACTATTGCTTGTAGTAAGCCAAACGATAAAGTTGCCAACACTGCTAATAATTCTACTCAAACGAGTCAAACTACTAGTAATACTCAAAATTCATCACTATCCATACCAGCAGGAACCAGCTTTGACACCGTACTTCAAAAAGAGTTAACTACTGGTAAAAATAGTGATAATGAGCCATTTATTCTCCGAGTCAAAAACTCTGTAAAAGGTGTAAAACCAGACTTAAAAAATGCTGAAATTCAAGGGCATTTAGAAAATGTAGTCAAAGCCGCTAAAGGGAAAAAAGCTAGTTTACATCTAGTTTTTGATGAAATTGCCTTGAAAAATGGCCAAACATATCCTATTGATGCTGCTTTAGTAAACACTCAGGTAGAAACAAAAACTAAAGGCAAATTCATCCAGAATGCTGGCCTTGTTTTAGGTGGAACAGTTGCAGGTCATTTTCTCGGCAAGAAAGCTAATGTCAAGCATGGTGGTTTAGCGGGTGGTGCGGCTGCGACTGCTTATGTTTTATCAAGCCCTGGCGGTGAAGTAGTTCTTAAAAAAGGAACAAACATCAAGCTGAAGCTAAGATCTGCTGTTGACAGCACTCAATAAAGTAAGTAGGTACGATTAAACCGAACTATGTAGAGTTTTTTAGGGAAAAATGGGTAAAGGGGAAGGGAAAAAGGAGAAAAGTTAAAGGTAAAGGTTTTTCCCAATTACCAATTACCAATTACCAATTATCAATTCCCTATTCCCTATTCCCTATTCCCTAATCAGCAAGATTACTAATCTAAAATATGATTTGATGTATTAATAATTTAATATTTAAATTTTTATGCCGCTCCCCGTTCTGACTCAGCGCTTTCGCAGTCTGTGGCAGCCAAGAAGAGGTTTAGCGATCGCACAAGCTTCTGTTATCGGTGTGGTTGCTGCCCTATCAGCGGTGTTCTTGAAGGTAGGATCGGGATGGCTGGGGACATGGCGAGTCCATACTACCCAGATTTTACCAGCATGGTTGGCATTACCTTTAGTTGGTATGGGTCTGGGGTTTCTTTCAGGCTGGTTGGTGCAACGGTTTGCGCCAGAGGCTTCCGGTAGCGGTATTCCTCAAGTTAAAGCTTCGTTGGCTAATGTACCAATAACCCTATCTTGGCGTGTAGCAGCGGTGAAGTTGTTCAGTGCGATTATTGCCTTGGGTTCAGGTATGACTCTAGGACGACAAGGCCCCACAGTTCATGTTGGAGCCGGGTTAGCAGCAGGGATGAGTCGTTGGGTTCCCACTTCACCAGATTACCGACGACAGATGATTGCTGCGGGTGCAGGTGCGGGTTTGGCAGCTGCTTTTAATGCCCCGATCGCAGGTGTATTGTTTATCGTGGAGGAGTTACTCCAAGATCTATCTGGGCTAACTTTGGGAACTGCGATTGTCGCCTCGTTTATTGGTGGCGTGATATCTCGCTTACTGGGTGGCGGTAGTTTTGACTTAAATCTGCATCTGGCACAATCCCAAAGTCAATTTTCCATCCCAGAAATTCCCTTTTTCCTACTGTTGGGTATCTTAGCAGGGTTGTTGGGTGCATTATTTAACCAGGGTCTAGTTTTTAGTATAAAAATCTATCGCCGATTACACGTCAGTTTACCGCTACGAGTCGCTTTAGCAGGTTTTGTCTCAGGTTGTGTTATCGCCATCCTGCCTGCCTCTTTCCGCGACAATACTGGATTACGAGAGTATTTAATTACAGGTGAAGCAAACGCTTTATTAGCTGCGATCGCATTTGTGGCTCAGTTCGTTCTCACCTTGGTAGCATTTGGTTCTGGCGCACCGGGGGGTTTATTTGCACCCAGCTTGATCTTAGGTTCCTGTTTAGGGCACATCATTGGGGTGTTTGAGTCCCAACTTTTAGGAGGTGGTTACCCTGCTACCTACGCTTTAGCGGGGATGGGCGGATTTTTTAGCGCCGTTTCTAAAGTACCAATCACAGCTATTGTGATTGTGTTTGAGATGACTACCGATTTCAACCTGGTGCTACCTTTAATGATTGTTTGTGTAGCATCTTATCTGGTTGCAGAAAAAGTAGTGCCAGGTTCGCTGTACGAGAAACTTTTACTGTTAAACGGTATCACCCTCGCTTCTAACGTTCCTGTAGAGGGTGTGATGACAACATTAACAGCTAAAAATGTGATGCAAGAACGGGTAGAAACTCTTGATGTGGAAATGATTATAGAGGAAGCTATACAAGCATTTTCACGTTCTCATCATCGGGGGTTCCCTGTAGTCGAAGAAGGTAAGCTTGTAGGGATTATTACGCAATCGGATTTACTCAAAATCCGCGATCGCAATTTCCCAAACGATACGGCTTTAAGAGAAATTATGACACCCATCCCGATAACGGTGACACCAAAACACAACCTTAGCAATGTGTTGTATTTGCTAGATCGTTATCAAATCAGTCGCTTACCGGTGGTGGAAGGTCGAAAACTTATTGGTATTATTACCCGTGCAGATATCATCCGAGCTGAAGCCGACCATCTCAATTGTGAGAATGCTACAACAGGGCCGCAACCGGAACCATCTTATGTAGTTTATCAAACACGAGCGCCAAACATCGGCAGAGGGAGATTATTGGTAACAGTCGCTAATCCCGAAACAGCAGCGACTTTATTACAAATGGCTGCTGCCATTGCCCGCGATCGCCACTATGAAATAGAGTGTGTACAAGTTATCTTAGTATCGCGCCACAGTTCTCCCACCGAAACCCAAGTCAGGACAGCCAAAAGTCGGCGCTTACTCAGACAAGCCGAAGTCTTAGCAAAAAAATGGCACATTCCCCTACATACACAGATTCGTGTCGCCCACGATGTCGCCCAAGCAATTTTAGAGACAATCAACGAACGTCACATCGACTTAATCTTGATGGGGTGGAAAGGTAATACATCTACCCCAGGTCGGATTTTTGGCACCGTTGTCGATACCATCATTCGCCAAGCCAGCTGCGATGTGGTGTTGGTGAAATTGGGTAATAATCAAGAGTCAAAAGTCAAGAGTCAAGAGTCAAAAGTCAAAGGTCAAGACTCAGCACTCAACCCTCAGCACTCTTTCAACAGATGGCTAGTACCAATGGCTGGCGGCCCCAATGCAACGATGGCAATTAAATTACTCCCCGCCTTGGTGACGTTGGGAAACGACCCCCAAATCCGCCTCACACGGGTATTTAAACAATCTGAATTAGAACCAGACATGACAGTTTTAGAACAAGCCATCCGCCAGCTGATTCACCGCCGGAAAATCTCTAGTACTGTAATTGCTTCACCAGTCAAAGCTGATTCAGTTTCCCAAGGTGTGATTAACCTAGTGAAAACCGAAGGTTACGATGTAGTGGTTTTAGGTGCTTCGCGTGAGGGTTTATTACAGCAGGCAATTCAAGGTAACATTCCAGAAGCGATCGCATCTGGTGTAGAAATTACAGTAATTTTGGTCAGGGGTGCGATTAAAAGTTAGAAATTAACAGAGGAATTTACCATACCCTAACCTCGCAACTCTCTAATCAAATCTTGCAAAAAAAACAAAGCCTGCCTTTGCAGGCTGCAACCTAAACTTATAGGAAAGATTTACGCAAAATTGCCAATTTTTTAAGTATTAATAGTTAGAACGTGAAGAAGAGCCGACTACATCACGGTTGCTATAAGCGGTTTCATCGTGTCTGCGGCTCTTGCGGCCAAATAAACCAAACAAACCGAGCAAACCGAGCAAACCCCAATCACCATCAGCATAATTACCGTCAGTAAGAGGACGGTCTGTAGTAGTCGTATCTGTTGTAGTCGTGCCATCAGGACTAGTAGTCGTTTGGGCAGAAGCTGGTAGAACTGTAGGCAGTGTAGCTAAACTTAAGGCTAGAACAGTACTTCCTAAAATCTTGGACAAATTAAAGCGTTGCATGATTAAGTCCCCACTTAAATTTCTGTAAGTAACAGTTACAGCTTATTAAGTTCTCAAGAAACTAGAATCATTCGTTAGCTGGAGATGGTTATCTTCTTGAAGTCGCATTTTTTCCTAGCTGTTTTGGCAGATGTCTTACTAAAGTCGGAAAAATTATCCGCTCATAAGTTCGAGAATTAAGTGGAAACAGTTGCCTGTACAATTCGGAAAATTTTTACAACTTAACCTCATCTAAGTTGAGAACCGTAGTTTTCGCCCTCACCCTAAATCCCTCCCCCATTAATGGCTACGGTGTACACACAAGTGCTAGTAAACTACTAAGGGAAGAACTACAGGTTTCAAGATAGACGTGGTTTATAATTACTTGTTCAACAAAGATACCCATAGCGTCGAATTAAGGTATTATTCAAAATTACCTCAAGCTGTAGTAATTTTGTGTTGACCGAACCCCATATTCTTGAATCATAATTTCAGTTATCTGTCTTGAGACAAATGCCAAACCTTGATAATATTGTCAGCGCTACCACCACTAGCAATAGTTTTACCATCAGGGCTGATGGCTACAGAATAAATATAGCCAGAATCTCGCTTCAAAGTCCGAATTTCTTTTCCTGTTGCTGTATTCCATAGTTTGATTTTGTTGTCACTACTGCCACTCACAAGAGTCAAGCCATTTGCTGTTTTGCTATCTCCTACTTGGGGTATATAAACAACAGAATTCACTTTATCAGTATGACCTTTCAAAGTGCGAATCGTCTCTCCCGTGACCAAATTCCATAATTTGATAGATTTATCTTTACTACCACTAGCCATAGTCAAACCATCGGGGCTAAAAGCAACGGAAAGAATTAATTCTGAATGTCCTACTAAAGTACGAATTTCTTTTCCTGTCGCCACGTTCCACAGTTTAATTTGCTTGTCCCAACTTCCACTAGCAAGGGTACTACCATCTGGACTAAAAGCTACAGCAGAAACCGCCTGTGAATGTCCTTTCAAGGTGCGAATTAGCTTGCCATTGGAGAGATTCCACAGGTTAATTGTTTTGTCTAAGCTGCTACTGGCTAGGGTTGTACCATTAGGACTAAATGCCACAGATGAAATTCCCTCAGTATGTCCTTTTAAGATTTTGATTTCTTGTCCTGTCGCCACATTCCATAATTTAATATTCTTATCTGCGCTACCACTAGCTAAGGTTTTGCCATCGGGACTAAAAGCCACAGTCCAAATCCATTTGCTGTGTCCCTTAAGAGTCCGGATTTCCTGATTTGTTGTCAGATTCCACAGCTTGATTGTATTATCATCACTGCCACTAGCAAGAGTCACACCATCAGCAGCGAAGGCGACAGCATTGACATCGCTAGCATGGCCCTTGAGGGTTTTGGGTTGCTCAGAATTTTCTGTGGTGTTTATTGGCTGACTAGGGTTAGCAAATCTAGTTACTTCTTGGGAGCGAGATTGTAAATACCACATTCCGCCTAATCCCAATAGCAAGATAGCCGTATTTATTAGTAATCGATGTTTAAGATATAGGCTTTGGGTAACGGATGCAGGCTCGATTATAGTTGGTGGTGGTATTAGTGATGGCTGATGTGTTAAGTCTTTAATCACTTCATCAGCTGAATGATAACGCTGGTGAATGTCTGTTTTTAACAGCTTGTCTAGAACCTTATCCACATTTACATTTAAAGCTACTCCATCCCTATCTTCATTTGTTAAATATTCCTGCCAAGAGTTAACCCAACTGTAGCCTTTTTGCATCCACAATTGAGATGGGCGAATCCCACTGAGTAAATGAAAGCAAGTCACACCCAAACTAAATAAATCACTGGACGGATAAGCTTTACCATCCTGCATTTGTTCAATAGGGGTATAACCATGTGAGCCTATTGTAGTACCAATTTGAGTATGTACTGTTGCTGTTAATTGCTTCGAGGAACCAAAATCAATTAATACTAGTCGCCTATCAATTTGCCGACGAATAATATTTTGTGGTTTGATATCTCGATGAATTACTCCCCGCTCATGAATAAACTTGAGAATGGGCAGTAAATCCAGCAGAAGTTCAAGAATTTTACTTTTGCTGTAGATTACGCCTGTTCGCAATTCTTGCAGTAAATTCTGTCCATTGATATACTGCTGTAGCAAAAACAAATAATTATCTTGTTCAAAGTAAGCCAAAAGTGTAGGAATTTGCGGATGCTCTCCTAACTTTTGTAGTTGTTTCGCCTCATCTTTAAATAGCTCAACTGCTTTCTTTAATGTAGAAGTGTCCTGTATCTTAGGTGCGAATTGTTTAACTACACACCATTCATTTAGCTTATCCGCATCTTCCGCTAGATAGGTTCTACCAAATCCGCCTTCATCAGATAGTACTTTAATTACACGATAACGGCCCCTTAAAAGTGTAATCAACGGTTGATTGCAACTCTGGCAAACTTTGTTCCCCTGAGGATTTTGAGGATTGGGGCAATCGGGATTCAGACAGCAGATCATACTGGAAACCCATTTGCTGTTTGTGTATATATTAATTCATGACATATAATTTTGCTATAAGTTGCCAATATTATTAATTTGCATCCAGAAAGTAATCTACAGGTAACTCAGCAATTTAGAATTAAAAAATAAATTCTTTTTAGAGTAATCACCAGCAGCATCCTCACTGCTAAATGTAGCTGGTTGTGGATGAGCATATATACTCTCAATAATTCAAGGTGAACCAATTTTGGATTTTGAATTGACTGCACCGTTCAGATTTTCTGAGTGTGGGCCTGCCTAATTTCATTCAAAACCTGATTTTTATGTCATGTGCAGTGCCCACGACGCGACGCTTATTAAGAAAAGAAATGAGGAGTGAGATGATGCTAGGAAAAAATCATAAAAAATATCGTTTGCGATCGCACTTGGCTGTAATTTTTTCGATGAGTAGTAGTTTGTTGCTGACCAGTTATTCTCTGCCCATTGGTGCTTTAACAATCCCCGAATCCAGAGGAAAATTTACAATTGCCAAAACACCAGATGAAAGACAACCGGAAGCTGTAGAACAAGGACTTGAACAAATTCCTACTTCTCCAGCGCCTGCTGCATCTCCACAGCCCAAGCAACCCATTGATTCACCCTTACCCCCTCGTGTACCGCCTACTCCTAAACCTTCTCAACCAGTAGATACCGCACCAGCACCTACTCCCAGGCCTTCTCAACCAGTAGATACCGCACCAGCGCCTACTCCCAGGCCTTCTCAACCAGTAGATACGACACCAGCGCCTACTCCCAGGCCTTCTCAACCAGTAGATACCGCACCAGCACCTACTCCCAGGCCTTCTCAACCAGTAGATACGACACCAGCGCCTACTCCCAGGCCTTCTCAACCAGTAGATACGACACCAGCGCCTCAGCCCCCAAATAATGGTTCTACCCGTCCTAGTCAAGGAGGTTATCAGCCAACTACTAAACCACCTACAGGTAACAGGCCAACTCGTCAGCCTTCACCGATTTCTCCACCCAAAAATCTTAATTACAAGCCAATTAATTTTGTAGATTTTGCTTTTGGCATTCTAGGTAAAGGTGATTTTCAGTCTCAAGGTAGATATTTTCATTTCTACGAATTTGAAGGAAGAGAAAATCAACTGATCCAAATTCGGCTAGGTGGTAGTACTGATACACGCCGTTCCAATAACTTAAGTCTCACCCCTTACATGTTTCTGCTTGATCCTGATAATAACGTGATTGTTAAACGAAGCAGCCCGCAGACAACAGGTGGGATTAAAGATGCATTTGTCTTTGTCAGACTACCTGTTCAAGGTAAATACACGATCGCAGTCACTAGTCGCAACCCAGGAGATACAGGCCGCTATAGTCTAGCGCTCAGAAATGACAGAGCTAGCTATAATTTAGACGAATCTACCGAACTCACTGCCCAAAGCCTCATCCTAAAACAAAATAAAAATCCCTATGAGGTTTCCAAATTTGAAGGCAAAAAAGATCAGCTAGTTAGTATTCGTGTAGATAGCGTCTATGAAGAATTTTCTCCTTATATAGTCTTGTTAAATTCTCAAGGAAAAATAATTGCTGCGGATAATGCCAACGATGGTAAGTATAGCGCTCTCATTGACCGAGCGAGGTTGCCTGGAGATGACACTTACTATGTCGTGGTTGTTTCCGCTAATCCCCAAGAACGCGGGAGATATCGCTTGACTCTTTATTAAGGGGAACGGGGACTGGGGAACGGGGAGATAAGGGAGAAATAACCTTTGACCCTTGACCCTTGACCTCTTACTGCAACACCGGCCAAACCTTAATAGTCTTGTCCTTACTAGCACTGACAATATTCTTACCATCAGGGTTGAAGGCCACCCCCCAAATTTTGCTGGTATGCCCTGTTAAAGTGCGGATTTGCTGTTTTTCAGTCACATTCCACAATCTAACAGTACCATCCCAACCACCACTGACAAGCCTTTTACTATCGGGACTGAAGGCTACAGACCAAACTCTTTTGTTATCACCTTTGAGGCTAGTAATTTCTCGTCCTGTCATCGCATTCCACAGTTTTATAGTGCCATCCCAACTTCCGCTAGCAAGGGTTTTACCATCGGGACTAATAGCTACAGAATTAACGACATCAGTATGCCCTATTAGGGTATGTGTGACTTTTCCGGTAGAAATATTCCACAGTTTGATATTCTTATCAAAATGATTGCTACTGGCAATAGTATTACCATCTGGGCTAAAGGCTACAGAATTAAATATGTCACACTCCCCTTGGAGTGTACGTATAACGTCTCCGGTAGCCACATCCCAAATTTTTATGGTCTGATCCCAACTACCACTAGCTAGGCTTCTACCATCTGTGCTAAAAGCCAGAGATTCAATTGACAAAAGATGTCCTTTGAGAGTGCGGATTTCTTTTCCACTAGCCACATCCCACAATTTAATCGTCTTGTCTAGACTACCACTAGCTAGGCTTCTGCCATCTGGGCTAAACGCTACGGAATTTACCCAGTTAGTATGCCCAGTTAAGGTCCGAAGTTCCTGTCCAGTAGCTAAATTCCACAGTTTGATCTTATTATCTGTACTTACACTAGCCAGGGTTTTACCATCAGGGCTGACAGCAACAGCCTTCACTGATCCGGAATGTCCTCTAAGAGTTAAGACATCAGATACTGGCTGATTGGGATAAGATGCCCCACCAGTTGCGGCTAAGGGAAATTGCCAAGATAACAATCCTCCAACTCCCGACAGCAGGAAAACTGTGGCTGTTAGGGCTCTCAGCGTGGAGTTAGTTTTATTTACAGACATAGCAGATCTCCCAGTCGCATTATCCTCATGCTGCAAAATATAGCAAGCATTTCGATAGAATTACTGTCGGTTATAAAAAAAGATTATATTGTTTAGCTAGATTTTTTACTTACGTATATACCAAATCTTAATAGTATTATCGTCACTACCACTAATTACAGTCTGACCATTAGGGCTAAAAGTAATTGAAGTTACAGTATTTGTATGCCCACTTAGTGTTAAAATTTTCTTCCCATTAGTTAAATTCCACAGTTTAATAGTGCGATCGCGGCTACCACTAGCAAGAGTTTTACCATCAGGACTAATAGCTAGGGATGTAACTGTGTTGGTATGACCCACTAGGGTGCGAATTTCTTCTCCCCTAGATAGATTCCACAGTTTAATAGTGCGATCGCGGTTGGCACTGGCAAGAATTTTACCATCAGGACTAATAGCTAGAGATGTGATTGTTTTTCCATCTCCTACTAGGGTACGAATTGCGTATCCCTTAGCGACATTCCACAGTTTGATAGTTTTGTCAAAACTACCGCTAGCCAAAATTTGACCATCTGGACTCATAGCGATTGATCGCACCCAGAATTCATGTCCCACCAATGTGCGGATGTGCCTGCCTGTTTCTAGATTCCACAGTTTAATGGTGTTATCATCACTACCACTGGCGAGGGTTTTACCATCTAAGCTAATTACTAAAGCATGAACTGAGTCGGTATGTCCTTCCAAGGTTTGAATTAATTTACCTGTAGACAAATTCCAAACTTTGATAGTGCTATCATCACTACCACTCACCAAAGTTTTGCCATTGGGACTAATAGCCAGAACATTCACCCTTTGAGAGTGACCTTTCAGGGTGGAAATTTCCTGTCCGGTGGCGATATTCCATACTTGAATTGTGCGATCGCTGTTACTTGCTAGCAATCGACCATTGGGACTGATAGCAACAGATAAAATCCCATTTTCATGTGCTTGCAAGGTATTAGCTAAAGAAATGTTCCCCAAAGTCATCTTGGGTTGCTGATCCAAAACTGCTTCACTATTGCCAGGATGATTATTGGATTGAGTCAGGCGAGAAGATAAATTGGTTTGCAATTTGTGCAATTCTTTATACCAGGATTCTCCAAATCCGAACAGCAGAGTTGCCGCAGATGCTAAGACAATAATTCTCAGGAAGTTAGATTTTTTAGGTAAATATTGTGTTTTAGTTTTTGGTGTTCTACGAGTAAATTTAACTGATGGTAGTAGTCGCAGTGGATGTTTGAAAGATAAATCTTTGATGACTTCATCTACTGATTGATAGCGGTAGCGGATGTCTTTTTGTAACAGCTTATCTAGCACGCGATCCAATTCCTTATTCAGGGGACTACGCAAATATTGTCGCCAAGTTGACACCCAGGAATACCCATGTTCTGTCCATAATTGAAAGGGAGAAATTCCTGTTAACAGATGAAAGCAGGTAGTTCCCAAGCCAAATAAATCACTAGCTGGATAAGCTTTACCATCTCTAATTTGTTCAATTGGTGAGTAACCATGAGAACCAATAGAGGTGCCAATTTTATTTTGTACTCTCGCTGTTAACTGCTTTGAAGAGCCAAAATCTATCAAACATAAGCGTCCATCATGATGACGGCGGATAATATTTTCTGGCTTAAGATCGCGGTGAATGACTCCACGATCGTGAATAAATTTGAGGATGGGGAGTAAATCAGCCAAAATTGCGAGAATTTCCCTATCTTTATAGGTTTTGCGTTGCTGCAACTCCGTTAACAAATTATGCCCATTGATAAACTGCTGCACTAAATATAGGCAGTGGTCTTGCTCAAAATAGGCTAATAGCGTCGGAATTTGTGGGTGTTCTCCAAGTTGTTGCAGTCGCTTGGCTTCTTCTGCAAATAACTCCATCGCTTTCTTTTGTGACCAAGTTCCTTGGAACTTCGGAGCTAATTGCTTGATCACACAACGTTCATGGAGTTTATCTACATCTTGTGATAGATAAGTTCTGCCAAATCCCCCCTCATCTGAAAGCACGCGAATCACACGGAAGCGATTTCTTAAAAGTCCTATAAGTGGGGTATTACAAGCTTGGCAAAACTTATTTCCATCGGGATTTAAAGGATTTGAACAATCAGGATTTAAGCAGCAGATCATGATGTGACAGGCGCTACTGCATGACAAATTATGCTAAGTTTGACCCGCAATTTCCCTGGCTCTTAGATTGGCTCTGGTGTACTTGTGGTAGAAAATCCCTGTGTTGGGAATGGGGAATTACTTAATATAGTCAGCGTTTGTAGATTATAGTCAATTTTCTTCAATTTTGGGAAAACTAAAAGAGCCAGAAGAATTATTTCTCGATTATATAATAATCTAATTTTGCAGTATTGTGAAAAGGCAAGTCAGAGAAAACTAACTTTAATATTATTCACTACCAAATAATTTAAATACTACTGACAAAACTATTTACAACGGTTTTTACTTGGGTAGAGATTAAATCTATGTCTCAAATGTATTACACTTATGGCAAAAAACTCAAACATAAATGTAATTTCAGGAACCTAATCGAATTACTCTACTTAAGGTAAGTATTGTCTCAAATTACTGTGTGCCTCTTTTGCCTGACGTTTTTCTTTCCATTCACGAATCGCGATCGCAGTTCTTTGGATATATGGCACATACATCTGCGAAATAGGTTCTTTTGTCTTCTTGATAACTTTAGGTGGTTGGGTAGTTAAACATTCAGTTAAAGACGGCACATAGTTTTCTAATTCTAAAGCTCTTTTCACATCGTCAACTGTCTGAAAACGGTCTTTTAAGGAAATTTTGAGCATTTTACCCAAAATTTTAGCAAAACTATTACTAACGTTTACTTCTTGTTGCCAACAAATTTCATCAGTATTGTGATCGTACGCAAATTCTAGAGGGCCTTTACCTGTTAATAAATAAAGACAGGTCATACCCAATGCATAAATGTCACTCGCATAAACTGAATGCAGAGAAAACTGTTCTGGCGGTGCAAACCCTATCGTGCCAACAAAAGTGTTAGTGGCATTATCATTGATATAATTTTCACAAGCATCTGCCAATTCTTCTTTGACGGCACCGAAATCAATTAACACAAAACGCTGGTCATAGTTACAACGCAATAAGTTCTGAGGCTTGATATCACGATGCATGACCTGATGTTTATGCAGATACTCTACTACTGGTAATATTGCCTGTAAAAACTGTTTAACTTCGGCTTCCTTCTTTAGTCCATTGCGTTTCACATCATATGCCAAATTATAACCATGTATATACTCTTGAACTAAATAAAATGTACCATTCACTTCAAAGTAATCTAACAGCATAGGTATTTGTGGATGACTACCTAGTCTTGCCAAAGTTTGTGCTTCTTTTTCAAAGCGCCGATAAGCTTGTTGCCAAATGCTAGTGTTAGTTACCTTAGGAGAAAGCTGCTTAATTACACACCAAGGCTGGCCAGGTAATACAGCATTGTTCGCTAAATAGGTGATCCCAAAACCACCTCTACCTAAAATTCTCACAATTTGATAGCGATCATGAAATAGTTCTTGAGTTCCGCACATCTGACTAAGCCGAGTTTGCTGCAATATAGACTCGTGAAAATACTTTATTTTTGGCGAAAATTTATTCATTTCTCAAGAACTACTATTCTATGCTTGCCCTTAATTTACAGATAAAGGCAAATGAGCGCTAGTAGAATTACTATATCTTTGTCAAATCATGATATTTGGCACTGTATAAATACAAAATACCCCATAAAAATTTCAAAAAGAGCCAAGGGTCAATGGTCAAAGAGAAAAATTGGATATGTTGTTAGTAAACACTTTAGTGCTTACATGTCCAGTATTGAAGCCTTGATTACGAATTAATTAACCTCTCAGAACAAACTTGAAAAATCGCTACACCAGTATGAAGTTTGATTGACACTAGTAAAGTCAGCGACCCCCTCACGAGAGTCGCTGCTCTCCAGAACCG
>JAVRCF010000121.1:0-18962 GCA_034530935.1 Aulosira sp. DedQUE10 | reverse complement strand
GTTGAGTAACTAGTTTTTTGGCTTTGTTGTTGATTAATTTTCTTAACTGAACTGTTTTGAGCCATAACCAGCCAGACAATGCGGCAAGAGTTGAACGCTTGGGGACTTCGCGCACTATTCGCCATAAGAATTATTCAGCAGTATTAGTAGCCAAAAAGTTGGGTGAATTGTTAGAAAATCCCAACTATGCAGCTAAAGCAGCAGAAATCAAACGTATCATCCGAGCAGAAAATGGGGTTAGTGTGGCGTGTGATGCGATTGAAACACAGCTTCAAGTACTCTACATTTCATCGTGAGCGATCGCACTCCTGCCTATACAATGGATGCTTATGCTAGTCGGACTCTGCCTCCATAACAGTTAAAGTGGCTCGCCAGAATGTCAAAAAACACCATCCCAGCCCCAATATCTGTGGTTTTGCTTTACAAAAACTTCAAATAATTGACGTTATATGAAGAATATGTTAAATATATTAATATAAGCTTACAAAGCTAAGAAATATAGACATTTGAACAACGACAACTGAAAAGAAAATCTGACATTTGGGTAATTTAGGGTTTTCTTCATCTACCTCGGCACGCGCAGCCGGGGTTTTATTTTGGGGATTGGGGAACTCGGGGCCCCCTCTGGGGCAGGGCTGATTCATTCGACAAGGTATGTATTTTGTCAATACCATTGGCGATAAATATTCGGGCAAAAGTCATGAATTGTTGACCATTTTGATGCCTAATATTGAATGCCAATTGAATACCTTGCTTATTTTTCATCTCCTGAACCCTTGATTTTTAAAGCCTTTTAGGGAATGAATCGGCCCTGCCCTCTGGGGAAGGTGGGTCCCCTCTGGGGATAAGGGGCGAAGGGGTAATGGGGAGTGAGGGGACAAGGGAGATGAGGAAGATGAGGAAGCAGAAGAGATAAATAACTCTTAACTTTTGACTCTTGACTTTTGAGTACAGACGCGATTAGTCGCGTCTCTCCGACTCTTGACTTAACACTCAGCACTTTCAAAATTGAGAACAATAGCAAAAAAAGCAAGCCTACCTGTTAGGTAAATGCTAGCAAAGGGCAATATAAACCCATAACCAGTAATTTTAGTTGTATTGTTCTATGAGGAGTTTCTTTGATGATTCTGCAATTGATTCTTCAATTGAGCCATCCAAACGCCATATTTTTATAAAAAATTCTCGAAATGTGATGGAAGTGCTAGTGGTAGCAGAGGTTGAGGTACAAATTCAAGCCTTACCTGCTAAAACTGCTAAGTATATTAATCCATCTGAGGTGACAGCCTACGCATTAAATCGTTTGCCTGCATTTTATGCCACTAGCAAAAGAGGTTGGCAGAGGCAATTACATCGCGGCAAAGCAGAATTTAACCAGAAAATTACCACAGCTGTACGGCAGGGAATTATCGCTGTACAACAAGATCCTCTACGTGCAGATGATTTTCTAGATTTTCAGGAAGAAAATGCAGCACTGGCTACTTTGCAAGAACTTAAAGTCTTGCTCCAAGAGCCAGATTTGTCTTGGGAAAACGTAGCTGATGTAGTTGAAAAAACACTAATGGATACATTGCGAGGAAAGATTACCTGGCGTAAACCGGCTGGACTAGATAATGAAATCTTTGACTGGGAGAAGCATCCACACAATCAAAGAGGATAACAAAGAAAAGCTGGGGGGCTGGGGAGGCTGGGGAAGCTGGGGGAGTAAAGAGTAATTTCTAGTAATTTTGATTACTCTATTAATGTTAAATACATTTATTTTTTGTCTCTCCCAGCACCTCCCGCTCCCTTATCTCCAAGAGCTTGCCTCAACAAATAACGCGCACAAGCTTGCGATTCCCCAATCCTCTTCTCTTTCTTTCTTAAAAATTATCTTTTATCCTTGACTATTTGATTTCGTAATAAGCGCAAAACGTGCTTATTAAGGACTTTAGTCCTCACGACAAACTTATGCAAATTAATATTTATTCATTGCTTAGTCGCAGATATTGGAAAACAAAATACATTCGTGCCATTGTATTGATACTGGGGATTTCGTTAGGACTAATTTTAACTCTATTGCCTGTTGCTGCTCATGATTCTTCAGCACCATTCATGCTTCAACAATTATCTAATGCAGCACAACAAGAACAACAAGGTAGACAATATTACGAAACTGGTCAGTTTGGAGAAGCCATCAAAATATGGCAACAGATTTTACAAATTTATCAGTCGCAAGGAGATAAACTCAACCAAGCTAGAGTTCTCAATAACCTCTCATTGAGTTATCAACAATTAGGGCAATGGTCGGAAGCTAACCAAGCAATTTCTAGTAGCCTGAAATTGTTAGATGCAAAACAGGGCAATGTTTCCGACGGGCTACGCCAACGCACAAAAGAACAGTTAACTGTCCTAGCTCAAGCTTTGAACACCCAAGGAAGTCTACAGTTAGCAACAGGGCAGTCTGAAACAGCGTTAGCAACCTGGCAACAAGCAACTGCTACCTATACAAAGGTAGATAATCAGATAGGGGTGATTCGGAGTTTAATTAACCAATCTCAGGCTTTGAAGACATTAGGGTTATATCGTCGAGCCTTATCTACCCTGACTCAGGTAAACCAAATCCTTCAAAAACAACCTGATTCTTCAATCAAAACGGCGGGCTTACGCAGCTTGGGTTCTAGCTTGCGCTTAGTCGGGAATTTGACACAAGCACAGCAGGTTTTGCAACAAAGCTTGGCGATCGCACAAAAATTACAATCTCCATTAGATATTAGTGCCGCATTGATCGATTTGGGAAATGTCGCCCGTGCAAACCAAGATGCTGACTCGGCTTTGGCTTTCTATCAACAGGCTACAGCGATTGCACCCTCCCCAATCCTCAAAATGCGATCGCAATTGAATCAACTGAGCATTTTAAGCGATCACAAACAATGGACATTGGCGCAAACTCTCTGGAGTCAAATTCAACCGCAACTTGCCAATTTACCTTCCAGCCGTGGGGCGATTTATGCTCAACTTAACTTAGTCCAAAGTCTAATTCGCTTGAAACAGGCAAATGTTCCAGATGCGCCGACTATGGAAAGCATAGGCCAATTGCTAGCGAAGAATCTGCAACAAGCAAAAACTTTGGGAGATCAACAAGCAGAAGCTTACGCACTTGGTAAACTTGGTAAGCTTTACGAATACACTGAGCAATGGTCAATTGCTCAAGAACTCACCCAGCAAGCGCTTGTACTTGCCCAAGCTATTAATACACCAGAAATTGCCTATCGTTGGCAATGGCAATTAGGGCGACTTTTGAAACAACAGGGAGATGAGGAGGGCGCGATCGCAGCCTATACTCAAGCTGTGAATACCCTACAATCCTTGCGTAGCGATCTGGTGGCAATTGATCCAGACGTTCAATTTAGTTTTCGGGAAACTGTAGAACCAGTCTACCGAGAACTAGTCAGCTTACTTCTCAAACCAGGAACCTCAGAGCCTAGCCAAAAAGCTCTCATCCAAGCCCGTCAAGTTATTGAGTCCTTACAATTGGCAGAACTCGATGACTTTCTGCGCGAAGCTTGTTTGGATAAAAAATATACTCAAATTGATCAATTAGATCCACAAGCAGGAGTCATATATCCCATCATCTTGGCAGATAGATTAGAAGTCATTCTCAGCTTGCCACAACAACCGCTACGCCACTATGCCACTATTTTGCCTGAGAATCAGCTGGAGATTATTGTAGAAAAACTGCGGAAAAAATTAGTTATTCGTTCCAAACAAGACTTTCTGCCATTATCTCAACAAATTTATGATTGGTTGATCCGTCCGGCAGAAACCGAATTAGTCAAAAGCGGCATTAAAACTTTAGTGTTTATACCAGACGGTGTATTACGAAATATTCCCATAGGTGCTTTGCACGATGGGAATCAATTTGTAATTGAAAAATATAGTATTGCTTTGACACCAAGTTTACAGTTACTACCTCCTAAGCGGTTGGAACAGCGTAATTTTCAAGTACTTGGTGCTGGTCTAACCCAGGCCAGACAAGGCTTTTCTCCCTTAGAGTATGTGGAAGAAGAATTAAAGAAAATCAAATCAGAAGTACCCAGCACAGTGCTGTTAAATGAGGAATTTACCAGTAAAAATCTCAAAACACACTTAAAATCTTCTTTCTTTCCTATTGTTCATATTGCTACCCACGGCAAGTTTAGCTCGAAGGCAATGGAAACCTTTATTTTGGCTTGGGATGAACAAATCAGGATTAATGAATTAGATAATTTACTCCAGATACCTGACCAGAAAAAGCGACAATCAGTAGAACTGCTGGTTCTCAGTGCTTGTGAAACCGCAACCGGGGATAAGCGTGCAGCTTTAGGGTTAGCGGGAATAGCAGTCAGAGCCGGAGCTAATAGCACTTTAGCAACATTATGGTCTGTCAATGATGAGGCGACAGCTAATTTGATGCGTTATTTTTACCAGCACTTGAGCAATACCAAAGAAGGCAAAGCAGAGGCTTTACGCCGTGCTCAACTAGCTCTTTTAAAAGATCCACAATATGAGCATCCAGTTTACTGGGCACCATACATCTTAGTAGGGAACTGGCTGTAGAGCCTTAGCAGTTTTCTCAGCCGTTACGCACTTAAATTGTATATTTTGCGCTCAGGTTGTTAAGAGTCAAAAGCTAGCTTGGATTTTTGACTCTTAACCCAAGAAGCCCTAATGCAAAAATATTTGATCTAGGCGCGCATCAGCTTACTACTTCTTTTAAGATACAAGATTGGGTTGAACGAAGGCGAACAGCTTCCCATAGGGACGTGAAACCCAACAAACCGAGAAAAATGTTGGGTTTCCTTCAGGGAATTAATCCCCACTTCCCTTCGCCCCTAGCCCCTAATCCCCAGTCCCCTACTTTGCAGTTTTCGGTTTGAGAGCTAACAACATTTCTACTTGACTGATGGATTTATCAGGACTGGTAGCAGTCACACCCACACCACGAATAGAACCGAGAATCGTGTTGGCTTGAGGCGGTAGAGGTTGAGCTGCGGCAAAGCGATTCACCAAAGTCATGGTTTTATCCAGATCTAGGTAGAAGTAGCCGCCATTCGGTTTTTGCAAAGTACCAGTCACGGCTTTAAAGGTGTCGCTATTGTCGAGAGATTGATTTTTCTTAGCGGCGATCGCTTCGGCAATAGGATTACCAATTGCTATAAATACGGTATCTTGATCTAACCAGCCATGAGATAGTAAAGCGCCTTGCTGAGGGATTTGCCATTCAGTGACGTTTTTCCCGTCGATGTTTCTGTGGGCGACAGTGACTGGTTGCTTTTTGATTAAGTCATCTAGTTTGCTGAGGGTGGCTTCGGCCGTTTTGCGATCGCTGGTGTCAAATAAGAAAGCTCCGCCAAAACCAACACTGGCTAAGATACCTTGATTTGACGGAATCGTGCCCATAGCAAATTCCCCATCCATCCAGCCTAGAACGTCTTTATCTAAGTCCAAATTGATTTGTTTGAGTTGCTGGCGCACTTGTGCAACTGCTTGGTTAAATTCGGGGTAATCTTTGGACTGTTCTAGTAGGGTTGACCAAGTGCGGCTGATACCCTGTCCACTAATTAAAGCAAAGGTGTCAGTGGGAAATTGTCCAACTATCTTCGCTTGAGTATTTTGATACTGGAATTTGTTGATCTGTGGATCTAAATTGGCGATCGCTTTTATCCGCAACCCAGCATCATCAACACCTACACCCGCCACCATAGATTTCACTTGCTGCAACTGCTTGAGGGTTTGGGGAGGTAATTGTGTGCCTTGAGGATTGGCAGCAGCTAACTGCTGGATCATCCCCGCATAGTCAGGTATATAAATTTGAGCGAGGGTATTTTTGACATCCACACCTTTGGCAAAAATATTGCTTGCGCCTTCTTTATTGGCAAAGGAAGGTTGTCCTTTAAAGGTGTCAATTGCCTGTTCTATTGCTGGTTTTTCCGGAGATAAGAGTAATTGGCTATTATTTAAAACTACGCTGTAGGTCGGTTTGCCTTTATCTGTGGCTTCTGTAATTTTTTCGCCTTTGTACTCTATTTCTTGGAATTTAATACCTTTTTGAGCTTTTAATTTATTCCCAAAATTTAAAGCACCGATTTTGTCTTTGATTCCCACTACCAACAGCATATTTGGTTCTGGCTGTAACTTGGTAGGTTTATTGGGTGCAGCCGAAGGTGTATTAAATTGTGCTGGTTTAACTGGATTCGGTGGTAGCACAGCCACCATCACACCACCCACCCAAGGTTTTATGTCTTTTTCATAAGAAATGTTAGTATCCTTTAACATATCTTGGTTTAATGACTCTAGACCTTTAGCAACTAGCTGTTGTGCTTCTGGAGTGCCAAACTGCTGTAACTTCGCCCAAGCTTGCGGATCGGTGGTAATGTAAGTTGCCATTAATGCTGTAGAAGGTACGACTTTAGCGCTGCCTAAAGCGCCTGCACTATCACCAACTGGGCCTCCTTTAAAATACATATAGGCAGCTATACCTCCTGTCAGAACTACAGCCGCGCCAATAGTAGGAATAAAAAACTTTGATTTACTTTCAGGCATTGTTAACATCCTCGTTTCCTGCAATTGTCATAGAGGCTAGTAAAAACGTCATTGTAGAGTTTTCGGAATTATTAATTAAGTTGTACTAATTTAGCGGTATTTACTGAATAAATTAGTATTGCTATACACTAAGGGTTTAAAATTACTCCTAGAACTACTACAACAGAATGAGAAGCGAATCCGTAAATAGTATGTTGTTTAACTAAAAAAAAATAGTCTGTTCAACAGCAGCAAGCTATCCTAAGTTATAGGAATACTTGGGAGTATTTGTACTTAAGCGGCATCTGTAGAGAAAGACTTTTAACTCGATACCAAAAGAGTACAAGAGATCAACTGACATCAGGGGGAGTATATAAAGGAGAGAGAAGGAGAAGATTGATTCTAATCCTCAACACCCAGAAGGGAGTTCTTCTTTAACTGCTGAGTTGATTTGGGACAGACACCCGATATCACTATTTTTCTTCACTACATCCAGCCAGACTTATCAGGATATAAGGTCAATAAGCATCAATGTCCAATTTTTATTTTGATACAGAAAATAACGGTCACAGATCTTTTGAGTTACCAGGGGCAAAACCGCATTACAATCCCGATCGCCCTGGACAAGTAGAGCATATTTTTTTAGACCTCAGTTTGGATATTCCTCACCAAAGTTACTTTGGTAATTGCAGTATTCGGCTTTTGCCAATCCGTACTGGTATTGAGAGTTTAACTTTGGATGCCGTCAACCTGAAGATTAAATCTGTGCAGGTAGACGAAGTAGGGCAAGAGTTTGACTACGATGGTGAAAAGCTAGTAATTAAGCTTTCTAGTCCCACCGAGGTAGGTAAGCGGCTATTAATTGCGATCGCCTACTCGGTGGAAAAACCCCAACGCGGGATTTACTTTATTCAACCAGACAAACATTACCCTAAAAAGCCTATCCAAGTCTGGACACAGGGAGAAGACGAAGACTCCCGCTTTTGGTTTCCTTGCTTCGACTATCCCGGACAACTTTCAACTTCTGAAATTCGCGTCCGCGTCCCCAAACCTTTGGTGGCTATTTCCAACGGTGAACTGATTGATAACCAGGAAGATGGTAAAGATAAAATCTACCATTGGTCACAGCAGCAAATTCATCCTACTTACTTAATGACGTTGGCGATCGGTGACTTTGCCGAAATTAGTGATGAATGGCAAGGGAAACCTGTTACCTACTATGTAGAAAAGGGTAGGGAAGCAGATGCTAAACGCAGCATGGGCAAAACTCCCCGCATGATTGAATTTTTAAGTGAAAAGTATGGTTATGCCTATGCTTTTCCTAAATACGCCCAAGTTTGCGTTGATGACTTCATTTTCGGCGGGATGGAAAACACCTCTACAACGCTATTAACAGATCGCTGCTTATTAGATGAACGCGCTGCTTTAGATAACCGCAACACCGAAAGTTTAGTTGTTCATGAATTAGCACACCAATGGTTTGGTGATTTGCTAGTAATTAAACATTGGTCTCATGCTTGGATTAAAGAAGGAATGGCTTCCTATTCAGAAGTCATGTGGACAGAACAGGAATATAGTAGCCAAGAAGCAGCATACTATAGATTATTAGAAGCCCGAAGTTACTTTATTGAAGATAGCGGACGTTACCGCCGACCGATGGTAACTCACGTTTACCGAGAAGCAATTGAACTTTATGATCGCCACATTTACGAAAAAGGGTCTTGTGTATATCACATGATTCGGGCGGAATTAGGAGAAGAATTGTTTTGGCAAGCAATTCATACATTTGTTCAAGATAATGCCCACAAAACTGTAGAAACTGTAGACTTATTACGGGCAATTGAAAAAGCCACTGGACGCAATCTGACATTTCTATTTGACCAGTACGTTTATCGTGGTGGTCATCCTGATTTTAAAGTGGCTTACTCTTGGGATGGAGATGCAAATTTAGCGAAAGTCACAGTAACTCAAACCCAAGCACAAAATAATGACAGTAAAGATTTATTTGACTTAAGAATTCCTATCGGCTTTGGTTATCCTCCACAAGATTCAACTACAAAACTCAGCACTCAGAACTCAGCACTCAGAACTTTTACAGTTAGGGTAAATGAACGAGAACAAAGTTTCTACTTTCCCCTAGAAACCAAGCCGCAATTTATCAGCTTTGATGTCGGAAATAATTATCTTAAAACTGTGTCTTTGGAATATCCAATTCCCGAATTAAAAGCACAGTTGGAATTTGACCCCGATCCTCTCTCTCGCATTTATGCAGCTGAAGCCTTAGCGAAAAAAGGTGGCTTAGAAGCAACAACAGCTTTATCTACAGCTTTAAAAAATGACTCATTTTGGGGTGTGCGTGTTGAAGTCGCTAAACAACTAGCCGAAATCAAATTAGATCAAGCCTTTGATGGGTTAGTCATTGGTTTGTCAGATAAAAGTCCCTATGTACGTCGTGCTGTTGTCGATGCGCTGGCTAAAACCAAGACTGCTGAAAGCTATAAAGCTGTGAAAGGATTGGTACAAAATGGCGATCCTAGTTACTATGTAGAATCAGCCGCTTGTCGTGTAATTGGCGCGATCGCATCTGCTAACCTAGACGAAAAACCAAGGGAAGAAAAGGTACTGAAACTTCTGAAATCTGTTTTAGAAGATAGAACAGGCTGGAATGAAGTAGTTCGCAGTGGTGCGATCGCCGGTTTAGCGGAACTCAAAACCTCAGAAGCAGCTTTAAACTTGTTGCTGGAATACACCAAACCCGGTGTACCTCAAGCTTTACGCTTGGCGACAATCCGCGCTTTAGGAAAAATTTCTGTTGGTCAAACTCCAGTCAATTTAGAACGGATTTTAGAAAGATTAACAGAACTAGCCAAAGAAAGCTTCTTCTTAACCCAAATCGCCGTAGTCACCGCATTAGGACAAATGGAAACACCCAAAGCCATTGGAATTTTGCGATCGCTGGCTGACCAAACACCAGATGGGCGTGTACGCCGCTATGCTGATGAAGAAGTTACGCGAGTCCAAAGTAATATTGGCACAGACAATGCGCTGCGGACTTTGCGTGAGGAACTCGATCAACTTAAGCAGCAAAATCAGGAATTAAGAAGTCGCTTAGAAAGTTTGGAGGCTAAATCCAAGAGTTCTGCATCGTAAGTAAGCAAAATTCTACAGTAGACAGGTAGGGGTACAACATTGTTCATACGTGTCAACTTAAGGTGAAACCCTTTCAAAACGTAATTTTGAATTAAATCACTTACCATCAAAGATCCGCTTCACCCCACCCCGGTTTTGTCTAAAGCCAAAACCGCCCCTCCCCTTACCAAGGCTATCCATTACCCGCATCTTTCTCAATATTTGCGAGAGTATTCACTCACTTTTTTTACAAACCTGATTCGTTCGTCGTTCATTCTCAATAAAAACCTAATTTTAGCGAGAATATTAAGAGCTAATTTGTCAAGTATGCCTGACACCTCAGTCTTCAAGATGCTTGCAAAACAAGGGTTTCCAGATTGTAAAGAAAGATGTGACTAATGGATAGCCTTACCAAGGGGAGGGGTTGGGGGTGGGGTAAAACGCTTATGGGGTAAGCTTTTAAGCTTAAGTTGACACCAATGAACATTGTTGTGCCCTTGTAATTATCTATACCTCACTACATGTTTAAATACGACATAGCGGTATTGATTTCCGTGAAGATTTTGTGTCATTCATTTAAAAATACCATCAATTCCTTTATTTACCTGTGGAATGTGGGATAAAAACAAATTACTCTATCTTAAAAATAGCGGTTTTTTATACATAGTAATTATCAATGCCAAGCTTTGCAAAGTTCAATCACAGTCTATTTCTCGGCATAATTTTATTGTCGGATGTAGCTGCTATTACCTCACTATCACTGGCAACAACTCCCGACAATACAGGTATAAAAATTGCCCAAAATATAGATAGCACAGCAGCAGACAAAGCCTTTGAGCAAGGGGAGAAACTACGCCAACAAGGAACAACAGAATCCTTGAAGCAAGCAATTGCGAAATATGAGTTGGCATTGCGTCTTTACCAGACTCTAGGTAATAAAACAAGACAAGCCCTTACTCTTAATAATATTGGTTTTGTTTACTCAGCCTTAGGAGAAACCAGCAGAGCAGTAGAATATTATGCGCAAGCACTGCCATTAATGCGAAATTTAGCCTATGGTGCTGGGTCAACTCGTGGAGGCAGAAATCTTTCAGGATATTCTTTCGTCCTGACTAATATAGGTACTATCTATGATTCCTTAGATGATAAGGAAAAAGCATTGGCGTACTATCAGCAAGTCCTGCCCTTAATGCAACAGACGGGGAATATGAGTTGGGAAGCACAAATATATAACAATGTTGCTCTAATTTATGATTCTTTAGGGGAAAAGCAAAAAACGCTTGACTATCTTAATCGAGCATTACCAATATGGCGAGAGTTGGGCGATCGCTCTGGAGAAGCTTTCACGGTCAATAGTATTGGTGTTGTGTATGATTCTTTGGGTGACAAGCAACAGGCACTAACGTACTACAATCAAGCCTTAACCATATCTCGTGTTGCTGGCGATCGCTCTAAAGAAGCTATTGCTCTCAACAATATTGGTTTAGTCTACAACTATTTAGGCGAAAAGCAAAAAGCGTTAGAGTACCTCAACAAAGCGCTGCCATTGAGACGTGCGCTAGGCGATCGCACAGGAGAAGCCCAAACTTTAAATAATATTGCTTTGGTTTACGATGATTTAGGTGAAAAACAACAAGCGCTCACTCGCTATCAGCAAGTTCTGTCCATTTGGCGCGAAGTCAAAAGTCGGTCTGGAGAAGCTTTAACTCTGAACAACATTGCTTTAGCCTACAATGACTTGGGAGACAAGCAAAAAGCAATAGCATATCTCCAACAAGCAATACCTTTATGGCGTATAGTCGGACACTATTCTGGAGAAGCTCTTACCCTCAAAAATATTGCTTTTTTGGAAAGAGGTAGAGGAAATCTGTCCGCTTCTCTCAGTCAAATTGAAACAGCAATAAAAATTACCGAATCATTGCGGACTAAAGTTGCTAGCCCCCAACTAAGAGCTTCCTACTTTGCTACAGTACAGGATTACTATCAGTTTTACATTGACTTGCTGATGCAGTTACATAAAACTAACCCATCATATGGTTACGCTGGCAAAGCATTGGAAGCTAGCGAAAGAAGTAGAGCCAGAAGTTTACTCGATGTTCTTAACGAAGCTGGTGCTGATATTCGCAATCAAAATGGTAGTCAGGGAGAGTTTTTAGTAGCGCAAGAGCGCAAGTTGCAACAGCAACTTAGTACCAAAGAAGAACAGCGAGTTAAAATACTCAGCGGCGAATATACTCAAGCTCAAAAAACAGCGATAGAAACAGAAATTACTAACTTACTCACTCAATATCAAAACATTCAAGACCAAATTCGCGCCACCAGTCCCCGTTACGCGGCTTTAACTCAACCTCAACCCCTTACCCTACCAGAAATTCAACAACAAATATTAGATGACAATACATTACTATTGCAATACTCATTAGGTGAAGAACGTAGCTATTTGTGGGCAGTCACAAAAACAGGAATTAGTAGCTACGAACTACCCAAACGTGCTGATATTGAAGCACTAACAAAGCGTTTCCAGCAAGAAGAATTAGTTCCCGCACACCAAAGAATTAGAGAAGCTCAAGATGTTAAAGCATCAACAGCATTAAGTAAAATATTGCTACAACCAGTTGCTAAATTATTAGGCAATCAGCGATTAGTCATTGTTCCTGATGGGGCATTGCAATATATTCCATTTGCTGCTTTACCTGCTCCTACTTCCACTGACGCACAGGATGAAAAGGAATATTTAATAGTTAATCATGAAATTGTTAGTTTACCTTCAGCCTCTACATTAGCGGTATTAAGAAAGGAGACTGCTAATAGAAAAACCCCTCCTAAAACCGTGGCTTTAATTGCTGACCCCGTTTTTTCTCTTGATGATGCTCGCTTGCAAACTACTGTCAAATCTCCTCAAAATCAAAACTCAGATATCCAAGCACTAGCTTTATCCAGAGCGGCGTTGGAATCGGATGTTAATCTCAGCCGATTAAATTTTACACGCGCGGAAGCGGAAGCAATTATCGCTTTGTTGTCTCCAAATCAAGGCAAAAAAGTCTTAGATTTTGCTGCTTCTCGCAATGCGGCTATCAGTTCAGAATTAGCACAATATAAAATTGTGCATTTTGCTACTCACGGCATTCTTAACAGCACAAATCCAGAATTATCAGGAATTGTGCTATCGCTATTCGATCAACATGGCAATCCGCAAAACGGTTTCTTGCGATTGCACGATATTTATAACTTAAATCTGCCAGTAGAATTAGTTGTTCTTAGTGCTTGTCAAACTGGACTAGGTAAGGAAATTAAAGGTGAAGGATTAGTCGGTTTGACTAGAGGTTTTATGTATGCAGGTGCGCCTAGAGTTGTGGTGAGTTTGTGGGATGTACAAGATCAGGCAACATCTGAACTCATGAAGCGGTTTTATCAAAAGATGTTATCACAAAAGCTTAAACCAGCGGCAGCACTCAGAGCCGCACAAATAGAGATGCTGAAAGAAAAACAGTGGAAAGTGCCTTATTATTGGGCAGGATTTATCCTACAGGGTGAGTGGAAGTGAACTCGTATTTTCTATGCGTCGCATTGGTTTTCAGTCAAGGTTGTGATTAGTCTTTGATTAACCAACTCCGCCGCTAACTCAATTGCAGCTTTCATACTCGTAGGATCAGCAATTCCCTTACCCGCAATATCAAACGCTGTTCCATGATCCGGTGAAGTTCTGACAAAAGGCAGACCTATAGTAGTATTAACTGCGCGATCAAATGCCATCAACTTTACTGGTATTAAACCTTGGTCGTGGTAAAGTGCCAGGTAGCCATCAGCCGGGTTTTGGTTGTGAGTATTGCCATACCAAGCTTGACCAGGTTTAACCCACATCGTATCTGGTGGTATTGGCCCCTCTAGTTGTAAATGTGGGCGATTTTTCCGTTCTTGTTCTAACCAAGGAATCAACCAATCTATTTCTTCATTTCCTAGTTGTCCCTGTTCACCACTGTGGGGATTTAAACCCGCGATCGCAATTTTCGCTTTTTCTATGCCAAAATCTCTCTCTAAACACTCCACCAGCAAATCTAATTTCTTGCTGAGTAACTGCGGTGTTAGAGTGTCTGCTACTTGACGCAAAGGTATATGTGTGGTAGCAAGCAAAGCACGGAGTGTCCAACCAGTATGAGGCGATCGCGCCACAAATAACATCCCAAAACGGTCAACACCAGATTTTTCGGCTAAAAGTTCTGTTTGCCCTGGATAATTGTACCCCGCAGCCTTCCAAGCTGATTTAGCGATCGGGCCAGTGACGATACCATCAAATTTACCAGCTAGTGTTTGGGCGATCGCATATTCCATATAAGCAAAACTAGCCGCACCACTAGCCTGATTACCAATGCCTATGATAATTTCATCTTTAATTTCTTCTGACAATGGCACATCAATAACTGACAATTGGGCTGGATTTGCCAAAGGAGCGAGATTATTACTATAATCCAACAATTTTGTGTAATTTTGTCCTAATAAATCGAAGTTACCTACAATTGTCACGTCAAAGTTTTGACTTACATCTGAATCTGCTAACGCTTTTAAAATTACTTCTGTCCCAATTCCCCCCGGATCTCCTAGTGTCAACGCTAAGCGAGGGCGAATTTCTCTAGATGAATTTAATATCGGATTTTGATTAACTTGATACATATATTTAAGTTACTTTTTTGTTGCAAGATACCGCCCCTTTAACCATCCTCATCAGTATAGGTTTCTCATAAAAGGGTGGCTTAGGAGGCTCATTGAAACTTAGAAATCAGCTTTTTTTCCCTTGTCTCCCTTCCATAACTGTTGAAAAAAACCTACACTAGTTAGCTCTAACCCTCTCCCCATATACCGATCGTAGGGTTTGACCACCAAACTAGTTTAAAATTATTTACACTGGTCTAATACAACAGTGGCTGTTATAAAGCTTCTGATAGACCTAGTTTACCTGAACTACCCCAGGCACTTGGTGAACGTAAAACTCAAATACTTGGGTTTTCTGGTTAGCAAAAATGAGATTAGAGAAATCAAGTCTACTATTGTTAAGCAGACCAAAAAACAGGCAAGCTAAAGGATGACCTTTATGATCCGCTGTCAGCAATCCAATGTCAGCAGGTTTTAACGGCGAGACATCTCAAGTAAATTATTCGCTAAGGAGAATCACACCAATGAGCGGTGAAATGTTGAATGCAGCTCTGTTGTCCTTCGGTTTAATCTTTGTCGGTTGGGCTTTGGGCGCTTTGTTACTGAAAATTCAGGGTGTAGAAGAATAATTCTTCTGGAGAACCGATTTTCAGAAGCCAGAGGCTATTGTCTCTCTAGGAAAATAGCTTGTCCGGCTTTCGGACAAAGCTTTTTCCCTAAGTCTGTCTATATAAATTGCCTTTCTGAAAAAAATGTAAACTTTTGTTTCCTTAATGATTCTGTTAAAATTCTTTTCATATAAATTTAAAAATTGTTACAACCCTCATGACATTATTAATCGTCGGTGCCACTGGCACCTTAGGAAGACAAGTGGCTCGTCGTGCTATCGATGAGGGGTATAAGGTACGCTGTCTTGTCCGGAGTACCAAGAAAGCGGCTTTTCTTAAAGAGTGGGGTGCGGAACTCGTAAATGGAGATTTATGTTATCCCCAAACCCTTCCTAGTGCATTGGAAGGAGTAACCGCAGTTATTGATGCGGCCACATCCCGACCGACAGATTCACTGAGCATTAAACAGGTGGACTGGGACGGCAAGGTAGCATTAATCCAAGCGGCTAAGGCGGCTGGTGTAGAGCGGTTTATTTTCTTTTCGATTCTGGAGTCGGAGAAGTACCCAGAAGTGCCCTTAATGGAAATTAAGCGATGTACAGAACTGTTTCTCGCTGAATCTGGCTTAAATTACACCATCTTGCGTCTAGCTGGATTTATGCAAGGCTTAATCGGTCAATACGGAATTCCCATTTTGGAAAACCAACCAGTTTGGGTAAGTGGTGAATCTTCTCCTGTCGCCTATATGGACACTCTAGACATTGCTAAGTTTGCAATTCGGGCTTTGAGTGTACCAGAAACAGAAAAACAAACCTTCCCAGTAGTGGGTACTCGTGCTTGGAGTGCAGAGGAAATCATTAGTGTATGCGAACGCTTATCTAGCAAAGAAGCGAGAATTACACGAATGCCGATAAACTTACTCCGTACTGTCAGGCACTTTATGCGGTTCTTCCAGTGGGGATGGAATGTAGCTGATAGATTGGCATTTACAGAAGTATTAGCTAGTGGTAAACCTTTAAATGCGCCAATGGAGCAGGTATACCAAGTATTTGGTATAGAGCCACAACAAACCACGACCCTAGAAAGCTACTTGCAAGAGTACTTTAGCCGCATTATGAAAAAACTTAAAGAATTAGATTACGAGAAAAAGCAAACTAAAAAGCAGAAATCTAAAAAGACTCCGTTTAAACAGTCTTCCAAAGTCAATGGTCAATAGTCAAGAGTCGGAGAGACGCGATTAATCGCGTCTGTACTTAAGAGTCAAAAGTTACTGGTAGTTCGCTAAGGGAACTTGGCAAAATTCCCTTATAACTAAGAATTACGTATCGCTTTGCACTTCTTGCAGAGTATTATCAATTACGAATTACTTTGACTTTTGACTCAAAACTAATGACTACATTGTCCAAAATGTGTAACGATTAGCATAATACAGAGCATCGCCTAAACTTGGATATTTGAATGTGCCGAAAGCAGGCATTATCTACAACGACATTAAACCGATAGCGGCTCGCATCGCTATCGAACTAAAAGACAAGCTAACCGCAGTCGGTTGGAATGTATGCATCACAACGAGTATCGGTGGCATATTGGGCTACGCTAATCCCGAAAGTCCTGTATGTCACACCCCAATAACTGGTCTAACGCCACCTGGGTTTGACTCAGAGATGGAGTTTGCTGTAGTTCTAGGGGGAGACGGGACTGTTTTAGCAGCGTCTCGTCAGGTAGCGCTCTGCGGTATTCCACTACTAACAGTGAATACCGGCCATATGGGATTTTTGACGGAAGCCTACATAAATCAACTCCCCCAAGCCCTAGAACAGGTAATGGCGGGTAAGTATGAAGTTGAAGAACGAGCGATGCTCACCGTCAAAGTGTTGCGGGGAGAATCAGTGCTTTGGGAAGCACTCTGCTTGAATGAGATGGTGCTGCATCGGGAACCATTAACCTCTATGTGCCATTTTGAAATAGCCGTAGGTCGCCACGCGCCAGTAGATATAGCGGCGGATGGTGTGATTATTTCTACACCAACTGGTTCAACAGCTTATTCCTTAAGTGCTGGTGGCCCAGTAGTTACCCCTGGCGTACCTGTGTTGCAACTAGTGCCCATTTGTCCCCATTCCCTAGCATCCAGAGCATTAGTATTTCCGGATACAGAGCCAGTAAACATTTACCCAGTCAATATTCCACGGCTGGTGATGGTGGTAGATGGTAATGGGGGGTGTTATGTTCTCCCAGAAGATCGGGTACATTTAGAGCGATCGCAGTATAGTGCCCGATTCATTCGCCTACAATCACCAGAATTTTTCCGGATTTTGCGGGAAAAATTGGGTTGGGGCCTGCCCCATATTGCCAAACCTACTTCGGTAGAATTGCCTTAAGCAGGGTCAAAGGTCAAGGGTCAAAGGTCAAGGGTCAAAGGTCAAGGGTCAAAAATTATTACTCTCAACTTCCCATTACCAATTACCAATTACCAATTACCAATTACCAATTACCAATTCCCCATTCCCCATTCCCCATTCCCCAATTCCAAATTTCCTTCCAGAATTGCTGATGTAGTTATGGTATTTGGAACTAGTGATTAAAATTGCATACCAGAATTTGATGAGTAATACCTGAAAGTGTTAAAACATCTGCAGGCGGCATTTGAGGGCAAGTTATATTCAATATATATAATTTGTCTTTATTCTGAGCGCTGCTGTGCCCAGAAGAGTTTTTTTACTAAATCAGGATTACTCATCAAGAACTCGTAAATTATATCTCTAGCTTATGTACTTTAGTACAATCCAAAAATCTGCACCTAACATTGCAATATTAATATGACATCTGCTCACAGTCCTTGTGTTTTAGTGATTGAAACCGATGAAAGCCTAGCCAATCAGCTTTCCTTCGATTTGCAGGAGGCTGGCTATGACTCCGTTTTGGCTCATGATGCCAGTAGCGGTTTACAATACAGTCGCGATCGCCAACCTGCTTTAATTGTTTTAGATAGGATGCTGGCAGGCGAATCAGGACTCTCATTGTGCAAAAATCTCAGAACCGCTGGTCTGCGCTCTCCTGTACTGGTGCTGATGGCACGGGATACAGTTGATGATCGTGTAGCTTGTTTAGAAGCTGGAGCTGACGATTACATCCTCAAGCCTTACCGCTCAGAAGACTTTTTGAAGTTGATTCGTCTCTACTTAAAACCCGATATCGATACTACAGAGCAGTTACGTTTTGGGGAGCTAGTTTTAGATATAGCTACCCGCCGTGCGATACATAACGGACGGGTAATCGACCTCACTATGAAAGAATTTGAACTCTTAAAGTTCTTAATGGAACATCCTCGTGAAGTATTAACCCGCGAACAAATTCTCGAAAATGTCTGGGGTTACGACTTTATGGGTGAGTCAAATGTAATTGAAGTGTACATTCGCTACTTGCGTCTCAAAATTGAAGATGAAGGTCAAAAGCGTTTAATTCAAACAGTACGAGGCGTAGGTTACGTTTTAAGGGAATCTTAGAAGCTAATGGCTAGGAGCAGCAGAAACTACAGTCCAGTCTTTGAAAATCCCACCTTTAAAAAAGGTGGGATTATTAGTTAACCTGAGTTCGGGTGAAGCCAGAAACTAAAAAGCTTATTCTGTAAGGATTGAGCAAAACTCTAAGTGATAAAAGAAGTGATTAAAGTGGAATTATTTTGTCAATAAGGTTCACAAATGAAACTAATCTCAACAATATACCTTATTGAGAATAGATTCAAACAGAGTTTCAGACAGAACAATGAGAAATCAATGGTTTTGAGGATTTCTTATCCCGAACTCAGGTTAGTTAAAAAATTGACATCTCCTCACCTCGAAAGGTTGGGATTCTTGGGCTGAGATAGCGCTTTCAGGTCTTTTCTACTAAATTCTAACTTTCTCATGTTGCACTGTTGCAGATGCTTCCTCAAGCGTTAATTTCCGTGTGCCCCAAGGTAAGTAGCCATTATGAACTTCGTATACAAGTAATCCCTCTTTTGTTACTCTGGGAAAAGAAAAATAAGAGCCAAATTTTTAA
>JAVRCF010000120.1:0-19970 GCA_034530935.1 Aulosira sp. DedQUE10 | reverse complement strand
GGTATTCCTTCATCCTCGATGCTCTATCTGCCCTAAACACCATTTAAATTGGTATTAGTATCGTAACGTGAAAAAGGGACTGGCAATGGGTAATTGGTAATTGGGCACAAACGCCAAACACCAAATGCCAAACCTAATTTGTGCCAGATTTAATGTCAGTTATATTCTGACGTGAAAAGGACAGACTAGCTGTGATTTATGCTAGAAACGCATTTAAAGGCTTACTTAACCTTTTTCTTCAATCACATTGCCCTCTGTGTCAACGCAGTACATCTCGTGTACTGTGTGAATACTGTGAAAAACAGTTGCAGCAATGTCGCCTCCAAGACCCTAATATATTCTGGCAAAAGTCTATACCAGTGTTTAGCTGGGGAGTTTATGGTGGTTCCCTAAAAAGGGCGATCGCTGTGATGAAATATGAAAATCAACCACAAATTGCTCAACCTTTGGGGCAATGGTTAGGTGAGACATGGTTATTAAATTCACCAATGCATCATCCAAAGCTGCTTGTTGTTCCTATACCACTTCACACAAGCAAGCAAAAAAAACGAGGCTACAACCAAGCAGCACTCATAGCACAAAGCTTTTGCCAAACAACTGGGTTAAAATTCAAACTAAATGGTCTAGAAAGAGTTAGAGAAACTAAAGCACAATTTGGTTTATCGGCATCTGAGCGAGAAAAAAACTTGGCAGCTGCTTTTGTTGTTGGGCAAGAATTTCGCCGCAGGCCTCCAGCTTTTCCAGTGTTGTTAGTAGACGATATTTACACTACAGGTGCTACAGCCGCTACTGCGGTGCAAACACTTCGTGAGTGCGGAATTCCTGTCTTAGGCTTAGTAGCGCTTGCTACTGCCATCAAAAATCAATAACTAAACAACTCATGGGCAAGCTATTCTATCAAACTCTATAATTGACCAAATAACCCTGTTTTTGTGGGAATTTTGCTTCAAATGATCAGTAAAGGCTTTGCAGCGGGTTTGCAACGGGTAATCATCTTTCCTGCCACCTTATTGGCAATGAGCATCAGTACAAGTGCCGCTTTTGCTCAAAATAAGTTATATAGTCCAATTCCTTTAACTACTAGTAGTTCAGAATTTTCTGATGCGCTCTCAGATAAAGATATTCCCACAGGTCAGGGCGGATTTGCCCGTGATTATACGGTGAAGTTAAGTAAAGGCGATAACTTAGCAGTTGATTTGTCATCTGACAACTTTGACAGCATTATTACACTGCTTTCACCGAATGGTGTAACCTTAGCAGAAAATGATGACGGCCCTGATGGTACTAGTAATTCCCTATTGTTTACCCGCATTGCAGAGACAGGAACTTATATCATTCGCGTTCGCTCTTTTGGGGAAACTGGCGTTGGGAACTTTAAACTCAAGGTGACAAAGCTGCAACCGATTAAATGAAGTGGGCATGGGACATAAGGCATAGGGCATTTGTCATTGCTTATTTCCCGTTGTCCCCTTGCCCCCAATCCCCAGGAGTTCTTTGATGCGTGAATTTTGCTCTAAGTCTGAGCGGAGGTTTCCTCCGAACAGAACTTTCCAAGAGGGAATTTTGAATTTTGAATTGATTTGTCCCCATCCCCCATTTCAAAACCCAGTTAGCACGCAGAGAAATAGGGCTTCAGTCCATTCCACGACTGCGCCGTAGGTGTCACCTGTGTGTCCACCTAATTTGTGGTTAAACCACGCACCAGTTACAGAAGCGATCGCACTCCCGGCGATGATCATTGCTAGTGCCAAAAATTTTTGCTGGCTATCTAGTAAAAAAAGTAACCCGCTTAAACTAATTAGTAATAGCAGCCCTGGTAACAAATCTTTGTAAGATTGAATAGCTTGTTTATGAACTGCACCTTTACCAGTAGGTTTTAGGTAAGGATAACAAGCGATCGCTAGCTGTTGTCCCCAACGTCCCCAACCACAAGCGGCCATCAAGATCAGCCAACGGTTTCCCTCTATATCTGTTAACGCGGCTGTTTTGAGCAGCACTATGGCGATCGCTACCATTGCTCCAAATGCACCTGTAGCACTGTCTGCCATCACCTCTAGTCGTCTTTTTGAGTCACATACAGCTAATCCGTCGCCAGTATCCATTGCTCCATCTAAATGCAGTCCTCCACTAATGCCAATCCCCAAGCTAATTACTAAAGCACTACGAGTTAATATTGGTATACCCAGATAACTCATTCCTATATCAAATAAACCTAAAATTACCCCAATCAACAGCCCTATTAGCGGCGCAAAACGTGCTACTCCCCCAAACTCTAATCCATTCACGTATGGTAATGGTATGGCAGTATAAAATATCATGCTAGATAGTAGATTGAGCAGCAGATTTTTCCACCACGAAGGCTGATTCGTCATATAATTTACTTTCTTCAAAAGCTATTTGTGGAATGATTTTCGCAATTACTGCACAGGCTGTAGTAAAAGATTTTAAAGCTTTCGATAAGTTTTATTCGGTCTTGCGATTCATCCACAAAATTTTGTTATGCTAGTCTCAGTGACAATGACGAAATACTAGTCTTTTTTTATACAATTGATAAATCCCCAAGGGCAATATTTCATCAGACATACTTTTGTCTTGTATCCTTGAACTAATAACTTCATCAAGGTTATTAGACGATTGCCTAAGAAAGTTGATATTTTTTTAAATGTAGGGGGTATACAGGCAGGCTGTTAACTTAAACTGTTGCGCTTCTGTTACACCTCACCTTCGCTCATTCCCTATTTCCTTATGAGTCATCATCTACCCGACACCAGGATACCAGCTCCGTGCATTATTAGCACAGGAATTATTGTAAATAAGCTCGACATACGGCGATTATTGGCTGATTTAGGTCGAGTCCACTACATCTACACCCACGAAGGCCAATTACAGAGCGAGGGTGATGGGGATGTGATGGAAGTGTTTGCTAATCCTCAACGGTCTACTTTAGTCGCTAACCAAGCACTTTATTTGAATGTTTATAGTTTTGATTATTTAGAACTAAAACAGTCACCACAGCAAGAAACCTACTTTGATTTAATGCAAGAAGGTATGTGTTTGCGGCTGATTCCCCTTTCTACACCTCTACAAGAGCGTAGAGAGCGAAGCTTGAATGTCAGCGCGATCGAAGCCATGATGGAGCAAGTACTCTCAGCCAGATGGGATGCAGAAATTGATGACGACTCTTCTGATTCCTTTTGATTAGTTATTATCAAGGCTTGTGCCTGTTTGAAAAGGTAGCTTTAATTTCCGCCAAGCTGTACTAGGGACTAGGGGCTAGTACAGCAGATTACAACTTAAGTAAAGATTGTAAGGGCACAACAATGTTGTGCCCCTAGCTGTGTATTTCATTTACATGAAAAACGCAGTATTGTTTACTCAACACTTCGCAATCACCATGTTTGTTTTTAAGTCAGCAATTCATAAGCGATCGCAACAAGGTGATAAAAATAAACATTTTCCAGCCCCCAGTCCCATATACAGTTACTATTTTTTATGTTTGTTCAAATATTTAGCGAAATAAAATTACTTTTACCTTGAGCGCCAATTTTTCTTTTGAATGTCTTGCTTGCTGTAGTAAGACAAAAGCCAGGGCAGGGGTATTTTTCACTCCTCATGGCCCTGTGGAAACCCCAAGATTTATGCCAGTGGGGACGCTAGCAAATGTCAAAACTGTAACGCCAGCCCAACTCATGGATACTGGGGCACAAATGGTTTTGTCTAATACTTACCATCTACACTTGCAACCAGGTGAGGCAATTGTAGCTGGTGGTGGAGGGCTGCACAAATTTATGGGTTGGAATGGCCCGATGCTCACGGATTCAGGTGGGTTTCAGGTCTTTAGTTTGAGTGAGATGCGAAAGATTACTGAAGAAGGTGTGACTTTCCGTTCTCCTCATGATGGGCAAATCATTAAATTAACACCAGAACGCTCGATAGAGATTCAAAATACTCTAGGGGCGGATGTAATTATGGCGTTCGATGAATGTCCACCTTACCCAGCGACTCGCCAGGAAGTAGAGGCTGCAACTGAGCGTACTTACCGCTGGTTAGAACGCTGTATTGTGGCTCATCAACGCAGCGATCAGGCGCTATTTGGGATTGTACAGGGGGGTGTATATTTAGATTTGCGATCGCAAGCTGCTTTGGCTTTAGCTGAGTTGGATTTGCCAGGATATGCGATTGGTGGCGTGAGTGTTGGAGAACCGCCAGAACTAATTGCTCAGATTGTACAAACAACTGCACCGTTGTTACCACCCGAAAAGCCTCGTTACTTGATGGGTGTGGGTACTTATAAAGAGATGGCGATGGCGATCGCTTCTGGTGTAGATTTATTTGATTGCGTAATTCCCACTCGTTGGGCCAGACATGGTACAGCAATGGTACAAGGCGATCGCTGGAATTTAAAAAATGCTAAATTCCGGGAAGATTTTGCACCATTAGATGAGACTTGTAGTTGCTACGCTTGTCAAAACTTTAGCCGTGCTTATATATCTCATTTAGTGCGATCGCAAGAGATTTTAGCTTACACCTTGCTGAGTATTCATAACATCACAGAACTCATCCGCTTTACCCAAAGTATTCGTGAAGCAATATTAAGCGATCGCTTTTCCAGTGAATTTAGTCACTGGCTTGATTGAGGCAAGGGGTAATCGGTAATTGGTAATTGGTAATCGCTAATCGGGACAAGGAAGAAATGACAAATAACCCTTGACTGTTAACTCTTAACCAATGTCAAACACCAAAGGCCAAATGACTAATAACCAATGCCCCATGACCAAACCATGTTAAGATACCTATCAATTATGAAAGCTGTGTTGGATAGGTGGATTTAAACGAATATGGAAGCAGCACTGTTGTTAGCAAAATTGCCGGAAGCTTACCAAATTTTTGATCCTTTGGTGGATGTTCTCCCCGTGATTCCCGTTTTCTTCTTGTTACTTGCTTTTGTTTGGCAAGCAGCAGTGGGATTTAGGTAAGTTAATTAAGTTTAAAATCCTGGGACAGGTTTAAAATACCTGTCCTATTTTTTTGCATGAGATTGTTTACTAAATTTTATATTACTTAATACTTTGTAATAAATTAATATAGACTGAAGTTAGTATATCAAGCCTAGTAAACAAACAGGCAAAAGCCACGCTTAAAGTCACTAAGGTATCAGCTATGGGTAATATCAAATTTGTTAAAGAAGATAAAGAAGTAGTGGCTGCGGATGGTGCCAATCTCCGGCTGAAAGCAATGCAAAATGGGATTGACATATATACATTGTTGGGCAAAATGACAAACTGCGGTGGCTATGGTCAGTGTGGTACTTGCATAGTCGAGATAGTGGAAGGTATAGAGAATCTTTCTCCGCGCACAGATGTAGAAAATCGGAAATTGAAGAAAAAACCCGAAAATTACCGCCTTGCTTGTCAAACATTAGTAAATGGACCTGTCAGCGTAGTCACGAAGCCTTAACTTTGTGGGTTATTCTTGGCTGGGTTAGGGTTTGCAACAGTAGAAAATTTCCACAAACTCTGTCATTGATGATGCTATTCTAATGTTGTTGACTGGAAATCTAAGAGAGGCTTTCTTGCCATGCAAGTGAATGACCTGGGGTTCATAGCGAGCATTCTGTTCGTTTTAGTTCCCGCTGTATTTTTGATAGTGCTGTACATCCAAACAGCTAGCCGCGAAGGTAAAAAAGATAGCTAATACGTTTTTTATAAAATAAAGAACCCCTACACCTGTGGTGCAGGGGTTTTTGTTTATCAACCGCTAAATCTATTGTGACTTTAACTAGTGGTTCGTGCCAATAATACAGGACAACTAGCATTTACTCGAACATAGTCAGACAAAGAAGAGCCGATTAGCCTATCGATATCAACAAAACTCTTAGCTACCGATGGACGGCGATCTGGAGATCCGAGTAATAATAAATCTACGTTCAATTCCTCTGCCAAACGACAAATTTCTTCGCCGGGTTTACCGCTGCTAGTGAAACAACGAGCTTTGACTCCATATCTTTCAGCCTCTGCAACCGCTGCTGCAAAAACTGAATTTTTGTCTGGTGTAACTTCGTTGACTTCAGAGGATTTGCCACGCAAATCTGTATTCACATTAGTCAAAATTAACTGACCGCTTGGGATATCTCGCAGCAGGAACAAAGCCAAATTCAAACAATGTTTTGCAGAATCAGAGTTATCTATTGCCACCATAACCCGGTTAATTCTCTTGACATAAATGTCATCTTTTACCAGTAACATGGGGCGAGAAGACAGTTGAAATACATACTGACTCACGGAGTTCGATAAAATCGATTGCAGCCGCTTGAGTCCCCGTGAACCCATGATAATTAAGTCAGCGTCGATTTCATCAGCTACTTTGCAAACTACATCTTTAGGATCGCCTTGCCGCAAGATGGAAGAAACCTGACTCGGATCTAAGTTCAAAGACTGAATAGCATTAGCTAGAATCTTGCCACCTTCTTCCCACTTTTCTGTCATAGCAGAAGCGGTAGATTTAGCATTAACTACGTGCAAAACAGTAACTTTTGCATTTTGAATTGATGGCACTTCTTTCAAAGTCTTGAGCATCTCTTCTGCGTGCCCCAATCCAGATACAGCCAGCAAAATTTTTTCTATCATCTTACGTCTTGTTGTTAAGGTTGCTTAGGTTTCTGCTCGTAGTAATTGGATCAGCTAGGTTTTCATCACCTGCTGAACAACCTAGGAAGTGTTCTGCGCTCATCAAGTCACCAATAAATTCTGAATAAGGACGCATCCAGCCTTTTAAATCAACTGAAATAAGTCTGAAGTCACTAGTTTTAAATAAGCTGAAAAAATACCTTTTTTTCTGGCTTAATCCCGTAGATTTAGCTATAGGAACTAGACACTTAAAACTCATACTCAGAATTACTCAAAGTCAATAATCTACACCACAATTTTTCCGGTATTTAGACTATAAACTTTCTCAATGGGAATTGAGATATTTATTTGCGCTTCGTTACTTAAGTTCTCAACTAGGCTCTGATGATTAAGCATACTCTCAATTTAGCCTGCCAAACTTAATAAAATATGATGGTATTTATTATTTTTAATCTATGTTTATTTTTGTTCATTAAAAAGTAGTTATTTAATGTAAAGAAACTAAATAAAATTTAGTTATAATACAGCAATTTTATGATAAATTTACTAATTTTCCAGAAAATTTAAGGAGAATAAGTTAAGCCTGAAATGGACTAGCAGCGCCATTTGTCGGATAAAAGTTGCTAAAGTAGCCCTATATCATAGCTTTCCGACTATCGACGGCATTCTATCGAGCTAGTTATCAATATTTCAATACTTAAATCACATTAAGCTGAAGTTATATTTTTATATACTCTTTGTACTCGCTTTTGTCAGAAATTGCTATGGCAATCAGCAATAATATTTGACTACAGTATTTTCACGGTTGACTCTTGAATGATAATTTTGAGACAAAACCAGAAATTGATTTTAAGTAAAATTAAAAATAAAAGATACAGAAGTTTTCATAAAAAGCCAACATCGTGGAAGAGCGATCGCATTTATGCCCGACTCCTACCTACAGGTCTTGGATATCCGGGTTTTAGATGCTGACAATGTTTAAGTATGGGGCAAGAGTCAAAAGTCAAAATTTCTTCCTTGTTCCCTTATCCCCAGAGCTATCCATTCGTCACATTTTTCTTTACAATCTTAAAACGCTTGTTGTGTAAGCATCTTAAATACTGGGGTGTTAGGCACACTTGACAAATTAGCTCTTCATATTCTCGCTAAAATTAGGTTTTTATTGAGACTTAACGACGGAAAAATCAGGCTTATAAGAAACGTAAGTGAATACTCTTGTAAATGTTCATAAAGATCCGGTAATGGATAGCTTTGGCAAAAGGGAGACGCTAAAAGCAAACGAGCGCCATTACGAATTAATATTTACAATGTTAAAATTTCCCGAAGTAATTAATTGATTCAACTGTGATATTATGCGCCCATTATTTCGGTCTATGCTTAAATGGTCATTAATATGTTTACTATGTTTGGTTTTAGGCTGGTCACTTCCGGCAACAGCCGCTAGTTCCATAAATCCCAAACTAGAACAGCAAGTATTAGAAATACTGCGCGGACACCCAGAGGTAATTATCGAATCTGTCCAAGCATACGAGCAGCAACAGCAACAGAAACTACAGCAAACACGACAAGCATTTTTACAGGATTTAAAAACAAATGTCCAGTCTGTGATTGCTGAATCACCTACCATCGGCTCGCCACAATCTAAATTTGTGCTGGTAGAATTTTCAGACTTTCAATGTCCCTACTGTGCTGAGGCAAATAAAACCCTGAAGCAGTTGGTAGCCAAGCATCAAGATAAATTGACAATAGTTTACAAACATTTTCCTCTGACGGCAATTCATGCTGAAGCATTACCAGCAGCCAAAGCTGCTTGGGCAGCATATCAACAGGGTAAATTCTGGGAATATCATGATGCTCTGTTTGCTCATCAACAGCAACTTGGTGAAGAATTATATGTTGCTACTGCCAAATCTTTACATCTAGATTTAGAAAAGTTTAAAACAGATGCCTTTGGTGTCAGCACTGTTGGCGAGCAAGCTATAAACAAAGATATTCTACTAGCTGAAAAATTGGGTCTTAATGGCACACCCTTTTTTATCATGAATAGTAAAAATTTCTCTGGTGTGGTGCAGTTATCAAATATCGAGAGCCTCTTGGCTGATGTCAATTAACAATTCAAAATTCACGCATTAAAGACATTTTCAATCGGGGATTTAAACCCCGACTGAAAATTTGCTACGTATAGACGTAGCGCAAAGTCGAGCCACTGCTAAGAAGTCGCCCTGCGTCGGAAAGCATGTGGCGTTGAGCGCCGGCTTCCGGCGAACAGAACTTTGTAACAGAGGGGTCTTCAACCCTCGGATTTTCGATAAAAGGGAACAGGGGATAGTCCCTAAAAGGCTATATGTGATACATAAATCTGATATACACCGTAATACTACGGTGTATTGCATTCACATCAGAATTGCTAGATGAAGACACAAGAATGTTGTGCCCCTACTAGATTGTGTACTTGCCCTTTACGTTTATTGTTATAAAGGTTACAACATATTGTTGAGTGAGAATTGTACAACGCAGAGGTTTCACGCCGAGTATTTGAGAGTTGTCTGTACTATTTGTGTGTAACTCTGCGCTTTTTTTTGCGAGTATTTATTCCCATTCTAGATTTTAAAGTTTGCTTTGTGAAAGATTTTTTAGATAAATAACCAAGTATCAGTTGAAATTTAGGAAACTTTATTTACCTGCGGTGTATCTAAATATTAAGTGAAGGAATCCGTATAAATAAAATGGTGAGGCAATTTATGGGTCGCGCTAGATTTTGGCTATTTTTACCCCTTACCCTCATAGCTAGCTGTTATCAACAACTGCTACCCACTAACCAGTCTGTAGCAAAATCGCCCCAGTCTGTAGTTCAACCAGCTAATCCAACTTTGTTAGCTAAAGCCAGTTATCTTTCACCCCTAGAACGGCAGGTGATTGATGAAACTAGCAAGGTGCGGACAAATCCTAAGTCTTACTTACCTGTATTACAAAACTATAAAAAGCGCTTCCAAGGAAACAAAGTAAAAATCTCTAATAATACCTATTTGGTCACACAAGAAGGGGTAAAAGCAGTTGATGAGGCGATCGCATTTCTTAAGTCAGCTCGTCCTGTGGGAGCATTAAGTGCATCTAAGGGTATGTCTTTGGGTGCGAAAGATCATGTCAAAGACCAAGGCCCCAAAGGTACAACAGGTCATGATGGTAGCGATGGTAGCAAACCCTTTACTCGCATTAATCGCTATGGTAAATGGCAAACTACGGCAGGCGAAAATATTAGCTATGGCCCAAACACTGCCCAAGATATCGTTATGCAGTTAATTATTGATGATGGGGTGCGCGATCGCGGTCATCGCAAAAACATCTTTAACGGTAGTTTCAAGGTCGCTGGTGTAGCTTATGGCTCTCACAAAAAATATAAAACAATCTGCGTAATTGATTACGCCGGTGGTTATCAAGAAAAATCCTAACAAGGATAAAAAAGCTGATTTAAAATTTATTCATGAAAAAAATATTATCCATTATCTATTGCCTATTGACCCTTGACTCCTAACCAATGACATATGACATTTCAAATATGATTTCTCTATCACTTTTAGAGCTAGAAGTAATAGCAGAAATGAATAAAGTGCGGACAAATCCAACTGCATACCTCCAGGTTTTAGGAAATTGGCAGCAGCGTTTTCAAGGTAAGCAAGTTCTGATCTCCGAAAGAGTTTATTTGCAGACTCAAGAAGGGGTAAAAGCAGTTGAGGAGGCGATCGCTTTTCTCAAATCAGCCCGTCCTGTGGGAGCATTGACTGTATCTGGGGGTATGTCTTTGGCTGCGAGAGATCACGTTAAAGACCAAGGACCCAAAGGTATAACGGGTCACTATGGTAGCGATGCTAGCGATCCTTTTACTCGCATCAGCCGCTATGGTAATTGGCAAATCACCGCAGCAGAAAACATTTGCTACGGTTTCCATCTACCGCAAGATATCATTATGCAGTTAATTATTGACGATGGGGTGCGCGATCGCGGTCATCGCCAAAACATTTTTAACTCGGCTTTTAAAGTCACGGGGGTTGCTTTTGGGATTCATGCTACATACAGACAGATGTGCGTGATTACCTACGCTGGCGGCTATCAAGAAAAATCGCTTTGATGTCGCATAAAATATCATTAAAATCCTTGCTGCTATTGCTATGTCACAATTAAAAGCAAGAGATAAAAAATTACTATGACAGAAAGACTAGACCGGATTGAGACAATCCTAGAACGGACAGCACAAAGGGCTGAAGCGAACACAGCAGCCATTGAAGCTAATGCAGCAGCTATTGAAGCTAATAGAGTTGGTATCTCAGAACTGCGTTCAACTGTCAATTCGCTGGTGCAGGTAGTCGAAATCCATCAGCGCAATCATGAAGCAACTCAACGTAACTTTGAAGGGATTGTTACTGAACTCAGAGAAATTAGGACAGAAATTAGGGGCTTGAGAACTGAGAGTCAACGCATTTTAGAACATTTGTTTGGTAGACAGGAGAACGGGGAGTAATGGGCGATCGCCATAGTTATCCTGCATCTGGTACTGCAAAGTTGAATGTCTATGTTCAAGGTCAAGGCTTCCCCATTTTGGCTTTACATGGCCATCCTGGTTCTGGTCGCAGTCTTTCTGTCTTTACAAATCACCTATCGCAGCGCTACCAAACTTTTGCCCCTGATTTGCGTGGATATGGAAAAAGTCGCTTCAGTGGCAATTTTAATATGCAAGACCATTTACATGACTTAGAAGCCTTAATAGACCGCTTTCAGATTGAAAAATGTCTGGTACTGGGGTGGTCGCTTGGTGGCATTCTGGCAATGGAATTAGCATTGCGCCTACCACAGCGTGTGACTGGGCTGATTTTAGTGGCTACAGCTGCAAGACCCCGTGGTAATCATCCGCCGATCACTTGGCAGGATAATGTTTACACTGGTGTTGCGGGGATATTGAACTGTATTAAACCGAGTTGGCAGTGGAATATTGAAACTTTTGCGAAGCGATCGCTGTTTCGTTACCTGATTCAACAACATACACCCACGGCATACAGTTATATTGCTAAAGACGCTGTGCCGGCTTATTTACTAACTTCTCCGGCTGCTACTCGTGCCTTATTTACTGCCATCCGTTCTGGTTACAACAAACTTACAGACTTGTACCAAATTGAATGTCCTACTCTCGTACTTGCTGGTGCCCAAGACCGCCATATTACAGTTGATGCTAGTTTGGAAACAGCGCGCCATCTCCAGAATTGTCAATGGCAATCCTACCTTAATACCGCCCACCTTTTCCCGTGGGAAATACCAAATCAGGTACTAGGAGATATTGACAACTGGCTCCAAGTACATTCTCAAGAAATTTTTGGTGATTAGCCATTCAAAATTACAATTCTAATATTTTCCTGTCGGAGAAGCACTTGTTTTCGGGGCTAATCCTTTCCCCAAAGGGCTTGGTCAATAGTGTAAATGGGCAAAATTTTTTGTAACTATTGACCAGTCCTTGATTAAAAGTGCTGTAAAGCCCTGCGCGCATGGCTGCGCTTAGAGCGGTAGCGGGACATTTAGCCTGTGCTGAGAAGTATTAAACATTCTGCCTATAAAGGACTGATAGCAAGCAAATTGAACACCAGAGAAAAAGAGACTTTTTCCTTGTTAAGTAGGTTCCACTCAGGACTTAGAACGCAGGACTCAGCACTGGGAAGACTCAAACTATTGCCTAATTTAATATTGACCGCTAAAGGCAGGCTTTACTTTACGGTCAATCCTTTCCCCCAAGTCTTCAGCAATTGTTAAAGAATCTGGTTTGCAACGCTTTACATTGACGATGATTCCCTGTGCGCCTTCCGCCTCCAAATCTTCTATATAGCCTTTGACGGCGATATTAGCTTCCACAGAGTTCAAAAAAGGGCCAAAGTAATATGTGCAACGGGGATTCTGTGTTACGATCTCTACCCACCAAGCCAAGCCAAGATTGTTGACTGTACTAATCAACGTTTCCTTTAGGTCATCCCAAATGGTTTTCATGGTAGTTGCCAATTTATGAATGAGGTATTGGATATTAAACGGTATTTTGCTGTCTTTTTTTGCTTTACATTTCTTTATACTCTTTTACTCTTAATTTTCAAAGAGCTTTGTGCAATTTATCTAGATAATGGGTGTTTAATGACCGCTGGCGATAAATTTCATAAAGCGCCATACCTGCTGCTACTGAGGCATTCAGGCTGGGGGTTTTGCCCTGTAGGGGTATTGATACTAAGACATCGCAAGAGCGTTGTGTTAGCATAGCTAGCCCTTCGCCTTCGGAACCAATTACTAAAACGATTGGCCCACTAAAATTCACTGTATGCAGGGGTTCACTGCCGGTTGCGGCTGTGCCATAAATCCAAAAGCCAGCTTCCTTGAGTTCTTCTAAAGCGCGGCTAAGATTGACGACGCGGGCGACTTGGAAGTTTTCTAAAGCACCTGCTGCCACTTTTACCACTGTAGAAGTGATTCCGGAAGCCCGTCTTTGAGGAATTACTAATCCTTGTGCGCCTATGGCCTCTGCGGTACGAATAATTGCACCCAAGTTGTGGGGATCAGTAATCCCATCAGCTACGATGATCACTGGATCGCTCACAGATTTTGCCTGTGTAATCATATCAGGCAATTCGATGTAGCTATAGGGGGCAATTTGCGCCGCTATGCCTTGGTGATTAGCCCCGTCAGTAATTTGGTCTAAGCGCTTTGGTTCTACTTCATCGATGACTGCACCACTGTCCTTGGCTTGGAGGATCAGGTGATGAAAGCGGGGATCGTAGCGTAAACGGGTAGTAATCCAAATGCGGTTGAGACCGCGTTGGTTTTCTAAAGCACTTAATACTGGATGACGACCGTATATGATGTCGCTATCTTCTGCGATCGCTTTGCTTTGGGGCGATGGCGGCAGAAAATTACGATTTTGGTGTTGTGGGCTACCAGATACAGGCTTACCATCAACCTTTCTGGGATTGCGAATCGGATTTGCCAGAATCCGCTTACCTTTGACTTTCACAGGGGGCGCAACGCGATTTGGTTCGCTAGCCGTGTTGATTTTTCTTGGTTTATTCGACATACGAGTGTTTGGGATAACTTTTAGGTGGGCATAGCGATTCCCTGACTGACCGAAACTAACTCTACTGGATTGTGCTTTCGTGAGATTAATTGCCCACTATTTTTCAAGTTCGAGTATTTGCAACAATTCGGTTAATCGTTGAGAATCGGTAAGATAAAGGTAGCCAATTAAAGTTTCTAAACTAGTTGCTTGCTGGTAAATTTCGGGATCAACGCGCTTAGAGCGTCCTGTGGCGGCGTTACGACCTCTTCGGACAATATCTAATTCACTCTCCCTTAAATGAGGAATGAGCGATCGCAAATGTAGCGCTTGTTTTTCTGCTCTAACCTGTGCCACTACCAGACGATGGTAAGTATCTGGTCGCTGCAATGGCATTAGATAAAACATTCTAACATATAATTCATAGATTGCATCTCCCAAATACGCTAATGCCGCAGGAGAAATTTGTTGCACTTGTGAGTGCGTCATCGGTTGGGGTAATTGCCCTGTACTTGCCAAGAGTGCTTGCGTCCAAAATGAATTTTGAGTGAGAGGTTCATCTTGACCATCTAATAGCTCTTCTTGCTTCGGCTTCACAAGTTACTCATTCCTTAATAGGCTATATTTGGCAGGCATCATTTATATTGTGTTTAAATACTTAGCATAATATACACTATCAAAATTACTGAATAAAATTTGCTCTTTTTGTTTAGAATTTGACATTTTATTTAAGATCAGCTAGCTTCTATATCTTTATCTTCTTGAGAGCAGGCATACTGGCGGCGCACCACCCGCTACTACAAACAAAAGAAGTAACTCCTTCCCCTGTTAAGAGTTCCCTTTGTTTTTTAAGATAGCAATGCTTGCCCGCTAGGCCAAAAATTAAGCTATCCAGATAAAACATCGGATAGCTAGATTGGTTTTTCTGGTCAAGCAATCAAGAAGACTTGATGTTTTCTAGAGCCGCTTCAACATTTGGTTGCAAGGAGAGAAACTTCTCTAAGCGAACCAGCTTGACCGTTTGAGTTACACGGGCATTCGTGACGATTTGCAAGGTACCAGTGGCATTTTGGGCCTGCTTGGCTAGTTGCACCAACGCACCCAAGCCAGAGCTATCAACAAAGTCAATTTGTGAGAGATCCAAAATAATGTGCTTTGGTCCTTCATCAATTTTGCCACCGAGTACCTTGCGAAATGTCGGCTCAGAAAAGGCATCTAATAAACCTGTGAGGCGGAATAGCTGACAGTTATCCCGGGTTTCACGAGTACCCCGTAGGCTCACAGTTAGATTCAGTTGCTCAGCAATAACTCCCTCCTCATGGTAAAAGTGAACGCTCCAGTATAAATGGTTTTGGTGCAAGTTGTCTACAACCTGTGGGATTGGGGTTTGGGAATTGGAAACAATTTTGGATTTCAATCAAAAATCTAAAATCTAAAATTTCTTATCGCTAGCCCCAGTTGCGGCCAATTGACGTGCTGCTCGCATTGATTTGACAAATTCCTCAAACAAGTAATCAGCATCGTGAGGTCCAGGACTAGCCTCTGGGTGATATTGCACTGAGAACACGGGCAAAGACTTGTGACGTACACCAGCAACAGTGCGATCGTTCAAGTTCAGGTGACTGATTTCTACCACTGCCTCAGGTAAAGACTCCGGGTTAATAGCAAAACTATGGTTTTGGCTAGTAATTTCTACCCGTTGTTGTAGACCCGCAGGCTGATTTAAACCCCGATGACCAAACTTGAGTTTAAAGGTTTCTGCTCCCAAGGCATGACCCAAAATTTGATGCCCCATACAAATGCCAAAGATGGGTTTTTCACATCCTAGCAGTGCTTTGGTAGTTTCAATGCCTTCTGTCACTGCGGCAGGGTCGCCCGGCCCATTGGAAAGAAAGATACCATCTGGATTATATTTGAGAATTTCTTCTGGTGCTGTATGCGCGGGCACAACAATTACTTGACAACCATAACTTGCTAAACGACGCAAGATATTACGCTTCACCCCAAAGTCAAGGGCAACAACAGTAAAAGGTTTTCCCGCACTGTCCGCTTCACTGGAGTTGAATTCCCATGCAGGGATGGTTGGGTCTGACCATTCATAAACCTTTGTGGTAGTGACTTCACGAACCAGATTCAGCCCTTGCATATTTGGAGCTGCTTGTACCTGCTCTAGTAACTCAGCTTCATCCAGAATAGATGTAGAAATACCACCATTCATGGCTCCAAACATCCGAATTTTGCGGGTGAGGGCGCGGGTATCAATGCCGTAAATACCTGGGATTTGGTTTTGTTTCAGGTAGTCAGGTAAAGATTGTGTGGAGCGCCAGTTACTTGGGCGCTGACAAATATTGCGGGCGATCGCACCTTGCACCTGCGGTCTTGCCGATTCCTCATCTTCGGGATTGACACCAGTATTACCCAATTCAGGATAAGTAAAAATGACAATTTGACCGCAATAACTGGGGTCAGTCAACACTTCTTGATACCCAGTCATGCCAGTGTTAAATACCACTTCCCCAATTGTGGTTCCTGTAGCACCAAAAGACCAACCGCGATAAGCGGTTCCATCTGCCAGGACAAGTAGGGACGGGATTGTGTCAGACAGGGACATAGGCAATCATGATTAGGGTTAGGGCTTAGGGGTTAGGGATTAGGGAAATTTTTCTAGTCTCTAGCTCTAGTCTTTAGCCCCTAGATAAGCTGCGAATGTTAATTATCCCATGAGTTGGGGAAATTAGCGAGAAAAAGGGCGTTTGGTGTTTGGCATTTGTTATTTCTCCCCCTGCTCCTTCATCTCCCCAATCCCCAATCCCAACTTTCCTGCAAAAGAGGTAGATTTCCAACCCTCCGGGCAGGTAAAATCGAAGTTAATTATGCTCCAGTCTTTTTTATCCCGTGCAACCCTGATTGTTCTATCGAGTGCGCTAGCGGTTTTGGGTGTTGGGTGTAGTAAAGACAAACAGACTACTGCAACTCTTATCCATGAGCAGTCTCAGCCTGTGGACAATCTAGCAGTATCGCCTTTTGTCGAAGCAGCACCTTTATCCGGCCCAGAACCGCAGCCACAGTCTCCATCTGCTATTGAATTTAATTCTTTTGAATTGGCGCTGGACAAAGCCGCAGGTGCGATGACAATTAGCCAATCAGCCCAATCGCCTGATGATTGGAAGTTAGTAGCGACCCAGTTTGAGGATGCGATCGCGCTGATGAAAAATGTGCAGCAAGAAAGCCCCAATTTCACAGTCGCGCAACTCAAAATCTCTGAATACCAGCGCCAGATTCAATATGCCTTGGATAAAGCTACGCCCAAACCTTTACCGCCAATTGAGGCACAACAACCTCAATTGGCACCTCAAAAGGTAGTAGTTGTTGTGCCAGCGAAAAAAACCACACCTAACCCAACTCAACCTCTATCTCCACTGCTAGCAAAACCACTGCCAGCAGTCAGATCTGTCTCGATGCCATCGGCACAAATCGCCCAAGAGCAAAATGTCTTTATTGCCCCAATCAAACGCCGGATTGGGGGAACACCAATTATTGATGTTACCTTCAATGGCGATCGCAAATTCGAGATGATTGTGGATACAGGGGCTAGCGGTACTGTAATTACCCAAAACATGGCAAATGCTTTGGGTATAGTAGTTGTGGGCAAAGCTAAAGCCAACACAGCCAGTTCTAAGCAAGTGGAATTTACTATTGGCTATGTTAATTCAATGGCAGCAGCTGGTGTCATGGTGAATAAAGTACCAGTAGCGATCGCAGGCTCAGATCTAGAAACTGGACTGCTGGGACACGACTTTTTTGGCAATTATGATGTCACCATCAAACGCAATGTCGTGGAATTTCGCCCGCAATCACATGCGGAATTCAATTCCGGAGAAACTGGACTAACTGCTCCAATTTCACCCACGGAGCGCCACTATCTAGGATCTCCTTAGCCAGCTTAATACCTTGGGCATGGTCTAAAAGTGGGATTGCACCCGCCACTTGTAGAGCCAATGAAGCATTTAACGCTACAGCATCCTGTTGCGCCTGAGTTCCCTTGCCTTGTAGTACTGCTTTCAGAATCTCCGCATTTTCTTGGACATCTCCACCCCGGAGGGCACCTATTGTCGCAGGCGTTAAACCCACGGCTTCGGGATTGACACTAGTTAACTGCACTTCACCATCAGATAACACTGCTAAATCGGTTACATCTCCTAAACCCGCTTCATCCAGTCTTTCTCGTCCATGTACAACAATTGCCTTTTGCTTACCCAAATTTTGTAAAGCATGGGCAACTGTTGCCAAAAGTTTAGGAGTAAATAGCCCTACTACTTGCCCAGTCGGATTTAAAGGATTCACCAATGGCCCAAGTAAGTTGAAAACAGTCCGTACTTTGAGAGTCCGCCGCAAAGTAGCAACCGCCTTGAGTGCTGGATGCCAACCAGGGGCAAATAGAAAAGTGATCCCGACTTCTTTGACTGCTGCTTGGACTTTTTCGCCAGAAGCACTGAGATTTACACCCAAAGCTTCTAAGACATCAGCGCTTCCTGTCAGACTTGATGCCGAACGATTACCATGTTTAGCCACAGGTACACCACAGGCAGCAGCCACAAAAGCAACTGCTGTGGAAATATTAAAAGTTGATGAACCATCTCCACCAGTGCCACAAGTATCGATGAGAGTGCTGAGTGGTGAGTGGTGAGTTCTGAGAAAGGAAGATTGAGACTGCAATACTTTCGCCATCCCAGTCAACTCGTCAGCAGAAACGCCTTTAAAGTTTAATGCTGTTAAAATTGCTCCCGATAGTTCTGGGGGAACAGATTCACTTAGCCATCCTTGCATCAATTGGGCAGATTGAGTGCGGGATAAAGATTCACCATCGATTAATTGTTGCAGCAGGAGATACCAGCTAGGTGAGGTTTCTGGCGTGGAGATGGGGGAAGTTATCATAGAAAAGCTTTGTTGCGTGTGGTAGGGTTGAGCGTTTTTTGAAGGGTCTGGAAGTTATCCTACCGGAAAATGGGAAACACTTTGTAGTATGCACTTTCGTGCTTGATATTGAGAGGACTGAAGTCCTGACTATGAGAAAATTTCATAGTTAGTAATGAATAACTCTTTGCCTTTGGCAGCATTACTCTGTTTATAGTTATTCATCCCATACTGTAATTCCCACTCGAAGATATTAGCCCAATGAAAATTTTCTCGAATTTGGGGTGAGTCATCATAAGTGATTAGCCAACGGTGATGGCATTGTTTCAATAATTCCGCAAATTTAAGATGTTCAAAAGAAATGTGTAAGTTACCGTCTTTGCCATAGAGTTGGGATTTTGTAGCAATAAAATATGGCGGATCTAAAAATATAAATACCTTTTCGCCTGCTGAACTTAATAATTCACTATAATCTAAATTAGTGATTAAAATATCTTTTGATAAAATACACTCTAATTTCTCTAGACGGTCTATAGATGAATCTGTGAAGCGTTTATGAAAAGCTTCTTGAGAGAATCCACCCGATTCTACAGTCCCCGAAAATGTGATTCTGTTGAGAATAAAAAAGCGGATTGCTCTTTCAAAATCAGATAGCTTATTAATATCTACCCTGGTTAATTCTGTAAATAATAATCTGCCATCTGTAGATTTATTGTTAATTCGCTGAATTTCAGCTACTAGTTGAGACATATCAGACTGAGCAAATTTCCAAAATAGAAATAGCTCACGGTTTAAATCATTAATCCAAATTTTCAGGTCAGGAAATTTTTGCTTTAAGTAAATAAATACAGAACCACCTCCTACAAATGGTTCTCTAAACTCCGAAAAATTTTCTGGTAAGTATTCAACCCACATTCCGCACTTCATCTTGTAGTACATACTAGGTGTGATAAGCAGCAAAAATATTTTAAGTATAAACGCATAATTAAGATAGTAATAAATATAAACAGTATTAAACAACAGTAACAAATAGAAATTCATAGGGCATTGACAATAAATTCAGGAATAAAAATGAGAAAATGAGTCTGAATTAAATAAAATACCCAAAAAAGATGAATTACCAAAATGAAGAGTTTGAGAGTAAAAACTTAGATCACTTGGGAATAATAGCAGGAATAATTGATGAGATAGGAATTGTCGAAAAAATCAATGAGATATTATTAATTGATAGTAGAGAGAAAATAAATACAGGAGAAGTAGTCAAAGCAATCATTCTTAATGGACTAGGTTTCGTCTCGAAACCATTATAGCGTTTACCAGTCTAATGAAGTACACTAATTAAGATAAATCAGTGCATC
>JAVRCF010000119.1:0-20860 GCA_034530935.1 Aulosira sp. DedQUE10 | reverse complement strand
GGATTTAGGGGGATCTAAAACGTTTTGCTACCAACGACAGGACTTTTAAAACATCCTCTAAGCGCAGCCATGCCCGCAGGGCTTTACAGCACTCAGCACTCACAACTCAGCACTCACAACTCAGCACTCACAACTCTATCGCGACTGGTAAGCAAAGCCGTACTAATTGGAAGGCTTATGTTGTTGCGAAATTGAGAGGGTATAGCTATACTGTCGTTTTGATGATTCACCTACGTAAAAAGAGTATTCTCCTGCTAGCCAGAAACCAGACATTTCTGCTTTTCCTCCTGAGTAACTATCTGCTTGAACACAGAAGCGCCCCCCTGGGCCATCAATTAGTAGGGTTGGCTGTCCTTGGCTCTCAACTGTGACGCGCAAATAAGGTAGTGACTCTTTAACCTGAATGACTTGACTTGGTGCAGCAGTAATATTACCACAATTGCTTTGCACCGAACCCCCGGAATTGCCATTTAAAACTAGCGGATCTGGGCTGAAGTTGGGATTAATAACGCTGGGAGGAGTCTTGGCGAAATTAGCATCCGTAAAGACCAAACTCATCGCCAAAGCTGCGGGAACAACCGTAAATAGTCTGTGCATTTTCATATTATTAAATTAATGCTCCCGACTGTTATCGAGCGATATTGTTAAACATAATCTAAGTTTTTAGACGATGAGAATCAATCTGTGTTCCACAATACAGAGTATAAATTTTTATCTTTTAAATAAAACTATCCGACGTGATGAAACATGAAAAAAGCATGAAGTTATTGTGTGCTAAGTAATTGTAAATAAATAACACTTGCTGGTAAGTGATGTACCAAAGTTACCAGTATGATTTTTTAGAATAAATTTTGTGGGTTATGGCAAGACCTGTACTATTAAAGGAATTTCCGGATTTGAGATGATAAATGATGAAATCCTTGCCATAAAGCTGTTTAAGAAATTTATGTGTGTACTTTTTTAAGAAAAATATATTCTGCCTTGTCTAAAAATGTCTAGCCAACATATACATTAGCTAAAATCACAGACAAAACCGCTTACAAGCTGAGGTAGAAAAGATAGATGAATCCTCAACCTGATGAAGATTTGCAACGTCGCCTCCAAAACCTAGAGGCAGAGATTAATTCCTCCCCAGGAGAGGTTTCTCCGCCAGAAAAACAAAAACCAACATCTCCGTTTAGTTTTGAGAACTTAAATTTGCAGCTAACACGATTGCAAAGCTGGTTCAATACCTTGTCTGGAACGAAAAAGCTAATATTTTTAGGCGTGACGGCAGTAGTAGGTATTGTGATGTTGCAAACAGTACTAAAACTCGTAGCGTCTGTAATTAGTCTGGCAGTGTTGGCAGTGTTGGTGTATGTTGGATACAAATTTTTTGTGTCTAATAGCTCTCAGCAGAAAAAATAGTCTATTTGAACCACACCGAAACGGTGTGAAATAAAGTTAAAGGGAAATTATACGATGGCGACCCCAACTGTTAGGAGAAGTAATAATCAATCTAGTAGGTCAAAAGACCCAGAAAAATCAAGTTCAGTGCCACTATTAACCAAGCGCTTTGCCGCTTGGGCAACTGAAATGACACTGGTGGTTGCCAGTGGTTTAGTTCCCTTCGGCTTTGGCGTGTACGCCAATTCTAGAAGCGATTTGAACCGTGTACCGCTGAATCCCGTGTTGGTGGTAACAGAAAGAGCGATCGCTAGGCCTTTAGCTTTGCCTGTGAGCTATGGTATCCGTAACGTAGCCTGGCCAACTAATATCTTGTGGAGCCTAGCTCTATTGGCACCTGTGACACTCTCGTCTTGGCAGTTATATTTACTGGCAAAAACAGGTAGCACCATTCCCAAACGTCGATTTGGGATTAAAGTGGTGAATGAGCAAGGGACAGCACCGGGTTTTGGGGCAGTTGTGCTACGCGAAGGACTAGGGCGTTGGACGGTACCTTTATCTGTCGCCTATCTTCTCTGGCGCTACAGCTTAGCCTTTCCTAACGTCGGAATTTTCGCAGTTTTGGCTTTATTGGCGATCGCAGCCGAAGGAATTGGCTTACCTGCAAAACATGGACGGCGTGCAATACACGATATTTTGGCAAGTACTTATACTGTAGAAGCCAATCGCCCTTTACCAGCTTCACTCTCAGATGATGAACGGCAAAGTCAATCTGTTGTGAGCAGTGACACTGATCCGTCGCTGGCGGACAATCAAGAAGGTGCGATCGCATCAGAAAATGCACCAATGCATCCCTTAGTGGGACTGATCCGGCGTAATCCTAATCTGACTCTGGTTGGCATAGCGCTGGTCAGTATGGTATCTGTGCTGACAACTTTGGTAGGTACTCAAGTTTATATCCAAACTCAAGAAACCCAGCGCAAATCTCAGCAAGTCAACAGCCAACAGTTTCTAGAACTCGTAAAACAGCTTAACTCTAACTCAACTGCTACCAATGAAGAACGCCGTAGTGCAATTGTGGCAATGGGTACTCTCAACGACCCCCAGGCAATTAAATTTCTAGCAGATCTACTTGTTAAGGAAACCAATCCTACCCTAGTAGAGACAGTGCAACAAGCTTTGGCAAATATCGGTCTCAAAGCCTTGCCTGAGTTAAAAAATCAAAATCAATTTATTGCTGGGGAACTAGGATCTGGAGGTACTAATGCACTCCAGCGATTACAACTCAACCAAAAAGCCATCAACAAAATTCTCGCTGTTTACAGTGGTCAAAGCAACGGCGTTGATTTAAGTCGCACCCAATTGGGTTACATTGGCTCTGGAGAAAATCCCCTGTTCAACTTCATCTTAGAGAACGTTGATTTATCTGGAGTTAAATTCAAATCTGCAAATCTGAATCAAGCCAGTTTTAAGGGTAGTCGCTTTCGCAGCGTTGGTGAAGACGGGCGCTGGGACACCTACGACGATATCATCGCTGATTTGACACAGGTGCAGATGAAGCAAGCCAATCTCACCGATGCTAATCTCAGCCGTGTGGTGTTGAACCGTAGCGATTTGAGTCGCGCAACTCTCAACAGAGCTAATTTATCTGATGCCCGGCTAATTAGTGCTAACCTCAGCAGCACCCAGCTAGTGGGAGCTGATTTGCGTGGTGCAGTCTTAGAAAATGCCAGCTTAACTGGGGCAGATTTAGGCGATGCCAAATTGAACGAAGCTGATTTATATGCTGCTCGTTTAGGTCGAGTCGGAGCCATAGGCACTCAGTTGTCCTATGCCAACTTAACCAAAACCGATTGGCAAGGATCAGACTTATCTGGAGCCGATTTAGAACATGCCAATCTCAGCAATGCGAATTTAATCGCCACTCGTCTGACTGGTGCAGTTTTGCGTTCTGCTCAAATGGAAAACGCCAACTTGCAAAATGCTGACCTGAGCCTTGTAGATTTACGGGGGGCAAATGTCGCCGGCGCTGATTTTAAAAACGCAGTTCTCTCGCCTAACAAACAAGATCCAGCAGATCAATTTGTCCAAACACCATCTAAAGGTTCAGCTTCAGCTGTAGTGCAAGGGGTTGATTTTTCTCAAGCCAAAAACCTAGACCCCAAACAGCTAGCTTACATTTGCACTCAAGGGGGGATTCATCCTCGTTGTCCGTAGGGGAGGGACTGGGGACTAGGGGTTAGGGATGAGGGAGACAAATGCCCAATGCCCAATGCCCAATGCCCAATGCCCAATAACAACTGACCACTAACCACTGATTATTACCAATAACAGCGATAACATAGGTATTAAAAGGAACCATTAAAATTTCAGATGGTGTGAGGAAACGGGCAATGAAGCATCTCCGATATTTGGTTGTAGTTCTAGGAGCGAGTTCGCTGTTGAATTTGGCTACAAGCATTCAACCAGCACAAGCTCAAGTTGCTTATGGCAGTTATGTTGGTATAGGCCCCTCTGTAGGATTGAGCGATGGGGCCCAAATTGGTGGGGTGATTGCGTTTCGTTATAAGCTTTTGGAATCACCGATTTCTTTTCGTGCCCAAGCTTTAATCGGTAATGGTACAGCAATTGTGCCCACGGTTTCTTACGATGTCCCCCTGAATTGGCAAACTGATGCCTACTTGGGCGCGGGATTGGCGTTAGCTAGTGGAGATGATCCTTCTCCTGTGGGTAATAAAATTAGTTTTGCCTTACAACCAGGAATTGATTACACTGTCCCCAATAGCAACACTGTACTTTTTGGCAACGCGATTATTGCTTTTGATGCCTACCGTAATGGTGGCGGTACTGCTTTTTCGTTACAAGGTGGTGTAGGTTTAAGATTTTAATGGCTGAATTTCATACAAACCCTAGATTCCCAAGTCTTTAAGGCGTGGGATTTTTTTATGTTTTTCAACGCAGAGGGGCAGAGAGTAAACGCACAGAGATGCAGAGTTGTGTATGATCGAACAAGTCACTTGGTTCTGGTGGGGATCAGCCACCAGAGGTAACGGGGAAAGTTCGGTGTAAATCCGGCACTGTCCCGCAACTGTAAATCAATTTGAAATTTGAGATGCGTGAAATTAGTAGTCGAAAATTTTCAATTGAGTAAGTCAGGATGCCCACCAAAGTTGATTGTTTTGTTCTTACATCTGCGAGGTACAGATGACTGCTGTTAATATTTCTGCGACTAGTAACTTTGGTGACTCTTGCCATACTTTATTTGTTTGCAAAACTTGTGCCAGTGTTTGGCAAGATGGGAAACGTTTAGGTGAGAGTGGCGGGGAAAAACTATTACAACAGTTGCAACTTCTTGCACAAGATTGGGATTTGCGAGATAAATTCCCCATTCAGCAAGTAGAATGCATGAGTGCTTGTAACCGTTCCTGCGTTGTCGCCTTTGCTGCACAAGGTAAAACTACATATTTGTTTGGCGATTTGGCTGTTGATAACTGTGCATCTGCTGTGTTGGAGTGTGCTAGTCAATATTATAAAAAAGCTGATGGTGTACTACCTTGGTCAGAACGTCCGGAAGCGCTGAAAAAGGGAATTTTGGCAAAAATTCCACCGATACCTGGCTTTGGGGGCTAGGGGCTGGAGACAAGGAGGATGAGGAAGCAGGGGAGAAATAACAAAGCGCAAAGTCTGAACGGAGGTTTCCTCCGATCAGAACTTTGTAAGAATGCCAAATGACAATTCATGATGGCTACTTTTAATCTAGAATCCAAAATCCAAAATTGATATGAGGCGCGTTTTGATTTTGGGCGGGACGGGAGATGCAGCCGAAATAGCTGCAAGAGTATCTACTATCCCCGCAGTGGAGGCGATCGCATCTTTAGCTGGGCGGACTCGTCAACCGTCAGTCCCGGCGGGTAATGTGCGAATTGGGGGCTTTGGTGGTGTGGCTGGATTAGTTAGCTATTTGCATGAGATGAGTATCGATTTGGTGATTGATGCTACCCATCCCTTCGCTAGTCAGATTTCTTTGAATGCGGCTGCGGCTACTGCTGAAGTTGGTATCCCTCGGCTGCTGTTCAATCGCCCTGCTTGGGAAAAGGTGAATGGCGATCGCTGGATTGAAGTTGATAATATTGAAGCCGCCGCCGCCGCACTGTTAAATCAGGCATATCGGGTATTTTTAACTGTTGGTAGACAAGAACTCAGCGCTTTTGCATACCTAGAAGGGATTTGGTTTTTGATGCGGGTGATTGATCCGCCTAGTCCTGATGCTTTGATACCGCCGGGTTTGGTATTGTGCGATCGCGGCCCTTTTGCCTTAGATAATGAACGAGAAATATTGATTCATCACAAAATTGATACCATCGTCAGCAAAAATAGCGGCGGTGATGCAACTTATGCCAAAATTATCGCGGCGCGAGAACTAGGTGTGCAAGTTGTGATGGTGAACCGTCCAGCTATACCGCAGGGAAAGCAAGTAAGTAATGTTGAAGATGTTGTCGCTTGGTTGCTGGATAATTTGTAATTCGTAATTAAATGGAAGCAAGCAAGCTCATTTAAAATGAAAGAAAGTGTTAACAATACCTGGAGTGATGCTACATGGTGACACAACGACAGCCACAGCAACCAGATATTAACGAAACTCCAGCTTTGATTCCACATTTGGAAAGTGGTGATAGATTGTCTCGCTATGAATTTGAGCGTCGCTATCAAGCTATGCCCAAATACAAGAAAGCTGAATTAATCGAAGGAGTAGTCTACTTGGCATCACCTCTAGGTTTTGAACGTCATGCAGAACCACACGCTAAGGTTGTTATTTGGTTGGGAACTTATCAAATTGCTACGCCAGGTATCAAATTAGGAATTGAACCAACGGTAAGATTAGATCAAGATAATGAACCTCAACCAGATGCAGTTTTGTTCATCGATCAAAGCTTGGGGGGACAGTCACGTTTGACGGAGGATGACTATATTGAAGGCGCACCAGAGTTAGTTATAGAAATTGCTGCCAGTAGTGCTGCTTATGATTTGCACGATAAAAAAAAGGCTTATCGGCGGAATGGTATTCAAGAATATATTGTTTGGCAGATATTAGAAAATCAGGTGGATTGGTTTCGATTAAGTGAAAGCGAATATGTGTCCTTGGAAGCAAATGCAGATGGTATTTTACAAAGTCAAGTAATGCCAGGATTATGGTTAGCTGTTCCAGCTTTAGTTGCAGGGGATATGTCTCAGGTTATGGCAGTTTTGCAAGCTGGATTAAATTCGCCAGAGCATACGGAGTTTGTGACAAGATTATCACAGCAGTAGTAGCTTCTTGGAGGGATGCTAAATGGTGACACAACGAGAGCCACAGCAATCAGATATTAATGAAACTCCTGCTTTGATTCCACATTTAGAAAGCGGAGATAGATTGTCACGCCATGAATTTGAGCGTCGCTATCAAGCTATGCCCAATTATAAGAAAGCTGAATTAATCGAAGGAGTAGTCTACTTGGCATCACCTCTACGTTTTAAACGTCATGCAGAACCACACAGTAATTTAGTAGGTTGGTTATGGACTTACCGAATTGCGACTCCTGGTGTTAATTTAGGAATTGAACCAACGGTAAGATTAGATCAAGATAATGAACCTCAACCAGATGCAGTTTTGTTCATCGATCAAAGCTTGGGGGGACAGTCACGTTTGACGGAGGATGACTATATTGAAGGCGCACCAGAGTTAGTTATAGAAATTGCTGCCAGTAGTGCTGCTTATGATTTGCACGATAAAAAAAAGGCTTATCGGCGGAATGGTATTCAAGAATATATTGTTTGGCAGATATTAGAAAATCAGGTGGATTGGTTTCGATTAAGTGAAAGCGAATATGTGTCCTTGGAAGCAAATGCAGATGGTATTTTACAAAGTCAAGTAATGCCAGGATTATGGTTAGCTGTTCCAGCGTTACTTACAGGGGATATGTCTCAGGTGATGGCAGTTTTGCAAGCTGGATTAAATTCGCCAGAGCATGAAGAGTTTGTGGCAAGATTATCAGGGAATAAGTAGTAGTATCAGCAATAAATAATTAACCGCCGATAAATGATGATGAACGCTGATGTACGCAGATAAAATAATGACGAATGTAAGAACTTTATTGGGAAATAAATTATTGATGTGTGGCGGAAGATTTGACTGCTATCCACTGGGTTACAGGTGCCATTCCTCGCCAGCCTAAAAATTTACCAATTGGTTCTGCGCGTTGGATCGCAATGCGGGTGAAATTTCCTCCAACTTGTTGATACCATTTAAATAAGGTTTGCTCGCCTTCAATGGTGACGACATTTGCAACTAAACGTCCACCTGGTTTGATTGCTGACCAACAAATATCAAATAAGCCATCGGCTGTTACGCCACCGCCTATAAAAATAGCGTCAGGTTGGGGTAAATCTTTGAGAGAATTTGGTGCTTTTCCGGCAATAATTTGCAGATTTGGTACACCTAAAGCAGCTGCATTATCAGCAATATGGCGCAGTCTGGAAGAGTTTTGTTCAATGGCGATCGCGCGACATCGAGGATCAGTCCGCATCCATTCTATAGAAATTGAACCACAACCAGCGCCGACATCCCACAGGAGTTCTCCTGGTGTAGGTGCTAGGGTAGCTAGGGTAATCGCCCTGACTTCGTGTTTGGTTAACTGTCCATCGTGGTGATAGGCGTTATCTGGTAATCCTGGTATTCTGGCTAAAGACACCAGCCCAACATCAGCAATACAATCAACTGCGATCGCATTTAAAGCGGCAATGTCTGTTTCACGCCAAGATGCAGCCGTACTTTCTACAATGCGTTCCTGTGTGCCACCCATCCTTTCTAATACCGTAATTTTACTGTCTCCATAGCCCCGTTGTGTCAAAATTTGCGCCACAATCGCGGGTGTGTTTTTACCTTCACTCAAAATAAGTAGCCGCGCCCCAGGATAGATGTAAGACTGAATTAGGGCGGGTGGACGACCACACAAGCTAATGGTTTCTACTTCCGTTAATGACCATCCTAGTCTGGCACAGGCGAGGCTGAAGGCTGAAGGTGCAGGAATGATCGTGATTTCGGAGATGGGAATTTGCCGTGTTAATGTCACACCAATGCCGTAACACATGGGATCGCCGCTAGCGAGGATACATACAGATTGGCCGCGACGTTGGATAATTTCGGTGACTGAGGCGCTAATCGGGGAAGTCCAGGCGATTTTATGGCGTTGATCGTTGTTAGGAAGCATTGCCAAATGGCGATCGCCTCCCACTATAACTTCAGCTTGATCTACTAAGGAACGGGCGATCGCACTTAACCCCTGTAACCCATCTTCGCCAATCCCTACAATCGAAAGCCATTTATATGTCATCCAAGTTTCATTCTTCTGCTTGTTGTTTGAGGAACTGAATTAAATCATCATATAGCCATAAACCGGCATCTTGTATAGCTTGAATTGGTTCGGAAATCTCAGGAATTAAACCTTGTTTCTTTGCCAAAACAAGCATTCCCAGAGTTCCCATAAATGGAATGTTTAAGGTTTTAGCTACCCGTCTAGCAGCAGCATCATCAATAATTGCCCTATAACTAGTATTTTCTAGAGCAAAGCTCAAAACTTCAGATTCTCCATGATCTAATCCCCAAGCTAGAATTAAAGATGAAACCCTAGTTAGGGTAACTCGTTTTGCCCAAGATGATATGGGCAATTGTCTTGATGCCATATCGTTTTTTCCCGTTTCGACAATTTCATCCCAAACACTTGATGGAACAATAATTTCAGTGAATATTTCTGGTAGCAAGTAGGCAAGCTGACTTTTAAATAAGACAATTAAAGGCGAAGTATTAATTACAATTTTATTCATCTAAAGCAGCAATTTCTTCCGTTAATTCTTGAGTAGTGTATTGAAAGGGAGAAACCTGATAACGAGCAAGAATATTAATAAATTTTGCTCTATTTAAACCAGCGATTTCTGCTGCTTTACCTTGAGATATTTCCCCAATTTCGTACCATTTTACAGCAGCAGCTATCCTCATTTCTTGGGCAAATTCATCAGGGTTTTTTCTAAGAGCAGAAAAAACGCTATCTGGAAATTCTATAGATACAGTTTTCATAATATGCTTGTTGTTGAATTTTGGATTGATTAGATTAATTATCTCAAACATTTTATGAGAATTAAAAATTAAATAAATTCTTTTAAAAGACGTTCTATTGGTAAAAAAAGTAAACCGTAGAGTGGGCACCACGAGATCTTTGGTTCAAACCCTGATGATCACTTGTGCCCACCCACAAAAATTTTTCTTAAATACCAAACTCCAACTGTCTAAAATGTTTGAATTTTGAATTGTTAATTAGACTTTGATAGCCAATATGCGAATTCTGCGGTAGTCTGCTATCCAAGTTCCTTCTTGATACAGAGTCGGCCGCAAAGAATCTTCCACGTGTTGAATTACTTGTGCTTGTTGTTCAGCAGACATTCCTACAAAAAAAGCACTGCCAAACATTTTAATCCAGTTGGCTAGACCTGCTTCTTTGTCAGCTAACGGAGTTGGGCGAGGATATAAGTTAGCATAAATCACCTCAAAACCTTGCTGTTCCAAGAGAGTAGCATACCCAGCAATACTGGGATAATACCAAGGATTGAGCGTTTGTGGTTGGGGAATAGCGTTAGCGCAGCTTACCGTAGGTATCGCTTCCATTGCACTATACAAAGCTGTAATAATAGCCTGTGTATTCCCCTGACCACCAAATTCTGCCACAAACCGTCCCTCTAGTTTGAGTGCTTGATGTATAGACGCGATCGCTAGATCTGCTTGTTTAACCCAATGTAAAACAGCGTTAGAAAACACAGCATCTACAGGCTGTTCAACTTGAAAGTTGGTAGCATCAGCAACATCAAAGCGTAGATGGGGATAGTTTTGTCTAGCCTTCTCAATCATCGCAGGTGCGCGATCAATCCCCCATACCTCAGCCCCGGCTTGGGAAATTTTTTCTGTTAATTGTCCTGTACCACAGCCGAGATCTAAAATTGATTCTCCAGGCTGAGGGTTGAGTAATTTTAACAAGTCTTCGCCATACTGCCACACAAAGGCGTGTTTATCTTGATAAAGGGCAGTGTTCCAATCATTATTGGGTACGGAAAAATTAGTCATATGTAAAAATGAAAAATATAAATTATTTAATACCAATTTAATGTGAAGTTACACATATCTAGATCCCCCTAAATCCCCCTTAAAAAGGGGGACTTTGATAGATATTTTCCGGTTCCCCCCTTATTAAGGGGAGCCAGCGCCGTGGGCGGGTTTCCCGACTTGAGGCGACTGGCGTGGGTTAGGGGGGATCGAATTATATGCAGCTTCATAAAAAATTGGTATATAGCGCTTCCCATACTGGTGAGGTACACCAATAAAAAATTAACCGCCGATGGAAGAGGATAAACGCCGATAAACGCCGATAATTTTGTACTTCACTAGACTAGGAAACGCTATAAGACATTTTATCTTCATACAGCATTTTTCAAGTGCATAAGGTACAAATTGACTGGTTTTGAGGCAGGAGGCAGGAGGCAGGAGGCAGGAGGCAGGAGGCAGGAGGCAGGAGGGAAAAGAAGGATTTTTATATTTAATTCTCTAGTTGTGTATTTCATTTGGTCACAAACTGCTGTATAAAAATTAGATAAATTCTTTGAAGATAGTTCTCATCGGTAAAAAAAGCGTAAGGGGTTTATCTTGAAAAGGAATAAATTCGTATTTTAGATAGAATTCTTTTGCCTTCATATCTATAGCATCAACTCTAACTGCAAATATGCCAATTTCTTGAGAAGCTTTGACGGCTCTAAAAAGTGCATCTACCAGTAATTCTCCTCCTAATCCTTGTCCTCTGACTGAATTATCTACAACTAATTTGCCAATTAATATTACCGGAATTGGATAGGTAGGCATTCCTTTTTGATAAGGTTCTGGTAGAGATGCAAACTCGATGAGACTAGGACTGACTGTATAAAACCCGTCTATTTTTAAGGATTGAGATTGAGAGATAGCAACAAAGGTTTTAGCAATTCCTTTTTCATGATTTTGTCGAGCGTATTTTTTGAGATAATCATTTAAGACAGTATAACCACAGTCAAAATGCTCTCGTTGATACTTTTTATCAATAGGGACAAAGTTCCATTTTTTCTCAGGCTCATTGTCCATATTTAGCTCGATATTTTTTGATGGCTGTTTTTAGGTTTCCTTGCAGTTCTGGAGGATTTTCCATCATGGACATAAATAAGTCGCGATCGCAATCTGAAAGAACTAGTCTTTCCTGGGCCTCTATTTCTTGTTTGGCAACTGGTAAGAGGTGAAACAGAGTATAGGCACTTAAGGAAATTCCTCTGAGAGAGGCGGCTTTTTCCAGTATTTCCTTTTGTTCTTGGGTCACTCTCAAGTCAATACGGCTATCTTTAGCTGGTGAGGTTTCTGACATAAAGTTTTCTCCTGTATTGAGTTCCCATATTTCTAATTTAACAGTTCTAGGCGGACAAAGTACACACAAATTCTGACCGGGAAGTTAGAGAATCCTGAATACTCAGCAGCGAATCTTATTTATAGGTAGGAGACATATACTGAGATAAAACCAAGCAGGAAACTGTAATAATCATATTTATTAGTTACATTGGCTAAATATGTCACTTAGTAACCAAATATTTCTATAAAATCGCTGTAAATTCGGAATTTTGGAATGTATGGCTAGGTTAAAGAAATCTTAACCAGTTAAGGAAAAATATCAAGCATCGATAATTATGACTACCTTCTCATGCTAAATTACTAAAGCTTGGGGTTGGGAAACTCCGGTGAAATTCCGGGACTGTGCCGCAGCTGTAAAGCAGTTTTAGATTTTAGATTGTAATTTTGATGGTCGGGATTATGTTAGCAACCCGTGACTGTTGAAAAATTAGGAGTCAGAGAATTATCCAAAATTCAGCATCTAAAATCCAAAATTGAGTAAGTCAGAATGCCAACTCTCAGGCTGTCATCAAGAGACACCGATCATCTACATCCCTGCGTTGCACAGGGAAGGAGTTCTAGTTTTGTTGTCTGGATCTACCAAATGTCCTGGCTTGTTTTACGCCACCCCTGCTCAAGATGGTATATTGTCCCGCATTAGAATACCTGGTGGAATTTTAAATAGTCAACAATGCCGTGCGATCGCAGATATAGCTGATAAATATGGTCGTGGTTACGTTGATGTGACTAATCGCGCTAACTTGCAAGTGCGCGAAATCCATCAGGGGATCAATGCTGAGGTGCTGAAGCATCTACAAGATTTAGGTTTAGCTTGTAGTAACACGACTGTAGATCAAATCCGCAATATTATGACCAGTCCGACGGCTGGTATTGATCCCCAAGAATTGATAGATACCCGTCCCTTTGTCGCCGCTTGGGACAATTACATCACAGCCAATCCGCAACTATCAGGACTCTCAGCCAAATTTAGTGTCTGCTTTGATGGTGGTGGAATTGTTTCGGTAAGCGATCGCGTTAATGATATCGTTTTTGCTGCTGTTTTAGTAGAGGGTGAAGTTTACTTCCGTCTTTGTTTGAGTGTCGGCGCAAAGGGTAACCCAGCCACAGATACAGGAATTGTATTACCCCCAGAGCAATGTTTGCCCGTTTTGGCAGCTTTAGCCGATGTTTACCTAGCTCATCTTGATCCTACTAGTAAACATAAACTGCGTCTGCGAGAAGTATTGAACAGTATAGGCTGTGAAAATTATCTGCAACAAGTCCAGCAGCGTCTAACGTTTACTTTCTCCTCCCAGCAAACAGATAGATGGGAACAGAAATCAGAAACCCCGTTTCACCATATTGGCATTCATCCCCAGCGTCAGTCAGGTTTATTTTATCTGGGAATTGTCCTACCCTTAGGTCGCCTAGAAACAAGGCAGATATTAGGGTTAGCGGAGTTAGCAGAAAAATATGGTAGTGGGACTCTCAGACTTACCCCTTGGCAAAATTTACTCCTCACAGATATTCCGCAAAAATCGATTGTTGATGTACAAAGAGAAATTGCGTTTTTGGGATTAGATGATTCAATCAGCAACATCAAGAGTACATTAGTTGCCTGTTCTGGTAAAAAAGGTTGTGCTGCTTCTGCTACCGACACCAGAGGCGACGCATTAACATTAGCAGAATATCTCCAAACCCGCGTTTCCCTAGATAGCCCCGTGAATATACACTTTAGCGGCTGTGCTAAATCCTGCGCCCAGCATAGCAAAAGTGATATTACTCTTCTCGGTGTCTGCATTGAGAAGGAGAATAGAACAGTGGAGGGGTATCGAGTGTATGTAGGTATTGACGACAACGACCAAAAATTTGGTCGCGAATATCAATTTGTCACTGTTGCAAATTTGCCCGCATTGATAGAAAAGATGCTGCTAGTATATAAAACCCAACGCCTGAACCTGGATGAGACTTTTAGGGAATTTGCCAATCGATATAACATCAGCCAATTAAAATATTGAGTCAAAAGTCGGAGAGACGCGATTAATCGCGTCTGTCCTCAAAAGTCAAGGGTCAAGTAGTCATTAGTAATTTCTCCCATTACCCATTACCAATTACCCTTTCCCAATGCCTGAATACATCCAAGATGCCAAGGAAATCTATCGTAATTCTTTCGCCATTATCCGGGCGGAAGCGAATCTAGAAATATTACCAACGGATGTAGCAAAAGTTGCAGTGCGCTTAATTCATGCCTGTGGAATGACGGATATTGTCACTGACTTAGGATATTCACCGACAGCAGCGCAGTCTGGACGGGCGGCCTTGGCAGATGGTGCGCCAATACTCTGTGATTGCCGGATGGTGGCTGAAGGCATTACTAGGCGGCGATTGCCTGTAAATAACCAAGTTATCTGCACTCTTTACGATGAGGAAGTGCCAGAATTGGCAGAAAAAATGGGTACAACGCGATCGGCGGCGGCCTTAGAATTATGGCGATCGCATTTAGAAGGCGCAGTAATAGCCATTGGTAATGCACCCACCGCCTTATTTCGGTTGTTGGAAATACTAGATGAGGGTTGCCCTAAACCTGCGGTAATATTGGGTTTTCCCGTTGGGTTTGTGGGTGCGGCAGAGTCGAAAGCCGCACTAGCAGCAGATAGTCGTAATGTCCCATTTTTAACTTTACATGGTCGGCGTGGCGGGAGTGCGATCGCCGCAGCCGCAGTTAACGCCCTAGCAACAGAGGAAGAATAATCATGTCAACTAAAGGTCGTCTCTATGGAATTGGCATAGGGCCTGGCGATCCAGAACTCTTGACTGTGAAAGCGCTACGGCTATTACAAGCTGCGCCTGTAGTCGCCTATCAATCAGCAACAGATAAAGAAAGTATTGCTAGAAAAATCATCGCGCCATATCTTCCAGGCAATCAAATCGAAGTACTGTATCACCTCCCCCGCGCTTTGGAGCCAGAACAAGCCAAGTCAATTTACGATCAAGAAATTGCACCGATTGCCGCACATTTGGCCGCCGGACGGGATGTGGTAGTGGTTTGTGAGGGTGACCCGTTTTTTTACGGTTCATTTATGTATGTTTTTACGCGATTATCTCAGGAGTACGAAACCGAAGTTGTCCCTGGAGTCTCCTCACTAATGGCTTGTCCGGTAGCTTTGGGCGTACCGTTCACTTACTACAACGACATTCTCACCGTTCTACCTGCACCTCTACCAGCAGAAGAACTGACTACACAACTATTAACAACCGATGCAGCAGCAATTATCAAGCTGGGTCGTCACTTTACCAAAGTGCGCGATATTTTGCATCAATTAGGGTTAGCATCGCGGGCGCTTTATATTGAACGGGCAACAATGGCACAGCAAAGAATTGTACCGTTGGATGAAGTTGACCAGGCGGAGGTGCCTTATTTTGCGATGATTATAATTCCCAGCAAGAGTAGATTATAGGTAGTGAAAACGGATCTTTTTTTCTCGCCGAGAGGAACACACTGGCGTGAGTTAAGAGACTTGTAGCCACTGTCAGCAAAGTTGCTTCAGCCTATGCTAAGACAGTCGCTCCTGAAAAGAACCCACAACCAAGGGATAAGAATCGCTATTCTCTGTGAAGAATTCCCTGTTCCGTATTTTCAAGCTAGACGATCATGTGATAAATCACACAACCAAGGATGAAAATCTTTATTCCCCAGTCCCTAATCCCTATTTTCAAGTTAGACAAAAATCTGAGGCAAGATTAGCTAATCTTCACCAGTTGTAACTTCACCCACATTATTACTGGTTAAGTAACCATCTACGGGATGCAAAAAATTGGCTTATATGTCATCCTAGAAAACGAGAGTTAATTCGGTGAGTATTTTTGTTTTTAGTATTGACGGGTTTTCCCCTTTTGGTATTTACAGATTTTTCTCCGAAATTTAAATCTCAATGATTGTGATAATTTTGGAGATCTATCGATGTCAATTTATGTAGGCAACCTCTCTTACGAAGTTACCCAAGAGACCTTGACCGCTGTTTTTGCAGAATATGGCACTGTGCGGCGTGTTCAACTACCTACTGACCGCGAAACAGGACAACTACGCGGGTTTGGATTTGTGGAAATGGGAAGTGAAGCTGAAGAAGCAGCTGCGATTGAAGCACTTGATGGTGCCGAATGGATGGGTCGTGACCTCAAAGTTAACAAAGCTAAGCCCAGAGAAGACAGAGGTCCTTCCGGTGGCAACCGGGGAGGATATGGTGGCGGCTCCCGTAACCGCTACTAAGCTTTGTAAAATGGAAATTTGAAGAGCGAATTTCCAGTCCAGACAAATAGTGTACTTTTTTTACACTTTAGTAAACTGGACGGTTTACCACTATGAGCCATTAATTAAGTCAGTTTAGCAGGAGAGACAATGACCCAAATAGTAGTGGGTGACAATGAACACATTGAGTCAGCCTTACGCCGCTTTAAGCGAGAAGTTTCCAAGGCGGGGATTTTTCCAGATATGAAGAAGCATCGTCACTTTGAAACGCCTATTGAAAAACGCAAGCGTAAAGAAGTTGCCAAGCACAGGCAGGGTAAAAGACGTTTTCGTACTTGAGAAATAACATACATAGATTTTAATCAATGCCCTCATAAAGTTTATGAGGGTTTTTTTATAATTTTTTAGAGTTCCCTTACTAGTTAAATCCATTGAGTATCAAATGAGTCTTGCCCATTGCCGTAGATCAAGTCACCATATTCTTGCCAGTGGGCTACTTCTTGCTTTGACAGTTGGGGTGAGTGCAACACAGAAAGATTTTCTTGTAATTGCTGCCTAGTTTTTGGGGCAGTAAGTGCCAGACGCACTGCTGAATTATTTAGGGCATAACGGTAACAGTCTGCTGCCATAGGTAGTTTTCCGTGCCAGTGAGGATGACCTTTGAGTAACGTTCCCCAACGAGTGCAAGTGAATGCCACCACGGGAACACTAGCTCTTTGAGCAGATGGTAAAACGTCTTCTTGAGCCTTACGATGTGCCATGTTATAACGGTGCATCAACACATCACACTGATGACGCTCTATCATTTCTAAAGCAATAGCTCGGTTGTGTGTGGTGACTCCCACATAGCGCACAACTCCAGAGTCCTTCCACAAACGAAGTTCATCCAGTACTACCTGAACCTGGCTCATGTCGTCAGCCGGGGAGACATATTCAATAAAAAATACATCCACCTGATCGACATTTAAACAGTGGCGCACAGAGTCCAAGTAATTGCGTAAAGATTGTATATCCCGGTTTTCACTCCCCGTTGCCACCAATACCTGCTCACGCTGTGCCACCAACAGAGATTTTAAGCCGCCCAAAAAGTTTTCAGATTCCAGATTGTAAAAGAAAAAGTAATTGATTCCCGCTGTAAATGCCAACAAAACAGTTGCAGCATCTATAGATTGCCCTGCTAAGCCAAGAATACTTGCTGGCTGTCTCTGTATTGTTACTAACTCCACGCTAACCACCCCAATTCTTACTTTTACTCTATTACACCAGCAGAAGTTAGCGTCAAGCGAATTTTGACTATGCCCTTTTGGGGGACGCAACCGTCCCCCAATCGGGGGTTTGGGGGAGAATCCCCCACGTTTTTGGCTTTTTCAACACGTGATAAATCAATCTCTAGTTACCTTAATTGAACCGTATTGATGTATAAGGCGTTTGGGCGATCGCATTTTCTAAATCTATAGTTTTTGTCGCGCCATCAGTTGGGCAAATAGTCCTGGTTGATTAGCGAGTTGATGAAAACTGCCTTCTTGGACGACGCGACCATTTTGGAATACATAAATGCGATCGGCGTTGCGAATGGTACTTAAACGGTGAGCGATCGCAATTCGGGTTACTTTCAACCGTTCTAAGCTTTGACTCACAATCGCTTGGGTGCGGTTATCTAAAGCACTTGTGGCTTCGTCAAATAACAGGATTTTGGGTTTTAAGACGAGCGATCGCGCAATTAATAAGCGCTGGCGTTGTCCACCTGAGAGGTTGCTGCCGCCTTCACTAATGACGGTGTGCATTCCCATTGGCATTGATTCGATATCTTCAGCAAAGCCAGCCATCCGCGCTGCTTCCCAGGCTTCATCCATTGTGATGGTCGCACCACTGGCGATATTTTCAAAGATGGATGCAGATGTTAAGCGGCTATTTTGCATCACCACACCTAATTGCCGACGGATTGCATGAACATCTAACCCAGCTAAATCTTGACCATCGTAGTAAATTGTTCCAGATTCCGGGGCATCAAATCCCAGCAATAAGCGAAATAGGGTTGATTTACCACTCCCAGAAGCCCCCACAAAGGCGATAAATTCTCCCGGTTCAGCGTGAATGCTAACATCATCCAAAGTCAAAGGCCCGTCATCTCGATAGCGGAAAATCACATGATCGACTACAACCCGCCCGGAAAGCCGACCAGGATCAGCTTTCTCTGAGTCTACTTCTGGTGTGGCTTCTAGAATCGGCTGCGCTCGTTCCCACAATGGCACTACTTGCAAAACATCCACAACTGTGCTGCTGAGACTGGTAGCGCCACCAATAAATGTCCCAAATGCGGCATTAAATGCTAAAAATACACCCGTAGATAAACCACCTGATTCTGATTCTTGAATTAAACTAGCGGCAAACCAAAACAAACTGGCTGTGGTTAATGCCGGTAAGATTTTATTAATTACAGCCACAATATCTTCAATACCTTGGGTACTCAGCATCCATTTGATTTGCTGACTATACTGTTTACCCCAGAAAGCAAAGGCGCGGGCTTCTGCGCCAGCAACTCGCAGTTTGGTGACACCGTTAATTAACTGCACCATCACACCTAAGAGTTGTCCTTGTAATTCTAGTAAAGGACGAACCTTACGCAGGGTGGAAATGCCGGAAAATAAAGTAACACTAATATTGACAAATGCCACAACCGTAGCAATTAAAGCTAGCGAACCGTTGTAATAAAACAGCAGTCCTAAGTTTAATAATGCAAATAAACTGGTAAAAATACTTCTTAAAACTGTACTACTAAGTCTTTGGCGGATTTGACTAACTGCACTCACCCGTGAATTTAAATCCCCAATGGAGTACTTGCGGAAGAACGATGCTTTGAGATTCAACAAGCGATCCCAAACGGCGGACTGGGTGGTAGCATCAGCAAAGGTTTCTACCCGCATGATTGCAAAGCCTTGGGCTAGTTGAAATAGGGTGCTACCAAAGGCTGTAGCCAAAAGTCCTAAGGCAATTTGAACTAATAAACCGCGATCGGCATCGGGAATTGCACTATCAATTAAGATGGCGGTGGCTTGCGGGGTAATCATCCCTAGTAAAGTAGTCGCCACACCCGCAGTTAAGACAACCATCAATTCCTTGTAATGTCCTTGCAGAGCAAATTTTAGCAAATCGAGGGTGCTGAGGACTTTATCTGGTAGGGGGCGGTAAAAAGTGTAGCCAGTCAGCGCCAGTTTAGCCGCACTTCTAGCATTAATCGGTGTACGCGATCGCCTGATCGGATCGAATATCTCATAGCGGTTATCCGATACAGGTAACAACGCCACCGGATGCTCGTCTTCCAGGGTATAAGCCAGCATCGCACCGCTATCTTTTTTCCACCACTGGCCTTGTAAGGAAATAGTTCGCATCCGCAAACGGGAAGCGCGGGCGATCGCTTGTAGGGGATCTTGAATGCGTTTCAGGTCTTCCGACTTTGCCGGCGGTCGAATTGTTACACCCAAAGTTCGCCCCACCGCACCAGCAGCAATCAGCAAAGCTTGCTGCGGATCGTTAGCAATCCCCACTTCCAAATTACCGCTATGGGGAGATTTGAGCAAAAAAGCTAACTCACTCAGCGTTTCCTCCATCACCTGATTATTCAGATGTTGGCGTTCTTGAAAGCGGTGTAATTCTGCGTCTGTTTCCTGCTGTTCTAGAAGATACAAGCTCCCTAGAAAATATACTTGTAATTGGGAAATCCCCGCCAGCAGAGTATCAGGATCATGAATATCAGCCGTACTCAGAGTTTCTAGCTCAACCGTATCCTCAGCTTGAAACCACATATCTGCACTCAACGGCAAAAATTGCGATCGCGCTGTAATCAACAGTTCCTCAAACCCCATCCAAATTACATAACCGCGCTGAATTTGTACCCAGGATACCAACTCTCGCTGTGGTTGGAAAATTTGCCCATTGGTAAGGGAGAAATAACGCACCCCTTCCTCTTGAAACGCCAGCCCAGGGGGAGTAATTACAGATAGCGCCAGCCCCAGTTGCTCAATCCATCCCTCAATTAAAGTTAAAGCTTCCCCATGACCATCAGCGATAAATTCTCGAAAATCTTTTACCGAAACTTTCAAAAGTTCAGTTTCTTCAATCGACACCGCCACCAATTGATAAGGCATCGGCTGCGAATCGCTAGGGATACCAAACATTGCCTGTCTGGTGCGAGTAGTAAACAAATAACGGCGAGTACCTTCCGCAACCCCTGCTTTCAGAGGAATCGCAAACAGCGCCAATGAACCCGACTTTACAACCCAAATAGTCTCCGGATCATCAAGAATAATCGGTTCATTACCCTTAATCTGATAATATTCTCCTGGCAAGCTAACGATGCGAACTTGATCCAACATAATAGACCCCTTACCTTATTACTTTGCGCCTTTGCGACGGACACTTTGCTCAAGTCGGGAAACCCGCCCACGCAAGTGTCCTCGTCTTTGTCTTGAAAAGTTCAGATCGCCGGAAGCCGGCGCTCCGACTTTTCGCTGCGTGAGATAAAAAAGATGTAGTTCATTTACCCAAAAATAGCTCTGAAACTCTTTCGGCTAAGCCTACGCATTTGTTACTTCGGCGTACTCATTTGTTACTTCGGCGTACGCATTTGTTATTTCGGCGTACTCATTTGTTACTTCGGCGTACTCATTTGTTATTTCGGCGTACTCATTTATTATTTCGGCGTACTCATTTGTTATTTCGGCGTACTCATTTGTTATTTCGGCGTA
>JAVRCF010000118.1:0-21739 GCA_034530935.1 Aulosira sp. DedQUE10 | reverse complement strand
CCTAAATTAAAACAGTATATGCCTTGTTCGTAAATCATTTAGGATTGCTATATCATCTTTACTAACATCTTTTGTGATACATACTTGGGCTAAATAATGATAATGTTCTTCAGGTATGAACCTTTCAAAACTAAATTGCTGCTGCTTAACAGCATAGGTGACATCTTCATTTGTAATTTTAGAATGCTTGCGTGTACTCGCAGTTTGACAAGCAGTTCTCATCATTTGCATTAATTGACGCACATGACCACCACTAGCTTTGGCTAATTCTAGCAATTCTTGGCGAGATTCAAATACAGCATCAACATCTACGCGCTTTTCAATTAAACTCGCTGTTGCGTCTAGTCCAGCTTGATTGCAATTTAAATGGCAAGTATCCCGTTCCAATTCATAAATATTTACCATTGGCACAATGTGGGGATTACCATCAAACAAAGCCAAGGGGTTTTTAGGTGAACACAGAATAGAAATTGGGACTGTATAAATAATGGTACAGTGCAATTCTTGCAACTGAGCCGCATAGTCAAAAAATAAATGGTTAGCAACCTCAGGCGGAACTCGGTCTAGGTTGTCAAATATAATTAGTAGTCCCTTATAATCAGGATATTTTTTCCTCAGTTTAACGTAAGCATCACCTAGCAATAAATTAATATCTGCCTTCAGGCGAGATAAGTCTTTTTCTAAAGTTTGGCGAATTGTAGTTTTTTGCTTATCAGATCCTTTAATTTGTGCCAACAACTTGACCATTAATTTCGCTATAAATGGTGCTTCTGGTTTCAGTGTGGCTTCACCCTCAATGCTGACAGACTTTTCAACGCTTTCTTCGGTTTCTTTAGTGATATCTTTAAACCATTATTCAAAGTTATGTAATAGTCTATCGTCAAATTTTAAACCTAATTTCCTAAGTTCAAATTCTACTTGTTTGATGACTATTAAATATAGATCTGTATAACTAGCATCGTTAATATCTGTTTCTTCATTTACTTCTAAATAAATTACATGATAATTTTCTTGCCAGAGCTTTTGAATGCGTTTTAACTCGGTACTTTTGCCACAACCGCGATGCCCAGTAAATAAAATCGTGCTAAAGTCTGCTGGTTCTTGAAAATCTAAAATAGTACTAACGCTATCAACGGCTGAAGTTTTACGTACTGCTGACAAATCAACATAATATTTTTCAATGTCTTCACCTTCCAAGGGTTCCAGAGTACACACTTGAAAAGCTGTTTTGAGAGTATTAGCACGTTGATAATTAGATATACTCATACTTATTTATACTAAAATTAGTCTGCTGTCATTTGTAGTTTCTCACAAATGATTTGCGACTGCTATAGAATTTGCCCATAACAAAATTTTAGGCGATCGCATCCTCAAAAAAACTCAGGCTTAGTCTCCGGATATAGGGTGCGTTATGGCGATCGCCTAACTACCGCCCATGAAAATATAGCGGTTCTCGTTTAGATGCAATACACAATGGGCACAGCAATGCTCATACGTGTCAACTTAACGTGAAACCCTTATGAACAGGTAATTTTGAATTTACTCACGTACAATCACGATCCGCGTTACCCCACCCCAGTTTTGTCTAAAGCCAAAACGTCCCCTCCCCTTGCCAAGGGGAGGGGTTAGGGGTGGGGTAAAACGCTTGTGGAATAAGCGTTTTGACTTAAGTTGACACCAATGAGCAATGCTGTGCCCCTACGAATGGTCTGTATTCTATGCAATTGAGAACCGCTATAATGAGATTAATGTTTGCCAGCCGATGATTAACATAACAGACCGATGTATTGCCATAACAGACTGATGTATTAACATTGCAAGTCAATGCGATGTCTACGCATTGCAGCCCAATGCGATCCAATGCTAATCATCAGGTGATACCTACCATTCGCTAGCAGACTTCAATCGGGAATTCTCAATCAAGCCCGCCAGTGGAGTACCTGACTTTTCATCGGGTTGACAAATGGACGGTCTTCAGCAACAGCACGAGCGTATTCTCGTTTTATCTGGTTATACCATTGCATCTGCGTATCTGCATCCTTAACCAGCCGCAGTACAGGATTATACTGCAAGCGCATCTGCTGCTTTTCAACTATTGCGCGGTCTTGAGCCAGGAATCCCCGTGCTAAGAATTGAAGCAACGGCTTCAGCAATGTTGCCCAAGTTGGTGTCCAATAAAGCGCAAACATGACTTGGGTTTCAGTTTCCGAAATGGGTGTAATTGCTGCGACATTGGAAACTCGATGCTTTGCAGTTGTGATATTTTCTATTCTAATTCCTGGTAACTCGAAAGTAATCTCTACTTCGGGAACTCCACCGCCAATTAACTGATAGACTCTACCTGTATTGGCGGGTAATTTGTGTTTTCGCATCGTAAACCCATAAGGCGAAGGATCGAATTGCTTCACTTCGTCGTCGATTTTCCCCGAACGCCACCACCATAATCGATGAACATAAGGTGAATGGGCGGGATCTATCAGCCCTAAGATTGCATGATCCATGAAGCCAGAAAACTTCATCACTTCCACTAGCTGGGGTGGGCGATCGCCAAAACCTGGAATGACGGGAATTTCCATATCTGAGGCAGAAGAATGAGATTTACCTGGTTCTGCCATATATATCCAGATATTACCTTGAGCTTCGCGTACTTCATAAGATTCTACATTGTAGCGATTTAAATCTACATCTTGTCCTTCGACCAGAGAAGGAATCGCTGTGCAACGTCCAGCATGATTAAAACGCCAACCGTGGTAACAGCATTCTACTTCTTGCCCATCAAATCGACCGCAACTTAAAGGTACAGCACGATGAGGGCAAATATCCCGCATAGCAAATATCTTACCCTCGTGACTACGACACAGCAGTATCGGTTCTCCCAAAAAAGTACGGCTGACCATCTTACCGGGCTTGAGGCGATCGCTAGGCAGAGCATAATACCAAATATTACGCACAAAGAAATTTTGATTATCTTTCATAAACAATGGAAAAATGTGTTGGCAAGAGTCAAGGGTCAAGAGTCGGAGAGACGCGATTAATCGCGTCTGTACTCAAGGGTCAAGAGTCATTGATTACTATTTATTCTCCTTGTTCCCCCTTGTCTCCCCATTCCCCAGCAGTCCCCAGTCCCCATTCCCTAATTCCTCGCCTCTATCTTCTCTTGCTGCCTTTGCTTTTGATATTGTCTTAGTTGTTGCAATAGTTGTTCTGAAGATGATTCTGAGGTAGGTAGAATCACAGGTGATGGGAAATTTTTGTCATTAATTTTGGCAGCGTTAGGTAAAGGATTAATAGTTATAGCCTGCGGCTTTATAGCTGGAGTTGGAGGCACAACATCAGGTTTATTAATCGATGCTTTGAGTGAATCTAAAGTAGCAGCCACCTCTACTTGTTGCTGCATCTGTTGGGTGGAAGATACTAAGTTACTCAAACCATTTACCAATTGTCGGAGATTACTCCTAAAAGTCGGATCGCCTGTCAACTCGTCTAAATCAGCGGTAATTTTCTGCGTGTTTTCAAAAGTGGATCTGGCAGAATCAAGAGTTTGTTGCAGCAACACTGTGTTTTTAGGATCATTTAAAGTCTTTGTAGCATCGCGTAAATTAGCTGATGCTTGTGCTGCATTTGCAGAGAGAGTTTCTAAATTTTTGATGACTTCTCCTTGAGTTAAGCGATTGATCGCAGGCGATAAGCCACTAACTGTAGTGCGTAATTGGTTGCTGGTTTGAGTGATATTGTTCAAAGCCCCAACCAATGTGGAACGATTTGTAGTGACTAGGTTATCCAGATTAGTTAAAAGGCGACTGGCTTGATTTGCAGTCAAACTAAATTGTGTTGCTGCTGAACCCAACTGATTTACTGTTTTACTGGTAGATGTGGTTAATTGATTTGTCGCCCGTTGTACAGAAGTAGCTGTAGCGGAAAATGTGCCTAATTGACCTTGTGCGCTTTTTGACAAACCCCGGAGGTCGCGGCTAAGAGAAGTGAGACTGTTTGCTGCTGCGGTGGAGCTTTCTAGTAACCTGTTAACATTATTATAAAATTTTGGGTTATTGTAGACAGTTGCTAACTGCGTTGAGCTGCGAATAAGTTGATCGAGACTGATGCCAATTTGACCTTGTAACCGCGAGCCATTACAAATAATCAAATTGCGATCGCAATTTCTATCCAGTGGTTTAGCGACGGTAACCCCAGCAGGGAGAGAAGCTTTCGGTGTGAGATCAATAATACTTTCGCTTATCAGTCCACTCTGATTGGCTTCAACTAATACATTACTAGGAATAATTAAATCAGGTTGAGGGATTTCAATTTCTACTTCAATGTTATTTGGCCCTGGTCGAATTGCGGATATATTGCCCACTTTGACACCACGGTAGCGAACGGTTGCCCCTTTTTGCATCCCGCCGGCGTTAGCAAATTCCACAATTGCTTTGTATGAACCGCGACTAGCGGTAACGCGATTCAACCACACGACTATTAATCCAAATGCTCCCACTCCCATTAGGATCAACAGCCCCACAGAACCTTCTCTAAATGTTCGCGATCGCATATTTTTCCTCCATCCATCTAGCCGACGACCTGAATTGGGCCTTGCACACTTCCACTCATGAATTGTCTAATCAATGGATGGTCTGTGCTATCTATTTCATCAACTGTACCTTGCCACTGCACTCTACCTTGATAGAGAAATATCACTCTGTCGGCGGTACGACGAATTGTACTGTCTTGATGGGTCACAATAGCATAGGTACTACAAACTCCTTGTGAGCATTGCAAATGACGAATTAAATCTTCAATAACTGTAGAAGCGATCGGATCGAGTCCGGCTGTAGGTTCATCGTAGAGTAAAAGTTCTGGCCCCTCTTGGTCGCTATCGGGGTTAGACATAATTGCACGGGCAAAACTAACTCGTTTACGCATACCCCCAGAAAGTTCAGATGGATAAAGGTCGCCAATTCCCGGTAAACCTACCATTTCCAATTTTGTACTCACCAATTGGCTAATCCGCGATCGCGCTATTTTGGAATTCTGATACAGTAAAAACCCCACATTTTCTTCTACTGTCAGCGAATCAAATAACGCTGCTTGCTGAAACACCATCCCAATTCCCACACTACTAGCACCATCCTCAATCAAACCGTTTCGCTGTACTCCTTGGACATAAATTTCGCCTTCATCCACAGGTAGTAATCCCGCAATTACCCGTAGAATTGTAGATTTACCAGTCCCAGAAGGGCCAATAATTCCTAGTGCTTCTCCCCGATAAATTTTCAAATCCACACGATCTAAAACCTTGTTGCTACCAAAGGACTTAGACACGCCTTTTAATTCAATTAATGGTTCAGTCATTGGTCATTGGTCATTGGTCATTGGTCATTGGTCATTGGTCATTGGTCATTAGTCATTAGTCATTGGACAAAAGACAAATAACAAAGGACAAATGACAAAAATGCAAGATAGTGATGTCATAGTAATTGGTAGCGGTATCGGTGGGTTGTGTACTGCTGGGCTACTCGCACGTTATGGCAAGCGAGTAATTGTGTGCGAAAGTCATACAATTGCTGGCGGCGCTGCTCATAGTTTTAGACGACGGGGATTTGAATTTGATTCTGGCCCTTCTTTCTATTGTGGTCTGAGTGATACCCAAAGCTTGAATCCGATCAAACAAGTTTTGGATGTTCTTGGTGAATCCATTCAAGTTATACCCTATGATCCTTTGGGACACTACCATTTTCCTGAGGGGACTATTGCAGTTTACAGCGATGCTGAACGTTATCGGCAGCAGGTGCATCAAATTACGCCGCTAGGTGCTATAGAATTGCAACAATTTTCCTCACGGTTGTTAGGGTTGTACGAGGCGATGCGAGGTATTCCTACCTTAGCGCTACGGGCAGATTGGCGGGTGATTCTGATATTAATAAAAAGTTACTTTCCATCTTTGCTGAAAATGCTGCCTTACTTGTCGCTGGTGCAAAGTTCAGCAGGTAATGTCATGGATGTAACAGTGCATGACCCTTGGGTGCGGCGGCTTATTGATTTAGAATGCTTTTTGCTCTCAGGTTTGAAGGCACATGGAACAATTGCCCCAGAGGTAGCTTTTATGCTAGGTGAACGTTCCCGTGCAGGGGTTGAATATCCTTTGGGGGGGAGTGGGGCGATTGTTCAGGCTTTAGTCAGAGGATTAGAACGCTGGGGTGGACAATTGCGTTTAGGATGCCACGTCGAGCAAATCATGGTGGAATCAGGCAAAGTTGTGGGTGTCAGGTTGGCAAAAGGTGAAATTCTGCGATCGCCAATTGTAATTTCCAATGCGAGTATCTGGGATACTTACAATCATTTATTACGTCTTGAAGATTTGCCTGCAACTTACCGCCAAGCCGCTTTAGAGACACCAGCCGTTGACAGTTTTATGCATTTGCATTTAGGTATTCGGGCAGATGGTTTGCAGAATTTAACGGGACATCATGTAGTAGTCCACGATTCTGCTCAAGATATTACGATACCAGGGAATACTTGCATGATTTCGATTCCCACGGTATGGGATGCCACACTAGCCCCTACAGGGCATCATGTAGTTCATGCTTACAGCCTCGAACCTTACACAGGATGGGAACGGAATCGGGGGTATGAAGAAAAGAAACGCTCTAAAGCACAATCTTTATACCGCGCCTTAGAACGTATTATCCCTGATATCCGAGAGCGTCTAGTAGTAGAACTTATTGGTACACCCCTAACTCATGCCCATTATCTCCGCAGATATCGAGGAACTTATGGCCCGGCTATTGCTGCTGGTAAAGGGATGTTTCCTAGCACACACACGCCAATACAAGGTTTGTATCGCGTTGGTGATAGTACCATCCCCGGAATTGGTGTACCTGCGGTGGCTGCATCTGCTATTTTATGCGCGAATACTTTAGTAAATTTACAGCAGACAGAGAATCTGTTAGATCAATTAAGAAAATGATTACATTTCCGCATTGATTAATGATTGAGAAATAGCTTGACTGATATCTTATCCCTCTTTTGTTACTACGAGGAGAGAAAAATATTATTCCTAACCTGAACCTCAGATATCATCATGAATTAGGCGATCGCATCTCAACAAAGTCATTTACACCCCTTTGTTGAAAAGAGACGTAAAAATAGAGGTTTCAGATTATTCTCTGCCGAAAGCAACACAAGAGGGCTTATACCATTTCTCTAAATCCTTGCTACAGATAATTCTCCCCCTGCTCCCTGCCCTCTACCCCCCTGCTGTCCATGTGTAGCTTTATTTTGAAGAATTGGTATTAATCCTATTCAGTTGTACAAAATCTCAGTATTGCTGTTAACAATTGACAGTCAATACTCAACAGTCAAGAGTGTGTATGAAATCTGTCATCAATTACCAACTTTTCAAACATCATCTAACCTTGGTTGATTGCGCTTGGCTCCATGTAGATAACTTCCCAAATGTGGCCATCTAAGTCAGCAAATCCATGCCCATACATAAAACCGTGATCTTGTGGTTCACTGTAGGTTGTTCCACCAGCAGCGACTGCTTGGCGAACCATTTCATCAACTTTTTCGCGGCTATCACAGGACAAACACACAAGCACTTCTGTACTTTTGGTGGCATCACAAATTTCTTTAGGAGTAAAAGTCTTAAACTTCTCATACGTTAAGAGCATGACGAAAATATTTTCGGATACAATCATGCAAGTGGTAGTTTCGTCAGTGAATTGAGAATTAAATTGAAAGCCAAGTTGAGTAAAAAACTTGATCGATTGGTTGAGGTTTTTGACTGGCAAATTGACGAAAATTTGAGTACTCATGGATTCTGCTTTTGAATTATTGTAAAGTGATGGGTTAGGAAAAAGCGCTGAGGTTTGATTCTAGGGGAGATGCGCGAAAGCACCTCCCGGCAAGTCAAGGAGTCTTTTGGCAGTTGACCATCCACGGAATGCCGAATTGATCGAGCAACATACCAAAGCGGACAGACCAAAAGGTTTGATCAATAGCCATATTCACTTTTCCGTTTTCTGCTAGGGCATGAAAGATGCGTTCTGCCTCCGCTGGTTCTTCAATGCTCAACTGCACGTAGAAGCCTTGGGGTGTTTCAAAATATTCCGGTGGACTGTCAGACCCCATTAATAATTGATCGCCCAGATCGAGGCAGACGTGCATGATTTTGTCATGCCATTGGGGTGGTACATGTTCTGCTGTGGGGGCATCCCCATGAGTGAGCATCATGACGATTTTGCCGCCCAAACATTGTTCATAGAATTTGAACGCCGCTTCACAGTTGCCGTTGAAATTCAGATAAGAATTGATTTTCATGGTGTGCTGTTTTGATTGGTTCATGATTGAGTTAATTGAATTATGGGTTGAGCGTGAATACGGCTTGGGAGGTATGTGGATCAAATGGAACAGAGATATGTTCATGTAGGATCTGCCATTCACCTTGATGGCGCTGGCAGACAGCAGTGATCCGCATCCAAGTCTGCATTGCTGGATGGTTTACTTCCATTCCTGTAAAGTGCGAGAGCCAGTGAGCAACCGCCAAGTCGTTATTGACTGTAATGTTGAGGTCTCGTATTTCTATCTCAAAGGAGTCCGGGAAATAAGGCAAACACTCTGACCACATTTGACGTAAAGCCTCTTTCCCATTTGTTTGGAATGGGGGTTTTATATCAAAGATGATGACCTCGGTTGCATAGTGAGATACAATCCGAGCGACATCCTTAGCGCAAATTGCCTCTTGTTGATCGGCAATTAGTTGGCGAATCTCAGCTTCGTTGCTTGTTATCGTGCTTTTAGCTGTCATTTTAAGTATCTCCTTTTGATTTAAGATTGAGTGCAGGCCCTAATACTCTGGCAAACCTGCAACTTCAATTACGGGACGAATTTCGACGGTGCCGACTTGTGCTGCTGGAATCTGGGCGGCGATCGCGATCGCGGCATCGAGATCTTGGGCATCGATGAGAAAGAATCCGCCTAATTGTTCTCGTGTTTCTGCAAACGGCCCGTCGGTTACAAGCGGTTTGCCATCGCGCACCCGGATGCTAGTTGCCGTTGCAATAGGGTGGAGCGGGGCAGTAGCTAGATACTGCCCCTTGGAGTTGAGTTGCTGTGCAAGCTGCGCGGATTTCACATAACAGTCTTCTCGCTCGGTTTCGCTCAGGGCATTTTCCTCCAGGTAAATCAGCAGCACATATTTCATTGGGTTGCCTCCTTTGTTTCCCTTTGTAATTAAGTCGAACGGCGATCGCTCAAATCGACACCTCGCCAGAAAATTTTTTATCATTTAGATACAATCAAGCTTTACCCGTGTTGTTTCCCTTTGTAATTAAGTCGAACGGCGATCGCTCAAATCGACACCTCGCCAAAAATTTTTCTTGTCAGCTATGACCTTAAACCCACAATCAGATGTAACCCAAGCGATCGCTTCCATTTATCGTGCTGAGTGGGGTCGGATTGTCGCTACGCTCATCCGGCTGGTTGGGGATTTCGATGTGGCTGAAGAGGCGGCACAGGAAGCCTTTGGTGTCGCCCTGAATCAGTGGCAGTCCACGGGCATTCCCGACCTCCCCCGTGCCTGGATTATCAAAACAGCTCGATACAAAGCCATCGATCGCCTCCGCCGGCGGACGCGGCTGAAGGAAAAACTCTCATGGTATGCTGCATCTGGGTTAATCCCAACCAGCGAGGAGCCAACCTATGACACCGATGAAATTCCGGACGATCGGCTTCGACTGATCTTCACTTGCTGCCACCCAGCGCTGGCAATCGAGTCTCAAGTTGCTCTGACGCTGCGGATGCTAGGCGGACTTGAAACGGATGAGATCGCACGAGCGTTTCTCGTGCCCACGGCGACAATGGCACAAAGGCTTGTGCGCGCCAAGCGCAAGATTCGTGATGCGGGTATTCCTTATAGAGTGCCAGACACAACCGAACTGTCAGCGCGGATGGATGCAGTGCTGACTGTAATCTATCTCATTTTCAACGAAGGCTACGCGGCGACAAGGGGCGAGGCAATGGTGAGAGCTGACCTTTGTACAGAAGCCATCCGGCTGGGTCACCTTGTGAGGACGTTGATGGCACCAAACCCCCCAGCCCAAGTAACTGCGCTACTTGCGCTCATGTTGTTGCACGACTCGCGGCGCGATGCCCGTCTTGATGAGGCTGGCAATCTCGTCCTGCTCGAAGATCAAGATCGTCGTCGCTGGAACCAACAGCAGATCGCCGAGGCGTTGCCGTTGGTAGAGGAGGGACTGCGCGGCGGAACTAGTCCATTTGCGTTGCAAGCGGCGATCGCGGCACTACATTGCCAGGCGGCACGGGCACAAGAAACGGACTGGTTGCAGATCGTCCGCCTCTACGATTTACTCGAACGTTTGCAGCCCTCGCCGATTGTGTCGTTAAACCGGGCGGTGGCAATCTCAATGGTAGACAGTCCTCAAACAGCGATCGGACTCATCGATGGGCTTGCCCAAGAGCTTGATGGCTACCATCTATTTCACGCTGCTCGTGCCGATTTACTGCGCCGCATCGGAGCCTTCCAAGAAGCCGCAAACAGCTACGCACGAGCGATCGTGTTGGCTACTAATGACAGTGAACGCCGCTTTCTAGAGCGCCGACTGCGCGAAGTTCAGGCTTAACGTCTAGCATTGCCCAATCAAACTTATCTATGGGAGCTAATGCAGCAACACCTTTGCGCTTATTTACGCCGTGCTGTACTAGTAGTTATCTAAGATTATCCGGATTTGCCGCATCTCCAGCTATGATTATTGACAATAGAGGTATGTAAAAATAGCTGTTCAAAATCATTGAACAGCTTGCTGTGTATAAATTTGACCTTAATGGAGAATAACGGATTTGAACCGATGGCCTCTGCGGTGCGATCGCAGCGCTCTACCAACTGAGCTAATTCCCCTAATCGTTATATTTTGGATAAATCTGCATATTCACCATTTTTTATCCTACCATTTATCTGCTGTTGGTTGTAACTCTTTTTGGGAAAAAACTTCTTGCACCCGTTCTAGTTCCAAATCAGTCAGATAGTCCACAGTCCAGTTACAACAACGCTGAAGCATATGGAAGGGGTAAGTGTTTGCTACACCAACTACCTGCATTTGCGCTCTTTTGGCGGCTTTGATACCAGCTGGGGTATCTTCAATTGCCAGACATTCTTGTGTTTGCAGATTTAAGTCTGGATATTTTTGGTTGAGACGTGCTACTGCCAACAGATAACCATCGGGTTCTGGTTTACTTGTAGTGATATCATCACCCGCTACTATGACTGAAAAATGTTCAGCTAGTTGAGCGCGTTCGAGTACTATATCTATTTCTGGGCGAATTGCACCGCTGACTAGCCCTAGTTTGAGATGATGGGAGCGCGCTTGAAATATTAAGTCGTCTAAACCTGGGTACAAAGGCAGTTTTTCCAGTTTCTCTAGTTCTAAAGCATACATTTGCGCCTTTTGGTTGAGCAACTGAGTTAAATAGTCTTCGCTGAGGACACGACCGCGATTATATAACAGTTCTTGAAAACAAGCGCGGTCGCTGCGTCCTAAAGAAGCTTGACGTTCACTGTCCCGTTGGGGTTGGAGATTTTCTTGAATAAGAATCTCATCTATCAGTCGCAGGTGAATTTGCTCATCTTTAATGATGACACCATTAAAATCAAATAAAATTGCCTTTAAACTCATGCCTTTATGCCAAAAACTGGGGAGCCAAGATCCTCTAAATCATTATTATCAATTGTGGTATCTGTTGATTTTGATACGGGTTGCTTAACTGTGTTGTACTTAGTTACATCAACTTTTGATATGGGTTTTACGCCGCTATTTACTTGATGCATCCACCAAACATCTTTGTTTAACAAAGCGGAAAATCCCGCTTTACTCATGCTCTCATGCACATTGAAAGTGGCATAGTCACGGAGATAAGGCTCCTCAAACACATCTTTGAGCCATTCTAGCTGACGCAGGGCCTTTTGATTACTATCTAAAATTAATACTTGTCCACCGACTACCAGTAATCGGAAGCATTCCCGCAAAATTGCTTGGGATACGGGAGTGGGGATTTCACGAAATAATAAAGAAGCTGTTACTAAGTCAAAAGAAGCATCAGGAAAGGCTGTTTTTTCTGCATTACCATATCGCCAAAGTATATCTAAACTAGCACTTGTGGCTTTATGTTCTGCCATTACTAACATATAAGCAGATAAATCCAATCCTATGACTTGGGCTTGTGGAAAAGCCTGTTTTAACATCAAGGTAGTTGAGCCTGTGCCACAACCTAAATCAAGTATGCGTCGTGGTTGTACCTGAATCGCATCAATCACAGCCTGACGTACAAGGGTTTCGTTAGGAGGCAGCAGATATTGGAGAATCGGATCGTAGGAAACTACTACCTTCGGGTTGAGATAGCCACCCTCAATCCCACGAAATTTATAGCTACTGTAGTAAGAGGGAATGATCACATCGGATCTATGAAAGCGATCGCTCTGTTTTTCCCAGTCAATACTCAGAGCATAACGCTCTAATCCCTCTTCATCAATCAAAAAGCTGACTACAGGGGATAAAAAACGTTCCCAGATTTTGTTTTGCGGAACCGCCATAAGATTGAGCCAAATCGTGGATGGGCTATTGAAACCACAGTAATATTATTTACAAATTTTAATATATTTCTCAGAAATGTGCTTTTTTTGGAGCGATCGCAGTTAGTGATTCTTGATTGAGGACAGCTTTTATCCTGAAGTTGACATTTGTAAATAACAATACTACATTAATACTACAAGCGATTTAAAGCTTGGGAAAACTGCTACAGCTTCTAGAAGAACGAGGCAGCCAAGTAAAAATCCACATAAAATGCAATTTTATACAAACTATCATGATAAATATACGTGATTTTGCCGCAAATTTCAAATTACACTGGAAAAACCTGAAATAGAGAAAATTATGCCCTACGAAAAGTTAGAGATTACCGCACCCGCACCAGTACTGTCTTGGGCAAATCACCCTTTGAAGGCAGACGAAACCAAAATGGCCAAGAATGTAGCATCACTGCCATTTGTGTTTAAGCACGTAGCGTTGATGCCAGATGTGCATTTAGGTAAAGGTGCTTTAGTGGGTTCTGTAGTTGCCACAAAAGAAGCAATTATACCTGCTGCTGTCGGTGTGGATGTTGGTTGCGGTATGGCTGCGATCAAAATGCCATTTACTGGTGAACAACTAGAAGGCAAGCTAAAGAAAATCCGCCTGGATATTGAAGCAGCAATTCCGACTGGATTCAATGAAAACAAAGAAGTTGAAAAATCTGTTACTAATTGGCAACGTTGGGCTGACTTTCAAGATTTGCATCGTGGGGTGCAAAATCTGCAAAGCAAAGCCATGAAACAATTAGGTTCTCTGGGGGGCGGTAATCATTTTATTGAAGTGTGCCTCGATACAGAAAACTACGTTTGGTTGATGCTGCATTCTGGTTCGCGCAACATCGGCAATAATTTAGCGCAGTGCCATATTAATACAGCTAAAGAATTAGCGAAGCTAGCAGGTAATAACTTACCTGATCCTGATTTAGCTCATTTTGTGGCTGGTACTTCAGAATTTGACGCTTACTGGAACGATTTACAATGGGCACAGGAATATGCACGTTTTAATCGTGATGTGATGATGGCGCGATTTAAGCGCATTATCGAAAAACATCTTGCAGGTGGTAAGTCAACTAAACCTTTATTACAAGTAAATTGTCATCACAATTACGCCGAAAAAGAAGTACATTTTGGCGAAGATGTGTATGTGACTCGCAAAGGTGCAGTGCGCGCGCAAACTGAAGATTATGGGATTATTCCTGGTTCAATGGGAGCAAAATCTTTCATTGTTAAAGGTAAAGGTAATACTCACAGCTTTTGCTCTTGCAGCCACGGGGCTGGCCGGTTACTATCAAGAAATAAGGCAAAAAATGTCTACACTCTTGATGATTTAATTGAGCAGACTAAAGGTGTAGAGTGCCGTAAAGATGAAGGTGTATTAGATGAAATTCCTGGTGCTTACAAACCAATAGACCAAGTTATGGCAAATCAAGCAGATTTGGTGGAAGTTGTAGCTACTCTCAAGCAAGTTTTGTGTGTGAAGGGATAAATCAACATTGAATTCACCAAAGAAATAATTTATGGGCAACAACAAGTTAAAGCGTGATATACCATGTATTAATATCGGTACACTTGGTCATGTTGCTCATGGCAAGACTACTTTGATTTCAGCAATTAGTATGGCGTTTCCATACTTAATTTGTAATGATATTCCGCCACGGTATCGAGAAGATCCAGATGAATGGGAAAAAACCAATCATAGGATTGACTATGAAACTCAACATCGATGCTATAGCCAGGCGGAATGTCCACAAAATAATTATGTGCGAGAAATAATTTTTGGCAACTTGCCAATGGATGCTGCCATACTGGTTGTTTCTGCTGTTGATAGTGTCATGTCACAAACCCGCGAACAACTTCTACTGGCGAAAAGGGTTGGTGTTTCTTATGTAGTGGTTTTTTTAAATAAAGAAGACTTAGTAGATGATTTTGAGTTGCTAGAACTAGTAAAACTTGAAGTCCGGCAACTATTGCATGAATATGAATTTGATGATGAAAATACTCCTATTATTGTTGGTTCTGCTTTGCAGGCAAAAGCAGCTTTAATCAATCAACAAAATATGCAACGTGGTAAAAATCGTTGGGTTGATAAAATCTATCAACTTATTGAGCAAGTAGACTCTTACATTCCTAACCCAGAATCTGATGTTGATAAACCTTTATTGATGGCTGTTCAAGATGTTTCCAAGATAAAGAATCGGGGAACAGTTGCCGCAGGTAAAATTGAGCGAGGTAAAATCAAAGTCGGGGATACTGTTGAATTAGTAGGTTTTAAAAATACTACTATTAAAGTCAATGGTCTTCGAGCATTCAATCAGGAGAGAGATGAAGCAATAGCAGGAGATTATCTTGGTGTCTTACTCCAAGGTATTGATAAAGGTGATATTGAACGAGGAATGGTAATTGCTCAACCTGGTTCTATCACTCCTAAAACTCAGTTTGAAAGCGAAGTTTACATATTCACTGAAAAAGAATCAGGTCGCAAGTCACCATTCCACTTAGACTATTATTATCAATTCTACCTTCAGGGCACTCTTGTAATGGGACAAATTACTGCTTTGACCCTGAAAGATGGTAGTAAAACAGAGGTTGTAATTCCAGGCGATCGCATCACCATGATTGTCAAGTTATGCAGTCCAATAGCAATTGAGCCAAGAATACGCTTTCGTATTTGTGAAGGTAGTCGCATACTTGGGGCTGGAGTTATTTTTAAAATACTAATTTGAATCATAGTAATACCTTTTTACAGGATAATAATAGGGGCACAACAATTTTGTGCCCCTATTGTGGTCTATTCAACTGCAAATTGCTGTGGTGAATCTAGATTAGCGGTTAACTGTGCTCATGTCAGAGTAGCGATCGCCTGCTGCTGTTCCTTTTGGTGCTACTGCTTCGATTTGACTTAAATCTTCGCGAGTTAGGTTAATCTCGGTTGCAGCAATGTTTTCTTCGAGATAAGTACGGCGTTTTGTACCAGGAATAGGCACTATATCTTCTCCTTGAGCTAAAAGCCAAGCTAAAGCAAGCTGGCTAGGTGTTACACCTTTTTGATTGGCAATTGCCTTGACTTTTTCCACTAATTCCAGATTTTTGTGGAAATTTTCACCTTGAAAGCGGGGAGCATTTCTGCGATAGTCATCAGGTGCCAGATCATCTGGACTAGCGATCGCACCTGATAAAAAACCACGCCCTAATGGACTATAGGGAACAAAGCCTATTCCCAATTCCCGCACGGTAGGCAAAATTTCATCTTCTGGCTCGCGACTCCACAGAGAGTATTCTGTTTGTAGGGCACTAATTGGGTGAACTGCATTTGCCCGTCGAATCGTGCTAGGTGCAGCTTCAGAAAGTCCTAAATAGCGCACTTTACCTTGCTGGACTAATTCTGCCATCGCTCCTACGGTATCTTCAATCGGGACGTTGGTATCTACCCGATGTTGATAATAAAGGTCGATTACCTCGACTCCTAGGCGTTTGAGCGAAGCATCACAAGCTTCATGCACATATTCTGGTTTACCACTGACTCCTTTCCAGCCACCATCTTCCGTGCGGACATTACCAAACTTAGTTGCCAATATTACACTGTCTCGATGGTCTTTGATCGCTCTGCCAACTAACTGCTCATTAGTAAACGGGCCATACATATCTGCGGTGTCTAAGAAATTAAGCCCCAATTCTAAAGCACGGTGAATAGTAGCGATCGCTTCTTGCTCATCTCGTCCACTGTAAAACTCCGACATCCCCATACAACCTAGTCCGAGTTGGGAAACTTCCAATCCTTGTTTACCAAGCTTTCTCGTTTTCATATCTTCTCCGGGAAACATTGCTGATTCTTTTGTTAAGGTAAATATTATTGGGGAAAGGTTAAGGGTCAAGGGTCAAAAATCATATATATTCCCCAATCCCCCCCTACAATGCAGGGCTGATTCATTCGACAATGTATGTATTTTGTCAATACCATTGGCGATAAATATTCGGGCAAAAGTCATGAATTGTTGACCATTTTGATGCCTAATATTGAATGCCAATTGAATACCTTGCTTATTTTTCATCTCCTGAACCCTTGATTTTTAAAGCCTTTTAGGGAATGAATCGGCCCTGCCCTACAATGGGTAAGTACGCGGGCTATGCTGCACTGTAATCCAGTGATCGGTGGTAAATTCTGCGATCGCTCACTTGGTTAGACCTCTGCCCAAGCTATTTGAGCGTGCTGGGCTTGTTGATAAGCTTCATCAAGGTTACGTTTATCCGCCGCCGGAATTTCTAGAATTGGTTGTTGTGTGTAGGGATTAATTACTTGTAATTTATGCTCAGAGCGACCTGTAACCCAGCGCCCACCAATAAATAGGCGCTCAAATCCTGTGTAAGCAGCAGGTGCATTGGCATTAGAGTTAGTTGTGCGGCTGGGAGTTGTAGCTGTCATAAACAAAGCCTCCTGATGAGTTAGATTTAAAAGTGGAAATTAGATATTCAATAAAGCTTCAGAACTTGTTCATAGCAAAAACGTTGCTTACGGTTTCCGGCGAGCAGATTTTATAGAACGCACTCGCCTAAATAGAGGCGATCGCAATACATTATGTTTTTGAAATCGGTGCTGGAGTGGATGCGGTATGGAAGCAGCATCAGCAGTCCAATTTGGTGGTGTGGCGGCGAAATATTGCACCAAGGTGTTGAGTAAACTGCTGATCAAGATACCGACGAGCGCTTCACATATCGCCATATCATTTTGAATTTGAGATTTGGGATTGGGGATTTGCCCTATGGATAGGTGAATTCGTCGCTCAGTCAATCACCACCGAAGTTTATTTGAGTATTCTGCTTATCATTCATTATTAACAAGAACTTTTAGTAATAGCTTTTATGTTTTAACTGCGATCGCACTGCTGTTTCATCTACCCTATGGAGCGGGACAAAAACATGGGTATTGTTGTAAAGATCACAATTGGTAATTTATCGGCATGACGTACAAGTGCGATCGCATCGACTGACAATGCCATTGCATCGGCTTGCATTGTTAATGCATCGACTGACAATGCCATTGCATCGGCTTGCATTGTTAATGCATCGACTGACAATGCCATTGCATCAGCTTGCATTGTTAATGCATCGGGTAACAATGCCAATGCATCGACTTGCATTGTTAATGCATCGGGTGACAATGCCATTGCATCGGCTTGCTATATTTTCTGTCGCAATGGGCACATTAAATATATAATTTTAATAGTATACACGTATGGCAGCCCAAGACCAAAAACGTCGTTTATCTCCTCAAGCAATTAATCAAGATATCACCGCATTCCACGGTTTGCAAACCGTCAGCACTTACATTACCAACCGTACTGATGCTTCGGCTGCACATTTACAGCAAGCTTATGAAAATATGTTGGCGCAGCAACAAGCAAAAAATGAGCAACTAACTTTATACCATGCTGCTGCTGATACGGCTCGATTAGCAGAATGGGAATTTCATGATGCGGTATTATCCATGAAAGAAGTAGTGCTTGGGCAATATGGATCGGACAGCGATCAAGCGCAAGCAGTTGGATTCAAGAAAAAATCAGACCGCAAGCGCCCCATCCGTAAAAATTAACGCATCCTACATAATTATATGGGCATAATTATAAGATGATTTTGGCATTTATTTTTTATTTCAAGGTTCTGGGAGCAGGGCCACGAGTGACATCTAATCCTGATACACGTGGTAGGGTAATTGTCTTGCCTGATTCTGCGGCTTGGTAAATTAACGCTATCAGTTTTTGGTCTTGTAAGCCTTCTTCGCCTGGTGTATGAGGTTGCTTGTTCTGAATCACACAATCTGCCATGTGATCTATTTCTAAAGCGAACTGATTTTTCTCACCCATCCGCACTTCGCTGACGTTTTCTGCCATGCTATTAGACGGTGATTTACGGGAAACCATCATTCGTAAACCGTTGTAGGAGAATGCAGGATCGAGTTGTCCCCAAGCATCGGAGCCAAAAACGCGAAATCGACGAGCTTCGTGAATGCCGTAGCTGGTGGAGCAAATCGCTAACACTCCACTGGGAAACCGCATCTGAAAGGTGACGCTTTCTTCTACTTCTTTGAAGCGCGGATCTCCGGGAGTGCTGAATTCTCTGGCGCTAATTTCAATTTTGAGGTTCAGCAGTTGCTCATAAAAGTTTGCTTGGTGTATTGCGATCTAATGCCAAGCTAAAAGTTGTGACAATTTCAGCCTTGTTACTCAACTTGGCTAAAATGCCTGCCATATAATCCTTGTGAGCAATTAACACAAATCTAGATTTTTATTTAAAAGCAAAAGAAAACACGCGATCGCGCATTCTGCTGTTTAAGATAAGCGAAAATACCGTTGATATCATGTCCCGCAGGGTAGATGGCAAGGTAGTAAAGGATGCTAAGAAGCTTTTACTTGGTTGTGTAGTTACGCCTATACACCATTCCAAACTGCGATCGCTCAGGTTACTGACCTAATGTACAGTTCATCACAAATAAAAAGACTTGGAGTTAAATAATCTATCTCCAAGCCTCGAACGTAATTTTCTTTTATTAAATAATCTTTGTTACATAGTCAAAGATTGTGGATTTGTCTCAATTAACTTAGCTAAATCTTGCAAGAAAGCAGCTGCATGAGCACCGTAAATAATGCGATGGTCTGAGGTAATATTCACCTGCATTTGTTGACGTACCCCAAACAAACCATCAGCAGTTGCTGCAACTTGCGGACGAGATGCCCCGATCGCCAAAATCGAACCTTGTCCAGGGGGTAAAATCGCGTCAAATGTATCTACACCAAACATCCCCAAGTTTGACACGGTGAAAGTGCCACTGTTGTATTCGTCTGGTTGCAGTTGTTTTGCTCTAGCGCGTTCTACCAAAGACTTCCAACTGCGAGATAGGGAATAAATATCTACTATGTCTGCATTCTTTAATACAGGTGTAATCAATCCGCCATCATCCATTGCTACAGCTACGGAAATGTTGATGTCAGAATGATAAACAATTCCTTGATCTGAATAGCTAGCATTGAGTAGTGGATGTTTTTGCAGCGTTACTGCTACGGCTTTTGCTAGTAGCGCCGTCATTGTCACCCCTTTGGACTTAATCTGCTTATAAAGCTTGTCTAGTCCATCGGTGGTAATTGTGTAACCCACACGGAACACAGGTACAGATATGGTTGCTACCATAGACCGTACAACTGCATTTTGCAAGGTAGTCAGAGGTACTACCTGGCCTGCAACACTAGCGGCTGCGGGAACGGGTGCAGGTGCAGGTGCGACTGTCCGAGATGGTGGTGTAACTGGGGTGGTTGTTGGTACAGATGGTGGCGGTGCAACTGGTGCGCTAGCGGCTGGCTTACCTTGATTTGCAGCTGCTTCCACATCTTCAGCAACAATACGACCGTAGGGGCCACTACCTTGAAGGGTCTTCAAATCAACTTTTAGCTCTTTTGCCAACTTGCGGGCGCGGGGTGAAACTACGAGCCTTCCTTCTACGTGGTTTGAGCCATTTTGAGACGCTAAGGCTGGTGTTCCGGCTGAGACAGTTGCAGCAACTGGTTGGGGAGCAGAGGTAGCAGGAGTAGCAGCGCCACTAGAATTAGCAGCAGACTTAGCGGTTTCGATTTCAGCTTCCGTTTCCGCGATGAAAGCGATCGCAGATCCCACCGCCGCACTTTCACCAGCTTGCACTAAAATGTGAGCCAGATATCCTTCATAGAAGGATTCCACATCCATATCTGCCTTATCTGACTCCACCACCACCACTGTTTCGCCTTTTTCCACTTTATCGCCTGGCGACTTCACCCAAGAGACAATTTTGCCTTCGGTCATGGTGGAACTCAGCGCCGGCATAAATACTTCGTTAATGCTCATAGGGTGGTTTCAGAATCAATGAATTTTATGGACTTTAACAGCTTTCACCAGATCGAATTGTATCTTGGTGCGAGAATTTTCGGTTCAGGATTTTTGGGGATTGGGGAACTCGGGGCCCCCTCTGGGGATAAGGGGTAATGGGGACTGGGGACTGGGGACAAGGAAGCAGGGGAGAAATCCTCACCAATTACCCATTACCCATTACCAATTACCAATCCCCAAGGAACTTAAAGCCAAGATGAAGGTCTATATATTGAGCAATTCTCAATGGTTCTTGACTATGCAATTGCGATCGCATGAGTTTGTTATATATCTTGATCTTCCACATAATCACTCACCAGAAAAAAAAGGCTGCTCACAACCAGATGGTAGAAGATTAGGGGTGAGGCATCCATTTACAATTCAAAATTGATAATTTACTGTTTGAAATTCTTGTTTAATTTTATGTCAGTAAAATGGAAATTTTTGTTGATTTTGATACTTAGTATGTTTGCCACTGCTGGCGCTGGAGTTTATCTTTCTCAAAACCAGCCATCTGCAACAAGTTTAGAGATGACTCATGGGCAAGCTCAACAGATAGCAGCAACTCAGATAGCTCAGGATCTTGAAACTTATCCAGAGCGCATCCACTATAAAACTATACCTCTGGAAAGTATTAACTCTACTCTTCAAGGTAGCGATCCAGCTACTCTAGCCCTGAATGCATTTGAAGAGACAGCATCAGAGGTAGGAACACGTAAAGTAGAGGTAGTATATCCGCAACGCAATCAGGCTTTAGTGACAATTACGCAAATCCCGCATACTGATAATGTAGTTGGTGCAGTTAAATACCGATTTGAGATGACCACCTTCGGGCGATCGCTGTTAGTTAGTTCGCCTCCTGTGTGGCAAATTGTCTGGGCTGGCTCTCAGGTGCAATGTTTGAGCGGAAATCGCCCCAAAAAGAATTTAACCGGGATCTGTCAACCTTCCTATCGGGAAATACAAAATTAAAAATTAGAAGTTTGCCTTGAAGAGTTTACCAGGCCTAACCCTTTATGGAGTCAGAGGGCGATCGTGCTGATTTACACATATCGGCACGATAAAACAGATATATGTAGGACTTACGCACTGTACAAAAGAATCATCTTGTGTATTAACGTAAATACGTCATTTCAGTTTTTTACAAACCATCTTTTGTTAGTATCCCCTCAATAATTCGGGGTAGGGGGTTATTCAGGTATCCACGACCAGGCA
>JAVRCF010000117.1:0-21979 GCA_034530935.1 Aulosira sp. DedQUE10 | reverse complement strand
TACCAGCACCACCAGGGCCTGCAAATGTTTGTTGACCAACTGCCAGATTTTTTTGGTGGAAGCTTGAACCAGTGTTAAGCTCTAAGCTTTGTCCGCCATCAAGAATGATTCCAAAACCACCAGCAACGTTATCTAATTCATCTTCAGAAAGTTCAACAGCAACGATGTTTTTGATTTCGTGAGACATAATTTCTTTTTCCTTGTTAATTGTGTGATTGTTTAGATTTTGCAGCTTGTATTAACCTTGGTTTTTCTCACTGCGCTTTTCGTTTTGCTTCATGTGTTTATAGTAGGAAATTAACTAAAGGAAAGCCATCGGAAGAAAGTTCGGATTGTCAAAAGCTGGATCTCAATCAAACTGTCTCCAACTTTAGTTGGATATCAAAAGATGAGGGAAGTTGGCGAAGCGATCGCTCTCGTGCTCATTTCCACCACACAAAAACACCTACAGGCTCTACCGTGTACACACAAGTCGGATTTGCTTTCTAGCTCAAGGTTTTACCTACCTTAATCCCCCCTTCCCTTGTCTAAGGTGTACACACAAGTAGTCCTAGAGCGAGTTTCCAGCCAAAAAAGGTAGATTCAAACTGATACAATCCGCGAATCAAAGTAGTAATTCCGGGAGGTTTCTGAGACTTATAACCAGACCAACCACCAAGCCTTGCATAATCCAAGTAGCCCAAGCAAGGGTTTGAGGCGGATAAGGATTTTGTTGCAACTGAGTTTTCCCTTCGACAGTTGGTGCAAGAGTAGACAAGCATTGCTGACAGGCTTCGGACTAATTCTCCTACTGTCACATTCTCATTTTCCAAAAAGCGGTAGTACCCCACTTGTTCTGCTCTATTTCTACTGATTTGACAGAAGCCTGGGGCTACACAAAAATAGACGCGTAGAGGCTTCCAGCAGGGAAGCCTGTAAAGGCAGGCTAATTATTGGCTGAATAATTAGTGTTCAAATATATCTTTAAATTGCAACAAATCTAAGGAGACAATTGTTGGCAGAACTTGAAAACATTCTTGAGCAACTTGCCAACGTTCTTCTCTTTTGAGCATGGCGATTAGTTTCTGCTGGACGCTGAGTAAATAGCGCACATCATTAGCAGCATAATTGAGTTGTTCTACAGATAAATTATCAGCGTTACCCCAATCAGAACTTTGAGCGCTTTTATCAAGCTCGATTTTTTCTAACTCCTGCACAACATCTTTCAGTCCGTGACGATTGGTGTAAGTACGAGCTAACTTACTAGCTATTTTTGTACAAAAAATAGGCTGAACGGTAATTCCTAAGTTATAACGTAAGGTAGCAATGTCGAAACGCGCAAAGTGAAATACTTTCTGGATATTCGCTGCTTCTAACAGTTGTTTTAAGTTTGGTGCATCAGTTTGCCCTTTGGCGATGCGAATAGCAGTTACTTGACCCTCTAGGTTACACAGTTGGACGAGACAAAGGCGATCGCGCTGTGGTTGTAATCCCATTGTTTCCGTATCAACAGCGATCGCCTCTGATTTTAAATACTGAGAGAGAGCAGTGTCACTAAGGTCGCGATCGCTCACCTGAAAATCTTGTAATGTCATGAATCACTCAAGAATAAATGCAGTGTCTAACAGAAGCAAGTTCTATGAGACACTACATTATTATTGTGCAAAAAAAGCAGAATTTCTAGCCATTCTTAAGTAGCCATCATTCGCGGCGGACAAGAGTTAAGAGCTATTTTGCGTAGCGATACTAGTACAGCGCTATTTACGCTGACTTGTACTAGTTACTTTGCAAGAAAATCTGCGTGAGATAGACTTCGCCTTGTTTATTAGCAGCAACGCCAATCCCTGTGAGATTATACTTTCCGCGGATGTTCTTGAGATGCCCCGGACTGTTGAGCCAACCAATCACAGCTTGTGCAGCCGGATCGCTATATCCTTGGTTAAAAGCCACATTTTCCCCTGCACTTTTGTAAATAATCGGGAGAACAGTGACTCGTCGTTCAAAACCTTGATGGCTAAAAGGAACTTTACCATTAGCCATATTTTGACTATGAATTCTTGCCTGCCGAGTGATATTTGCATTGAGGGTCAACTTTGATAAACCCTTAGAAACACGATATCGATTAATTTGGTCAAAAACTGATTTTTCTAGAGATGTAGTTTTAAAAGCAGTAGTTGATGCAGCAACCTGATTTGAAGAAATCGATAACGGTTTATTATGAGTGGCTTTTTGTGGAGAACTGTGACCGGGGATAGGGCTAGTTGTTAATCCACTGGCAAGGACAAGCGTACTTAAAGCTATGCCAAAAGCAGTTTGTCGGAACATGGAAATTACTTAATGTATAGAGTTATAAGACCTCTACTCTACCTTATTCTTCTTAGTAGAAATACGAGGATACTATTAAGGCTTGATGAACTTAGAAAAATTTTGCAACTGCTTTACAGTAAATACAAGTAATTACCTCCCACTTTAAATACGAGGATAGATACAGTTTTTTAATATGCACTAGGTAGCTTAACGAAGTGATTGCTGACCCTGAATATATGAAAATTATCTGAATCTTTAAAAAAGATAATGTAGTATCCTCTAGACTAATGTCATGGGCACTACATTTTTAATTAAATAAATTGGCATAAATAAATATTTAGGAATGATGCAACTGTCATATAGCGTTTTTCAGGTAAGTGAAGTACACAGGTAGGGGTACAAGTCGGGAAACCTCTATGAAGGAAGAAGGAGCGTCACCCGTACCGTATTCTGCCGTATTCCTTCCCTACAGTAGGCTTTGTGTAGCTTGCTTCACCGCAGGAGTACGGAGAACCCGGATGGTAGGCTAGCCGTTCCCGTTCGCTGTACTGCAAAGCTGAACTCGAAAAGTAAGCTAGGGTAATAGTTACTAAGAACTAATGATTTAAGATTGCTTTAACCAGATAATCTCTTATCTTTGACTTGGTTGGAAGTAGCTTCGAGAAAATCAGTAAAAACCTGGATAAACTTATGTATTCCTTCACTACCCCCGGCAATTAAACCACCAGTTAACAATGCATCTAAACAACGAAATATACTTATTTGGATAGGATTAGTTGTATCAATAACAATTAGCGGTTCAATGGAGCGAATACCGATCGCACTGATTAATAGACCGCATAACAAAGATGTCCATAGAGCAATTATTCTAGTATCAGACTTGTAAGCTACTCGTTTTCGCTCTTTTTCATTTAAATCTTTAACTCTGGCATTTAAATCATCTATATGTGGTTGTAATGTCGTAAGTAAATCTGCTGGAGTTTGACTAAAATCTTGAATAAGCTGCTGTTCTAATGTGGTTCCAGCTGACTGATTAACAATAATAGGATTAGCGTCTAAAGGCGGTATCTGATTTTGTTGTTGCTGTTCTGTAATCAGTTTTCGCCGTTCAGAAATTATAGCATTTTGTTGTTGAATACTGATTTCTAACTGTTCTGTATTTGGCCCGCGCCACGTAGTAATAAAAACTTCTAAAGAACGCTCTAATAAAAGCGAAATAAAAAGTGGTAACGTGAGTACCTGCACAACATCATCAAAACCAAAAGATTTTAATACCAATGGCTGTGGTGATAACCAGGCAGTTAAAGTTACCAAGAGAAAACTAATAGTGATTAATAAAAAAAATAGCGGAGATTCCAGAGAAATTTTCAGCAACATTCCTATAGTCCTGTTCTATCCCACAATATCTAAGACACAGAGAAATGTAGAACAGCAGGAAGAAATGGGTAATGGGTAATGGGTAATGGGGATTGGGGATGAGGGGGACAGATGCCAAATGCCAAATGACAAATGACAAATAACTTAGATTCCCGCACCATCTAGAAAGTCTTCGATGACGCGATCGCTATCGGTTGTAGTACTGTTAGTTTCTGGAATATATACCTGAATTGGCGAAAAAGTTGACTCAGTGTGCAACTGTTCTAGCTGTTTCTCTAAAGCTTTCACTCTTTCAAACAAGGCGCGGATGGCTTCTGCTTCTACGTCCCGGACTTTACCATGAGCGAGAACATCACCACTCTGGTTGTTTTGGCGAGTTATCCGTCCGGGTATACCGACGACAGTGCTATCGCTGGGTACGTCTCGCAGTACTACCGAACCTGCTCCGACTCGGACGCGATCGCCTAATTGAATATTTCCCAATACCTTTGCACCGGCTCCCACAACTACATGGCTACCTAATGTAGGATGACGTTTACCGCTTTCTTTACCAGTTCCACCAAGGGTTACGCCTTGATAAATCAACGCATAATCACCGACGATCGCTGTCTCACCGATGACTACTCCCATACCGTGGTCGATAAATACACCCTTACCAATCACTGCTCCTGGGTGAATTTCAATCCCAGTTAAAAACCGACTCAAATGAGAAATAAATCTCGGTATCACAGGAATCCCGTTTTTATGCAGCCTGTGCGCTATGCGATGGCATAGCAAGGCTTGCAGTCCAGGATAACAAAACAATACCTCTAGCCAGTTACGAGCTGCTGGGTCGCGCTCATAAATTGTTCGCAAATCAGTTAGTAACATACATCAGTTGGGTGAGATGGGGCATGGGGCATGGGGCATGGGGCATGGGGCATTAATTATTTCCCCTTGTCCCCCCTGCTTATTCATGGAGGTTCTGAAAATTCTCCAAAATATTCAGACTATTTATGAGAATTTTATAAGATAATCTACGGTAAGTCGATAAAAATATGTGTATTTATGAGCCAAAGTGACGATGCCATCACATTTAACACTTAAACTCGCATAAAATACGGTTAATCAATCGGCCCAAGGTAGTATATTGAGTACAGACTTGAATAGCCAAAACTACGCTCTCCTGGATCTGTCTTCCAAAGTCGAATACGCACTGCTGGCACTTTTGGAGTTAGCAAGCAACCACAGTAAAAAAGTTCCTCTCACCATGAGCGAAATCACCGCCAAGCAACCCATACCAGAACGTTATCTGGAACAAATTTTGACCAACCTGCGGCGTGCTGGTGTGGTGCAGAGTCAACGTGGCTCTAAAGGCGGTTTCCTTTTAGTTCGTGAGCCTTGGCAAATTACCTTACTGGAGATTGTCACGGTGGTGGAAGGTGAGCGCAAAGAAAAAGACAGTTCTGAAGCTTCCACTCTCGAAAGAAATCTGGTTCATGAAGTCTGGGAGCAGGCTAATGCAGCCTCCATTCAGGTTTTAAATAGCCATACACTCCAAGATTTATGCCAGCAAAGAGAGGCTCGCTTACAGCAGAGTCCCATGTATTACATTTAGTTACGCAGGAGTACCTCTTATGCGGATAGCCAAAGATATTACACAGTTAGTCGGACGGACTCCTTTAGTTCAATTAAACAAGATTCCCCAAGCTGCGGGCGCAGTTGCTCAAATTGTGGTGAAGCTAGAAAGCATGAACCCAGCTGCTTCTGTCAAAGACAGAATTGGTGTCAGCATGGTGGAAGCGGCTGAAAAAGGGGGTTGGATTCAGCCAGGAATAACCGTTTTAGTAGAACCAACCTCCGGTAATACAGGTATTGCCCTAGCAATGGTGGCAGCCGCTAAGGGCTACCATCTTATTCTAGCGATGCCTGATACGATGAGCCAGGAACGCCGCGCTATGCTGAAAGCCTATGGCGCGCAATTAGAGTTAACGCCAGGAGTAGAAGGGATGCGCGGGGCGATCGCGCGGGCTGAGGAAATAGTTGCCAACACGCCCAACGCCTATATGTTGCAGCAGTTCCGCAACCCCGCCAATCCCAAAGTTCACGCTTTAACTACCGCCGAAGAAATTTGGGCTGATACAGATGGACAGGTAGATATCCTCATCGCCGGAGTTGGGACTGGCGGGACGATTACAGGCGTGTCAGAAGTCCTTAAACAACGCAAACCGAGTTTTAAGGCGATCGCAGTTGAGCCTAGCAACAGTCCTGTATTAGTAGGCGGTAAACCAGGCCCTCACAAAATTCAAGGAATTGGCCCCGGATTTGTCCCCGCAATTTACCGTTCGGATCTCGTGGATGAGGTGATTGAAGTCACGGATGAACAGGCGATATCTTATAGCCGTCGATTAGCCAAAGAAGAGGGATTACTATCAGGTATTTCTGCGGGTGCAGCTTTGTATGCAGCGCTTGTAGTAGCACAGCGTCCAGAAAATGAAGGTCGTTTGATTGTTATGGTGCAGCCTAGCTTCGGCGAACGCTACCTCAGTACCTCATTGTTTAGAGATCCAGAGGAAAGCGAATGGTTAAGTAAAGTCTAATGCCTAATTTTTTTCAACTTCCTGAGCGTTTTCATGATTTTTTAACAAAATCGTCAAACAAAGACAACTAGCACCTAGCTTTATTAGGCTTAAAGCTTGACTCTTCAATACAATAAAAACACCTAATCCCATCAGAACAAAAGGCACAATATTGTTGCCGTAGCGAATTAAAAAATTCGCTATTGGTTTCTGATGGGTTATTTGGTATGTAGCGTAGCACCATACTCCTAAAAGGAGAAAAAACAAGGGAATAATTACAAACAAATTTTCTAAATTATTGTTAGCAAATAAAGGCACATAAACACTAATATTATCACTGCCATTAGCAACAGTAAGTGATGCCACAATCGCAATATTTGAATCTTCAGATTCTGCGATTTCTGTGACTAACTCTTCTGCCGAGCTTTCCTGCCAATTTACTAAGCTATTAATACCAATAGATAGGGGAAGCAAACCCAGTAATCCAATCCAGTGTGGTGGGAGAATTAACCCTCCAAAAAAACCGGGAAGGCTGAGAATTATTAATATAGTAAAACCTAGATATTGACCAGCGACAATATGTTGAGGGCGGAATTTAGCATTAATTTGCGAAAAAAATAGCAATAAAATTACAATATCATCAATGTTTGTCGCGCTAAAGGCGGCGATTCCTGCGCTAATTGTAGCGATTAACTCATTCATATCTTTAGATAAATAAAGTTTGTAGTCAGGACTCAAGCCCTCACTACGAGAGTTTTTCTTGGAGATTTACCAGTTCTTAATTTGGTATGGTGGTAAATTGTACATTTTCATCATCCACCATGAGCCAGCTTGGTACAGCTTTCACAGAAGGAATAATTGCTTTTGCCGCTACAAATATCGATGACATACTTATCCTACTGCTATTTTTTTCCCAAATAGATCCTAACTTTCGGCGGCGACATATCTTTATTGGTCAGTACCTTGGTTTTGCGGCGATTATTCTGGCTAGCTTACCAGGATTTTTTGGTGGTTTGGTCGTACCGAGAGAATGGATTGGATTATTGGGAATTCTACCAATCGCAATTGGTATAAAGCACTTACTAGACCGAAAAGAAAATACTACAGAAGTGCAAACAGTATCGACTGATTTTACGCAAACAGCACCCAGTAACCCCATACTTGCTGTTATTTTGAGCGTTCTGCATCCCCAAACCTATAAAGTAGCAGCAGTCACAATTGCCAATGGTGGCGACAATATTAGTATATATATCCCCTTATTTGCTGGTCAGAGCCTTAGCAGATTGGGGGTGATTTTAATAGTATTTTTTGTCATGGTAGGAATTTGGTGCGCGATCACTTACTTCTTAAGTCGTCACGCTACCATTGCTTATATCTTAAGTCGTTATGGTCAGCATTTCGTTCCTTTTGTTTTGATTGGCTTGGGCTTTTTCATTATGTATGAACGAGGTACATTCAGCTTACTACCTTGGTTTAGAGGTTAAATCAGTGGTTGATGAAAGCGATGCCTGTCTTGAAAAGTTCGGAGCGGCGGCGGGCTACGCCTACGCTTAACCTTTAAACTTCAAATTTAATATTTTCAACAAGAACAATAGACCCGTCCAAAATATAATCTAGGCACAAAAAAGTGGTAGAAATTTAAATTGTCAGTCTACCACTCTGATTTAAAATGTGTATTGTCTTCGATTATATCCAAAAATACCCATCGAGAACAAAACAAATTTTGGGCATTAGTCACGAACAGTTTCAAGCGTTACTTCAATCAGCTTTAAAAGAACATCTTCAAATCCAGAAGGAAAAAGAAAAGCAAAAAATTAGGATTAATTATCCTGGGGGAGGCCGGAAAGAAATATTATCAACTTCCGAGCAAATATGTCTATGCCTATTTTATTTAAGGCAGATACCCACCTTTGAAATACTAGGAATGTTGTTTGGTATATCTAAAAGTGAAGCTCATGTTACTTTTCATTACTGGAGAAAGATCATCCGAGGAATTCTGCCATCAAGTTTACTTGAACAGATGGAGGCTCAAGAAGCAGATTTCCTGATTGTACAAGAAATATTGACGAATTTTCAACTCTTAGTAGATAGTCTAGAACAGCCTATTGACAGACCATCTGATAATGAAGCACAAAAAAAGTTTTATTCAGGTAAGAAAAAACAACATACTTTAAAAAGTCAATTAGTAGGTCTGCCAAATGGCAAAGATATTATTGATGTAGCAGTAGGATTTCCTGGACCAACATCAGACATCAATTTATTTAGGGAACAACAGAAAAAGTTTGATTCTGAACAAAAATTTGAGGGAGATAAAGGATATCAAGGTGGTAAAAATATTACGACTCCTCATAAGAAAAAAAGAAAACAGCAACTAACCGAGCAACAAAAAAAGAAAATAAAATTCTCTCAAGCAAACGTATATTTATAGAACATTTAATCAGGCTGGTGAGAATTTTTAAAATAACTTCACAAAGGTTTGGGCTGCACTCAAATATCTATAAAGAAATAATTTTAACAGTTTGCGGTTTGGTGAGGCTACGAATTGGTACTTTAGTTTTAACGAGGTAATTATCATTAATAACAATTAACGCTCGCCTTGAATGCATAACTTCATTTTTTGGCTCTAAACTATCAGTAACGATATCAAACCCTAATTGTTACGTTGAAAGAGAATCTGCAAGGATTGGTCTCAAAGCCTTGTAAATATTGGCTTGCAAGTTTTAGGACTGGTCTAATTATATTCTTTAATAAAGACTTAAATCTCTGCTAACACCAGCGTGCAAACTGACAAAATCTTCTATAGCTTATTTCAAGCTTTCCCCAGCATATTTTTTGCGATTATTGGCGACACGACTACCAACGCCAATGCTTATGAGTTTGCGTCAGTTGAACTCAAAGAAACAGCCTTTCGTATTGATGGGGTATTTATCCCTAAAAGTGAAACGGCAAATCAACCTTTATACTTTGCGGAAGTTCAGTTTCAACAAGACACAAATTTTTATAGACGTTTCTTTGCTGAAATCTTTCTTTACCTGCGTCAAAACCCATCTGTCAATTTTTGGCGTGCCGTCGTCATCTATCCCCAACGCAGCTTAGACCCAGATGATCAATTACCATATCGCTTATTACTAGATAGTCCCCAAGTGCAACGTATTTATTTAGATGAATTAGGGACAGCCATAGAAAATTCATTACAAGTTGCCATTGTGCAGTTAATTATCGAAGGCGAAGATACGGCAATTAATCGAGGTAGAGAACTAATTTTACAAGCCAGAAATCAACTGGCTGATGAAACGACCAAGAAGAAAATTGTAGAATTAATAGAAACTATCCTGTTGTACAAATTTACTCAATTGAGCCGAGAGGAGTTGGCAGCAATGTTAGGTATAGATGAGGAATTCAAAAAAACAAGGATGTATCAATCAATCAAGCAGGACGGCTTGGAAGAAGGTAGGCAGGAAGGTAGACAACAAGGTAGAGAACAAGGTAGAGAACAAGGTAGACAAGAAGGTAGGCAGGAAGCGAAGTTTGAAGCCATACCCAGGTTGTTGGCTTTGGGGTTGAGTGTGGAACAAGTAGCGCAAGCTTTGGATTTGACGGTAGAACAAGTGCAACAAGCCGTAGGGAATCAATCTAGCTGATAGCATCTACGGCTTGCTGTGTCTTAGTTCCTGGCTTTACATTTTGCCGTGCTGCAATACTTGTTGAAGATGGCTGCGGATTTCTTGGGCTTGCTCAATATCAGACTGCCGCAACTTTTGGAATAATTCTACACAGGGCTGGGAGTTTGCTTCCTGTGCGTCTTTGATGTAAGTATCGTAAGCTTTAACTGCTTCTGCTTTATTGTGCAGCACAGTGACAAAATCGTACTCGAGATTGCTAATGGGTTGTTGAGACTGTCCGTTACCTGTAGCCATAAAATTTACCCTCTTTTAGGTTCCTAATTAATTTCTACTCACCGTAAAAGGAGGCTTCATCTTCCCAAAAGCGTAGAAAAAATTACCAAGGTTACTTCAACAGTCTGAGTTGGCTGGTTGGGGATTGGGGAAGGTGGGTCCCCTCTGGGGATAAGGGGCGAAGGGGCGAAGGGGTAAGGGGGATGAGGAAGCAGGGGAGAAATGACAAATACCAAACGCCAAATGACTATTTATACCAGAGGTTGATTTTCATCACAGCGTCGTGAGTATTGAAATTCCAGGTTTTGCTTTTCTCTACCTCCTTGATAGCTGACGGGGCAAAATTTTGTATTAGCACTCATGCAATCCATGTGTGGTGTTTTAGCACACACTATTAATAACCCGCCCAAGATGAACAATAAGCCGCAAATTGCTACTGTTTGAAGCGCAGAAATTTCTAATGCACCGTGAACAACTACTTCTCGCAAGACGGATACAATTGTGACTTCGACTGCTACGCCTACAGAAATACTATGTTCTTGCAAGTAGACCATGAGGAGTCTAAATAATTCTACCAAAATCAATACAAATAGTATTTTTGCTGTCACTATTTTGTAGTCTAATGTGTGTGTAATGGCAACAAATATGCCCCACAATTGGATTAACATGACAGCAAATAAACCTAAACACAAGACTATGACAATTAAGTCTTGAAAAGCCTCCATGTTGCGAACAATTGCATGGCGATCAAACCAGCGATCGCAAAATAAAAATCGACTTTTGATGCGCTTTTGCATGTACATTACCGTTGCAATAGAGACAGGTTTAGAACACACCAGCTAGTTCATCCCATAATCCTATTGTTGCTCATTATTAATGTTTCGCGCCTCAGCGAGGTTGGTAATTTAAATTCTGTGCTTGTTGCAACAATTGCTGGGCATTCTTCCCCCATTGAGGATTACCTTGAGCATTGTATAAATCTCTGGCATATTGAAATACTTGCGCTGCTTCTGCATACTGTCGTAATTGCATAAAAACTAACCCTGCACCATAATAAGCGTTGGCATAATTTGAGTTAGCTGTGGCTGACTTTCTGAAGGATTCTAAGGCTTCTTGCCATTTACTTTGCTGAAACCAAATTGAACCTAAATTGTAGTGTGCTTCTGGATATTTTGGATTAACTCTTAGTGCTTGACGAAAAGCTTCTTTTGCTTGATCAATTTTGCCTTTTTGCAGATAAACTATTCCTAAATGGTAGGCTGGCTCTGGTGCATTTTGACTATATTGCATTGCTTTTTTAAAAGCTGCGATCGCTCTTTCCCAATCTCGTTGCTGAACTCTCAGCAATCCTAAGTTATAGTGGGCAAAACCAAGTTTAGAATCAAGTTCTATTGCCCGTTGTAAGTAATCATTCGCTAACTGTAAATTATTACCTTCTAATAAGGCTCCGCCTAAATTGGCGAAAGCTGGGGCAAATTTCGGATCGGCCTGCGTTGCTTGATAAAATGCATCTGCCGCAGGTTGTAATTGCCCAGTTTGTCGCAATGCTAACCCTAAATTATAGTGGGCGGGGGCTAATTTCGGATCTAACTGGGTGGCTTTTCTAAATGAGGCGATCGCATCTTGGACTCTACCAGCTTGAATTGCCTGTAAGCCTTGATTTAACAAGTCTAAGGCTCCTTGGCTACTAGATTGTGCTACTAAATCAGCTGGCGGGAGTGGGAAAGTGGGAGAGGCAGAAAGAATACTGCCACACAGCAATATTAAACTTAAAACTATAGCTTGGCGCAAATTATGCAAACATTGAAAATAACCAAACATTTTATATATTAACTTTTCTTTCTTTCTCCTACGCCACGGACTACAACTTCTAAGTGAGCTAATTTCATCCTTCATCCTTTGTCCTTAATCATTCAGCCTTAACTTAATTTTTCTTCACAACTATCCGCGTGGAAAGGGATTGATTTTACAAAAGTTAAAATTTTGGTATTAAAGTTTGATTTAATTAACTTTTCTTTAGCTAAATCTTACAACAGGCTACAATTTTTCGTTGCATTGATTAAAGGGAGGATAATAACTGATTAAAGAGGAGATGATTCTCCCTTGTAGAGAACCATTTTCTATCCCTGAATACACAGGATAATGCGGTTAGTGGTAACTCACCGCAAGGAAGGTTTTATGAACGAAAAAGTAAAATCGGGTTCGCGGAATGTTGCAATTGTCGGTCCTTATTTAAGTGGGAAAACAACTTTACTAGAAAGTTTGTTATTTGTCACAGGGGCGATTTCCCGCAAAGGCACTGTCAAGGATGGTAACACGGTAGGAGATAGTGCGAACGAGTCGCGCGATCGCCACATGAGTGTAGAAGTAAGCGCAGCTAGCACCGAGTATAACGACCTGCGCTTTAACTTTATTGACTGTCCTGGCAGTGTAGAATTTGCTCAAGAAACCTATAATGCCCTCATGGGAGTCGATGCGGCAATTGTAGTTTGCGAACCCATCCGCGATCGCGTCCTCACCCTTGCTCCTCTATTTAAATTCCTGGACGATTGGGAAATTCCCCATATCGTGTTTGTGAACAAAATGGATCGGGCGAATATTCATGTTTTAGAAACATTACACGCCCTCAAAGCCGTTTCCAGTCGTCCCCTAGTCGCGCATCAATATCCCATCATGCAGGGGGAACAGCTAACAGGCTTTATTGATATGGTGAGTGAACAGGCATATCAATATCATGCTGGCGCACCAGCTGACTTGATTCCCTTCCCCGAAAGCTTAAAAGAAGAAGAACATATCGCACGGGCAGAAATGCTCGAAGCTTTAGCAAATTTTGATGACCATTTATTGGAAGAACTTTTAGAAGATATCGAACCACCCCAAGAAGAAATCCTCAAGGATTTAAAAATGGAATTAGGGGCAGATTTAGTAGTCCCCGTTTTCTTTGGTGTGGCGGAACAAGATTATGGTGTAAGACCTTTATTAGAAGCCTTGCTACGGGAAGCACCAGAACCCGAAACTACAGCCGAACGTCGCTTAAGTAAAGTCGGCAAGAGCGCGATCGCTCAGGTATTAAAAACATACTATACTCCCCAAGGTGGCAAACTCTCTCTAGTGCGGGTTTGGCAAGGCAAATTAACTGATGGTATTGTCCTCAACGGCGTGCGTGCAGGTGGTCTTTATCGCCTTATGGGACAACAACAGCAGTCAGTTAATGAAGTTTTTGCTGGTGAAATTGTCGCTTTGAGCCGTTTAGAAGGCGTGAAAACCGGAGATATCCTCTCCACAGATTCCCAATTAAAAATAGAATTACCCCACGCCGAACAGTTGGAACCTGTTTACGCCCTCGCCATCACTCCCGAAAAGCGCAACGATGAAGTAAAACTCAGCAGTGCGATCGCCAAACTGTTGGAAGAAGATCCTTCTTTGGCTTGGGAACAACATGGCGATACCCATGAAGTGATTCTTTGGGGACAAGGCGAAATTCATTTGCAAGTCGCCTTAGATAGGCTGCGGCGGAAATATAATCTGCCGATGACAACCCACCTCCCACAAGTGCCTTACAAAGAAACCATCCGTAAATCTGTAGCAGCAGTTCATGGGCGCTATAAGCACCAAAGCGGTGGACACGGGCAATTTGGGGATGTTTTCCTCGATATCCAACCCTTACCGCGTGGTGAAGGCTTTAACTTCCGGGAAACCATTGTTGGCGGCGTAGTTCCCAGACAATATATCCCAGGCGTAGAAATGGGCGTGCGGGAATTTTTGACACATGGGCCTTTGGGATTCCCAATTGTGGATGTGGCGGTAACTTTAACCAATGGTTCCTACCACACCGTTGATAGTTCCGAACAAGCCTTTAAACAAGCCGCCCGGTTAGCAATGCAAACGGGGATACCCCAAGCCCAACCCACCCTCCTAGAACCGATTTTGAAGGTACAAGTCACCACACCTAGCGAATTTACCTCGAAAGCGCTGCAACTTGTCAGTGGTAGACGGGGGCAGATTTTGGGCTATGAAGGCAGAAATGATTGGCAAGGTTGGGATAATATTTCAGCTTACTTGCCCCAAGCCGAGATGCAAGACTTTATTGTAGAGCTGCGATCGCTCACTCTCGGTGTTGGTTCTTTCCACTGGGAATATGATCATCTGCAAGAAGTACCAGAAAAACTTGCTGAACGTGTGATTGCTGGTAATGGCAATGGCCATAGTAACGGTAACGGCAAGTAATTTTGTTGGGATTTTAAATTAATCTAAAATTATCGCCCTGCACTAAAAAGCGCAGGGCGATTTGTTGACAATATGGTGCTTTTTAGTGAGCTTTGGTCGGGTGCGTTAAACTTCGTTATGACGCACTGAAAATCTCGGACGGTGCGTTAGCCTACGGCATAACACACCCTACTGGACTGACACGACTAAAATGATGCAATAGATTTTTGAGGTATTGATATAAACCAACATAGGGACTTCCAATTAAAAAAATACCCCAATTGTAGGGGCACGGCGTAGATAAGATATCTGTTTCGCCGATAGTCTTTGGGTGCCGTGCCCTTTCTTGCGATTGTTTTTATTTTTTGGAAGTCCCATATTTGATTTTTTCTAATGCACCAAATTAGCTATGTCAGTCCACTACTACTGAATTTGGAATTGGTATTAGCGATGGTAACACTTCAATTACGACAATTAAGTGTTCCGCCGGGACACAGAGTGATGCTCCACAATGTTAGTTGGCAAGAATTTGAAGCAATTTTAGAAGAACTTGGCGATCATCGAGCAGCGCGATTAGCTTACAGCCAGGGAACTTTGGAGATGAGAATGCCATTACCAAAGCATCAGGTAGCTAAAGTTATTATTGGGGATTTAGTCAAAATTTTGCTAGAGGAATTAGAAATTGACTGTGAAAGTTTTGGCTCAACCACCTTTAAGCGTGAAGACATGGCTTTTGGTGTAGAGCCGGATGACTCTTTTTACATTCAAAATCATGCTCAGATGATTGGTAAAGAGCGCATTGATTTAACAGTTGATCCACCACCCGATTTAGTAATTGAAGTTGATGTTACTTCTAAAACTCAACTGGAGGCTTACGAAGCGTTAAGAGTTCCAGAACTTTGGCTATATGAAGATGGTAAGTTACAAATTAATCTTCTTCAGGATGGCAAATATATTCAGTCAGAAATTAGTCTTATTTTTCCCGACTTGCCTATTGTGGAAGCAATTCTTAGTTTTGTTGAACAAAGCCGAACTGTAGGGAGAAGTCCAGCATTGAGAGCATTTAGGAAGTGGGTAAGAGAACAAATCTGATATTGCTGTTACCGAATGATTAATGACGATCGCCTTTAGCAGCAAGCAACTTATTATACAATGCTGCATTCTGTTCCTTTGAGGCTTGACGCAGTTTCTCAAACTCAGCTTCGCCAGCTTGCAAATAAGCATCAATTGCTGGCTGATTTGCTAAGTAAAATGTAATAGCACCATAAACTTGCTCAAGCTTTAATACCGGAAAACTTTGAACAATACCCTCCGGTGATGTGCCATTCAAGAAAGCATAAACAACAGAGTCTAGAGAAACACGGCTGTCTTTAATCCAGTAACCGTTTTCTCTCCACTCAACATACTGCTTGTGAATGACTGGTGTTGCTGTCATAGAGATTTTATAGTTCAATACAATTAAATTCAATACGGTTCAGTTAGAGCCAAAAACCTTGATCCACGTAGGTTGGGGAGCCACTCACGTGGGCGGGTTTCCCGACTTGAGTGAAGTGGCGTTTGAGGAACGAAACCCAACGTTCTTCGCTATTTGTTGGGTAACGCATTGCCTCAACCCAACCTACTTCTGTGCTTAACACCAAGCGTATTGCAATTAAATTAATATCTTTGTAGGGGCACGGCGCTAGTAAGATTGTCTAGTTGTGAACAATATTACGGATGCCGTGCCCCTACGGTGTAATCCATTTTAGCCTACTAGCTTCCTGTTAGGATTTGATTTTCTAGTTCTTGTAGAGTCATAGAGTAACTAGCCAATTTGTATTGTATTTATTTAAAAACCTTATGATTGCTCCCCTGCTATCTTTCTAATAACTTCCACATCTAACTCTAATATCTCAGCCACTTCTTGCAAACTCATTCCACGTTGCAGAAGTTTTGCAATCATTTTCATTTTGATTTCTTCTTTGATTTCTTCTTTGACTTCTTCTTTGACTTCTTCTCTAGCTTCTTCTTTTAACTCTTGGTATACTCTTGTACCCTTGATTAATTCCATGCTTAACATTGCTTTTACCTCCTCTCTGCTCAAATTAGGAAACTTGTTTACCAGAATCGCCTCTATTAATTCTAAAACTTTTCTTTGGATAGCTGTATCTTTTACTTCTTCTCTGGCTTGATTAACTAGTTGCTTAACTGATTCTTGTGCTTTTTGCTTGCCTTCGACAATTAACTTCACAATTCCCAATCCTAATGATTGGTAAGGTGCGTCTCCCATTTCATCCAGATAAAAGCAGCGTAGATGAGCTTCTCTGAATGAATTAAGACGCTGGGGAAAGTCTACGTCATTTGTCCGAGCATCAAAAATGACTATAGCATACCAGTTAGGGTTGATTGGTTGATATTGGTAGAAGTAAAGCAGAATACTGCTAAATAATCGGTCGTAGAAGCGTTTATCTTTATAACATTGAACTTCAACGAAATAAATCGGTTCGTTGGCAGCAATTTCTGGTGTTGAGTCTAATGTTAAAAATATCCCATCTAATCGGAAGCCAGTTTCTTTGATTTCTTGGCTTTTGAATTCGTAGAGATTTGTATTTGTTTCTGGTTTGCCAATCAGTTCAAAAAAGATATTAGGAAATTCCTGAAATAATTTGTAAAAAATCGTGTCTGTTTTCATATCATTTTGTTTTCAGGCTCATAATCAACACAAAGAAATAAAGCAGTTAGTAATTCTTGCATAACGGCTGCTGAAACTTTTCCTAAACAACGAACAAATCGCTCAGTTGTTACACTACGAACTTGCAAAATATTACCTGCTGAGTCTGAGTCTAAGCCATTTTCATCAGTTTGCTGGATGGAAATCATGAAAGGGCGATTTTGGAATTTAGGTTGCCATGTTGCCACCGGAACAATAATTCGCATTGCAATAGAACTGAAAATATCAGAACTAATCACAACAGCAGGGCGAGTTGTTTGGATTTCTTGTCTTCTAGTGGGATCGAGTTGCACTAGCCAAATTTCGCCTTTCTTGGGATTAGTCATTTACTCTATCTCCCAATCTTCGCCGTCTAAAACCGAAAATTCTGTTAATTCAGGGTCAGTTAAAAAATCTTCGGCTGTGGCGGCGATAAAAGGTGCAAGTATTTTGTGACGTTCTGCTATGGGTAGCCTAGCAATTTCTTGGAGAGATAACCGTTTTTGCGGTTGGGATAAAGCTTCATTAGCTAACTGGTTGCGATTTGCAGTTTTTTGAACAAGAAACTCGACAAAATCTAGCACTTCTTGTTGCTTGTCATGGGAGAGATTTCGGAGATTTTCTAATATAGCTTGTTCAATATTGATTGTGTCTGTCATATTTTTTAATTGCTCAGTAGCTATCCTTGAATCAATGCTTGAAATAGCTCATTTTCGCGAATGCTATCAAAATAAGAGTCAGTTTTTGCTTTTTCTCTATATTCGTCAGGACTGAGATTAATTGCTTGTTGTAGATTTTCTAATGCCTGCTCAATATTACCTTGAAGTGCATAATAGCAAGCTTTGTTGTACCAAGCTAGGTCGTCATCAGGTTTAAATTCGAGGACTTTGTCGTAGGATGCAACTGCTTCTTCATTGCGTCCTAAATCCCTTAGCGCGTTCCCCCGGTTTCCCCAAGCTTGGTAGTAATCAGGTTTAATTTCCAAGGCTTTATCATAAGATGCGATCGCTTCTTCATTGCGTCCTAAATTCTGTAGCGCAATCCCCCGGTTGTTCCAAGCATAGTGAAAATCAGGTTTAATTTCCGAGGCTTTGTCATAAGATGTGATCGCTTCTTGATTGCGTCCTAAATTTCGTAGCGCATTCCCCCGGTTGTTCCAAGCTTGGTGGTCATCAGGTTTAATTTCCAAGGCTTTGTCATAAGATGCGATCGCTTCTTCATTACGTCCTAAATTCCTGAGCGCATTCCCCCGGTTGTTCCAAGCGTAGTGGTCATCAGGTTTAATTTCCAAGGCTTTGTCATAAGATACGATCGCTTCTTCATTACGTCCTAAATTCCTGAGCGCATTCCCCCGGTTGTTCCAAGCTTCGTGTTCATCAGGTTTAATCTCTAAAGCTTTGTCAAAAGATGCGATCGCTTCTTCATCGCGTCCTAAATTTATGAGCGCAATCGCCCGGTTGTACCAAGCTTCGTGTTTATCAGGTTTAATCTCCAAGGCTTTGTCAAAAGATGCGATCGCTTCTTCATCGCGTCCTAAATTAAATAGCGCAATCCCCCGGTTGTACCAGGCTTCGTGTAAATCAGGTTGAATTGAGAGTGCTTTGTCATAGGATGCGATCGCTTCTTCATAGCGTCCTAAATTCCGTAGCGCAATCCCCCGGTTGTACCAAGCTTCGTCTTTATCAGGTTTAATTTCCAAGGCTTTATCATAAGATGCGATCGCTTCTTCATCGCGTCCTAAATTCCGTAGCGCAATCCCCCGGTTGTTCCAAGCTTCGTCTTTATCAGGTTTAATTTCCAAGGCTTTATCATAAGATGTGATCGCTTCTTCATTGCGTCCTAAATTCCGTAGCGCAATCCCCCGGTTGTTCCAAGCTTCGTCTTTATCAGGTTTAATTTCCAGGGCTTTGTCATAAGATGTGATCGCTTCTTCATTGCGTCCTAAATTAAAAAGTGCAATCCCCCGGTTGTTCCAAGCTTGGTCTTTATCAGGTTTAATTTCCAGGGCTTTGTCATAAGATGCGATCGCTTCTTCATAGCGTCCTAAATTCCGTAGCGCAATCCCCCGGTTGTTCCAAGCTTCGTCTTTATCAGGTTTAATTTCCAGGGCTTTGTCATAAGATGTGATCGCTTCTTCATTGCGTCCTAAATTAAAAAGTGCAATCCCCCGGTTGTTCCAAGCTTGGTCTTTATCAGGTTTAATTTCCAGGGCTTTGTCATAAGATGCGATCGCTTCTTCATAGCGTCCTAAATTCCGTAGCGCAATCCCCCGGTTGTACCAAGCTTCGTCTTTATCAGGTTTAATTTCCAAGGCTTTATCATAAGATGCGATCGCTTCTTCATTGCGTCCTAAATTAAAAAGCGCATTCCCCCGGTTGTACCAAGCTTGGTCTTTATCAGGTTTAATTTCCAAGGCTTTATCATAAGATGCGATCGCTTGTTTATAATCTTGTCCAACATACTGCAATTTTCCCAGGTTAATCAGTAAATCATATTGAAGATCAGGTGTTTGATGGTCTTGTGCTATTAATTCTTGAATTGCGATTATTCGTTGAGTTCTTTTTTCTGGCGTTAGGATGAGATATTTTTCATCATCTCCATCCTGCATGATGCGAGATGAGTCTTGTTCTAAAGTTTCCGAATCTATAGGAAATTCAAATAAACCAGAGCGCCAGTCAAAAAAGTCTGGGGCACGTTGAATAAAATATTTAATTGCAAATATCGGTAGCAAGAACACAAAACAGATATTAAAGTTATCCTTAAACCGTTCTCGCTGTTGGTTAAGGTTAATTAAAACAGGTGGTACACCCTTCCAACTATATGAATAAATATCTCTACTATTCCAACCTGCAAAGCTTTTGCATTCTTCATATTGATAAAATGAATGCTCTAATCCTGTAATAAATAAAATTTGTATTTCTTTTTTATTATCTAAATTATCAACTATTTCATATAAATTATTGGCTGCTTTCTCAAGCCGTAATACTTCAATATTTTTATTGCTAATATCTTTTTTTCCCTTAGTAATTAACTGCTCACCCTCAGCCGGAGAGCAACGGACAAATAATAAGCCAAAGCCTTCTGTAAAATTCAGAGTACGGACTAAGGCTTGATATTCTTCATCTCCTTGTGATGGTAAATCCTGATCCCAATCCGTCAGTTCTAATGCCATAATCTTAGCCGTGTAATGCCTGATAGGGTTACAAGGGGTCAGATCCCCGATTTCTTCAAGAAGTCGGGGATTTTGCAGCGAGTACTAGGGTGTTGCATTTTGGCGAAGGTATTGTGAATGACACAATTATTTATTTCTATGTTGGATACAATCGATTAAAGGTATCTTGAAATTCTTTAATTCCCTTGATGAGAGGATGAATATCATACCAAACTTGACTTTCTCCTTCTCGATTTAGATAACGATATTCTAAAATACAGCGATTAAATAATAAGCCTCTATACAATGGATCGTTTTCTATTTCTTTAGAATGATACACAGTTGCCAATGCTTCCCATTCATTAGCAAAAACTGTATTTCGATAAGTATTTCGTAACTCGCTCATTGAGCGCTGTAAAGCTCTGGTAGGAATGGGTAAGGTATTAGTGTATTTAATTGCCTCCTTCATTAATAATAATAAATTTCGCACATGACCTCCACTCATGAGGCATAGTCTTTCTAAAGCTTCCCGATTCTCAAACATATCTACCACAGATAAACTAGGGTCTATCAAACTCAGACGTTTTTGCAGGATTTCTGTAACTTTGTTAATTCCCCGTTGGTATGGTTGATTATCCGGCGTTTGTACCATAATCATTGGCAATACCTGAGTATTCCCATAAATATTGGCTAGGTCTGCGGCGCGATTAGAATACAGTAAAGAAATGGGTATTGTGTACAGCAAATGACAATCTAAGGCTTGGAGTTGTTCGCTACGGTCGAGAAAAATTTGGTCGTGATTGCTGCGTCCATCTTCTTGAGGTATGGGTACAATCCGGTCTAAGTTATCAGCAATTAATACAAGTTGAGAATATCCTGAAGGCAAATTCTTTTTGGCATCTTGAATAAACTCATTTAAAGCTGCAATTAAAGTAATTGTATGCGGATTGACACGTTCTCGAATTTTTTGGCGTTGGGTGGGTTCTGTTCGCAAATTTGCTGTTAATTTGGCGAATTGGGCAATTTGTCCTTCAATACTTAAGCTTTGTAAGGAGACTTCAGTTAATGCCAAATCTTTTAAATCTTGCCAACGTTCATTTAACCAGTTCAATAAACTAGCTGGCGAAGTGGTATCTTTTAATGTTTCTAATAAGTGGCGGGTACAAGCTAAAAGAATATCAGTATATTGGGCATCTTCTGGATCAATATCTTGTTCATCGGCGGGAAAATAAACTACAAAACAACCTTGCTCATTTAAATGTTGCTGAAGCCGCAGCAATTCAGTTGATTTCCCAGCACCGCGATGACCTGCATATAATTGAGAAGTCATTCTATCTGAATACAAAATCTCTCTACCTACTTCTACTAATATGTCCCCATCTCCCCGCACTTCTGTACAATCAACATAAGCGGGATCTCCTGCGGGTAAGGGGCGAAATGGGTCAAAAGCATTGTATATCCGCTTTAAAAGTGCAAAATCCTGCGTCATAAATATGAGTTTCTGATTTTAGCGCCATATTATCGCAAACTTACGGAGATAGTTAGAAAATTAAATTGTCGGGTGTTTTATTGCTAAGAGTGCGGTATTTTTTAGATTTTATGGTGCGTTAGCCTGCGGCGTAACACACCCTACTTTGAAAATGAAGCTCAAAGCCTCATTGACGGAGATAATATCCTCATTAATGAAGCTCAAAGCCTCGTTGACGAAGAAAATATCCTCATTAATGAAGCTCAAAGCCTCATTCACGAAGATAATATCCTCATTAATGAAGTTAAAAGCCTCATTCACGAAGATAATATCCTCATTAATGAGGCT
>JAVRCF010000116.1:7779-22433 GCA_034530935.1 Aulosira sp. DedQUE10 | reverse complement strand
ATCCCTGAATATTTCTATTCATTTCGAGTGAACGAATCGCACCACCTGCCTGAAGCCGAGGGGATTCTGTAATCTACGTCAGAATTTGCTTAAGCAGGCTTTCGCCAACTAAAGTAGAGACTCCAACTCCTACAGCGTTACTTTGGGTCTGCCCGACCCTAGCGATGCCGCGATTTAGAATATTTACCGCAGCGTTAACATCTCTATGCAAACTACATCCACAAGTACAATTATGGGTGCGGGTTGATAGAGATTTTTTGACAACTACACCGCAACTACTACACTTTTGAGAAGTATATTGAGGCGGAACAGCGATGGCTAATTTGTCAAACTTAACCGCGAAATATTCTAACCACTGTCTAAACAAATACCAACTAGCATCACTAATTGATTTTGCTAAACAATGATTTTTAACCATATTGGAAACTCTTAAGTCTTCGTAGGCTACTAAGTCGTTAGACTTGACTACGCAACGTGCAATTCTCTTTGCATGTTCTATACGTTGCCTACTTATTCTTAAGTGTTTTTTGGCGTAGACTTTCCTTGCCTTGCGTCTACCCGACGAACCTTTTAGCTTTTTGTATATTCGTTTTTGAGAATGTTTAATGCGTGATTCAGCTTTTCTCAAAAACTTAGGGTTTGGTTCATGATGTCCATTGCTATCAGAATAGAATGATTCTATTCCGACATCTGACCCGATTTCAGCGCCTGTTTTAGGTTGGATATCTACCACATCAATTCCAATACAGAATTGAGCGTAATACCCATCTGCACGACGGATTAAGCGAATTCGTTTAATGTCTTTAACGTCGTAAGATTGGATATCCCACTTACCCAAAAGCTTCAATTCACCAATACCTTTTTTATCGGTGAAGTTGATGCGTCTTTTTGTTGGGTGTAATTTCCAGCCTGATGTCTTATATTCAGCGCTTCTACAATCTTTTTGAAACTTTGGGAAACCCTTTTTTCCAGACTTCTTAGATTTACAATTATCATAGAACCGAGATATAGCAAACCATCCGCGCTCTGCGGCTGATTGTACAGCCATTGAGTTTAAATCAGCAACAAAGGGAAAATATGAGCGTAGTTGAGTGGAATACTTGTTGAGGGCAAACCTATCTACTTTCAGTTCTTTGTCAGCATCCATCCAGTATCTTATTGCTTTATTGCGAACAAACTGGGTGGTACGGATAGCATCATTAATGGCTGCATATTGAGCTTTTTTACCTTTAACTTTGTATTCCAGAACTAGCATTGCTTTAACTTTCTTGCTAAGCTTATTTGTATTCGACCTCTTGCTAATATACAATAGCTATAGACAAATTGGCAAGTATTATTGTAAAGTTATGGCTAAGTTTTCTCCCGATGAATATAGGCATGAAAGTAACGCAGTTTCGCTCTTGAATTACCATTTTGTGTTTATTCCTAAGCGCCGCAAAAAAGTGCTGGTAGGGGCTATTGCAGAGAAGCTACAAGAGATTATTTTTGAGGTTTGTGTTGAGAACAGATGGAAAATTATTGCACTGGAAATTATGCCAGACCATGTTCACATGTTTGTAAATGCTAAACCTAGTGATGACCCAAGTAAAATTATTCGATTAATTAAAGGTCGAGCATCGCATGTGTTGAGAAAAGAATTTCCAGAGTTGATGAAACTACCAACTCTTTGGACACCCAGCTATTTCGTAAGCACAGCAGGCAACATTTGCACAGAAACAGTGAAACGATATATAGAACAACAAAAAGCTTGAATGCAGGATAAATCCTGCTACCAGCCTTCATCCCCGGTCTAAAGCACAGAAAGCGGTGCTACGCACCTGTTCTTCCGGGGTTTTCGGCATCTACCTTATAAAAACTGCAATACGGTTCAGATAAGCCCAAAACCCTAATGTAGAGACGCGATTTATCGCGTCTTCAAAGACCGATTATTTACACCAATAACCCTTAACTGAACCGTATTGGAATTTACTGATTATTTAAGTAGGGGTTGCTGAAAAAGATTGCAGTTATTAGTTTAATACCATATGCAGTAGGGGCACGGGCTAGATTCAGATATCGGTCTGGTCTCACCGAAAGCCTTTCTTTGCCGTACCCCTAGCATTTAGGTATTTTTTTATGGGAAGTTGCTAAGGAACCTCAATCGGAATCAAAGCATTTTCCGGCAAATAATTGCAAAAACGTCCTTCATCCGACAAGACAAAAACTAGCCGCAAGGGATAATCGGGTGGAACTTGTAAATCTGCCCAAGGTATCGCTACTTCTAAACAATTGTTAAACGCTACTTGCGCGCGGCTAAAACGGGGATACCATTGATGATTTTCTCCAGCTTCGCGAAACTGAACTGATTGCGTCAGTAAATTAATTTCTAAATGGTGGTGAAACAAGTAATTAACTGGCGCTACATCTGGTAACTCTGCCAAAGAAATGGGGCTATTGTGCATGGTTTTGTTGGGATAAAACCAGAGCAAATTCAACTCTGTTGGTAAACCTTGCCCTGGCGCAACACCACTTTTTACGTCCATCCGCAAATAGAAATTCAGGTGGTCTACCCCATACCAAAGTCGCTGGATAGTGCTGCTGTTGTGCATTGTGCCCCGTGCGCCACCGATTTCTATGCGTCCAGCTTTGTCCCAGTCCTGTTCATCACCCTTACCGTCGATGATGGGATGAATAAACCCTTGGGGGGTATGGTCTGTGTGGGTAGCGTGTACCTCTAATGGTTGTCTGAGATACGGCGGTACAGGTTCATTTAATGCCTTGTAAATGCCATGAAGATGTTCGCGAAACAACTGGTCAAAAATGGCATCTTGATTTGAGGAATGTCCTTCGCCAAACCACCAAAACCAATCTGAACCTTCTGCGGCATATAAAGCTTCCCATGCTTCTGGGTTATTTTCTTCTGTCGCTTCTGGGTGACTAGCAAGGGTTTCTCTAGCTTGTGTAAGGTAATCCCAAGCACGGTTTTTCACAGGGTCGCCAATCCAGGTGGTAAAACTACCATCGACCCAAGAACCGCTATGCAGTTGTTCTCCTGGGATAGTTGCTGTGGCGGGAAATTTTTCGAGAAATTCTGAGACAGTGACGAGTTGTAAATGAGGTTCGTTGCTCAGAGTTTGATATAAAGCTTCTAGGAAGGGTTTGCCGTCTTGGGGATAAAATTCCCAGCAATTTTCACCATCCAAGGCAATCGTAACTAACCAAGGTTGTTCACTTTGCCTGTCTCTTTGCATTTTAGCGATCGCTTGTAGGTGTCCTACTAAGTCTGCTACTGCCTGTTTTGTGGGCATTGCCCCGTAAGTAAAGCCAATCAAATCGGATAATCGGTGGTCGCGAAACACAATCGACACATCCCCGGCTGGGGTTTCTAGGCGATAAGGTTGGTAGAGTAATTCTGGTTCCTCCACATTCCCCGCCCCATCGCGACGGAAAAAGTGTTTCAGCGTCCATCCTAAAACCGCTTCGTCTGAGCAAATCCACTTAAAGCCTTGTTTTATAATATACGGTAAAATTGCTGGACTGACTGACTGTTCAGAAGGCCATAAACCACGCGGTTCCTGCCCAAAGCGGTCTTTATATAAATCCCAGGCTTTGTTTAAGTGGCGAGGAATATCTTCTACCCACTGAAACCTTTGCTGTGGCAAATTCATCTGTGGCACAGCTACTCGACCGGAATTTGTATCAGCTAATAAGGGCAAAATTGGGTGAGTGTAAGGCGTAGTGGTGACTTCCAACTGACCCGCAGCTTGCATTTTGCGGTGTTGGGGGATAATGCGGCTGAGGATTTCTCGCTGTTTAGAATAAATCCGCTGGCGATCGCTTAAAGTAAAATTGCGACCCTGCCTTAACCAAGTAGCAATTTCTGGGTCATCCCAAAACAACGGATCAATCCACGCCAAATTGTGCCAAGCTAGCAAATCGCTGTAATCATGCAGTTGCCAATTCTCTAAACACCAAGCTTCCCCTTTTTCCTGCCTTTGGTAATACAATTCAGCATAACGGGGATGGGGGTCAATCAAAGTGTGGTGATTGGCATCAAAAAAATGTTGAACAATAAATTGCTGCTGTTGTGGAGTTAGTTGTTCAGATGGAGTCAAACTGGCGGTGAGATAAGGATCGAAAGCCGTGCCAGCAATGTAATCTTCTAGTTGCAGGATGAGAGATGGGACTAAATTAACCGTTTGGTGTAATTTAGGATACCGCTCTAAGAGCAACACTAGATCCAGATAATCCTTGGTGCCATGTAATCTTACCCAAGGTAAGCGGTAGTTCTGACTAGAAGATAAAGAAACGCCGCTGTCAGGAGATTTGTACAGCGGCTGATGTTGATGCCAGATGAAGGCGACGTAGAGAGGTTGGGTCATAGGGAATGATGGAGTAATGGGCATGGGGCATGGGGCATGGGGCATGGGGCATGGGGCATGGGGCATGGGGCAGGAGCCAGGGGGCAGAAGGCAGGGAGCATTGGGTATTGTCTTTGTCTCCCTAGCCCCTAGCCCCTAATCCCTAGTCCCTAGCCCCTAGTCCCTAGCCCCTAGTCCCTAGTCCCTAATCCCTAGATAATTTGCTCGACTTCGGCAATTTCAGGAATCATTTCCCGCAGACGGCGCTCAATACCCATTCTTAAGGTCATAGTAGAGCTAGGACAAGAACCGCAAGCCCCTTGCAACCGCAATTTGACGACAGGCCCATCAAGTTCTACAAGTTCCACGTTACCGCCATCCGATATCAAATAAGGGCGCATTTCGTCCAACACTGTTTCCACGTTGTCAATCGTCAGTTCCATAGTTTTAGACCTGTAAGTTAACTAAGAGGATGGGGAATTAGTCTATAGTTGAGCTAACTCACTACTATAAAGCTACTTCCTAAAATTGTATTTTCTAGTTTTGTTAAAACGATCCTAGATCTAATTGCAGCTAGTTTGGTAGTTCTTGGTATTCAGTTGTCTATTTATGATGACCAATTGATTAGGGACTAGGGATTGGGGACTGGGGACTGAGTAATGGGTAATGGGTAATGGGGACAAGAGGATAAGGGGGACAAGGAAGAAATCTTGACTCTTGGCTCATGCCCAATGCCCAATCCCTAATCCCTAGCCCCTAGTCCCTAATCCCTAGTCAGTGGGAATTTTGATCCTAAATTCGCTTCCCTGACCGAGTTGAGAATTCACTTCCAAAGTGCCATTGTGTTTTTCTACAATAATTTGATAGGCGATTGATAAGCCAAGCCCAGTTCCCTTACCGACGGGCTTTGTAGTAAATAGAGGTTCAAATAATCGCTGTTGAATTGATTCAGGTATACCGATGCCATTGTCAGCAATCCGAATTATGACGCATTGTTGGGAATCCATCTCTGTTGCAATTTGGATTTGAGGGATAGGATCACTCATTTTGCCAAGCATCATAGCTTCATCAAGGGCCTCAATTGCATTCGCCAGAATATTCATGAAAACTTGATTTATTTGCCCTGGATAACAGTTGACCTCTGGTAATAAACCATAATATTTAATAACTTCGATACCAGGGCGATCGCCTTTTCCTTGAAGGCGATGTTGCAAAATGAGCAACGTACTATCAAGCCCTTGGTGTAAATCCGCAGGTTGTTTGGTATCAACATCCGAGCGGGAGAAGGTGCGGAGTGATAGAGAGAGATTTGTCAGCCGATCTGTACCTAATTTAAATGAGTCGAGAATTTTTACCATATCTTTAAGGGCAAATTCTAGATCCAAGTCCTTAGTGGCTTTTGTAATTTTGGCTGTGGGATGAAGATATTCTTGTTGATAAAGTCGAATCATCTTCGTAACTGCCACAACGTGTTCTTCTAAATATGTGATATTGCTGGCGATGAAGTTGATCGGGTTGTTGATTTCGTGGGCTACTCCGGTTATTAACTCTCCCAGTGTTGATAGTTTTTCTTGCTGCACCAATTGAATCTGGGCTTGTTGCAAAGCAGTAGTGCGATCGCAAAGTTGCTCTTCTAAGGATTTGGTGAGTCGTTTCAGTTGCAAATGTACGCGCACTCTGGCGAGAACTTCCTCTTGGGAAAACGGTTTGGGGATATAATCGACTGCACCCAGAGAAAATCCTTTGGTTTTGCTATCTATATCTCCTAAAGCCGTAGTAAAAATTATCGGAATATTTTGACTAACAGGATTCGCTTTCAGACGGCGGCAGGTTTCAAATCCGTCAATCCCTGGCATTTGGACATCTAGCAAAATCAATTCTGGTGGGTTGCGTTCGACAAGTGCGATCGCACTTTCTCCATTGACTGCTACACGGAACCGAAAACCAGCGATGCTCAAAGCTTCGGAAAGAACAGATAAATTTGTTGGATTATCATCAACAATTAAAATAAATCCAGTGTTTAAAGTTTTTGTCATAATATCTAGCTGGAAAATTGGTAATTGGTAATGGCTAATTGGTAATGGCTAATGGCTAATTGGTAAAGGAGAATAAACACCAAATGCCAAATGCCAAATTCACCACCTATGCCAGAGGTATATATTGTTCTATCAATTCTTCCAGACGTTTGATTTGAAAATTGCTGGACAGCTGAATAAGTTGTTGAGCAAAATTATTCAGCTTCTGATCGGACATAGAAATTTGCTGAGCTATTTCTATAATTCCTTGAATATCACCGTCCTGCACTAGATCAAGTAACTCTTGCAAAACATCACTATTGGGTGGAATTATGTCTGCTGGATTGGCTGCATTAGCAGCAGCGATTATTGTGTTTTTCTTGACATTACTGTCATAAACCCATTCCAATTGCAAATACTTACGTAAAAATTCCAGGAGCATTTCAGCATCTATAGGCTTAGATAAAAACGCACTCGCACCCGCATCAATGCTCTTGTATTGGTCGATTTCAAACACGCTGGCGGAAGAGGCAATTATGCTTATCTTGTCGAATTCCGAAGACTGGCGTAAACGTGTAATGAATTCAAATCCATTCATTACAGGCATCATTAGGTCAGTAATGATTAAGTCTGGTGAGTGAGCATTTACTTGTGCCAGTGCTTCCTCACCCTGGCTAGCTTCTACTACTACAAATCCAATTGGCTCTAGTAAATTGACAACTACCGAGCGGTTTTCCCATTTGTCATCGACTACTAAAATGGTTAGCTTTTTACCTTCATAGCCAACAACTGTCCCCTGACGAATTGCTCTCGAAGCCTTCGCCCAATCTTTAGCTTCTGGTAGTTCTAGCTCAAACCAGAAACTGCTACCTTTACCAAACTCACTTTTAACTTCTATTTGGCTACCCATCAATGAAATAATTTTGTGGCTGATTGCTAGTCCCAACCCTGTACCTTCAATCTGGCGTTTTTGTTCTCCTACTTGTTCAAAAGGCAGAAAGATGTTTTGGAGTTGCTCAGGGTTCATACCAACTCCCGTATCAGTTACCTCAAAGCGAATTTTGTGAATTGATAATTGCTGGGATTTTTCTTGAATCTCTATAACTTCAATTTTGAAAATGACACTGCCTCTTTCAGTAAACTTAATGGCATTACCGAGTAGGTTGATCAATACTTGACGTAGACGTTTGTCATCAACACGAATGCCCACAGGTAAATCTGCTGGTAGTTGTACATGAAACCCAATACTTTTCTGTTCTGCTCGGATGCGGCAAATTTCCGCTACACTGTCAATAAATGCCGGAAAGTAGAAATCAATTGGGTTAAGCTCCAGTTTTCTGGCTTCAATCTTAGCGAGATCCAGTACATCATTAATCAGAGTCAACAAATGGGAACCACACTGCTGAATAATATCTACCCCTTTGTATCCTTTCTCGGTTAGGGGTTCAGTGCGTTGCAGAATCTGTGTGTAACCCAGAATACCATTTAGAGGTGTGCGTAGCTCGTGACTCATATTGGCGAGAAATTCGCTTTTGGCTTGGCTGGAGTTGGTGGCAATTTCCTCTGCTAGACGTAGGTCTTGTTCTATTCGCTTGCGCTCCACAATTTCACTCGTCAGCGCTCGGTTGACAGCTTCTAACTGGGCAGGGCTAGGTAGTGTCAAAGCTTGGGGGATGAGATAAACTAACGCAAACGCTGTGTATATGGAAATCAAGGCTGTTAGGGCTTTCAAACCACCTGCAATCCAATAGTCTGGATACCAGAGTGTCCAAATATCCATTAAGTGTCCCGTGCCACAGGCAATGATAAAAGCACCAAACAGCAGAAAAACTCCGTTGAAAGGAACATCTTTGCGTTTGGAAATAAAGTAGATGAGTAGGAAGGGAATTGAGTAATAGGCTAGGGCGATCGTCCCATCAGCTATAATGTTGAGCCAAACCAACCCCGTTTGCCAGAGATAACAATGTCCGTGGGGGATGAAACCGATTGAATAGAAATAGCTGAAGAATGTCAACATCATGGCAGGAATAACTGAATATGTCGATTATGCTTATAATCTCAGTATTCCCAAATCATCGAGCAGTCAAAAGCGATCGCTCATGACAATACCTTTTTCCTTTGTATTTGCTCGTAACTGCCTACTGCCTCATAAAAGCCAGTATTAGCAGAATGACTATCAACCATGCGAATTACTCTACCTTGTCTATCTACTTTAAAGGTAGCTTGAATAAATTTTATTAACTTTAAATAATTATTTTGATTAAGTTTAATACATTTAAAAATAAGAGAATCTGGTATTAATTGATAACCTTGAATATAGATTACAGTAGGAGTTGTTAAAAATAAAGCTTTGAAGGCTGTAGACAATCTTAAATCTGCCACAGCACAAGTTGACATATAAAATTAACGATCCTTATAACAAAAGCTTAAGTAATTGTAATCATATAAATTATCTATACCATTTTTATCAATAGACGTATATTTATACAAATAAAAAATATAATTTTTTTTGGTATTATAATAATAGAATGAATACCTGTATTAGGAATACAAATATTCAAATCACAGTTATCTTTTGGCTCAGTACTCCATTTCCTAGGGATGAAGACACCAATTGCTAATAAAGTTAAGCTAAATAAACATCCTCTAAAAAAGTAACAGTGACAACGACATAAAAAATGATGAGCAGTTAAATTTTAAGTAGCTTGCATCACAGCGTCAACACGTTTTTTACGTGAAATTCACACAGAAGATTTAGACGTTGATAATTCCATATCTAACCTATAAGAGGTACTAGCCATGAGTCCCCGTGCACTGCTGTTAGTAAATCATCATGCTCGCCAAGGACAAAAGCGCCTCACGGAAGCAATTCAATGTCTCAAGGAATTAGACTTTGATTTGATTGAGGAATCTATAGAAAACCCTAAACGTCTGACTGAGATGATCCAGCACTACCGAAATCAAGTTGACTTAGTGATTGTTGGTGGTGGTGATGGCACTCTCAATGCCGCAGTAGATAGTTTAGTTGATACTCAGTTGCCCTTAGGCATCTTACCTTTGGGAACTGCCAACGATTTAGCTAGGACTTTGGGAATTCCCAATTCTTTACCTGAAGCCTGCAAAATTATTGCCTCTGGAGAACAGCGGCGCATTGACTTAGGGTGGGTGAATGGTAAACACTTCTTCAACGTTGCGAGTATGGGACTCAGTGTCAAAATCACTGAACGACTAACCAAAGAAGCGAAACGTCGCTGGGGTGTATTCGCTTACGTCGCTACGGCATTGCAGGTAATATGGGAATCTCGACCATTTAGTGCAGAAATTCGCATGAATGGTGAATCTATTCGCGTCCGAACGGTACAGATTGCAGTGGGTAATGGTCGCTATTATGGCGGTGGTATGGCAGTGGCTCACGATGCCACAATTGACGATCAAAGGCTTGATCTCTACAGTTTAGAGATTAAACATTGGTGGCAAATTATACTATTACTGCCGGCAATGCGACAAGGACGACATATAAAATGGCGAGAAGTGCGTGCTTATCAGGGTCAAGAAATGGAAGTACATACCCGAAAACCTCGTCCTATTAATACTGATGGGGAAATCACCGCCTATACTCCTGCCCATTTCCGCGTTATCCCTAAAGCTTTAACCGTTTTTGTCCCCTCAACACCACAAAGTTAATTTGTGAGTGTTAAATTAAGAACACATAACATATTGAGGATAAGTTTATCTATATATACAATTGAAGAAAAATTAATTTTTTACGGAATTGCTTGCAGAGCTATTGTATACATCTATAAAAGGATTTACTTACGTAAAGCTGGGAATTGTGGAAAATCGCATAGACTCAAGCCAAATGCATTTAAGATTTTCTCAAGAAATTAAGTCATTGTTGCAACACTTAGCTGAACAGCCGCTAACTCTAGGAGACATTTTGGCAGAAACCTCAGAGAGGGGCTTTAGCTTGGTGATTGCATTATTAGTTTTGCCCTTTTTGTTTCCCATGCCACCAGGATTAACTGGGCCATTTGGCGCTGCTTGCTTATTATTGTCGATGCAGATGGTTTTGGGCAGGCGATCGCCTTGGTTACCCAAAAAAATGGCTAACTACAAATTTCCTCGGCGCTTTGCCCACGTATTGTTGCATAACCTGCGCCAAATCACCAGAATAGTTGAGAAAATAGCCCGTCCTCGGTTGGCAAAAATCGCAAATAGTTCTTGGGCTTGGCGATTTAATGGATTTTGTATTTCGTGGTTAACACTATTACTAATTTCGCCGATTCCCTTTACTAATCCCATCCCGACTATAGGTATTTTACTATTAACAATTGCCACTATTGAATCTGATGGTTTATTGATGTGCATTAGCTATGTAGTGACTGTATTTATTACAGGATTATTTGTATTTATTGGTTATGGATTGTGGTTGGCTCCAAGTTTGTTGCCCTCATTTGTTAAATAAATTTAGATAATAAAAGCCCCCAACCTAAGCTGAGGGCTGTACTTAAAATTAAGGTGCATCTACCACTTCTATATCCATCATGTTATCGCTATATCAGGAAGAATTCGGCTGAATCTAACAATCCTATTTAATGTGTAAAAACTTCGTAGGGTGGAATGGCACTTAACTTAAGCAACTTTTAGTAAGTGACATTCCTTCGTAGGGTGCGTTATAGCGAGCAGCTTAACGCACCATCGATAATAGCAAGAATTTATAGCACATTTTGTTAACACACCCTATGAATATTCTACCAATTTGAAACAAGAATGTAACAAATGGGTAGGGGAGCCACTCCGTTGGGCGGGCAATGCCCGACTTGTACCGCTAAAGCGGAACCCGCAGGGTAGGATGTGGCGTTGCACAGCACTGCTGTGCCCTCCGAATGATTTATCTGTCGCAAACATTGTTTGAATCAGTATTAGATAATATTTTTTGGTTATTTCCTAAGTACCTGGAACTAACTTTGCTACTATTACGTCAAGTTTGATCTGATACTATCTTGATCCAAGCTGCTGACTGTAGACGAACTATACAGTCAGCAGGAAAATTGCTTGCTCATACAAAATTTAAGATTTTTTAAATGTGTCCAGTTGGGGTTCGTACTAGCCACTCAACTCATGCCCTAGAAACCGGTGTAGCAAAACTTTGGCTATTACTGGTGGGAGTCAATCAATACGAGGATGAGCAAATACCTTGTTTGCATTATTCAGCATTGGATTGCCAAGGATTAGGAGAAGCATTAAATGCTGCAACCCAAGGATTTCCCCAAAAGGAGGTAATGATTTACCACGATTTTGGGCATCAGCAGCCAAAGTTAGAAAATGTTCGTGCTAGTCTCAAACAAATTGCAGCTGCTAGTAAACCTATTGACACTGTTATATTTTATTTTTCTGGGCATGGGATGCTAGACCAATTGAGTCAGCAGGTGGTGCTGTGTCTCCAAGATACTCAAAAAGAAAAATTAATCGGCACGGGTTTAAAGTTGCAGGAAGTGTTGCAACTGTTAGAAAATTGTTCTGCCCAACAGCAACTACTAATATTAGATGCTTGCCATAGTGGAGGAATGACACTGTTGGGTGCGAGGGGAGAAACAGACCCCCAACTCAATCCCACACCAGAGTTGGTGGAAATTCTGCGACAACGAGCCGCCCAGAGAAAAGGATTTTATGCTCTATTATCTTGCGATCGCGGGCAGCAATCTTGGGAATTTCCCCAATTAGGACATGGAGTATTTACATACTATTTAATTCAAGGGTTAAGGGGAGAAGCTGCTGACTCCCAAGGTGTAATCGAAGCCGATGGACTTTATCGCTATGTTTACCATCAAACACTGACATATATAGATAAAGCTAATCAGCAGTTGCGAGTCATTAATCAGTTGAAAAAAGGACGGGGGGACAATTCCATACATTCCGAGTATCCCTCACAAACGCCTAAGCGCATTGTGGAGGGAGTAGGAGAAGTAATTTTGGGACTGAAACCCGACAACATAGAATCTTCACGACATCCACGACAAGCATTAGTCGTAGAAGGACTGCCCAAGAGTAAAAATTCCTTAGCTTTGAGTAAAATACTCAGCACAACGGGCAGTTTTGAAGTAAATTATTGGACTGTACGCGGCAAAAACTCACAGTCAGATGTACGCAAAGCCATCCAAAAGTGTTTGCTATCGCAATCTTTTGCAGAATCAACTCCTACGCCAGAAGCAGCTGCAACGGTATTGTTATATCTGCGAGGGCAAATTCAAAAGCCACAAGCAGGAGAAGCCAGATTAGTACTGGCGGAAAATATTTTTATTGAGCGTTCATGGTTAAGAAAACAGCTACGTCGATGTCGATCGCAACAAATTATCGTTTTGGATTTTCCTGTAGAACAAGGGACTGGGACAGCATCGGTGCGCGATTGGCTGGAAGAACTGCAAATCGGATTAGAAGTAGGACAGTGTTTGATTACCGCAGCTGTACCACCTCACGAAAGTGAACGATTTGCCAATACCCTTTTAGAAACTCTCAATCAAGGGATGCAGCCAACGGGACTAACCGCCGCCGCTTGGATTACACAATTGCAAGTGCAGTTGGCACAAACCGACATCCAATTATATTTTTGGTTATCTGGCTCTCAAGGGATTATTGAAGTCTTACCAGGAAAAACTTTATTTTCTGGTGACAGTTTCAATCCACAGCCAGAAAATATTGGCAGTCCCAAGCCTGATGATTTGAGTTCGGCAATGGGAATTGATTACACCCATTTGCGGGATTTACTTAAATCAAAAATGTGGTTAGAGGCAGATCAAGAAACCACAAAGCTTATTTTAAAAGCATCCGGCAGAGAACAACATAGTTTCCTTAATATTGATAGTGTTATAAATTTTTCTTGTAAAGATATTTATACTATTGATGCTCTGTGGGTAAATTATAGTTATGGGCACTTTGGTTTTAGTGTCCAGCAACGTATCTGGCAGAGTATTAAAGATACTTCTGCAACTGATCCGCTGTTGGCTTTGATGATTGGCACTGCCAAAGTCGCTGCTTCCGAAACCTGCATTGATTTTGCTAATCGCGTTGGTTGGCGTTTGAAAGACTCTTGGGTTGATTATGAAAATCTAGTCTGGCAAGGAGATGCACCTATAGGACATTTACCTTATTTCGGTTTTTTAGAACAAGTTTGGCGTATCAAGCTTTTAGGTGTATGGGAATGGCATAGTGCGATCGCAACTGCTTCATGGTGGGAATTGTGCGTTACTCTGTTCTCTCGTCTTGAGACTTGCCAACTTGGTGATTCTGGGACAGATGTTTTTGAGGGTGATTGAGATGTGACAACGAACGCACATTTATACAGATCAACAAGGAGTAAGCAAAAAACAGACTGACATCCAGCAATTTCCCGAAATTACCCCATAAAGCGCTGTATACCCACAAAGACCGAGTTTTATCTTTTTAAAAGAATTTAATTTTAACAACCTCCCATCAAAAGTCAAGAATTCTACCTTCATTACTTGAAGCAGGATAATGCAGCAAACACAATTACAAAAAATTCTTCCAGCTACCTCTTTTACATCTTGGGAACTAGAGTCTAGTGCCCATCCTTCAGTAAAGTCTAAATTTAAACGTTGTTTAGACATTGTAGGCAGCTTGATAGGGCTGTTGATTCTAGCCATCTTGTTTTTACCGATCGCGATCGCGATTAAAATTGATAGTCCAGGCCCAATTTTCTTTGCTCAAGAGCGCTATGGACTGCAAGGAAGACCATTTCGTCTTTATAAATTTCGCTCAATGGTTAGTGATGCAGAGGAATTAAAGACTTTAGTTAATAACGAAGCTAAGGGACTCATATTTAAAAACAAAAATGATTTCCGAGTAACTAAAGTAGGTCGCTTTCTGAGATGCACTAGCTTGGATGAACTACCGCAATTTTGGAATGTTCTACTCAGTGACATGAGCTTAGTAGGAACACGTCCACCAACAGGTGATGAAGTTAGTAAATATACAAAAAGACATTGGCAGCGTTTAAATGTTAAACCTGGTTTAACTGGTGAATGGCAAGTTAATGGGCGTTCTCAGGTAAGCAATTTTGAGAAAATAGTTGACTTAGATTTACAGTATCAGCAAAGATGGAGTCCAATGTATGATTTGGCGTTAATTGTCAAAACATTCTATGTTCTCTTTGGTAGAACTGGAGCCTTTTAAAACATCTGTAGTCAGGGCTTTAGCCTTTAATGAATTTAAGTTCAAGATTCCCAACTTCTATAGGACTCTTGGAGTAAATTTAGCTAGTCCTTACAGGTGAAGACTTTTA
>JAVRCF010000116.1:0-7769 GCA_034530935.1 Aulosira sp. DedQUE10 | reverse complement strand
GAAAATATGAACGCTACTAAATAGTCTCTTCTGAATGTCCCAAATTCTATAGGAAATTGGGAATCTTGCTTTTCATGACTGGTACTGAAGAACCCTTTGTTTTTTGATGACTCAATATTCTAGTCCTTGTCATTACCCAAATTTTTGTAACAGTCAAAGTATCACACTGTTGTTCCATCCCGCCCAGAACTGAAGTTCCGGGCTAATAGCGCAAGTCCGCTCAAGTCGACTGAAATATGCAGCTTAGTCCAATCGCTTGGTGTTAGTGGCAAAAACCTTAGATCCCACATTCCGCACTTCAATAAGTAGCATAAATCAACTACATATACAATCAATTTAAAACTAGAGTTTTTAACAAATAAATAATATTTTTGACAAGCAGTAGGCAGGAATTGCAAGATTCGACAACGTGACTCCGTTAAATTCAGAATCCTCGGAACTCCTTGTGTAACCAGAAAATGAATTCCTTGAAAGCATTGAAGTAAACCGAAAATTGATATTATCCCCGCAGCCGATAGATAAGTACCTTGCCTTTCCAATCTTCTTCAACAAACACTAAGTACTCACCATCTGAACGGCGAAAAGCGCGGATACCGTAGGGGATATCAATCCAACCACTTTCACCTGCAACTTCTGGGCCAGGTTTGAACTGTTGTACTTGCACTCCGGTTGTGGCGTTGTAAATGTGGACTTCTGCGGTTTTAAATGTTACAGCAAATACATAGTCTCCGGCTACACTCATAGACATTGTAGAGACTTCGCGCTTACCAGTGGTGTCGTAAGGTACTACGATACGCCAACGGGGAGTAGGATTTTCTTTTTGTTTGCTCCAATTATCAAACCGAACAATCTCAGAGCCAACAACGCCAGTATCGTCACCATTCGCTGGATGGTCTACGGTAAAGCCTGACAAATACATAGTATCTGTTTCCGGGAAATACTCAATCCGCCGCAAATCGGTAAACAGACTCGGAGTCTTTTGCTTTTGCATGGAACTATAACTATAGATGGGGTTGCCACGATCATCTAGTCCCTTTAATGGATAGTGGCGGATACCAATACCATCTTGAGTTCGCAAACTTTTCCAGACATCTCCTTTATTGTCTACCCACCAACCGCCGAAGTAGGGATAATCTTCGCTAGTATCATACTCCCTTGGATCGAACGCACCATTACCATTGCGATCGCGCCAAATCCATTCGCCTTTTTTGGGTTGATTTGGTGGCCAGTTACCAGCGATTGATTGTTTACCTTCGGCGTTAGTACCAACAAACATTGCCGATGGGATGGCTATTTTGCTCTTGTTAGCGCTATCGAAACGATAAATTTGCAAAAAGCTACTATACATATTTGTGAGGAACATAAAGGGCTTGCCTTTGATACGCCTCATAAAAGTACCATCTGGGGATGTATGCATACGTGGATCTTGAGGATATTTCAAAGGATTTACAGTGTAATTCTTGAAAGTCCATTGCTTCCCAGCAGGCTGACTGTAGTCCATGACAAAGTGTTCTTGCTTGGTGAAAACATCAACACCATCAGTTTGAGGATCTGCATCCGCATTATCAACAAACAGCAATCCCAACAATCGCCACAATTGTTTTCCTGATGGTGAAAACTGTCTTAAGTCAGTCCCCGATCGATTGAAACCATTGCTGTTGACATAGATATTTCCGGCTGCATCTGTACCCACTCCTGTAATCCCGTAAAGTTTTAAATCTTGGACTTCTCCAGGGTTACCCGCATAAATACCGCCTTTAGTACCAAAAGTCCCAACCTGCACTGGCTTCCCTGTAACCTTGTAAATTAATACTTGCTGATGGGGCCCATTCTCTGCTATTAAAAGTCTGCCTTGAGGATCAATTGCGATCGCAGTTGGTTCGACAACTTGCGTAATCTCTGGCAGTAGTTTTTTACCCGTGTGGGAATAATGCAGAATCTTGGTAGGATTACTACCGTTTTTGTTTTGAATAATCCACAGATTCCCTTGGCTATCAACAGTTATAGTGCCAGGTCTAGCAAAGCTAAAACTGCGTAATTCCTTCATCGTTTCGGTACTATAAACCCGAATAAGATTGGCAGTAAAATCACTTACATATAATTCTTTTTTTGCAGTTGCTAATCCAGTCAATTCACTTTTATTGCTAGTAATTAACATACTTTTATCCCAACCCCGCCCACCAGCAAACGGCGCAGGTTTACCCGACAAATCATAGCGTCTGACGCAGTACCAAGTTGTGCCTTCCGGCGGATAATCTTTCTCTGTTTTGCCAATCGAGCCTTGGGTGATAGCTAAGTAAATATATTTATTATTAACTGTTATCGCTTTACCTCCAAGACGGCTCCAACCGTGAGTATCATCAAGCATACCTACAATCTTGCCATCTTTATATATTCCTGCTTCTCTGCCTGCTTCATCCCAAATGCTATTAGTATAAACAGTGCCATTGGCAGCAACATACATTGCATCTATATTATTTTGTACCCAATGTTTTCCACCGCCAAAAGTATTACCTATCCACGATGTTTTATAAGTGCTTGTTGGCGAACCGCTAACAGTCCAAAGTGTTGTCATGCCAAAAGAAGCAACAAATACTCCTATAGTGAGACAGAGTAGAAATGTCAATAATTTTCTCTGCCGCAAATTACATTTCGGAAAAATTTTCTTGATATATTGTCTAAATTTGTAGCAAATTATGCCAATTTTCTGCATTAAACGGAAGTTCATAAAATCTCCAATCTGATCTTAATTTGGCGCAAAAAAGTTTTTTGCACTAGAGAATATTAAGGATTATTAGTTATTAATTAAAACCTTAAATTATAAATTAACTAGCTGCAATGTACTAGTACAACAAGGCAAAAGTCGGAGAGACGCGATTAATCGCGTCTGTACTCAAAAGTAAAAAGAAAGAGTACTTATGCTGCAAGCATTTGACTAGCAACTTGTTTGATTATTTCTGATTGGCTAGCTTTTTCAGATACCCGACTTCTTTAAGAAGTCGGGTATCTCACAGCACATCAAAATTAATTGTCAAAACCCTGATTTTTTGACTTGTATCTCTGGAATATTAACTATTATGGGCTCTTATATTTATTTTCCGCTCTATTACTTAAATTTTCTAGCTGTAAACAATAAATTATTGAACCATAATGATTAATCTTCCTCCTAACAGAATATACACATAAATAACAAAAACTTGATAGTAATAATTTTAGGTTTACCAAAAATTCATAAAAAGCATACTCTTTTTTTAATTTGACTTTTACGATAATTGCAAATTTATTTTACAGGTATTAATATTTACTTTGATATTTGCAAATATAGTAAAGCCTAATACAGAATTTTTCAAATAGAGTCAACTGTTACAAAAAAAGTAAGAAAAGAGCTTCCCCCTAAACTTTGGTTGTTATTAATCTGACATCTTACCCATGTTATAAAACCAAAAAATGTAACATTTGCAATTATTTGAACACATTTAATATTAGCTATAAAAGTATAATATCCATCTTTGCTAGTATTAAGTAGTTAATAAAAATACAAGGAAAAACTTACAGAAAGTCGGAGGGAAAGCCCACTCCTTCAAGGGGTGGGATGAGCTTAATGGTTGACAGTTAAATAAATATGGTTTAAAACAGAAAATTCTAATTAAATTATTCTTGATTGATGATTTACCATTAATTAATAAATTGTTAAAAATAAATTTAATTACTCTGTAAATTGGCTGAATAATCTTCATGCAAATAGAAGCAAAAAGTACTGATGATGTGATGAAGTGTCGAATAACAGTACAGCAACAGCAATTTATTGTTGACAAAAGAAGGGTTGAGCTTGGTGTAAAAGCACAAGGAAGCCAGTTCAACAGATCACAGGAGTAACATAGGTGGAAGGTAACAAAGACAATTTCGCTTCAGCATCTATTCTCACTTTGGGAATGGGCTGGTTTCCCAAGACACCTGGAGGATTAGAACGGTATATTTACGAACTAACTCATCAATTAGCAGCAAATCAAGACCATGTGGAATTATGTGGAGTAGGTTTACCAAACACAGAAATAAATCTGCCCGTAAAACTAACTAATTTAGCTGAACCAGATAGTGCAATTTGGCAACGTTTATGGTCTATTCGTACTAAATTTCAAAAAACTAGAGTAGGCAAACCAGATGCCATTAATCTGCATTTTGCACTATATAGCTTTCCAATTTTGGATATTTTACCAAAAGAAGTGCCAATTACTTTTAACTTTCATGGGCCTTGGGCTTCTGAAAGTCAGCAAGAGATAGCAAATCAGATGTTGAGTGTTTTGCTAAAGCGCTGGCTGATAGAACAAAGCACATATAAACGCTGCGATCGCTTTATTGTCCTCAGCAAAGCATTTGGCAATATTCTCCATAAACAATATCAAGTTCCGTGGAGCAAGATTCATATTATCCCCGGTGGAGTTGATATTAACCGATTTCAAGCCAACTTATCACGGCAAGACGCGAGAAGCAAATTAGGCTGGCCTGATAGTCGTCCGATTTTATTTACATCCCGCCGCTTAGTCCATCGAGTGGGACTAGATAAATTGTTAGATGCGATCGCAACCATTAAGCCTAGAATACCTGATGTTTGGTTAGCGATCGCCGGTCGTGGACATATACAAGCTGCACTACAACAGCAGGCTACAGAATTAGGGCTAGACAACAACGTTAAATTTTTAGGTTTTATACCTGATGAGGATTTACCTTTAGCTTACCAAGCTGCTGACTTGACAATCATGCCCAGTCAATCTTTTGAAGGATTTGGATTAGCAATTTTAGAATCTTTAGCCTGTGGTACTCCCGTTTTATGTACCCCTGTTGGCGGAATGCCAGAAATTTTATCACCCTTTTCACCAGATTTAATTACTACTTCCGCCGAAGCCTCAGCTATTGCTGAAAAATTAGAACAAGTACTACAAGAAAAATTACCAATCCCTTCACGAGAAACCTGTCACCAGTACGCCGCCACGCATTTTAATTGGCAGAAAATAGCCCAGCAAGTGAGGGAAGTTTTATTGGCGTAAGTGGGGATTGGGGACTGGGGATGAGGGGGATAAATGCCAAATGACGAATGACAAATGACGAATGACAAATAATAATGAAAATTCTTTTTTTAGACCAAAGTGGTAAGCCAGGGGGCGCAGAATTATGTTTGATAGATATTGCTAAACCCTACCGCGATCGCGCTCTTGTTGGTTTATTTGCCGATGGGCCTTTTAAAACTTTACTTCAGCAAAATCATATTCCGGTGGAAGTTTTAACAAATCAAGCCATCTCCGTGCAAAAATCTAGCAGCCTTCTCCAAGGATTAGCCAGCTTAAAACAACTGCTACCACTCATTATTAAGGTAGTACAGATAGCCCAAGGCTATGATGTAATTTATGCTAATACTCAAAAAGCATTAGTCATTGGTGCGATCGCTAGTTTTTTTGCCCGTCGTCCTCTGATTTATCATTTGCATGATATTCTCTCAACAGAGCATTTTAGCCAAACTAACCGTAGCATTGCTGTTAACTTAGCTAATTATTTTGCCTCCTTAGTAATTGCCAATTCCCAAGCGAGTCAAAAAGCCTTTGTGCAAGCAGGCGGACGCGCAGATATCACCGCAGTCGTCTATAACGGCTTTGACTCAAAAATTTATCAAACTTGCGAGTCTGAGGTGAGACAATTACAAAAAGAATTAGGACTTGCTGGAAAATTTGTAGTTGGACACTTCAGCCGTCTGGCACCTTGGAAAGGGCAACATATTTTAATTGATGCCCTTGCCAAATGTCGGGAACAAGTAACAGCAATTTTAGTTGGTGATGCACTTTTTGGCGAAGAAGATTATGTGCAACAATTACACCAACAAGTTACTGATTTGGGGCTAAAAAATAGAGTAAAATTTTTAGGATTTCGTGCTGATATTCCGCAATTAATGGCAGCTTGTAACTTGGTTACTCATACTTCCACTTTTGCAGAACCTTTTGGTAGAGTAATTGTTGAGGCGATGCTATGCGGAACACCTGTAGTAGCAACCAAAGCTGGTGGTGCAATGGAATTAGTAGAACCAGGAATTAATGGTTTTTTAGTTAATCCAGGAGAACCTGAGGAGTTAGCACAAGTAATTAATACTTGTCTTCAGGAAACAGATAAAATAACCACTATGGCGAATAATGCTAAAAATATTGCTAGTCAGCGTTTTGATGTGACCATTATCAATCACCAAATTGCTCAACTTTTATCATCTAAATTTCATGATCAAGTATCGCCATTATTTCTACCCAATTTATAGATATATAGTCAGTATTTGTAGGGTGCGTTAGGACGCAGTCCGTAACGCACCGAAGCTTTTGGACGGTGTGTTACCGAAGCTTAACACACCCTACGGCAGCTGAATTGGTTACAATCCAACTAGTTCGCGAGATTCAAAATCCGTTAATTGTTGGGCAATAGCTAATCTCGCTTCCAACTTAGCTACACTAAACTGGTTACGCAAGTATTCCAAATGAGCGATCGCATTCGCTTTGTCACCGATTAATCTGATCTGTGTGTCTACTGCCTTCTGATATTCCTGATTCACCAGCAGCACTTCAAAGCGACGCGCTTTACGTTGCCCATCGTTTTTCAGATCTATATCAAAGGCAGCGCTACGATCTGCATTGCCTTCAAATCTGTTAATTTGCTGTTGAACTGCCATCAACTGAGAGTCTATTTCATTCACTCTTTGGGCAGCTTGTACTATTGCATCTGGATAATAACTCAGTTGCATAATCAAATAATCTTCCTTGCCAAAAATATTGACCAAAAAATCCGACTATATTGCTATAGCAATCCGATTTTATTCGTGAAAATTCGTGTTATACCAATTTGAAAAAAGAATGCGAGAGATTGTAGGGGCACGGCAGTGCCGTGCCCTCTAGAATATATTGATGTGTCGCAAACATTATTTGATTTAGTATTATCTAGATCCCCGATTTCTCAAAGAAGTTGGGGATCTAATTCTAATTTTTCACAGATGATTTGGGATTGCTATATAATTAGAAATGAGGAGCAAAAAATTCAGTGTTTTGCAGTTTGCAGTTTTTTCTTACCTGTCTGTTTAATTACGCCACTTCTCGTAATTGGGATTGAGTATTCATCTCTGGGAATGAGAGCGAGAGTTGTTCTGCTTGTGGTACAGCCGCTTGTTCCAAGACTGTAACTTCGATGTTCACACTCACCAAATAACTGCCTGTATCAGCACCAACCGCATCAGCGATTATTTTGGCAATATCTGGGCGTTTCGCAGTGAGTGGATCGCGTAAAATACACCGATCCCATTCATGTTTGGCAGTGGGATTGAGGTTGAGAATGTAGTGCTTCATCATAGATCTTTAAATCCATCTTCCAGAAAACTACCACAGAGCCATTCTGCACTTTACTGGGCTTTGTAGGCGCTATACTATCCATTGTAGTACATTTGTACCCAATTGTGTGAATTTTTAGGCTAAAAAGGGCTTTCAATTCAAAAAAAATCTTGCTACATATCAATATCCTGTAGAGATGTTCTGTAGAACGTCTCCAGCAAAGATAGGTTCTAATACGGCTCGGTTCAGCATTTTCAACTGGGAATTTAATTTGGGTAAAAGGGTAAAGGGTGAAACATTAGTGACAAGTTAAGGCTGTAAGTCTTTTGTCAAGAGGCTTTGAGAGAATTGTTGAAAAAAAACTAGTCAGATCCTCGTTGAAGATCGGGGAAAGGAGCGACAATTAACTTAACATTTGGT
>JAVRCF010000115.1:0-22935 GCA_034530935.1 Aulosira sp. DedQUE10 | reverse complement strand
TAATTGGTTTACCCATTCTTGCTACTGTACTTCACCAGACTGAGAAACGCTATAAATTTTTATCTAATCAGCAAGAAACAAATTTACCCGACACCGACGAAGCGCAACTGGCATTGTTAATGAAATATTTAAGTTTATCACAGTGTCTGATTATCTTAGATAACGTTGAAACAATTCTCGTTAGTAGTGCAAATGCCGGAAATTATCGAGAAGGATATGAAAGTTACGGACAGCTATTTCGGTATATTGCTGAAGTATCTCATCAAAGCTGCTTACTACTGACTAGCCGCGAGAAATCGAAAAGTTTAGCCTTGAAAGAAGGGAAGAATTTACCAGTTCGTTCTCTACAACTTAGAGGTTTAAGTGAGTTAGAAATACACGAAATTTTGACAGATAAAGGGTTTTCTGCCTCGCAAGAGCAAGAGCAACTACTAACCTCACTTTATAGTGGTAATCCATTAGCTTTAAAGATAGTTGCAAATACGACTCAAGAGTTATTTGCTGGAGATATTTCGCAATTCTTAAACTGCAATATATCTGTTTTTGGTGATATTTGGGAACTTTTAGACCAACAGTGTGAACGTTTATCTCCTTTAGAAAAGCAGGTAATGTACTGGTTAGCAATCAATCGAGAAGCAGTCTCTATAGTTTGAATATTAAATAATGAAAACAAATCTGTCTTCACGAAACAATGTTTTAGCTGAGTAAATGATTTGTTTCATTCATTACACACAGTCAACAAAAATGCTCACTAATCATTCATTTATCTGTAAAGGAAACAATACAAATTGTTAGACTCAGATATGCTTTCGGAAGCATGGTTATGTCATTAGCCATCACTAGAAATTATCCAATCTAATATCCTTCCAAATTTCAGAAACCTGCCAGCCTGTATTACCAACGGATTGGACTACAGGATTATCTCGCAAAGGTATATAGTAAGGTTCTTGATTTTCTATATTTAGTACTTGTTGTTCCAGTGCTGCCGATTCTGGAGCATCAATAATATCGTCCTGAAGGTTTCTTTCTTCTATTTCCTCCATAATCTCCATTTTCTTGAGGAGGAGTTTTTCAGATTTTTTGATCAGTTTCATCTGGCTCTACTTAGAATTTTATAAGTTTAGGTAATGACAATTTTCACATAGATTCGCACAGCCACTAATGTGGTTGTTCAAGAATCCTCAAACAGACCCGCAAGAATATTTTATGAAGTCTAGCAGGGAAAAATTTAACTTGGATTAACTATAATACAGCAAAAGAGCGAAAAATCCGAGATGTTTGTTGAATAATGATAGAAGTGTATCATCGAGTGCATCCCAGTTTTTATTTCACAAGGAGAGAAAAATAAGCCTATGCCGAAGGCTTTACACTTCACTTCGTTTTGCTCGCAATGACTGAAATTACAAAAAAGTGGGATGCTCCCCAGACTAACTCTCTAGCTGGGTCTTGTTTCATAGCAGTTTGTCAATCTTGACTACTCCCCGCTCTTTCATAGACGGGGATTCTAAACTGTTGCTACACGGAGGGCGAATCAGCCACTCCGTTTCGCTTTTTAGTTTTGGTTTCCCAGATACGATATCTGGTAGGCACAGTCAAAAGTGCCCTTGACAATAAGAATATCTGAACGTAGAAAAAATAAGCTCTATTTATATCCCACATTCCGCACCCTAACTGTCACAAGTTCATTAGTACTTAACTAATTTGTAGTAAATAGTATTTGTGAACTATAGCTTGGAGTAGTATTTTAGCGCTTAATGAGAATAGATACTATTAATAGACTATTAAGCCAAGCCAAGCTAAAGTCAGAAGTGTGTATATGGAATGGACTGAACGCTTAAAAATTGTGGTTTGGACATTGCAAATAAATTTTTAGGTACATGAAATGTGAGAATTTCAACAGATGTTGAATATTGCTATTTTGTTGTCATGTCTAATCCGAGAGAAATTGAAATTCAAAATATAGACCATTTGGGCATAGTGGCAGGAATTATAGACTCTATAGGCAAGGCAAGAAATTATTAATGAATTAATTGGGCAAGAGCCAGGAGAAAAAATCAGTCCCGGATATGTAGTCAAAGCAATGATATTAAATGGATTAGGTTTTGTTAGTAGTCCTTTATATATGTTTTCCGAGTTTTTAAAGATAAGCCTTGTGAACATCTAATAGGAAAAGGAGTCAATACAGAATATTTAAATGATGATAAATTAGGTAGAGTTATGGATAAATTATTTATTAAAGGTTTAATTGAGATATTTTTAGCTATTAGCAGTCAGGTGTTCAAAGAATTCAATATTAGTTTAAAATCTTCACATTTAGATTCAACTTCATTGCATTTACATGGTGAGTATAACAGTAAATTCCCAGATGTAATTGTTAATAGTAAGAGTTACTAATAATTACTCTTTACTCCAAGAGCTTATCAAGCGTGTCATTCGGTTCTGGCAATCATCCAAAGGAATATCGCCAATTCCGTGAGATACAACGAATTTCATCAATTAGTTCCAGAATAATGTCTGATATCAGTTGCAAATTCTGCAGAATTACAGCGGGTAAGAGATTGCTAGTTGCAATGAACACCTGTTTGAATACTCACTCCTCAGGTTAAAGATTGCCCTTGGTCTTTTCATCTCACTAGGGGAAGTTACATGGATGAAACTGCTCTGTCTACTGAAATAGTTTTGCTTAATGCTAAATACAAGCACTCAGCACGCCTGAAGGGTGACATCCAACCTGGAAACACAAGGTAAATCAGTGCTATCAGCTTTTGCTCTTGCAAGCTCTCTTCTTTGGGATGCGATCATTAATCATACAATAACTTAACACTAATCTCATTCTGTAGGTAGAAGTTGCGTTGAAAACAAAGGGTCATTGTTGACGAATATATAGCATTCACATGGTCACGCGATCGCTCACCTACGAATACATTCTGATTTCAGCCTAACGCGCTGACCCGATCAATCTCGCCAATTGATCGTAGGGCTAGATTTTGCCAATTTCTCATCAGTCTCATTGCAGATGCTTACCGGAAATCAAATAATTGAAGGAAACGTCACATGAAAACGGATTACCTGATCGTAGGCAGTGGTTTGTCGGCTTTGGTTTTTGGGGCGCTGATGGCAAAATCCGGCAAGACAGTGCAGGTCTTGGAAGCTCACGAGCATCCAGGGGGTTTTGGTCACACCTTTACGATGGCCAAAAAATATAAGTTTAATGCACAACTTCATTATGTTTGGGATTGTGGTGAAGGACAAACCGTAAATCGGGTTTTGAAAACACTGAACTTGGATAAAGAAGTAACTTTTGAGCGGTACGATCCTGATGGCTTTGACCATATGAGGATGCCTAACTACTGGCTGGATATTCCTTCCGAATCCCAGGAACTAATTCGCAGGCTTTCTGACCTCTTTCCCCAGGATAGCGATTGCATTCGTAATTTCGTTTTAGAAGTCCAAAAGACCAGTGAGGGATTAAAGAAATTATCACCCCCTGTAAACCCTTGGGAATTATTCAAACATCTTGGTGAAGTGTCCTCTGCCATTATGTACCTCAACAGTACGCTTCAGGATGTTTTCAACAAGTTCAAACTACCTCAAGAAGCGCAAACGCTGTTAGCACTGCAATGGCCCGATTTTTTATTACCCCCAGATCAACTTTCTTTTTACGCCTGGGTTATCTTGTTCACTGCATATCAAAAGGGCGCTTTTTATCCCACACAGCATTTTGAGCATGTCATAAATTCATTAGTTAAGGTAATTGAAGAGCATAACGGCAAGGTTTTACTCAACCTTGAAGTAACTAATTTTAAAGTCACAGACAATACTGTAACTGGAGTTCAAGCACGCGACCTGATTACACATCAAAGCCATGAATTCACAGGCGAAACGATTATTTGCAATATCGACCCGAAAACAGCTGCTCGGATGATTGGAGAAGAAAAATTCGGTTCTTCAGTACGCCAGAAGCTCAATTATGATTATTCTCCTTCAAATTACATGGCTTACTGTGTTGTTAAAGATATTGATTTACAAGATTATGGTTTTGGAAAATGGAATACCTTTCATACAAGACATCGAGATTTGAATGAAGCCTTTTATCAAATGTATGAAAAGCATGATTATTCTAACCCCAGTTTTGCCATAACAACACCCACTTTACTAACCAAACAGCGCGACTGTCCGGCAGACTGTCAAATTATCGAGTTTTTGACTGTTGCTAATTATAATTATTTTGAAAACCTGAAAAAAACTGATAAAAAAGCTTATTACCAGAAAAAGGAGGAAATATTCAATTTTATACTAGATGTGGTTGAAAAAAACTATATTCCAAATTTGAGAAAATATATTGTTTTTAAAATCACCGGAAGTCCAACCACAAATGAGCGTTATTGCTGGTGTCCAAATGGAAATTCTTATGGTTCCAACCTAACGCCCCGCAATATGGGAATTGGCAGGCTGAATCACAACACATCATTAAATAATTTCTATTTTTGTAATGCCTCATCCGGCTATCCAGGGTTCGCACCAACGTTTTGGACTGGCGCGCTTTTGTATCAAAGATTGTCGGGAGATTTGATTTTATCAAAAGGCAGATAGCAGCGTTTTATGCGTTCGAGGTGAGATATGAAAATAGCAATTATTGGTGGCGGAGCAAGTGGTATGGTAACAGCATACCTGCTCGGCAAAAATGGTCATCACGTTACAGTTTTTGAAAAACAACCGATTTTGGGCGGACATATTCGGACATTAAATAAAAACGTTAAACCCAATCATTTCCAATGCGATCGCTTGTTAGAAAATGGTGTGATTGAATTTCCAGTTAAATTTTATAATTTTCTGAATTTGATGAAAGAGTTGGAGGTGGAATTAGAACCTGTTAATATCGGTTCATCATTATTTTTTAAAGATGGTCGCCATATTCTTTCTCATTTGGCAATTCAAAAAAATTTTACAGGAATTCAGCGTTACATTGAATATCTGAAGCTTAATACTCTTTATGCTCGTTCTGCTGGACTATGGAGAAAAATGCGTTCTGCCCAAATGCAAGATTTTTATAATCAGCCGATGTCTCAATACTTCAAATGCAAGTACATCAGAAATTATTGGGTGAAATTGCTGGCAATGTACAGCTACTCTATGCCATTTGAAATCATAGACAATTTCCCGGCAGAATTGGCGATTCCCGCTCTGAGAAATTATGTATTTACAAATTGGGTGAGAATTAAAGGAGGAGTGTATTCTTATATTGAAAAAATTCTGGAACGCTTTCAAGGCGAAATATTGCTCAATATAGAAATTGCGAAAATTTATAGACAGATTGATGCTGTTCAAATCTGGCTGTCGAATGGTGTAATACAGACTTTTGATAAAGTGGTTTTTGCGACACCACCCGACCAAGTTATGAAGTTATTGTCCGATGCTACCAACGAAGAAATTAAACGGTTTTCAGCATGGAAGGAAAACTACGCGACAACGGTGCTTCATCAAGATAATTCGATGTACGGTAGATACGGTATCAAACAATTATCGGAATTTGATTTTTTTCAAACAAACAACGGCTGGGGATATAACGCATATCTCAATCAACTTTGCGGAATATCGTCATCTCTGCAATATAGCCTGGCGTTCAACCTAGGTGAGTTGATTGCTGAAGACAAAATCTTGCACGTTCAGGAACACCACACCCCGTTCTACACTGTCGAATCTTTCAGGTACAGAGACGAAGTTGTTAGCACTAATGGGGAGAATAATACTTACCATGCGGGAGCTTACCTCGGAGATGGTTTGCATGAAGGAGCGATCGCTTCTGCAATCCGGGTTACTCAATTAATTGGTTAGTTTGATGCTCTTGATTAGGTAATACCAGAGATCGTCTATATTTGGAACGTCACTAAATTTTAGTAAGAATAGCTTGAGCAGCGGCTTCATCGGTAATCAATCCCGTAATTAATTGACCACGTAAAGCAGCCAAAATTGCTTCTGTCTTTTTCATGCCGCCTGCCACACCAAGGATTAGCCGACAAGCTGGTTGTTCCAGCGGTACACTAGCAACCCGGTTGTTTGTTCCCTTTTGTAGTAATACTCCCTGAGCATCGTAAGCCCAACCCGCAATTTCTCCGACTGCGCCTAGTTCAATCAATTCAGCTACTTCATCGTCATTGATAAAGCCATCTTGATGTAATGGAGCATTCCAGGCAATGTGGCTAATTCCCACAAAGGTTGCTTTGGCTTGCTCTGCAAAAGCCTTAACGGTGATAAACGATCGCTGTGTCTGCAAAAGTTCCCTCTCTTCAATGCTAGTCGCCACAACCGGAGTCGGCACTGGGTAAGCTTGAGAACCAACGCGATCGGATAAATGCATCACAACTTCGTGGCGACCTGCACGCCCACAGTGAGACATATTCCCAATAATTGAAACAATTTTATGCTGGGGTTGGTTCATTGAGGGAATTTGCTCCACCATTGCTCGCAATGTGCGACCTGAGGATAAAGCAAGTATGGTTGGAGTTTTCGTCATCAAGTAAGCTTCTAGGTGGGTGGCAGCACATACACCAATACCATTGAGTGTATCACCGCTGCCTGCGTCAGTTGGCACCACTTCACACAGCGATAGCCCAAAGCGATCGCGTAACGCCTCAGCTAGTGCAATGCATTCACTCAAGGGATGATCGAGCCGAAATTTGATTAATTTTTCACTGACCGCCAGTGCAACTAAGCGTTGTGCCGCTTGCCGGGATACATTCAGCTTGGCTGCAATCTCCTCCTGTGTATTACCGGCAATGTAATACAGCCAAGCAGCATGAGCAGCCAAATCCAACTTGCGATCTCTTCGATCCAAGAAAGGTTCTCCCATATCCCACCTTTAAAAACTATTTACCTATCAAAAGGAATGATTGCATCATTTTGAGTATATGCCCAGAGATATAATTTTTGCTCAATAGCTGGAAATCTCTATTCACCACCTGTTACCTCCAAGTTAAACCCAGTAATGTAGCTTGCCTCATCACTCATGAGAAATGCTACTCCATTCGCCACCTCTTCTAAACTCCCCAAACGCCGCATCGGCACTGAATTAATCATCTGTTGCTCAACCACCTTGGGGTCAGAATCAAAGTACTGGGAACCAACTGCGGCTTGCAATTCTGTTTGCCGAGTCCACATAAAACCAGGCCCGATCAGCGCAGGCGAAAGTGCATTCACCCGGATATTGTAAGGTGCTAAATCTTTCGCTGCTGTCTGAGTCATTCCAATTACCGCAAACTTTGAAGCACCATAAGCTAACATATTTGGCGGGCCGACAACCCCTGCATAACTTGCCATATTCACGATCGCACCTCCACCTGCATCACATAAATACTGTGCAGCCGCCTTCAGAACATGGAAAACGCCGACAACGTTAATATTGATCACCTTTTGAAAGTCATCTTCAGGATATTCGTCTGTTTTTGCAAACGCACCTTGATAACCAGCGTTATTAAATATATAGTCAATCCGCTCAAGCTGTTTCACTGCGTCAGTAAAAGCTTTGGCAACATCATCAGCAGATGTAACATCACAGCGAAATGAGCCGACGGGAACGTTGTAACTTTTTAGTTCCTCAGCCACTTCTGCCATTTTCGGTTCATTCAAATCTAGCAGGGCTACACCTGCGCCATTGGCGGCAAAACGTTGTGCAGTTGCCTTGCCAATATCGCCCGCACCGCCTGTAATTAGGATAGTTTTACCTGCAAACTGATAGGTTGCTTTCGCTGCCATAGTTTCAACCTCTTATACAATTTTAGATTTTGCGAAAAGTTGTAAGGAGGGTTTCCCTCCGTAGCAAACTTTTCAAGACGGATTTTAGATTTTGGATTGCCTTCTATGTCCGCGCTGTGTGAATTCATCTATCTCAATAATTTTCAAATTGAGATTTATTGAAGAATTATTGCAAATGCCCGTCATTGAAGTGGGGTTGATATCATTCTATTATTGAGCTTTTACTCAAACTTAGAGCATAAAATCACAAACTTTCTCCGTTCGATATTTTACATCAAAGGAGTAATGCGATGCGTATTCCCCGCTTCGCTAAAGTACTGGTGGCATTTCTCGCAGGAGTGATGCTGACGCAACTGCTACACGCTTGTGCACCTCGCTCTCAAGCTGCCGAGAAAACTACGCTGACGATCGCCACTGTGAATAACGGCGACATGGTAGTTATGCAGGGGCTTTCCCGCAAGTTCGAGGAAGCCAACCGTGATATTCAACTCCGGTGGGTGGTGCTAGAAGAAAATGTCTTGCGCCAACGCACAACCACAGATGTTGCTAGCCAAGGCGGGCAATTCGATGTCCTGACAATTGGTTCCTATGAAACACCAATTTGGGCTAGGCGTGATTGGTTAACACCCTTGGATCAACTCGGTGCAAATTACGACGTAAACGATCTGCTCAAACCCATCCGCGAAGGACTTTCCCATAACGGCAAACTTTATGCCGTGCCATTCTACGGAGAAAGTTCCATGCTGTACTACCGCAAAGACTTGTTTGACAAAGCCGGGATTACGGTTCCCGAACAGCCAACTTATCCCCAAATGAGAGAATGGGCAAGCAAAATCCACGATCCGAAGCGTGGAGTTTATGGGGTTTGCTTACGCGGAAAACCTGGTTGGGGTGAAAACATGGCATTTGTTTCCACATTGGTCAACACCTATGGCGGACGGTGGTTTGACATGAAGTGGCAACCGACGATCAATACTCCAGCTTGGAAAGAGGCGATCGCTTTTTACGTTGATTTGCTGCAAAAATATGGGCCGCCGGGAGCCAGTTCCAATGGCTTTAATGAGAATCTAGCATTATTCTCCACAGGTAAATGCGGTATGTGGGTAGATGCAACCGTCGCCGCCGGACTGCTATCCAATCCCAAAGAATCCCAGGTACATGATAAAGTTGGCTTCGCCCGTGCGCCAATTGAAAAATATCCCAACGGTTCAAATTGGCTTTGGGCTTGGGCTTTAGCAGTTCCCAAAACCTCAAAATCACCGGAAGCTGCTCAGAGGTTTGTTGCTTGGGCAACATCAAAAGAATATACCCAACTAGTTGCAAAAGAAAATAGCTGGGTTGCCGTGCCACCAGGAACTCGGACTTCCACCTATCAAAATCCCAACTATCGCAAAGCTGCACCTTTTGCGGAAATCGTGCTGAGGGCAATTCAATCTGCTGATGTTACCCGTCCATCCGCAGAACCAACTCCGTATAAGGGAGTTCAATATGTGGATATTCCAGAATTTCAGGCGATCGGTTCTTCAGTTGGGCAAACCCTAGCAGCAGCGCTAACCAATCGTACTTCAGTAGACCAAGCATTACAGCAATCGCAGAGATCCACTGAACGCTTCATGAAACACACAGGTTATATCGAGTAATTCTCAACTGTTCTACAACAGCTATACCAAACCCCGATTTAATCTGAATTTTCTTAATTACGAATTACGAATTACGAATTACCAATTGCTTATGTCTTCTTCATTAGCGGTAAAACCTCAACAGGAAACGCCACCACCCGCAAGGCAACGAACTAAGCGGCAAGCTTCAACCTTACCTCTGGTTGCGCCTTCGGTCGTTGTCCTGTTGCTGTGGATGATTGTGCCTCTGGTGATGACTCTATGGTTTTCTTTTCAGCGGTATAACTTGCTAAATCCACAGGCACGTAGATTCATCGGGATTGAAAATTTCACGTTCATCCTGACTGACTCAGCTTTATGGACTTCAATCGCAATCACAATTATTCTGGTTGTTTCGGTTCTGGTAATCACAATCGGTCTGGGTACATTACTAGCAGTGCTATTTGACCAAGATTTTTATGGGCGTGGGGTGGCGAGGGTGTTGGCAATCTCGCCGTTTTTTGTGATGCCTACAGTTAGCGCCCTGATCTGGAAAAATATGCTGATGCATCCAGTGAATGGGCTATTCGCGCAAATCACCAGGGGTTTGGGTTTGGGGGCGATTGATTGGTTTGCCAGCGTTCCTCTGCTGGCGATCATTATTATTGTTTCCTGGGAATGGCTGCCTTTTGCTTTGCTGATTTTACTAACCGCCATTCAGTCACTCGATCGCGATCAGTTAGAAGCAGCGCGAATGGATGGGGCAAATGCGATCGCTCTATTTCGTTTCGTCATGCTACCGCATCTCAGCCGCGCCATTTCTGTAGTCGCCATGATTGAAACGATTTTCTTCCTCACCATCTTTGCAGAAATCTTTGTTACCACAGGCGGCGGGCCGGGACTTGCAACTACTAACCTAGCTTATTACATCTTCCTCAAAGCCTTGCTGGAATTTGATGTAGGTGGTGCCTCAGCCGGTGGTTTAATCGCCGTCATTCTTGCCAACATCGTGGCTATCTTCTTGATGCGTAGTGTTGCTCGTAATTTGGATACCTAACACCAAGCCTCCAAAATAAAGCTACCAACGCAACCTAATTACGAATTACGAATTACCATCATGGCACGTAAAAACTCGAAGCTTTGGCTATGGACATTACTGGGTTGGCTTGTCGCTTGCCTCTTATTTTTCCCCATCTTCTGGATGTTTATCACCAGTTTCAAAACCGAAGTCGCGGCAGTTTCCACTCCCCCGCAGTTATTTTTCCGCCCGACATTGGAAAACTATGTTGCCATCCAAGACCGGGCAAATTATTTCAATTATGCATTTAACAGCGTAGCCGTTTCCCTTGGAGCCACCATACTTGCATTATTGCTTGCCGTACCCGCCGCTTATGCAATGGCATTCTTCCCCACGAAACGCACCAAGGGAACTCTGCTGTGGATGCTGTCTACAAAAATGCTGCCACCCGTCGGCGTACTAGTTCCCATCTACATCTTGTGTCGCAACTTTGGCTTACTAGATACCCGTATCGGTTTAATGATCATTTATACCTTGATTAATTTGCCGATTGTTGTCTGGATGATTTACAGCTTCTTCAAAGAAGTTCCCAAAGATATTCTCGAAGCCGATCGCATGGATGGCGCAACCACACAGCAAGAACTCCTTCACGTCTTGCTACCATTAGCATTACCCGGAATTGCCTCCACCGCCTTACTCTCAATTATCTTGTCCTGGAACGAAGCATTTTGGAGCCTGAACCTAACAACAGCCGATGCCGCCCCCCTTACAGCCTTTATTGCTTCATTTTCCAGCCCCCAAGGATTATTTTGGGCAAAACTTTCAGCAGCATCAACACTAGCGATCGCACCCATCCTCATCTTCGGTTGGCTAAGTCAACGGCAACTAGTCCGAGGCCTCACCTTTGGTGCAGTGAAGTAGAAGGCAGGAGGCAGAAGGAATGAGAACAAACTCTTGCATTCTTCTTTGCGCCTTCTCTGCGAGACGCTGCGCGAATGCGCCTCTGCGTGAGAATTTCTTTTCTTCAACCCCCTTAATAGAAGGATTTTATGTCAACAGTTGCTTTAAGAGATATCCATAAAACCTACGCCGACACAGAAATCATCAAAGGCATAGATCTCGACATTAATGATCGCGAATTTGTTGTCTTCGTCGGCCCCTCCGGTTGCGGTAAATCTACCTTACTCCGCATGATAGCTGGACTAGAAGAAATTTCCGCCGGCGATTTGCTCATCGATGGGCAGAAAGTCAATGATGTACCCCCCGATAAACGCGGTTTGGCAATGGTGTTTCAAACCTACGCCTTATATCCCCACATGACAGTCGCCGAGAACATGGCCTTTAGCCTCCGCCTTGCGGGGATGCAGAAAGCCCAACGCTTTGAAAGGGCGCGGGAAGTCGCCCGCATTCTGCAACTAGAACCACTATTAAACCGCAAGCCCAAAGAACTATCAGGAGGACAACGCCAACGGGTAGCGATTGGACGTGCTCTGGTGCGTAATCCCAAAGTATTTTTGTTTGATGAGCCGTTATCTAACCTGGATGCAGCTTTGCGGGTGCAGATGCGGATTGAGCTTGCCAGTTTACACGACAGCCTGCAAGCCACGATGATTTACGTCACCCACGACCAAGTTGAGGCAATGACCCTTGCCGATAAAATTGTGGTATTGCAAGGCGGTATCATCGAACAAGTCGGTTCTCCCCTAGAACTTTACCACCATCCCCGCAATATATTCGTCGCCGGATTTATTGGTTCACCCAAAATGAACTTTATCCCGGTCACTGTGTCATCCGTGAATGACTCTGGGACAACAGTTAGACTACCTGGTGACGCAACCGTGATGATTCCGGTAAAACCCAAAACCCTCTCGGTTGGCGATCGCGCAACCTTAGGAATTCGTCCCGAACATCTGCGCCTTGATGCTAATAATCCCAGCATAAATGGCGAAGTGTTAGTTGTAGAACGCCTGGGTGGGGAAACCTATCTCTACATCAGAATTGCAGGTGGTGACACCATGATTGTGCAAACACACGGAGATGAACCCGCCCAATTGCACGATTTCGTTCCTATTTCTATTAACGGCGAGCTTTGCCATTTGTTCGAGCAAAGCGGTGAAGCTATTCCCAAAGCTCATCGTCACCACCTAACTTTAAATAAATCCCATGAACAGCAATATCAGCACAGGCTCAGTAATCAAGCTGAATGAGGCATCTTTGTCTCGTTTAGCGAGTAACGTCCGCGTACTCCAGTACGATCGCCATCAAATAACTAATGGCATTGTCCATATCGGTGTCGGTGGGTTCCATCGGGCACACCAAGCATTATATCTCGATAACTACTTTCATCAGCATCCCGGCAGTGATTGGGGAATAACCGGGGTAGGGCTACTGGAATTCGACAAACGGATGCGGGATGCACTGGAATCACAAGATTGTTTGTATACCTTAGTTGAGAGATCGCCAGAAGGCGATCGCGCGCGTGTCATTGGTGCTATTACCAAATATCTCTTTGCCCCAGATAACCGCCAAGCAGTAATTGACACCTTAGCAAATCCCCAATGCCGCATCGTCACCCTCACCATTACCGAAGGCGGCTACTACTATATAGAAGGTAGCGGTGAATTCGATGCCAATCACCCCACAATTCAGTACGATTTACAGAATCCCGACCAACCAATTGGCGTATATGGCTTTTTGACAGCAGCCCTCGATCGCCGCCGTCAACAAGGAATAGCACCGTTTACTGTATTATCCTGCGACAATCTGCAAGGTAACGGCAACATTGCCCGAAAAATGTTAACCGCTTATGCAGAGATGCGCGATCCAGAGTTGCGACGCTGGATTGCTGACCATGTTACCTTCCCCAACTGCATGGTCGATCGCATTACTCCCGCCACAACCCCAGCAGATATCAAAATGGTGACGGAACAATTTAACATCGATGATGCCTTTCCTGTTGTGGCTGAAACGTTTCTTCAGTGGGTAGTTGAAGACGAATTCTGCGCAGGTAGACCGAATTGGGAAGACGTTGGCGTGCAGATGACCAACGATGTTCATCCCTATGAGATGATGAAAATCCGGCTACTCAACGCTAGTCACCTGTTAATTGGCTATCTCGGCACATTAGCAGGCTACACTTACGTCCATGAAGTCATGGCCGATCCCTTGATTCGGCAAGCCGTCGAGAATTTAATGGCAGAAGTTACGCCCACACTCCAACCTGTACCGGGGATTGATTTAGATAATTACAAACAGACGTTAATAGAACGCTTTGCCAATCCCAAGATACGCGATCAACTCCCCCGGCTTTGCCTCAATAGCTCCGCCAAAATGCCAAAATTTGTTTTAGGCTCAGTCCGTGATGCACTGCGCCAAAAAGGAGCAATTGAATACATGAGCTTAACAGTTGCAGCTTGGTTCCGTTACCTCAACGCCAACGATGACAAAGGTAACCCCATTCCCATCGATGACCCCATAGCAGGTACTCTCACGCAACTAGCTCGTACCAGTGGCTCCGATGCCAAACCATTGCTCAACCTGACTGAGATTTTTGGCGATTTATCACAGTCACCGCCTTTTGTCGATGCAGTTACAAACCATTTACGCAGATTGTATGAGTTTGGAGCTAAAGAAACATTAGCCCGATTCTGAGAGAAAACCGATTTTCGATTCCGATGCTACTGATACCCCGTATAAGTGGAGTCCATACCAAAATGCGAATTGAAGCATACGAAGACAGTCACCTTGATGGCATCAAGAGCCTTTCGATTCGCGCATGGACTCCGGTTTTTGATTCACTTTCTGAAGCGATGGATCTTGACGTGTACCGCTCATTCTATCCCGATGATTGGCGTGTAAGCCAGCTTCATGCTGTCGAGGGAGTCTGTGCTGCTGCGGATACAAAGGTGTGGGTGGCGATTGACTCCGGTTCAATCATGGGCTTTGTAGCCGTGAAACTCCACCACGATAGCAGCATGGGAGAAATCTATATGGTTGCCGTCGATCCAGACTATCAACGTCAAGGCATTGGCACCGCTTTGATGGAATTCGCTCTTGATTGGATGAAAGTTGCTGGAATGTCCGTTGCTATGGTTGAAACCGGAGGAGATCCAGGCCATGCCCCGGCACGTTGTACTTATGAAAAGCTGGGTTTTAGGCTGTTCCCAGTCGCCAGGTATTTCAAGAAGTTGGGTTAGTTGACAATTAAGGATTTGGAGGGGCAATTGAGCGACATCGTAGTTGGCTTAGACTTGGGTACAGGAGGAGTGCGGGCGATCGCAGTTAACCTCCAAGGGCAAATTATCGCTCAAGCAACCAGAAGCTATCCCCTGTTAACTCCACAACCCGGTTGGACGGAACAGAATTCATCGGATTGGGTTGAAGCAAGTTTGGCTGCTCTGTCCGATGTTAGTCAACAGCTGAATGGATATCAAGCGATTGCCCTCGGTTTGTCTGGACAAATGCATGGTATGGTTCCTGTTGATGCGGAAGGTAAAGCAATCAGACCAGCAATTTTGTGGAACGATCAGCGCACGGGTGAAGCTGTTGCTGAAATTGAAGCTACCATTCCCCGCCAAGAGTTAATCCAGCGCACTGGAAATCCAGCAATTACAGGGTTTCAACTGCCGAAGCTCATCTGGTTGCGGACTGAAGAACCAGAAGCCTATACTCGGTTGTGGCAAATTCTTTTGCCAAAAGATTATCTGGGATATGTGTTAACAGGCGAAGCAGTGACAGAACCATCTGATGCATCTGGAATTGGCTGTCTGAATCTGGCGCATCGGCTATGGGATACAGATATTCTCCATGCTCTGGATATCAAGCCAGCATTATTTCCCCCAGTCATCGAATCCACTGCGATCGCAGGACGCTTGAAACCAGAAATAGCCACCCGCGTGGGATTACCCGTAGGATTACCTGTGATTGCTGGCGGAGGTGACAATGCAGCAGCAGCCATCGGTTTGGGTATCTCATCAAGCAACCTCAACCTGGGTAGTTTGAGTATTGGCACATCGGGAGTTATCTTTGCACCATGCGTAGGCGTAGCCCGTCGTAGACATCGCCCAATTCCCGATCCACAAGGTCGCGTACATTTGTTCTGTCATGTCGATGGTGGCTATCATCTACTGGGAGTAACGCTAGCGGCTGGTGGTTCTTTGCGTTGGTATCGAGATATATTTGCACCGCATATATCCTACACCGATTTGGTGGAAATGGCAGAGCGATCACTGCCTGGTGCGCGTGGTGTTCTATTTCTACCCCACCTTTCAGGAGAACGCAGCCCCCACCTCGATCCAGATACTCGCGGTGCTTTCGTGAATTTGTCATTAGCACATACGCAGGCAGATCTAATTCGTGCTGTTTTGGAGGGTGTGGCATTCAGCTTGCGGGAAGCCTTGGAAGTGATCAGCGCAATCGCTCCTGTGCATCAACTCTTGGCAACAGGTGGAGGCGCACGCTCTAATATTTGGTTACGAATTTTAGCAGATGTTTTGCAAACAGAACTTATTGCTCCCAAAGCCGAAGAAGGAGCTGCTTACGGAGCAGCTATTTTGGCAATGGTAGGGATTGGTGCTTACCCTAATTTAGAAGCTGCACTCAAGATAGTATCGCAAGCTAGTCATGTGGTACAGCCGCAGGCAAATCTTTTGTATGAAGCAGCGTTTAATCGCTACAAGCTACTTTACGATACCTTGAAAGTTGTTCGTTGACGTGTGACTTAAAGGATAAGCTTGTCGCAATAGAGGCTGAAAGGCTTACAGCATTTTTCAAGTGCATGAGGTACAAATTGACTGGTTTTGAGGCAGGAGGCAGGGGGCATAAAATCGTACTTTTTGATTTTCTTAGGGCGCAAGTTTCTTCAATCTATGTTGGGTTGCGATCGCCAACGCAAACAACTCGATTAGTTGTTCCATACTAAATTTCGGGCGTGCGCCAACACGCTCAGAGTCTTTTAATTTTTGCACAATTGTTAATTCTTTCTCCTCAGTTTCCAACCATCGGTTTCGCCATAAACGCGCCTTCTGCCGATTGATATCTAAATTTTGGGCGATTTCACGATGATTTTGCCCCACAGAAGCCATAAGAATTATTTTGGCTCGTAGCGCTATTTGTTGCGGCGTGTTGTGTCTGTTGATCAACTGTTGCAGTTGTTCCCGCTCGCCATCGCTTAATTTTAAAATTTTAGGAGTTAATCTAGCCACACCCTGCTCCTTTATACGCCCCCCGAAACGGGTTTTAACCTGATTATTTATTCTCCCACCAATATGGTCTGTTTATTTATGCCGACTTGTACTAGTACCGCAAAGCGGAAGTAAGCAGACCATTAAAAGCCAATACGCTTGGTGTTAAGGAGAATCGTAGGTTGGGTTGTAGCTTGCTTCCCCGTAGGGGTACGAAGTGAAACCCAACATTTTTCCCAGTTTGTTGGGTTTCGTTCCTCAACCCAACCTACGCAGAACAAAGATTTTTGGCGCTAACTGAACCGTATTGCATTAAAAGCTACGAAAATTAGTCGCACTGCAAGGCTTAAAAATAGTATGTGTATTTACGCCGCATGGTACTAGTTTTTTGGACTTTGTTGTCAATTAATTTTCTTATGACAAATGACAAATTAATTAACCACCGTTAAGTCGAACCAAAAAGTTGTGCCTACTCCTACTTCACTAACCAAATGAATTTGGCTGCGGTGTCTTTCCATAATATTGCGGACAATTGATAGTCCTAAACCTGTACCTTCGAGGGTGTGAACGCGATTTTCTACGCGGAAGAAGCGATCAAAAATCGCTTGTTGGTCTTCTGAGTCAATGCCAATACCAGTATCGGAAATTTCTACTCGCACAAAAGGCGGTTGATTGTGAGAATTTGGCTTGGGATCTAATTGATAAGTGCGGATGGCAACTTTACCACCAGATGGGGTGAATTTTAGAGAATTACCAACTAAATTAGCTAATACCTGTAACAATAAATCATAATTACCTAATACTAAGGGTAACTGAGGAGCAACTTCTTGAATTAATTCAATGCCTTTATCTTTAGCATTCAATTGATATGTCCGCAGAGTTTGCTCGATCGCTTGTGGTAAATCCACGCCATCAAAATTATAGTTGCGACCAGATTCTAGTTTAGATAAATCTAAAACATCGTTGACTAAGCGTGTCAGGCGATCGGTTTCATGATTGACTGTTTGCAGAAAATCCTGACGCTGTTCTAAACTCAAATCTTCGCCGTAGTCGTGCAATGTTTCGATAAAAGATTTGATGTTAAATAAAGGTGTTCGCAATTCGTGAGAAACGTTGCTGATAAACTGGCTTTTGGCTTCGTTGAGTTCTACTTCACGGGTAATATCTTGCACTGTGATTGCAATGCCTTTGATGCTTTCCCGTTGTAAATTTAAAACTGTAGTCAGTAGAATCCGAATAGTGCGTTTGGTAGGTTGGTTGAGAGGAATGCGAAATTCAGCACTTTCACATTCACCGGCGGCCATTTCGTATAAGGTACGGGTGATTTCCATTTGCACAGCTGAGGGTAAGTGATACAAAACATTGCTACCTACGACCTCTTCATTTTCCCAGGCAAAAATGCGCTGTGCTGTCGGGTTGACTAAAATCACCTGCATATTATTGTCAATCAACACAGCACCATCAGCGATGGTGGAAACTAAAGTTTCTAACTTGGCTTTTTCTGCTGTTAGTTCCTCAATATTTTGTTCTTCATAGCGTTCTAAACGTTCTGCCATGTCATTAAAGCTTAAAATCAACTCTCCTAGTTCACCTCCTAGGGGTAAGTCAATTCGTTGCTTGAAATTTCCAGCAGCGATTTCTTTCACTCCTACCAGCAGTTCTTTAATTGGCTTGGTGATAGTTAAAGCATTAATTACCCCCGCCAAAATTACCATTACCCAAATGGTGATAAAAACGGCAATGGTAACATCGCGGGTGAAATTGGTGGAGATGACAGCGGTTTGATTTGGGTTAATGCCAATCGCCAATACACCTAGGTATTTTTTATCGACGATCAGAGGTACAAACACATCAGTCACCGCACCATCGGGTGTCATGTGTTGCCGCACCATCGGCTTGTCATCTTCTCCAGGGTAATCTTCCGGCAATTGTATTCGCCGTTCAATGGTGAGGGAGTTTTTCACCTCCGCTTCCCAAAAAGGAAGGCCAAAAAAGATGTTCCCCGTTTCATCAGCGTAGAGCATATAACGCACACTAGAGGTGCTGCTATAGAAGCGTTGAGAAAATTGGGCAACTTCGGTGAGATTTTGGTCAGCCACTAGGGGGGCGACATTGGCAGCCAGCAGCAGTCCCAAGTCACGACCGAAGCGGGTATCATTCATCCGCGCATCCTGCTGAATCGTATTCACCGCCCAAAAGGTCAGACCACTCATAACTAACGAAACCACCAAGGTGGCAACAGCTAACAGCTTAGTCTGGAGAGTGAAATCTGACCACCAATTCGCGATCGTTTTTCGGATTGTCTTCACAAGAGCCAGCATCTTAAATAAAAGTTGTTAGTAGTTTTTTTATAAACCCCAACAACTAAAAAACTAACAGTTAATTTGATCAAAATGTAGATGTGGCGAGATAAAGGATGAAATGGGATTCAACCTTTAGCCTTTAGCCCCTTCATACTTCAGCCTTTCTCAGCACTCTATGACCAATATCTCTACGGTAATACATCCCCTGAAACTGAATCGATTGGATGCCGGCATATGCTTGGGCGATCGCTTCAGCAAAATTTTCTCCTGTTCCGGTGACGTTTAATACTCGCCCACCATCGGTTACTACTTGTTGTTGCTCATTTAACTTCGTGCCTGCATGGAATACAGTCACTCCCGAAGCTGTTGCTTGCTCAGTACCAGTAATTACCTGTCCTTTTTCATACACTCCCGGATAGCCCCCAGCCGCAGCAACGACGGTAGCAGCAGCTCCTTGTTTCCAAGCGATCGCTGGCATTTCGCCTAAACGCTGTTGTACGCAAGCTAAAATTAACTCTTCTAAGGGTGTTTCCAACAGTGGCAGAATCACTTGCGTTTCTGGATCGCCAAAGCGACAGTTAAATTCCAAAACCTTAAAGTCGCCATCGGGTGAAATCATTAACCCAGCGTAAAGTACACCTCGGTAATCAATTCCTTTGGATCTTAAAGTAGCGATCGCTCTTTCTAAAACTTCTTGTTGAATGCGTGCCATCAATTCTGGTGTCGCAATTGGTGCTGGGGCATAAGCTCCCATCCCACCAGTATTTTCCCCGGTATCGCCTTCACCAATCCGCTTATGATCCTGTGCTGGTAGCAAAGGGCGAATTGTCAAGCCGTCAGTCAAAGCTAAAACCGAAACCTCTTGCCCAATCAGACATTCTTCAATCACCACAAATTCCCCAGCGCTACCAAATTGCCCCTGGAAAATCGCTTCAATGGCACTATGGGCTTGTTCCACTGTTTCTGCCACTGTCACGCCCTTACCAGCCGCCAAGCCATCAGCCTTGACAACAATGGGCGCTCCTTGGGCTTTCACATAGGATTTAGCGGCGGCAGCTTCTGTAAAAACTGCTGCTTTAGCTGTGGGAATTCTCGCTTCTTGCATCAAAGCTTTCGCCCAAGCTTTACTCGCCTCAATTTGCGCCCCGGCTTTCACAGGGCCAAATACCATCAATCCTTTCGACTGGAGATAATCTGTAATTCCCTTTGCTAAAGGCACTTCTGGCCCCACTACCACTAGATTTATGCCATGTTCCAGCGCAAATTGGCTAATTCCGGCAAAATCATCTACTGCTAACGGCAAGTTTTGGCAACCTGCCATACTTGCCGTACCCCCATTTCCAGGGACACAAACAACTTGCTCAATTTGCTTAGATTGCAGCAGTTTCCACGCCAGAGCGTGTTCGCGACCACCATTCCCGACAACTAAAACTTTCACTTATTTCCTCTTGCATCCCTTGCGAAACGAGAAATCCCTGTGGCTACTCGCGGATCAATTTTTTCATCAATTCCGATCCTGATGCAAGCCCTAGTACTGCTGGGCGGAATTCAAAATTCGTCTTGGAAAACGGCAACCGCATTTACAATACCGTCTTCATCTCGGATTTTTGCCCCCAAGTTAGCTGCACGCTGACGCATTTTTTGATCGGTTACAGCCTTGTGAATAGCTTGTGCAAGTCGTTCAGCCGTCAGTTTTTTACGTGAAATCGGTTCGGTACCAACCCCTAATTCTGCTACACGTTGCCCCCAAAAGCCCTGATCGCCAAAGAACGGAATAATAATTGTCGGAATCCCCGCCCTCAGACCTGCGGCTGTAGTACTAGCACCACCGTGATGTACGACCGCCGCGACACGCGGGAATAGCCATGAATGGGGTATGGAGTCCACAAGATAAACGCTGTCTGGCAAATTTTCTGGATGCAGACCACCCCAACCAGAGAGCATAACGGCTCGTTGTTGAGTTTTTGCCAGGGCTTGCAAGACAAGATCGGCAGTTTGTGCTGGATTTCGGCTGCCCATACTCCCAAATCCGATATACACAGGAGGTTCACCGCCTTGCAGAAATTCCATCAAGGCTGGGGATGGACTCCAATTGGGTTCTGCATCCAAAAACCAGTAGCCAGTGACATGGGTATTCTGCCAATCTGATGGTTTGGGAATCACAGATGGGCTGAAACCATAGATAATTGGATAGCGATGGAAATGGGTGGCATTGTAGGGGCCGAAAAATGAGGCTACGGGCAAGTTAAGCACTTGTTTTCGTGCTAAAGCATCGGCTGTGCGAGAACCCTGCCACATTATCTGTCTAATCAAATGATGGGATAGCCAATTCACCGCACCTCCGAATCTGGCTATGGACTGGGGAAAAAGCACACCAGGAAATGTTTTTGTTGGGGTAAAGGGAAAGACATAGGCTTGAAGCAATGGAATGCCCAACTTCTCGGCCAGTGACATACCAAGGTATAGCCCTCCAACTCCTGTCAGCAATAAATCCATGCCTTGGCAAGCCACTAAACCTTGTTGTGCCCAATTAATAGTGACGCGCTGGGTTAATTTTGCTGTGTATGAGGTAATGGTAATAAAATTTCCCTTCTCCAAAAGCTCACGCATTTCCAGGGATTCAACGATTTCTTGGACATTACCATGCATAGGACAGAACTCCAGACCATGCGAACTAACTAGCCCTGCAAAGTTTTCATGGGTCAACATACGCACAATGTGACCTGCTGCTTTTAAGCCCTTTCCCAAAGCAATATAAGGTTGAACATCCCCTCGACTTCCCAATGCAATGATAGCAATATGCATAACTGCTGCTCCTGTTTCACATGATAGGTGTTCGCTGGGCAAAAGAAAATGACATTTGCGTCATTTTGACGATAAGGTCATTTTGATAGCAATGTCAACACCAAGCTATGCTAAGTTCATCGCTATTTTTATGTGGCAATATGAAGCCATCTCGTCGAGCATCAATTGGTTTAGAAAAACGAGAACGGACAAGAGCGAATCTGATTGAAGCAGCCTATCGGGTATTTGCTCGCAAAGAAGCAGATGCCGTGACGATTGACGACATCATTGCAGAAGCAAGTGTTGCCAGAGGAACGTTCTATAACTATTTCCAAACCCGAGAAGATGTGCTGAAAGCGGTTGCAGCATCCTTGAGTGATGAAATGAATCAAAAGATTTGGGCGCAGTCTGCGGGGATTGATGATCCCGCCCAACGAATGGCGATCGCTATTCGCCAATTTCTGCATCAAGCAATGCAGGATTCTACATGGGGATGGGTGATTGTTCGGATTGGATTAGTCGCAGCACCATTGAGTGAAACGATAGAAAGGGGTGTGATGACCGATCTGGAGGCAGGTATAAGACTGAACCGTTTTCAGGTTGACAGTTTACAGGCCGCTATTGATTTGATTTTGGGAACAGGGTTAATGGCAATGCGTAGTATTCTGGAAGGACATACAGAACCAGATTACCCCGAGCAGATCGCTAAAATTATTCTCAAAACATTGGGTGTCGCAGATGCTGATGCGATCGCTTTCCAATTTCTAGAGCCACTGCAAGATGACAGTAGTTCATGAACATTGAGCAAGCCGGAGAGAGAAAGCTGCTTCTTCTTATCCCTCCTAGCAATAATGGATTATTCCTATGGTTCAGGGGAAAAAGGCGAAAGGGTAAAGGGAAAGAAAATACCTAGTCACCATGTTAGGAATATCGCGTTGGACACTTCTGGGTGGTAGTTATCGGACGATGTTGAGGTTCTTTCATACAGAAATACCTTGGGCGACGTTGTTTTGGCTGTTTTTTCGTAAACATTTGTGGCGAAAAAATGAAGTATATTTGCTGGCAGGAGATGAAGTTGTAGTCAGCAAATCAGGCAAACAGACTTATGGATTAGAGCGGTTCTTTTCTGGTCATTTTGGTAACAACAATGCTTTGCAGATGGTGCGACAGGTTAACTTGCACATCATTTGCAAGTTGCGCCATGATTCAGCGTTACACGTCCCCTATGAACATCTTGACTCCAATACAGCATTTACGGCTGTTATGAGGTACAGTAGCAGCAACTAGCAAACCAGTTT
>JAVRCF010000114.1:0-23145 GCA_034530935.1 Aulosira sp. DedQUE10 | reverse complement strand
GAATAACTGGTCAACCCTTAAAATTGCTTTTTCATACTTTTTCAGCAAGCCCTAACTAACTATATTTTCCTCAATTTTTTATATTTGAATGAAGAGATATTTACCTTAGCAATAATATCTTTATATGCCTTCTATTTCTATAATAATTCCCTGCTATAATGCAGAACCATTTCTGCATGAAACAGTTAATAGTATTTTCAAGCAAACATTTAGTGATTATGAAATAATTCTAATTGACGACGGCTCAAAGGATAAAACAGCAGGGGTCATCAAATCTTTTGAGAATAAAGTCAAAGCAGAATTTCAATCTAATAAAGGAGCAAGTTTTACTAGAAATCGTGGCACAGCCTTAGCAAAAGGAGAATTTATTCAATACTTAGATGCAGATGATTTATTGCGCCCAGAGGCTTTACAAACAAGAGTTGATGCTCTGTACAGTAATAATGCAGATGTGGCTTATTCTGATTGGCAAAAGCTAGAAGAGCAATCAGATGGAAGTTATGTTTTAGGAGATATTATTAGTAGGAGAATTGAAGATGTTCATCTTGATACTGAAATTGCTTTATTTACTAATTTCTGGTGTCCCCCTGCGGCTTTAATGTACCGTCGCAGCATAGTTGATAAAATTGGGACTTGGAATGAATCTTTACCTATTATTCAAGATGCACGTTTTCTTTTAGATGCTGCTTTAATAGGTGGAAATTTTGTTTACGTTCCTGGTATTGGTGCTGATTACAGGGTTCATCAAAAGAATAGCTTATCTCGAAAAAGCAATATAAATTTTGTAATCGATTGTTTCCACAATGCTCTTCAAATAGAAGAAGTTTGGAAAAATCATGGAGGAATCAGTAAAGAAAGAAGTTTAGCTTTGCAAAAAGTTTATGCACAAATAGCACGCTTCTTTTTTGAACATGACAGTCTAAAATTTGAACAAGTCATGAATAGAATATATAAACTGAATCCTAGTTACATTCCTGACAATCCTAAAGTTTTAAATATTCTTTCTCGAAGGTTGGGATATAAAAATGCAGAAGCAGTAGCTCTGATGTATCGCAAGCTTAAAAAGCTCTTTAAAAAAAGTCTCTTTAAAAAAAAGTGAATCTTAAAGTAATCCACCTTCCCTTCTGCTTTTATCCAGATCCTATTGGTGGAACAGAAGTTTATGTTGAAGCTTTAGCAAGACAACTAGAAAAATGTGGTATTAATACAATCATAGCAGCACCAGGAGAAACTAATCAATCCTATCTATATAATCAATTAAAAGTCAGACGGTTTGCTATATCCCCGCAGCTTAATAATTTAAAAGAAATCTACGGTGAAGGTGATAAACTGGGTGCTTTTGAATTTAGTAAAATTCTCGATGAAGAGCAGCCAGATTTAATCCATCTCCATGCTTTTACTCGTGGTGTATCTCTAAGCATAGTAAGGCTTGCTAAATCTAGGAGAATTCCAGTTATCTTCACCTATCATACTCCTACTGTTAGCTGTCAAAGAGGAACTTTATTACAGTGGGGTAACCAAGTATGTGATGGCAAAATAGAGCTTAATAAATGTACTAGTTGTACATTACAAGGATTAGGAATTAGTAAAAATATTGCTCAACAGATTATCCATATTCCTCCCATAGTAGCCAGAACATTATCCCATCTAAATATTAGTGGAGGTATTTGGACAGCTTTACAGATGAGAGAATTAGTAGATTCTCGTCATCATGCCTTTCATGCTCTCATGTCAGAAGTTGACCATATTATAGCGGTATGTAATTGGGTAAAAAATATTCTAATTATTAATCAAATTTCTCTTGAAAAAATTACAGTAATTCGCCAAGGGCTGTGTCAAGAAAGTTTAGAAAATTTTGAATCAACATATAACGATGAAAAATCTGACCAAGCTTTACGCTTAGTTTTTCTAGGTCGTCTTGACCATACTAAAGGAGTCGATATTTTAATCAATGCTTTTCTTGCTAAACCCCGACTTAATGCAACATTAGATATATATGGAATTTCTCAATCTACCTCAACTGATTCTTATCAGCAGCAATTACATAATCTAGCGAAACCTGATAAAAGAATTAACTTTAAAAGTTCTGTTTCTGCTGCCCAGGTTGTTCATACTTTGAAAGAATATGATTTACTCGCTGTTCCTTCGCAATGGCTAGAAACTGGACCAATGGTTGTTTTAGAAGCTTTTGCTGCTGGTATTCCTGTAATCGGTTCTAATTTAGGAGGAATTGCAGAATTAGTACAACATAATGTTAATGGTTTATTAGTAGAAGCAAGTTCTATTAAAGCATGGGCTGATGAATTGCAAAACTTATGTGATAACAAGGATAAGTTAGAAAATCTAAAATCAGTAATTAATCCACCTCAACTAATGACAGTAGTAGCTAAGGAAATGAATATCATTTACAGGCAAATATTAACTTTATTTGCTAAATAATAGCAATTTTTTGCGAAAAACAAGCATCAACAAGTTATATCGAAATACAAAGCAAAACCATGAATATATATAGTGTGAAATCCTATAGTACTTTACTTAGTATACGTCCAGCACAACTAGGTAATTTAATAAAACAAATTCTGCGAATTCAAAGACAATATATTAAAACGAAAGGCAACCATATTTTCTGGGCAGATCCAGTTTCGGTTTTTGGTCTTGAGCTGCTAACTCAGGGTGTTTATGAACTCCAGATGACAAAGCTGCTGCAATTAGTTTTACATCCCTCAGATATTTTTGTTGATCTTGGCGGAAATGAAGGATACTTTTCAGTGATTGCTTCATCTTTAGTTAAAGATGGCAAGGTTCACTGCATTGAACCTCAAAGTCGCTTACAGCCTATTCTCCAAGAGAATATAAAAATTAATAATGCCAATGCTGTTAAAGTACATCGTGTTGCAATATCAAGCAATCAAGGGGAAGTAACTCTCTTTTTAAGACCCTCTACAAATACAGGTGCAAGTAGTCTGTTTCGTCACTGGAAAATTGGATCTGTTAAAGAAACTGTGCCATCTATTACCCTAGATGAATTTTTTAAAGAAAATTCATTGAACCATGTACGCTTATTAAAAGTTGACTGCGAAGGTGCTGAATCTCTGGTATTTGCTGGTGGTCACAATGTAATTCAGCAAAATTTGATTCAATTGATTGCGATGGAATATCATCCAAGTATTTGTGGCGTTGAGAAGTGTATTGATATTCACAATCAACTGCGTTCTGCTGGCTATGTGCTGACTAAAGTTCGAGAACAGTGCATATATCACCTTCCCGGACTTGAAAAAGAAATTCAGTCACTAGGTGAGTTAAGCGTTAACTGCAACTGGAATGATTGAGAACAAAGAGACTACAAAAGTTTTGCAGTCACGAATTTTATACATTCAATATACTAACCCCGCAGGCTATCCTCCTTTAGAGCATAGTTCTCGCATTTTGGCACAAGAAGGCTGGGAAATACTTTTTTTAGGTACTGGAGCTTTAGGAGCAGGAAACTTAAAATTCCCATCTCATCCTAATATCACCGTACATCAATTACCTTTTTGTCTTCCTGGTTGGCGGCAAAAGTTACATTATATACAGTTTTGTCTATGGGTATTAATCTGGACATTACGTTGGCAACCACAGTGGGTATATGCTTCTGATCTTTTAGCCTGCCCGATCGCAGCTTTTTTAAGTTTTCTGCCTGATGTTAGATTGATATATCATGAACATGACTCACTCAGCACCGCTCCCAAAAGCACCTTTTTGCATTTATGCTTGACTACACGTAAATGGTTAGCTCATCGCGCAGCATTGTGTATTTTACCCAATCAAAAACGAGCAGATAGGTTTGATCAAGAAGTTAATAGTCAGCAACAAGCTTTTTGTGTTTGGAATTGCCCTGCTCAAGAAGAAGTAATTCCTCCAAGATTGATTGAAAAGAGCGATGACATCTGGGTACTTTATCACGGTTCAATTGTTCCAGAACGGTTACCACTAACAGTACTAAATGCTCTTTCCGATTTACCAGAAACAGTAAAGCTGAGAGCGATCGGCTACGAAACAGTAGGGTATAAAGGATATGTTCAAAAACTCAGAGAAGTTTCTACTGAATTAGGATTGAGTCAGCGAATAGAGTTGCTGGATGCCATGCCTAGAAAAGACCTATTGAAATGGTGCCAGCAGAGTCATATAGGCCTTGCCTTCATGCCAGTCACTAGCCAGGACGTTAATTTACTCTGGATGACAGGTGCTTCTAACAAACCATTCGATTACCTAGCTTGTGGTCTAGCCTTAGTAGTTTCAGATTTGCCTGACTGGAAACAGATGTATGTTGAACCGGGTTATGGACTAGCCTGTAATCCCGAAAATCCTGCTAGCATTGCGACCGTTCTGCGTTGGTATCTAGAACACCCAGTGGAAATGAGAGAAATGGGTGAGCAAGCTAGAAAACGCATACTAGAAGAATGGAATTATGAAATGCAGTTTGAAGTAGTTAAAAATAAAATGTTTCAAGGACTACAATGAGTTTTTCAAAACTGAAGCTAAGGCTAATTGCACCTATATTCCGCAATCTACCTCAATTTCGAGGAAAATCTAGAGTTGCTAAATATATTTTCAATAACTCATTAGATACCAAAAATTTAGATGTAATAGCACGTGATAAATCCGAATACATTATCCCTAATCTCCGAGAGCCGATAGGCTTCTATTTATTAATAGATGGAATTTATGAAAAACATTCCCTGGACTTTATCCGCCGACAACTACCTTCAGGTGGAGTTTTTATAGATATTGGAGCTAATATTGGTGTATTCACCATCACTGCTGCTAAGTTTCTCAAGGAAACAGGTCTGGTAATTGCAGTTGAAGCCTCACCCAATATTTTCTCGTATCTGCAAAAGAATATAGAAAGTAATAAGCTAACCAATGTTAAAACACTAGAATTTGCAGTAGCCGAACATGATCACTCCACTGTTTCCTTTTATGAAGCACCTACAGATCATTTTGGGATGGGTTCGCTTGCTCCCCAATTTCACAATTCTCCTATCTATGTAAAAACCAAAACTCTAGATACTCTAATTCATGATGAGAAAATTGAGCAGGTGGATTTAATAAAGGTTGATGTAGAAGGATATGAAGCATCTGTCTTTAAAGGAGCTAAAAAATTATTAACTTCAGTAAATGCACCTATTATCTTGTTTGAATTCTGTGATTGGGCAGAAGCCAGAGTTCCTGGAGGTAACATTGGCGATTCTCAAAGAGTTCTAAAAGAATTTGGATACAAAATATGGCGAATTAATGATTTTATTAAAGGTAATCAACCTTTGAATATTATCTTAGAAAAAGGTTCAGATATGTTAATTGGCAGTAAATATGGAAATTAATAATCTACATATAAGTAATCCATTTTTTTCTATTTGTATCCCTCAATATAATCGAACTTCGTTTTTAATTGAAGCTTGTAAAGTTTTAGCAAATCAAACATTTAAAATTTTTGAAGTTTGTATTTCTGACGATCAATCAAATGATGGACGCGAGAATGAATTAATTGAATATTTACAACATTCAGGGCTATCTTTCGTTTACAAAAGACAAGACAAAAATCTTAGATATGATGGCAATATACGTGCCAGTATTGCTTTGGCTCAAGGAAAATATTGCTTTCTACATGGTAATGATGATTGCCTTGCATCATCAACAACTTTAGAAGAGATATATCAGGAAATTCAGAAATATGACTCTTTAGATGCCATTATTACTAATTATGAAGACTGGGAAACTGGACATAAAACTCAACGCCTCAGACAATCAAAAATGTTTGGTTCAGGAGTAGAAATTGCTGCCACACACTTTCGTAATGTTGCTTTTGTTACTGGTGTCATAATTGATCGAGTAAAGGCACAGAAATGTTCTACAGACAAATGGGATGGCTCAGAAATGTACCAAATGTATGTTTTTTCTAGAGTCATCGCAAGTGGTGCTTCTTTACTGGAACTAGATATGTCAGCTGTACGCAAAGATATCCAAATTTCTGGTGAAAGTGTAGATAGCTATACAAAAACATCTAAGTTGAATCCTTGTCCAATTGTTGAGAGAAAATTACCTATGGTGTTAATTGGTCAAGTAGTGGCTGATGGTATTTCTCCTTATCTTAATAACTCAAATCGTAACAAAATGCTGGAAACTGTATTTCTACAGTTGTATTTATTTACTTATCCTTTCTGGATTCTTGAATATCGCCGTGTTCAATCATGGAATTACGCTCTTGGTATATGTCTTGGTATAAAACCTAAAAATACATTTTTAGGACTAAATTTGGGACTGACAAGAGCTATTAAATTGTATATTATTTATACAATTATTTGTTTACTAGGATTGATGACACCAATTTTATTTTTTAGAAAAAACCAGGGCGTTTTCTTGAGAATATCAAAATCTTTATTCTCTACGTCAAGTTAGGTTATGAGTTTGATTAATTTAGATATTCAACAGTTGTATTAATTGAGGATGCTTAAAATATGATTTCGTATGTAAAGAATTTTTGTAAAAATCTTCTCAAGAAAACAATTTATCAACCGGGAACTACGGTTTCAATTTTGAAGGGACCATTAAAAGGTTACAGATATGTAGTTAACGATAATTCAGGTTGGGCTTCAATTTATGGTGGATGGGAACCATCAGCTCAGGAAATTTATCATCAATTATTAAAAAAAGGACAAGTTGTTTATGACCTAGGTGCTAATACAGGAATTCACTCCGCTATATTTGCTAAATTAGTCGGTATAAAAGGTAAAGTCTTCGCATTTGAACCTTTAAAAGACAATATCAAAGAGTTGAAGTCTATCAAAGATTTAAACCATATTGATAATATCCACATTATAGATAAAGCTATTAGTAACAAAACTGGAGTGACATCTCTAAAAATTGGTAATCATAATAAACAAGGAAGTTTAGTAGGTATTGGTTGTGAAACTGGCGATGAAATAAAGATTGAGATGACAACAATTGATAATCTTATCGAGGATGGGCTTGATTTACCTGATTTTATCAAAATTGACATTGAAGGTGCTGAAAGTGATGCACTTCAAGGTTTTACTAATAGTATTAATAAATCTTATCCATCATTTGCCATTGATTTACATACCCCAGAACAAGATATCAAGGTTGGTAAGTTTTTCAAGGAGTATGGATATAAACTGTATCGGTTACATAATCAATTATCGCAAAAACTTACAAAGCAAAATGAATTACTGGCTGAAATTCCAAATTTAGATGCTGGTTGGCCTGATCCTAATGGCGTTTGGGGAACAATAATTGCTGTTCATCCAAGTAGGCAAGACCAAGTTATTAGTGGTAGCCAATGAAGTTAATCATAATAGGTGGTTCTGGGGGAACTAATATTGGTGATGCTTTTCTAAAAGCAGCTATAAAATTTGATTTAAATCCTATCGTCTATAGCTCTCACCTCGCCTATGAAGCTCCTAGATGGCTTAAGAAAATAAACTGGCATTTACGGAGAAAATATCCATCAAATCTGAAAAATTTTAGTGACACAGTTGTCCAGTCTTGTCAAATTTCTCAACCTAAGTGGTTATTAACAACTGGAATAGCTCCCATCAATCACTTAGCTCTAGACTCTATTGGGAAAATGGGTATTCAGCGTCTTAATTTTCTCACAGATGATCCTTGGAATTATTCTCACTATGCACCCTGGTTCTTTAAAGCTTTGCCTTATTACGACATTATTTTTTCGCCTCGTCATGCCAATATAGATGATTTAGTGAAAGCAGGTTGCCCAAAAGTTGAATACTTAGCCTTTGGTTACGACGCTAATTTATTCTATCCCGAAGATTTCTCAAATCTTAAGGAAAATGAAGTTGTCCCGGATGTAGTGTTTGCTGGTGGTGCAGACCGCGATCGCCTACCATATATGAATGCTTTGATTGACTCAGGAATTAGTTTAGATTTGTATGGTAGTTATTGGGAAAATTATCCCGAAACTAAATCATACACCCGTGGTCAGGCAGATATTAAAACCCTTAGACTTGCGATTCAGCGTGCTAAAATTGCCCTTTGTTTAGTCCGTAAAGCAAATCGTGATGGTCACTGTATGCGGACTTTTGAAGTTCCGGCTGTTGGTTCATGTATGCTGACTGAGGATACTCAAGAACACCGAAAGATTTTTGGACAGGAAGGTGAAGCTGTTATTTATTTTAATACTCTATCTGAGATGGTAGAGAAAGCCCGTTGGCTGTTAAACCATGAAAAAGAACGCCAACGCTTGGCAAAAAATGCCCATTTACTAATTACTCAAGGGGCAAATACTTATGGTGAGCGCCTCAAAACTATGCTGCAACTCTAACTCTGTTAATACTTAATTAAATGCACTTAAAGATTGCTGTCGTTGTCCACGGACGCTTTCATGCTTTTGACCTAGTGCGAGAGTTAATTCACCAAGGTCATGAAGTAACTTTGTTCACTAATTATCCTAAGTATTTTGTAGAAAAATTTGGTATTCCTCGAACTTATGTCCGCAGTTTTTTATTACATGGATTCTTAAGTAGGATCTTTCATAGAATAAATAAATTATTTTATTTATCTATTTTGGAAAATTTCTTTTGCTCTTTATTTGCTGTTTGGGCAGCCAACAAAATTTGCCAAGAACAATATGATTTAATTCATTGTTTCAGCGGTGTTTCAGAAGAAGTATTCAAATCTGTACCTTCTAGCAAAAGCCTCAAAGTTTTAGTTAGAGGATCTTCTCATATTCGAGTGCAAAATAAACTTTTAGAAGAAGAAAAAAAACGTTCAAGCATATCTGTAAGTATAGAAAAGCCAAGTGCCTGGATGACAGCTAGGGAAGAAAGAGAGTATCAAATCTCAGATATTGTATTAGTACTTTCAACTTTTGCCAAAAAATCTTTTATTCAGCAAGGTTTTGACCAAAAGAAATTGCGATTACTTCCACTTGGGGCTGAGTTAAGTAAATTTCGTCCGGCTGAAATAGTAATTGATGAACGCTGTCAAAGAATTTTATCTAGACAACCATTAAGGATTTTAATGGTTGGGACTTTATCCTTACGAAAAGGTGCGATTGATTTTGTAGAAATTGCTAAGACTGCTGGTTCCGCTTTCAATTTTCAATTTGTTGGGGCAGTAACTGCTGAAGCTAGTTTTCTGTTCCGAGAAAGTAGTCAATATATCAAGTTTATCCCTAAAATGCCTCAATTAGAATTACCTCTAGTTTATGGGTGGGCAGATGTATTTATTTTCACAACAGTTGAGGATGGCTATGCTGTAGTTTTATCTCAAGCACAAGCTGCGGGTTTACCAATTCTAGCGACGACAAACTGTGCCGCACCCGATATCGTTACAGAAAACCAAACAGGTTGGGTTTTGCCAATTCGCAGTCCTGAAGCTTTCCTAGAACGGTTAAATTGGTGTAACGAACATCGGCAAGAATTAGCACAGATGGTACGCAGAGTCTACGAAGATTTTCAACCAAGAGACTGGGCTGATGTTGCCAGTGATTTTACTAAGGTTGTCACAGATACTTTAACAAGAAGCAAAAAATAGCTCATGGAAAATCGCTCTGAGTTGATTATCTGGCTAGTGGCTTGGGTTGCAGTATTTGCATCTATAATTCGCAGCCAATGGAATTATAGAATCCCTGGCGTCGGTTTATCGCTTGCTTACTTATCGACTCTATCCATGATTCATTTTTTTGGGGGACTTATCTATGCTCTGCCTTGGTATTCTCCCAAAAGTGCAGCTATTGCTAATTCAGGTGTTTCTTATGAAATTGTCTTATCAGGTTTCACCGAAAGCGTGTATGGGGTCATTGGGTTTGGACTGGGTAGCACAATTTGTGCTTATTGGTCGCTGCGGACTTTCCAACCTAGTTGGCTGGCAGAATTTCCTAAAAAACCTGATTTGAAGTTGCCCAAAACTTTTCTGTTAATAGGGCTGTTATTCTTCTTTGTAGTCAGTCCAATTCTCAATCAAATTCCTGGGTTTAGTGCAATTGCTTCATCAGGAGTTTTCATATTTATAGTTGGGCTATGCCTAGCTTGTTGGAAAGCATGGTATCAGCAAGATAAAAAAGCTTTTTTGTTGTGGATTTGTGTTGTCTTTAGTTTCCCATTCCTGACCATTAGCACTTTAGGCTTTATCGGCTATGGTGCTGCTGCCTCTCTTATTGTACTGATATTTATATCAAACTTTTATCGTCCCCGTTGGCATGTTTTGATTTCAGGGTTTTTGGTGTTGATATTAGGTTTATCTGTATTTGTAACTTACGGACGCGATCGCTCTGAGATTCGAGCCAGCGTTTGGGGTGGAGAGGACTTCAGTGCAAGAGTCGAACGGATTAGCAAAACTTTCAGTAATTTTGAGATAATCGATCCATTTAAGCAAGAACATTTAGAGGCAATTGACATTAGACTGAATCAAAATACTTTAGTTGGTCAGGCTGTGAACTATTTAAATAGTGGCACAGTAAAATTTGCTGCTGGTAAAACCCTGGTAGAAGCAGCAATAGCCGTAGTTCCGCGACTGTTTTGGCCTAACAAACCTGTATCTGCTGGTAGTGGAAATCTTGTTACTGAATATACAGGTATATCATTTGCCTCTGGTACCAGTGTAGGAGTTGGTCAGGTTTTAGAGTTTTATATCAACTTTGGCTCTATAGGTGTGTTTCTAGGTTTTTTAGTACTGGGGACGTTAATCGGGATTATTGATATTACCGCAGGTCATAAGTTGCTGTGTGGCAACTGGGGCGGGTTCGCGTCTTGGTTTTTACCAGGACTAGGCTTACTCCAGCCTGGTGGTTCATTAGTAGAAATTGTAAGTTCTACCGCTGGCTCAATAGTAGTAATGATGATGATTAACAGACTATACTTACAAAAAATTGCAGTTATACAAGAGGCTGATCCTGATGCCCCTATTTATAAGCTCCATATCAAATCTTAAGTTAATCGAATCAGATGAATTTATCTTTCAAAGGTCGCTTTCATCTTTGGATACCTGCTTTGAGCAGTAACAATGGAGGAATTCAGCGATACTCATCTTTTTTATTGCAAACTCTATTAACTCTTGAACCTGAGCTTAATTACGACATTTTTTTAAAGCATGATATTCAAACTCCTTCTGATATTAGCTATCGACCTAATCTTCATTTCCACTGGGCAGGTATTTATCCACCAAATTTGCGAACCCTTGCCTTTGCTACCCAAATATTTAGCCGTGGAATGTGGCAATCTCCAAATTTAGTTATTTCTACACATCTCAACTTTACTATACTTGCCTACTGGCTGAAACGCCTACGAGGAATTCCCTATTGGACAATTGCTCACGGTATCGAAGCGTGGAATATCCAAAATCTTGCTTTACAAAATGCCTTGCAAGCAGCAGACCGCATTCTCTGCGTTAGTGGTTATACACGCGATCGCCTTTTGACAGAACAGAATCTCGACCCCAATAAAATTTGTGTTTTACCCAACACATTTGATCCAAATCGTTTTCAACCAGCACCAAAGCCTAACTATTTATTATTGCGATATGGACTTCAACAACAACAACCAGTGATATTAACTGTAGCAAGGCTATCTGAGGCGGAACAATACAAAGGTTATGACCAAATTCTCAGAGCAATGCCGCAAATTCGTCAGATTATTCCTGATGTTCACTACATGATTGTTGGCAAGGGAAATGACAAAAACCGAATTGAACAGATGATTACAAAATTAGGGCTGCAAAATTGTGTCACTTTAGCTGGGTTTGTACCTGAAGAACAACTCTGTGATTACTACAATCTCTGCGATGTTTTTGCCATGCCTAGTAAAGGAGAAGGCTTTGGTATTGTCTACTTGGAAGCGCTAGGGTGCGGCAAACCTGTTTTAGGGGGAAACCAAGATGGAGCGATTGATGCTCTTTGTCATGGTGAAATGGGTGTACTTGTTAACCCTAGCGATGTAGAGTCAATTGCTCAGGCACTGATTCAAATTTTACAGGGTACAGATCCTAATCGATTGCTGTATCGACCAGAATCTCTGCGACAGAAGGTAATTGATACTTTTGGGTTTGAGCAGTTTCAAAGAACTTTAGAAAAATATTTGGAGCAGCATTTCCAGTTAATCTAACCTGATATTAAGAATCATGTCTAATTTTTGAAAAGCTAGACAAACAGGAGTTTTGTTTAACTCTGTTTAGAGTTTCTGTATGCTTAGCAATAATCAATTTGGACTTTTTTGCAGTAATCAGATATAGATTTATTACCATTAAAATCAAAATTAGTAGTCACATCATCTGAAAATTTAAAAAAACTAAGCTTAATCATGCCTTTTTTAATAAACTTTGCCAATAATGTTTATATAGAATCATTTAAAAGCGATTAATAATTATCTTTATGTGCGGAATTGCCGGATTACTAACTCAAACAGAAATAGAAAATTTAGAATCGATTATTCGGCGTATGCAAACTGCTTTGCAACATCGGGGGCCAGATGATGCAGGTATTTATATTTCAAAGATTAGACAAGCAGCCTTCGCCCATACTCGCTTATCAATTCTCGACCTGAGCTCTGCTGGACATCAACCGATGTCTACTGCTGATGGACGATATTGGATAACTTTCAACGGTGAAATTTATAACTTTCAACAACTGCGGCAGAATTTAATTGCCCAAGGAGAACAATTCCATTCCCAAACAGACACAGAAGTGATCCTCAAACTTTATCAAAGAATAGGTTCTGATTGTGTCCATCATTTACGGGGTATGTTTGCCTTTGCTATTTGGGATGACTGGGAAAAAACTTGTTTTTTAGCTCGCGATCCTTTAGGAATTAAGCCCCTTTACTACTGGCAATCTGGTTCAACTTTAGTCTTTGCATCCGAACTCAGAGCCGTTCTAGCATCTCGTTTACCTACTGTTCAAATGAGTGTACAGGGGTTATATGGCTATCTTGTTAGTGGTTCAGTTCCAGAACCATACACTCTAATTGAAGGTGTTCATTGTTTAGGTGCAGGTAATTGGCTATATTGGCAAGGTGAAAAAATTACTAAAAAGCAGTATTGGCAAATAGATTTTACGCCTCAAACAATTTCTGCAACCGATGCTCAAGAAATAGTGCGTCATGCTTTAGTAGATTCCATTAAACATCACTTCGTCAGCGATGTAGCTGTGGGAATTTTTCTTAGTGGTGGTATAGATTCAACTAGTATTCTTGCCCTAGCAAAACAAACCCAAAATGAACAGTTGTGTACTTACTCGATAGCCTTTGAAGAATCACAGTGGAATGAAGGAGAAATGGCCAAACAAACTGCCAGTTTTTTTGGCGCAAAACATACAGAATATAAAATTACATCAGCAGCAGCCCAAAATTTATTACCTCAATTTTTAACAGCCATTGATCAACCTAGCATTGATGGCTTTAATACTTTCTGTGTGTCAAAAGTTGCCCATGATAGTGGTATTAAAGTAGTGCTATCGGGGCTGGGCGGAGATGAAATTTTTGGTGGATATAATTCATTTCAGAAAATCCCCCAGATGCTAGCTTGGGCTAAGCAAATAAGATTAATACCTCTTGTTAGTGCCAGTATTGGTATGGGATTAGCAAATTGGGGAAACTCATCAAAAATTAAACGTTTAGGTGATTTTTTACAGGGAAATCCAACTTCAACAAATGCCTATAGCTGCTTCCGCGGAATTTTTTCTAATCAAGAAGCTTGTGCAATTGTCCGTCAATACTTAGGTGAAGAAGTTTCATTTAAGAATTCCTCTTCAGCTAGCAATTTTCCGGCAAAGGTTTTTACCCCAGAAGATGAAGTGAGTTCTCTGGAAATAAGTTGCTACATGCGTAATCAGCTACTACGAGACAGTGATGTCATGAGCATGAATTGGGGGTTAGAACTACGTGTGCCTCTAGTTGATCGTGCTTTACTAGAAGCAGTTGCGCCAATTCCTAGCAATATACGTTTAGCTTATGGCAAAAAAATATTAGTTAAAGCAGTTTCAGAGTTACCTGAGTGGGTGATTAACCGTCCTAAACAAGGCTTTTTCTTCCCCTTTGAACAATGGATGACAGGTGAATTTGGTGAGTATTTCAGTAACCTGAATATTCCAAATAACATACCCCTTAAACCTTGGTATCGACGCTGGAGCCTAGCAATTTTAAAATATTGGTGGGAGAGAATTTCAGAATGAAAGTCCTGCATGTGATTCCCTCTGTTGCTTCAGTTCGAGGTGGCCCTAGCCAAGCAGTATTAGAAATGGTTAAAGCACTTAGAGATAGTGGTATTGAGGCTGAAATTGCTACCACTAACGATAATGGAGTGGCTCTACTGAATGTAGCTTTAGGACAACGCACTCAATATCAAGAGGTTCCAGTCTGGTTCTTTCCCCGCTTTTCTCCTAAGCAGCAGGCTATCCGAGAGTTCGCTTTTTCCAGTGAGTTAACCACTTGGTTATGGCAAATGATGCATCAGTATGATTTACTACATATTCATGCTATTTTTTCTTATCCTTCTACAGCAGCAATGGCGATCGCTCGCCTCAAAGGAGTTCCTTATATTGTTCGCCCTTTAGGACAACTGTGTGAATGGTCTTTGCAGCAAAGCGCTCGGAAAAAGCAGATATATCTTAAACTCATAGAAAAAGCCAATCTCAATTACAGCCAATACATTCATTTCACCTCAGAGCAAGAACAGCAAGAAGCATCGCGGTTGAATTTAACTTCTCCTAACTTTATTCTGCCCCACGGTCTTGCTATTCCAAATCATATTCCTAATGCTCACCAGCGTTTACGGCAACACCTTAAACTTCCCACAGACGAACCAATAATTTTATTTTTATCTCGTCTGCATCCTAAAAAAGGTCTAAACTACCTAATTCCAGCTTTGGGAAAACTATCTGATTACCGCTTTACCTTGGTATTAGCAGGTGCTGGTTCTCCAGAATATGAAACCGAAGTTAAATCTTTGCTTGTCTCTCATGGCATTCAAAACCGCACCCACTTTACAGGATTTGTTAAAGGAGAAATGAAAGATTTATTAATGCAAGGCTCAGATCTATTTGCGCTCACCTCCTACTCCGAAAACTTTGGGGTAGCAGTCATGGAAGCTTTAGCTGCTGGTGTTCCTGTTGTCGTAACTCCTGGTGTTGCTGTAGCTGATATGGTAGCGCAGAATCACCTTGGCTATGTTGCAGAGTTTGATGTAGCTGCGATCGCTTCTGCTATACAGCAAGCTCTAGATTATCCTCAGGAGGCAAAAGATAGAGGCGATCGCGCTCGTCAATTTATCTTAGAAAATTATACATGGGATTGTATAGGCTCAAAATTGATTTCAGTTTATAAAAGCATCATCAAAAATTAGCCTATTCCTGCTTTTAGTCATCACCAAATATAAACAAGTATTGATTACACCTATGATTGCTAATGAATATGAATATTTTATGCTGATGCTCACTATACAGATATCAAATTTAAGTTTTCAGGTTGATTTCCCTATCTCTGGAAATCAATGTTGTGTTCTAGCAAGCCAATTTAGTTCAAATCATCAACTTTCATAAATTTGCAATGCTAGAACAAATCACGCCTCTAATTCTCACTTACAATGAAGCTCAAAATATTAATCACACACTTCAGCATCTCACCTGGGCAAAGAAAATTATCGTTATTGACAGCTACAGTATAGATGAAACTTTAGAAATTTTAGAATCTTATTCTCAAGTACAAGTCTATCAAAGAAAATTTGATTCTTTTGCATCTCAATGTAACTATGGTTTAGGAAAAGTAACATCTGAATGGGTGCTATCGTTAGATGCTGATTATGTTTTAACTGATGAGTTAATTAATGAAATTAAAGCACTACCAGCAGAGACAGACGCAGACAGCTACAGCATCAAATTCAAATACTGCATTTTTGGCAAGCCGCTACGTGGTACTCTACTTCCACCTCGCAAGGTCTTATATAAAAGAGAAAAAGCTATTTACAAAGATGATGGTCATGCTCATCGTGTCAGCATAGAAGGAAACTCTAGATTACTATCTGGTTATATTTACCACGATGATCGCAAACCCCTGAGTCGTTGGTTATGGGCACAGGATGGCTACATGATGATTGAAGCTAAAAAATTGCTAGAAACTCCCACAGATCAACTTAGCTTAGGCGATCGCATTCGTAAACAAAAAATCCTTGCTCCCATCATCATTTTGTTCTATTGCTTGATTATCAAAGGAGGTATTCTCGACGGCTGGCATGGTTTTTATTATGCATTCCAGCGCGTATTAGCTGAAATTCTACTTTCAATTCATCTGATTGAAGCAGAAAAATTAAAACATCATTCTGCTGCACCTAGTGATACATCGGTGATTTATCAGTGACATTGTTGTGTTGCTCACTATAAATTCCTTACGAATAGCGATCGCCTCTGTCCTCAACTATTGGTAAATGCGATCGCCGACCTAAAAATCATAATTAATTCACAATGTGCAGCCTAATCGCCTGAGGACGGTTTTGTTGGTCAGGAAAATAGCAGCGAACAGCATCCCGCACCATTTCTTTTAAAATAGCCAAATCATCAGCCTGAGTAAAAATCGATTGGCCTTGCGCTATTGCTGTATAACCACCTTCTGGGTCTTCTTCCACAAGAAATACAATTTCAAGATTTGTATTTTCCACTTTTCAGTCTCAATCAACCATAGCTAATAGTATAGCGATCGCTCTCATCCCAGTCTTAAGAAATGACGAACCTGTATAATATATGAAATCGACCCTGCTAGCGATCGCTTAAATCAGACCATGACAGTTCTACAAGGTCACCCGGCAAATGCCTTACCCCCGATTATCTGGCAGAAACTACCTGCTGATTTTCCTTTGTCCGATGAACCTGTGGAAAGTAACCTACAACCCCTGCTAGCCGCCGCCCTACGAGAATCCCTAGAGTTAGCAAGCCTAATTCTGGAATCAATGTTGATTGCTTCTAATTTTGGTCTTTGTGCTACCGTTGGCGACAAAACGATCGTGAAAGCTCCCGATTGGGTTTACGTCCCCTCTGTCCACCCTTTACCTTCAGGAGAAATTCGCCGTAGCTATACTCCCCATGCAGAAGGAGAAAAGCCTGCTCTAGTCATGGAATTTATCTCCGCTACTGAGGGAGGGGAATACTCGATTAATCCCCACTATCCCTATGGCAAGTGGTACTTTTACGAACAGATTTTAAGAATTCCCGTCTACGTAATTTTTCATCCTCAAATCGGAGTATTAGAAGTCTATTTCTTAGAGCAGAGTAAGTATCAACAACAATCGCCAGATGAAAACGGACGCTTTTGGATAGAAGCCTTGGGCTTATTTTTGGGCGTGTGGATGGGGAGAAAAGCAGAGTTAGAAGGCTATTGGCTACGCTGGTGGGATAAATCGGGAAATTTATTATCTTGGGGAAGTGAATTAGTGGAACAGGAACGCCAACGTGCGGAGCAAGAACGCCAACGTGCCCAACAAGCAGAACAAAAAGCCAATAGATTAGCACAAAGGCTGCGAGAAATGGGCATTAATCCCGAAGAGATATAGCTTTTTTCTCATCATGAGACGGTGGCATCGAGAACTGAAAAAATATGGGATATTAACCCTAGTAACTATTATCCTGGTGTTGTTGAGCGTAATTCCGATACGAATTGCGATCGCATCTTACAAAGCCCCCCACCCACAAGCCATCCTAACTTTAGGTGGTGGTTCAGATCGAGAAGAATTCACTGCCCAATTTGCTCAAATACATCCCACCTTAGATATCTGGGTTTCCAGTGGCTCACCTCCAGATAAAGCCAATGCTATCTTCCAAAACGCAGATATACCAAACAGTCGCCTTCACCTTGACTACCGTGCTGTTGACACTGTTACCAACTTCACTACCTTAGTTCCCCATTTCAAACAACGCCATATTCAGCACCTTTACCTAATTACGTCCGATTTTCATATGCCGAGAGCAAAAACTATAGCTATTATTGTTCTCGGCAGTCAAGGCATTACTTTCACTCCTGTATCCATTTCTTCCAATAAACCCCAAGAATCTATCTTCCACATTCTTCGCGATAGTGGTCGCGCTCTTTTGTGGATTATTACAGGCCGTACTGGAACTAGTTTCAAAACTTAGTTTTACCTAAGGAGTAGGGGCTAATATTTTTTACTCAGGACGGGCTAAACGCCCCGCTACCGCTCTAAGCGCAGCCATGCCCGCAGGGCTTTACAGCGCTGTTTCAACTCAGCCATTATCAAGAAAAGCCTATTACCCAGAGTTTATTGACTAGCCAAAAATCCTAGTTTTGGCGCTATCGAGGGAATTATCAGGATTCCCTCGATTAATTTAGATTAAACGTAACTTAATAAATCATAGTGTAACTAACAATGAATATCCTCGGAATAAACGCTTACCACGGCGATGCTTCAGCTTGTCTCATTCAAAACGGTCAGCTAGTAGCCGCAGTTGAAGAAGAAAGATTTAATCGAGTTAAGCATTGGGCGGGCTTTCCCGCAGAATCTATCCGCTATTGTTTAAAAGTGGGTGGTATTAGTGGGACAGATTTAGATCATGTAGCTCTATCCTTTAATCCCAAAGCCAATCTCAATCGCAAACTTCTGTTTACTCTTCAACAACGTCCATCCTTATCCTCACTCCTGGATCGGTTCAACAAACAAAGTAAATCTTCCAGCCTTAAGGAACAGTTAGCAGCAGCTTGCCATCTTCAACCAGAAGACATTCATGCTCCTATTCATACACTGGAACACCATACAACTCATCTAGCCTGCGGTTTCTTAATTTCTCCGTTTGAAAAAGCTGCTATCTTATCTGTTGATGGCATGGGAGACTTTGTTAGTACGCTGTCAGCCGCAGGCGAAGGCAACCATTTAGAGTATTTCTCTCGCACCTATTATCCCCACTCCATCGGCTATCTTTACAACGCCATTACTCTTTACCTAGGCTTTCCGGCTTATGGGGATGAATATAAAGTCATGGGATTGGCTCCTTATGGAGAACCAGAATATCTCGAAGCCTTCCGGCGGATTATTTATCCTCAAGGAGACAGTTTTGAACTGAACTTAGATTACTTCACTCACCATGAGCAAGGTATTGCGATGAAATGGGATGAAGGAGTACCCAAGGTTGATGTCTTCCATAGCCCAGAGCTAGAAAAATTACTGGGGCCAGCACGTCAACCGAATTCAGAACTTACCACAAAGCATCAAAATATTGCTGCTTCTGTGCAAGCGGTGACGGAAGAAATCATTTTTCATTTACTGAATCGATTGAGCGATCGCTACAAGAGCGAAAACCTCTGTTTGGCGGGTGGTGTTGCCATGAATTCTGTCGCTAATGGTAAGATTACACAAAATACTCCCTTTAAAAATGTCTATATTCCTGTAGGTGCTGCTGATAATGGCACTTCAATTGGGGCAGCCTTTTTTGTCTGGAATCAAATTCTTAAGCAACCACGCCAGTTTGTGTTAGACCATGCCTATTGGGGTTGCGAGTTTTCTGATGAAGAATGCTTACTAGCATTGCAGTCTCATGATTTGCAACCAAGACACTTAGAGCGAGAAGCACTACTAAACTTGGTTGTTGACACTATTTGTGAAGGCAAAGTCGTTGGTTGGTTCCAAGGCAGAATGGAGTTTGCGGCCAGGGCTTTAGGTAATAGATCCTTAATTGCCGATCCGCGTCGTGTGGATATGCGGGATATTATCAACCTCAAAATCAAATTTCGGGAAAAGTTTCGTCCCTTTGCTCCCAGTATTCTCGAAGAAAGGATAGGCGAATACTTTGAAATTGATGAGGCAGCACCCTTCATGGAAAAAGTCTTTAAAATCCGCCCCCAAAAGCGAGAACAAATTCCTGCTGTTACCCATGTTGATGGTACTGGTCGCTTGCAAAGTGTCAGTCGTAGTACTAACCCCCTTTATTGGGACTTAATTAATACCTTTGCTCAACGTACTGGCGTTCCCCTCATCCTTAACACTTCCCTCAACGAAAATGAACCCATTGTCCGGACTCCCACAGAAGCTATTCTCTGCTTCTTAAGAACTCACATGGATGCTTTAGTCTTGGGTTCTTATTATATTGAACGTAAAGATATCAAGTCATAGCTTTGGATTTTGGGATTGGGGCAAAAGTCAAAGGTCAAATAGATTTCAGATTCCTTCTCTTCGCTACGCAATGCGATCGCGAACGAGACGCTAAGGCTCGCAACGCCTCGCGATTTTGAATTCTTTATCTCCCTTGTCCCCCAGCCCCTAAAAATAAATTTCTGTTTTTTAATTACTCTCAAATCAAATTAATACAACCTCAGTAATAAAACGAAACAATTGTTATACTTCCGCTGCAAGTCGCTATTACTTTGTAAAGGATAATTGATAAGTGTTGTCAAATTCATGCCTAGAGAGAGAAACTAGGAATACAACACAGCAATTATTCTTATGCATACTGTTTCTAACGTTCAATTCAAGCAGTCTTTTTGGCAACCTGCTGTCTTATTAACTCTTGGCTTTTGGATGAGTGCTAGCCTATTTTTAGATTGGGTAATTATGCCTAGTCTTTATGTTTCTGGCATGATGACCCAAGCTAGTTTTTCTACAGTTGGCTATGCGATTTTTTGGAATTTTAATCGCGTAGAATTATTGTCTGCTGCTGTAGTATTAACCGGCGTACTAGCTTTGAGCAAAACCCAAATCAACTGGCGGCGTAACGGAATTGTTTTATCTGTAATGCTGCTGGCGATCGCTATGCTTGATACCTATCTTTTAACTCCGCAAATGAGTGCGATCGGAGTTCATCTCAATGCATTTGATGCAGAAACTACTATTCCCGCGTCGATGAATTTACTCCACGGTAGTTATTGGGTATTGGAACTAGTGAAGCTGATAGCTGGTGGTGCGCTGTTAAACTTTTGCTGGAAACAAGAAGCTTAAAGAGGCAGGGGAGCAGGGAGCAGGGGGCAGGGGGAAAGATTTTGGAATTACCCTGCACTCATGTTTTCAATCCCTTGCATTTATGTATGCTCAAATCGAAAATATTTATTTCGGATTATTGCACGTTCGCGCAGCATCTCGTAGAGATGTTTGAAAAGTGATTGGCTGTGATTTTCGGCACTTATTGATCCCCCCAACCCCCCTTTTTAAGGGGGGCAAAAACCTCTTCAAGTCCCCCTTAAAAAGGGGGATTTAGGAGGATCTAGAACGTTATGCTACCGAGAAGAGGACTTTTCAAACATCCTCTTAGAGCAGAAATAGTACGTCCTTGTCTTGAAAAGTTCAGATGCCTGCGGCAAGCTTCTCCACGTCTACGCCGGAAACGATGTAATAAACTTTTCGCTGCTTCAAGCCCATACATTTATGAATGCGGTTCCAATACTGCTCGGTTAAGAATATTCGTAGGTTGGGTTGAGGCTTTGCGTTCCCGCAGGGTAACCCAACAAACCCCGCAAAATGTTGGGTTTCGTCCCTCAACCGCCACTTGCTTTAAGCTGGGAAACCTGTCCAACGCAGTGGCTCCCCAACAAAGCAGATTTTTATTTTTTAGCCTTAACCTAGCAGTATTGAATGCGGTTCTCTCCCTTGCTACCTGCCCCCTGCCCCTTTTCCTCAGTTTTGACGCAGAATTACGCAGGCTGGCATTGGTCATTGGTCATTTGTCATTATTATTAGACAAGGGACAAAGCGCAAAGTCTGAGCGGAGGTTTCCTCCGCTCAGAACTTTGTAAGAATGACTAAGGACAAGTGACAAAAATGATCAAAATCCTCCATCTTTCCGATATCCACATGGGGAGTGGTTTCTCCCACGGACGCATTAATCCAGCGACAGGATTAAACACACGACTGGAGGATTTTGTCAATACATTATCTATTTGTATTGACCGAGCATTAACAGATAATGTAGATTTAGTCATATTTGGCGGTGATGCCTTTCCTGATGCTACGCCACCGCCATTTGTACAAGAAGCTTTTGCTAGCCAATTCCGCCGGTTGGTGGATGGTAATATTCCCACAGTGCTGTTAGTGGGTAATCATGACCAACATTCCCAAGGGCTAGGCGGAGCGAGTTTATGTATTTACCGCACGTTGGGAGTGCGCGGGTTTGTTGTGGGAGATACAGTAACCACCCACCGCCTTCAAACTCGTAATGGCAAAGTCCAAGTTATCACCCTGCCTTGGCTGACGCGTTCGACGTTAATGACTCGCCAAGAGACGGAAAGTTTATCACTTGCAGAAGTTAATCAACTGTTAACTGAACGTCTGCAAGTTGTTTTAGAATCGGAAATTCGCCGCCTTGACTCCGATGTGCCAACTGTGCTTTTAGCGCATTTAATGGCTGATAATGCGGCTTTGGGAGCCGAACGTTTTTTGGCAGTAGGTAAAGGCTTTACTCTACCCTTATCTTTAATGACACGTCCCTGTTTTGATTATGTAGCCTTGGGACACGTTCACCGCCACCAGAATTTAAATAAATCTAACAACCCGCCAGTGATTTATCCAGGAAGCATTGAGCGGGTAGATTTTAGTGAAGAAAAAGAAGATAAGGGTTATGTGCTGATAGAATTGGAGCGAGGTAAGGTGAATTGGGAATTTTGTCCCTTACCTGTGAGGACTTTCCGCACTATTGAAGTGGATGTCTCGAAAGCAGATGATCCGCAAGCAGCAATCATGAAAGCGATCGCAAAACATGATATTCAAGATGCTGTAATCCGCTTAATCTATAAACTCCGCTCCGAACAGCTAGATTTAATTGATAACGCTTCACTGCATAGTGCGTTAAGTTTTGCTCATACTTATACAATTCAACCAGAATTGCTCAGTCAGTTAGCTAGACCCCGCATACCCGAACTGACTGCAAGTAGTAGCATTGATCCACTGGAAGCATTAAAAACATATTTGAGTAATCGTGAAGACCTCAAAGATATAGCAGGTTCAATGGTAGAAGCCGCACAAAGGTTACTCGCCGATGATGTAGAAATCTGGCTAGAAGGTGCAGCTAGGGACTAGGGACTAGGGGCTATAGCGGTTCTCGTTTAATACACAATAGGGCACAGCATTGCTCATTGGTGTCAACTTAAGCTCAAACGCTTATTCCACAGGCTATTAAACTCAATGAAATTGTCACCAATTTCATTGGTCTTCAAAACC
>JAVRCF010000113.1:0-23620 GCA_034530935.1 Aulosira sp. DedQUE10 | reverse complement strand
ATGTCATTTCTATAAACACTACAGAATAGAAAATTTCAAATAAAAAATGAGTGAACGGACAGTATAAATGTCAATGCTAAAGGCGATCGCTGACTCTTCAAGATTGCTTCATAAAAACTGATCAATAAAGCTGATTTTTATAGCCTTAATTTCCGAATATGCACCCATATCGACTCAACCTCAACTTAAGTACCAAATGTGGTCAGTAGAGTCTAAAGTTTTGCATAGACTTAATATAATGTTATTTGCTTATCTAATAGAGCTTTATTTATGAAAATAAGCACGGGTAAGAAAAAAGTAAGCAAGGAAATTATCTAACTTTCTAAAAAAGTTGATAGATAAGGGATGGAAAGGTGTGCGACCGAGCACCTTTCTTGCCTGGTATTAGCTTATTAATTATTGGGCATAAATTTACTCCAAATTAACACATTAATATCATTAAGATTAAACTGCTATGTAGTCCATACACTTTTAATCTTCAGCGTCTAATACCATTTCTCTAAATCCTTGCTACAGATAATTCTACCCCTGCTCCCTGCCCTCTGCCCCCCTGCTGTCCATGTGTAGCTTTATTTTGAAGAATTGGTATAAAGGGTATCAACGTCCGATTGCTGACCCCCACGCTTTGGCAATCCCTGTTTGGTCTTTATAGTGTTAGATTGTCAAGATGATGAAGTTACAGATGCGCCAAGCTCAAGCTCTGTGAGGAAAGAGCGAGCTTCTTCTGCATCTCGTTCAATTCCTAATCGCTCAAACCTATCTAAAGCCTTTTTTGCCCATTCGATGGCTTTTTCTATATTTCCCCTTACTTTCTCTAAACGAGCACGAGTGTATTGACAGCAGGCAGTACGTCGCTGGTCTTTATTACGCTCGGCTACAGGTAAACAGATGCTTAATAATCTTTCAGCTTCATTAAGTTCGTTTTGCTTGATAGCAATAGTTGCGAGCCAGTTTTGAGAATTGGCGACGAATCGCCGCCAGTCAATCTCTTCAGCTTTTTCTACTACATGTTGATAGAGTATTTTTGCCTCATTGTATTTCTTTTTCCTATATAGGATTTCAGCGTTGTAGTATTGAAAGCGAATCTCAGAGCGTTGCTTTTCTTTATCGTCTAAGGCTGCTTCTGTGATTAATTTTTTATAAACATCAAACCATTCACGCGCTTCTTCAAATTTTTCTTGGCGGATACGAAGCACAGCTATATTCTCAGCTAAAACATACTGAACTGATAGTTTAGTTTGCTCACGCAACTTCCATGCTTCTTGTAGAAGTTTGTCAGCCTTGGCTAAATTTTGAGGTGATTCTCGCAAAATAAGCGTCCAGCTCAAAGCTGTAGTTACTTGGACAAAATGGCCCCAATCTCCACGACGCTGTGATGACTCAATCAGCCATGTTAGCCAATTTTCGCGATCAACCCAATGACCATACAGGTTGGCACATTTATTCAAAAACTGCCATAACTCTTTAACCTTAGAATGCTGCTTTTGACTGCTACACCAATCAAGTAGGGCCAGAAAATTTTCCCACTCTTCATCTATCCAGTCATACTGGTTATGCCACTCCCCCCAATCATCTCCTCCGTGTTCTTTAGCAAAATTTAGATACCAGTTGAACCAAACTTCCCGTGCTTCTTTCTCGAAATCTAGATTATCCTTGAGTTCTGCATAAGCATACTCACGAGTAAGAGGTAGTATTTTATATCGCCCATCTTGCTGACGTACTAAAGAAAGTTGCTGGAGTCGCTCCAGAGCACTTCTCGCTACAGATGGTGGTTCTGTTTGTAGCCCAGCCACTTCAATCAAAGCATTGTAGAGGGGAGCTTTACGGAAAATCGCCAGGGACATCAGAACTTTGTAAGCAGGCTTTCCCTTTAGCTCCTCCACCGACTTTTTAAATAAAAAGTGTGCTAAGTCACTCGTCGCTGACTGCAAATCTTCTAGTACAGTATCTAGAGTGATGCTATTTGCTAACCTTCCAACAGCATAAACAATCACCAGTGGAACTCCCCTACAGGATATAGCCAGCTTCTGGATATCTTGTTCAGTTAGTGTTAAAGCCTTCTCTTGAATTTGTTGCCTAATCAGTGTCAAGCTGTCTTCTTCTGGCAAATTATCCAGACGTATATCTACATCAATTGTCTTCTGTTCACGAGTGGTAATGATAGATTTGACCTCACGTGGTAAGCATTTTAGAAAGCCTAAAACTTTATGACTTTCCTCTGCACTAAGCGTTTCAAAGTTATCCACTATGAGCAAAGTTCTATGTAGTTTGAAGATTTGTTTGACACGCTCTAAATGGTTTTCATCCAGGTATTGAGTAATCCAGCGTTCATCTAGAGTAAAGGCGATCGCCTTATAAATATCTGCAAGAGTCTGCATCTTCTGTGCTTCTAGTCGCTCGACAATACCGATAGGCAAAAGATCATTTTCTTTTGCTGAAACAAAAATAATGGTATCGAAATTTGGTGTCTTAGAAGACTTTCGACTATCTTTCGCTGCCAAACAACGGTAGGCAGCTTCTAGGACTAAAGCAGTTTTACCAACACCACCAATACCGTCCACCGTAATGATAGGAGAAGCATGGTCTTCGAAAAGATATTTTAGAAGACGAGTAAGTTCCTCCTTACGCCCTATAAATTCGTTAGACCGTGCTGGTAAATTGTGGAACGGTGAAGTATAAGAGAAATCACGGCTAGGGATGCTGTAACTATCAGAAAGCTTAAGTGCGATTGTCGGACTGACATCTGATTTTTGTGATTTTGCCCTCTCAATAGCAAATACCCTACTGCTTAAATCATCCACGCGTTCTGTTAATTCTGCATCCAAGCTTGGTGAGACATTATATTGCTTTAAGCGTTCAGCCAGAAACTTTCGTAGTTCACCATCCTTACTTCTCCCTTTACCACCAGTACCAAACTTTTTGTAGACTTCTGCCATACGCCTCAAACAAGCTTCTTTACTGATTTCCAACGCCTTAGCAATCTCGGCATGACTCTTCCCTTCTAGGAGGCGTTGGACGAAAACTTCTTTCTGCTCTTGGGTTAGCCCATAAGTAGTAGCTATCTGAAGGAGAAATTCACGGGAAAACATAGATTGAGCATTTCTCTAGTGACAATTCTTGAAAGCTCAGAAGCATCAAAATTACCTAATATACAACCTGATTTATATGAGCTTTATATGAGTTATAAATGAGGATTAACAAAAAAAAAGTAATTAATTATACTTTTTGTCAGATTTAGATGAGTCTATTATGACACAATAACTAAATTATTAGTGCCAGGAGGTGTCTGAGCCTAAATACCATTGCACTACAAAAGTGCATCACCAATAGGTCTGTACAGGAACAGCAAAATACAAAGGCGCTAGCTCGAACTAGCGCCTTTGTAGAAAAACATTCCTGAATGTGAGTCAGGAATTTTAATTGTCCTTTAAAACGGTCGGAACCGCTTATTGAACTATGATGCCTTTTTCTCAGAAAAATGTAAAACGTAAGAAGAGTGATTCACCTGTAACAGGGTTAAATACAAAGCTAACCCTGTCTGAGTCAGTTGACGAGCAGCGAACAGAAGAATCACCTGAGAATTCTTCCGAAAGTTCATCTTTAAGATGGAAGCGAAAGATACTCAATTACTTCAAAAACTTTTCAGCAGTTGCATCATTTATTTTGACAGTGCTTGAGATCCTCAAACTGTTTGGAATTTTTTGAAGTTGGCGTTTTAGTAGCAATAGTACAGAAACTTACACGCTTGACAAACTTTGCCTAAAAGAGAACCTAACTAGTACCTTCCGAAGAAGTTACAACCCTTATTCTTCGTTAAAAAGTTATTTGACTTTACCTCAAAGGATACAAATTAGGGAATCTTTAACAATTCCTAGAATAATTGCTCTGTCTACTTTCTAGCATTAGCGTAAGTTTCTGTATGGATACTATCAGAACGCCTAAGATACCACTTCTCAAGCAAGCTTAGAGATTTTCAGTAAAGCAGCTTAAACAACTTCAAACCCAAAATACCCCCGAAATTTTTAAAAACTAAGCCTATATCCAAAACTGGATGAGGCTTTTTATTTACTTACTTTTTAGTCAAACACGACGATTAAGTACCGGCATTCCGCACTTCTAAATGTCACATATTAATACTTCAAAAAATATTACAAAATTAGGAGGATTTTATTAAGTATTAATCCTGAGTTTTCCTGGTGGTTATGCGTAGGCGTAGCCCAAAGCAGGCATCGCTATCTGACCATTATTAGCCCGCTCTTGGTAATCTTGGTGTATTACAAAATGAAGTGCGAAATGTGGGTTAAGTACTAATACCAATTCTTCAAAATAAAGCTACACATGGACAGCAGGGGGGCAGAGGGCAGGGAGCAGGGGAGAATTATCTGTAGCAAGGATTTAGAGAAATGGTATAAATTCTCTAAATTCCTGATGTCAAGTGATTGTAATATTAAGCAATATAAAAAGTAAGCAACCATTACTTCGCAAAAGTGTTGAGAGGTCGCTCCTCTCTATAACCCTTATAAACAGAGCTTTTGGGCAAGTCAATCAATTCCGTTTCTTACTACATTTTCTTAAAACCGCCCAATTACATAGTTAATTTCATCATTATTACTTGGTGGGCATTGGTTAAAATCTATGTTTTGCGATCGCCTCAATTTAGCCATTCGTCCGCATTTCAAATTGGTATAAGACTGCAAGGGGAGCCAGCGCGCCCTTGTGGTTTCCCGACTTGTAGCGACTGGCATGGCAGGGGGAGAAAGAGTTTTCAGGTTTTTGCACCGATGCGGAAATCATAACTAATCAACCTAACATGATATCAATATACAAAGGGTTGTGTAGCTAAGTTTTCTAGCTCAATTACTTTTAGTAAACTTTTCCAATCTTCAGTCAGTTCAGAATTTTGGGGATTTGCCAAGCGAAGTTCCGCTAGCTTTGTTAAAGCATCATGCCAAAGGCCCTTCTCGGCGTAGATTGCTGCTTGTTGCTGTGGGGAGGATTGTTTGAGGCGATCGCGTAGTGCTACATCCAAATTTACACGTTGCACCCAGCCTTCTACATAATCTAATTTTGCTGGTTGTTTTGGGTCACAGGCTACTCTGACTTTAAAGAACCAGTGATATGGCTTTTTGTTCTCTAGGATAGTTGGAGTATTTTGCAGTTGCACTCGCACAATTCCCGGTTCTGGCGGTACTGCAACGGCTGTGCGATAGATTGTTTTATTTTTATCGTTTTGTAAAACGAACTCGATCGCACCAATGAAAGATTGATTGTAGGGAACGTAGAACCAAAAGCTGGGCTGTTCTACACTCGTTAAACCCCACACCTGGGTAATTGTGTTTTCACCTGCGTCTTGGCTCAAGCGCTTTTCATAGCTAGGCACCAGAGCGGTTAAAGGTAAACCCAGCGCAGTACATCCTCCTCGTGAAGCTCCTTCTCCTCGGTTTCCTGGTGCGCCGCGATCGGGTGGAGGTGGGGGTGGGTTGAAATTAATTGACGCTGATTGTTCCCCTAGTGCTAGCGAACTGCTCATGACAATCACTGTAAGTGCAGTCATTGAAACTAGTCGCTGAAGAAATAGTCTCATCTGTCATTGCTCCTAACAAAGTTTAGTCATATCTATTGTTAATCACAAGAACAGGTGCAGTTTCCGTTGAGTGTGGGAAATCTCTCATGTAGTAAGCAACTATAATCATACTACTAACTAGGGCGATGGCAGGGGGGACAAGCGGTAGCCAACCACTCCACAGAATTAAAATTACAAGACATATCCCGTAGAGGCTGGTAATTGCCACTCCTGCCGCAATCCCTAAATAAAGCAGCCTTTGGGTGTACCAAGCTACTAAACTACCTATTAATGACCATCCCCAAATCCAAATTATCTCCTGCCAAACAGAGCAAGTCCATAGGAGCGATCGCCCATCAAGGGCTGCACTTAACAATTGGCTAATCATTTGCGCTTGCAGGATGACACCTGGTATTTTCTCGATCGCACCTTCATTGGTGATATAAGGTGTGGATGAGTAGTCTTGGAAGCTTTGGGCGGTTGTACCAATCAGAACAATGCGGTTTTTGACTGTATTAGCGTTAACTTTTCCTGTGAGTAACTCTGTTAGCGTCACCTGGGGCACAAATTTTTGTAGCGATCGCCCCCGGTAATTCAACAAAATTTGGTGTCCGGAAGCATCGATACCTTGATATCCACTTGTGTGTGCTGTTAGGGGTTTAAAAGTGGCCTTACCTAGTTTCCAAGCACCATCGCTGGTAAATTCTAGAGAAATCTGTTGAGCAGCCAAGTAACGTAGTGCTAATTGCACATTAAAAGCATAGGATGCTTTGCAAGGTGAAGAGGGCGGCGGCGTTAATGCCAGCAAATGGCGACGGACAATATTATCAGGATCGAGTACCAAATCGCTAAACCCCAAGCGTTTTGGCGGTATTTCTGATGGAGGTTTGATACCAGGATGCTCAGACTGGGAATCGCTAACTCGACAGACAGCACTCAGTTGACTTGTATTCATTCGCTTTGCAAGTTCCAGTAAGTCTGGCTTGACAGGGCGATCGCGGTAGATATCTAATCCAATTGCTTGTGGCTGATATGTCTCTAATTTTTTCAATAATTTCAAAAGTGATTCATCTGAGAGCGAACCTTGCGGTTGTTCCTGAGATTGTGATTGCACATCTTGTTCTGTGATTGTCACCACCAATAAACGAGAATCAGGCTTTTCGTCTGGGCGGAGTCGCTGCAATTGATCGAATGCTTGTAACTCAAATACTTGCAACATTCCCAAATATCGCCCACCTACAACTAAACCAGTAATTGCTAAACTCGTGCAGATTAACCAAAAAAGTTGCAGTTTGGAACGTTTGGCTGTGTTTTTTGGCTTTTCTTTGCGATTTGAGGCTGAAGAATCTAAACTAACATTCTTTGTACTGCTTCTCAATTCCAATTCTTGGGAACCGCTAGCCGCCCCTTTTCGCATCAACTCCTGCCAAGTAGGTGGGATCTCCGCCGGATTTTGATAAATCACAGGTAGCCAACTCGCACAGGGAAATTGCCCATCCAAGCCTTGCAGCCTTTCTCTAGCTTCCCGAACTGCCAGATAAAGCGATTTTCCTCCAGCATATGCTTGTAAGAAATGTTTGAGAAATGTCTGCGCCACACGATCTGGTACAGGTTCGCGCATCACAATTAACTGGGGAATATGCAAAGAAGCGAATTCTCGTGCTAGTCCTAAGCCATCACAGGAATTGAAAATTGCTAACTTTAAACCGCGCTCTACTGCTTGCTTCAAAGCATACTTTAACTGACTAATTGTCAAACTCTCCGTTTGGTTAATGTAAATCTGACCAGTTTCTCCTGTACTGTGACTGGAACTATGTCCGGCGAAAAATAGAATATCCCAATTTTGTTGCCAGAGATTATCTGTTAAGTCTTCACGAGATGGCTCGACCAGAAAGTGTATTTTTGTATCAGGTAGTTGCTCTAGCAGCAGACGATCTGTAGCGATATCGACTCCATGACTATCGCCTAATAATGCCAAAATTTTTATCGTTGCAGTCGGTACTGGCAAAAAATTAACTTTTTCATAGCTAGGCGCACTTAAGGCGATTTCTGCATTTGGGTAAAGTTCTATAAGATCCCAAAGATGCCAAGGAAGCTTCTGAAGTTGATAGTCTTGAGTCTGCAAAATGACGCGAATTTTGTCAGATGTCTGAAGCTTTTCGAGCCACTTCTCTCGGATGGGGCGAAAAGATTCTGATTGCAGCCAAGAATTCAGGCGATCGCGTAAGTTTTTAGCTGCTTGTAAACAGTCTTGATCGCTCGCATTCGGCAACTTTGGTTTTGGTAGTCCGATGGGACGATTTGAAAAATCCAGGCTACGATATATTGCTTGCCAACAATTGAAATTTAGTGGTAATTCTATATCCGGCGGTAGTTCGCCCATCACCTCACTTTGAGGGCGACTATTTTCTTGACCAATTTGCAAGGTAACTGGGAACCCAGCCTCAAAGCTTCCTTTACCAAATTTTAAAACTACTAATTTAGTCACTGTAGTTTCTCCTGTAGCCTTAAGTGTACTACTAAAGTTATTGTGGTTTTTCCATAATCACATCATAAAATTTCTTAAACTTAAGTTTCGTAACGACTAGCTTTAAGAAGGGGCGCTCTAAGCGTAAAGCCTGCGGCATAGCTTCGCTTAGGGCGCAGCCTCTCGTAGAGAAGCTATGCCGTTGGCGTTCGCGAAGCGTGTCGCAGCAAGAGCGATCGCACTTTATTTGGTATATGCCTGTTTAGTGCCGCCAGAATCCGCGAGGCCAGCACCCTGTTGACTGAAGATATCTACACCCCGAAAGGATTACTTAGTGTAAATACATCTTTCTCAGGATTAATGAAATTTTTGATGAGTTTCTTTAAAAAGAGATAAAAGTTATACCGTTTCTTTGTGAAGCTGGATATATTTACCCCCGGCTACGCCGTCCCCCCCTTGCCAAGGGGGGACTACAGGGGGGTCTTGATTATGTGCATCTTCATACAGAATTGGTATTAGCAATTATTAATCGCAACTCTTTGGTGTAAATCAAAAAAGTTAAATTGCACAATCAGAAAAAACATCAAATGCTCAAGATAGACACATCAAAAATTAGCCTCCAACAGATCGAAGCATTCGAGCGAGACGGCGTTATCTGCCTCAGAAATGTTTTAGATGAAAGTTGGGTGGAACGGATGCGAACAGCCGTTGACAAGAATGTATCAATCGCTGGGCCTCTAGAGGTGAAAGGTATCTCAAGACCAGAAGCTAGTGTGGAGCATACTAGTAGCTTATGGCTTGTTGATCCTGATTTCCGTGCTTTGGTTTTTGAATCTCCACTCTCCACAATTGCTGCTCAACTCTTGCAATCAGAAAAGCTGAACTTTTTGGCTGACGGTTTCTTTATAAAAAAGCCGAAAGCGACGAGTCGTGTCGGGTGGCATAACGACCTACCTTACTGGCCTATACAAGGCTGGCAGTGTTGTAAAATTTGGCTGGCTTTAGATAATGTCAACGAAGAAAATGGTCGATTAGAGTACATCAAAGGCTCTCATCAATGGGGCAAAGAGTTACGTGAAGACTCAAATCCGTCGTGGTTTGTAGAGCCAGAACCTCACGAACTTCTGTCTTGGGATATGGAGCCTGGAGATTGCTTAGTTCATCATCTTCTGACAATTCATCATTCAGTAACCAATATATCTTCCAGACAAAGACGTGCAGTAGTGACGAATTGGACTGGCGATGATGTTACTTACTATCCGCGTCCTAAGGCGTGGCCTTTCAGATCTCTTGAGGAAATTGATCTACCAGAATTTAATTCACTCAAAACCAAAAAAACTGGTGAGCCGATAGATTGCGATATGTTTCCTCAAGTTCAACTACATCGCTAATTGGTAATCTCTACGATTCAAGTACTAGCTTGAAGTAAGCCTATTGTTTGTACATACTTTGACAATCACCGCCCTATAAGTGCGGTGATTGTTGGGCTGAACCTTGTTTCTGCCAGCAATGCTAACTTCGGTCTTACAGTTTCATGTCTAGTGCGACTTTTACAGCAAGCACTCTGAAGGAACAAGGAAGAGTAAAGGCAACCAAGAGCGGAAGGTTAAATAAAGCAAGCAGACCTAGACTGCCGAGGATGCTTTTTAAGATATGTCTGCTGTATAGAATATCTATCTTAAGGCAGACTTTATTTACAATTCTTTGTTACCCATTGCACTTCGGATGATGGATTAACTTAAATTAATTTGCAAGCAAGATAGAATGTAGCAATTAGCCATAAAAAGTTTGATAGTAATGCTAAAAAATACCGGACTTACCATTAATCAAGGTTCTAATCTCAAATTAAAGCTTGGAGAGCAACGATACGAATTTTTCTCCAGAACAGAAGTTTTACGAAATCGCACAATTGGTAAGCCACTAAAGTTAAACATAGTGGGATAAACCTGTATTCGGATAAATTTTACTCTCATAAAGTCAAAAATTCCCCAGGAAAGAAAGCATTATGGCGAGATATTGCTAGTGGGAATAGTTGACTAGTTTAGAGCTTTTCTTGGATGAAAGGTTAACCCACCTACAGAATTTACTCAAATGTAATGGTGTTGTTGGATAACAATGCCAAAACAGTAATACAAGTAAGCTTTTTTATTAAAAGCTTGTTTTCTGATGCCTTTAATCTCAAACGATAAAGAGCATTAATTGCTGCTGCGTGCATTAGGGTAAATCGGAATTATTACCACAATCTCACATTTTTTTTGGATAAAGGTCACAGACATGAATAACGTTCAAGCATCGTTTGAAGCTACAGAAACTGCTTTTCACGTAGAAGGCTACGAAAAAATCGATTTTAGCCTTGTCTATGTGAACGGTGCATTTGATCTTAAAAACCGAGAAATTGCCGATAGTTATGAAAAATTTGGTCGCTGTTTGACTGTAATTGATGCCAATGTCTATGAACTTTACGGCCAGCAAATCCGGTCATATTTTCAACATTATGACATTCAACTAACAGTATTTCCCATCATCATTGCTGAGCCAGCTAAAACCCTTGCAACTTTTGAAAAAATTGTTGACGCTTTTGCAGACTTTGGCTTAGTTCGTAAAGAACCAGTCTTAGTTGTTGGTGGCGGTCTAATCACTGATGTGGCTGGGTTTGCTTGTGCTGCTTACCGTCGCAAGAGTAACTACATTCGCATTCCTACCACTTTGATCGGTTTAATCGATGCAGGTGTAGCTATTAAAGTAGCGGTGAATCATCGCAAGTTAAAAAATCGCTTGGGAGCATATCATGCACCTTTGAAAGTGATTCTAGATTTCTCATTTTTGAAAACTTTACCAACAGATCAAGTTCGTAATGGGATGGCAGAGTTAGTGAAAATTGCTGTAGTTGCTAACTCAAAAGTCTTTGAACTGCTATATGAATACGGCGAAGAGTTGCTTTCCACTCACTTTGGACATGTGAATGGGACACCAAAAATCAAAGAGATTGCCCATAAACTCAACTACGAAGCAATCAAAACTATGTTGGAGTTAGAAACTCCAAACTTGCATGAAATAGACCTCGATCGCGTCATTGCTTACGGTCATACTTGGAGTCCTACCCTAGAATTAGCGCCCCGTGTACCGCTATATCATGGTCACGCCGTCAATATAGATATGGCCTTGTCTGCAACTATTGCCGCTCAACGAGGCTATATTCCCACAGCAGAACGCGATCGCATCCTCGACTTGATGAGTCGTATAGGCCTATCACTCGATCATCCTCTATTAGATGGGGATTTACTCTGGTATGCTACTCAATCTATTAGCCTGACACGAGATGGCAAACAACGCGCAGCTATGCCTCGTCCTATTGGTGAGTGCTTCTTTGTCAACGATTTGACTCGTGAACAACTTGATGCTGCCTTAGCTGAACATAAACGTCTTTGTGCTAGATACCCTCGTGGCGGCGCAGGTGTTGATGCATACATTGAAACTCAAGAAGCACAGCTATTAGGAGTGTGAAGATATGACGAGTGTTGTAGAACTCCCAACAGCTAGACCAATTACGCCACACAGCATCTTAGTAGCCCAGCTACAACAAACCCTCAAATTAGCCCAACAGCAAAACATTCCCGTAGAGATACTAGATTCTCTACAGCAAGCTGTGCAATTAGCAGCAGGTTTAGATCCCTACTTGGATGATTACACCACGCCAGAATCGAGCGCATTAACAGCATTAGCGCAAAAAACAAGCATTGAAGACTGGAGCAAACGCTTTAGTGATGGGGAAACAGTGCGTCAACTAGAGCAGGAAATGCTCTCTGGACATCTTGAAGGACAGACATTAAAAATGTTTGTTTACATGACAAAGGCCAAGCGGATTCTCGAAGTGGGAATGTTTACAGGGTATTCAGCCTTGGCAATGGCAGAAGCATTACCCAGCGATGGACAACTCATAGCTTGCGAAGTAGATTCTTATGTTGCCCAATTTGCTCAAGCTTGCTTTGATGCATCTCCCGACGGCAACAAAATCATTGTCGAAGTAGCACCTGCTTTAGAGACACTCTACAAGCTAGCAGCAAGCAAAGAATCATTTGATTTAATCTTCATAGATGCCGATAAAAAGGAGTATGCAGAGTACTTCGAGATCATCTTGGATAATGACTTACTAGCTCCCGACGGGTTAATCTGCGTGGATAACACTTTGTTGCAAGGACAAGTTTATTTACCAGCAGAACAACGCACCGCCAACGGTGAAGCGATCGCTCAGTTCAACGCTGTTGTCGCCGCCGATCTGCGTGTAGAACAAGTTCTGTTACCTATACGAGATGGTGTGACTTTAATTAGACGCATCGCTTAACGAAGTAGAGACGTTGCAATGCAACGTCTCTAAAATCAACATAAAGGAAAGACTTATGGCACAATCAATTTCTTTATCTTTGCCTCAATCTACAACGCCTTCAACGGGTCTTTTAGTAAAGATAGTGGCTCTATTTAAGACTCTCGGTACTCTGACATTATTACTCATAGCCTTGCCATTCAATGCTTTGATAGTACTGATAGCTTTGCTGTGGGGAATTGTGCGATCGCCCTTAACGAAAAAAGCTGTCGTAGCGGCTCATCCTCAGACTATCTTGGTAAGTGGAGCCAAGATGACCAAAGCATTGCAACTTGCTCGCTCCTTCCATGCAGCCGGACACAGAGTTATTCTCATTGAAGGTCACAAATACTGGTTGTCTGGGCATAGATTCTCCAAAGCTGTGAGTCGTTTTTATACAGTTCCCGCACCGCAAAAAGACCCAGAAGGCTATATCCAGGCGTTAGTAGATATCGTTAAAAAGGAAAAAGTTGACATTTACGTACCTGTATGCAGTCCTGTAGCTAGTTACTACGACTCTTTAGCAAAGCCTGCACTATCAGAATACTGCGAAGTTTTCCACTTTGATGCAGATATTACCAAGATGCTAGATGATAAATTTGCCTTTACTGATAAAGCGCGATCGCTTGGTTTATCTGTTCCCAAGTCGTTTAAAATTACAGACCCTCAACAAGTTATCAATTTTGATTTTAGTCAAGAAACCCGCAAATATATACTTAAAAGTATTGCTTACGACTCAGTTCGCCGCTTAGATTTAACTAAACTTCCTTGCGACACACCAGAAGAGACAGCAGCCTTTGTCAACAGTTTACCCATCAGTCCAGAAAATCCTTGGATTATGCAAGAGTTTATTCCTGGGAAAGAGTTCTGTACACATAGTACAGTCCGGGACGGGGAATTAAGATTGCATTGCTGTTGTAACTCTTCTGCGTTTCAAATCAACTATGAAAATGTCGAAAATCCCCAAATTCGTGAATGGGTGCAACACTTCGTCAAAAGTTTGCGACTGACTGGGCAAGTTTCTTTCGACTTTATCCAAGCTCAAGACGGTACAGTTTACGCCATTGAATGCAATCCCCGTACCCATTCAGCAATTACCATGTTCTACAATCATCCTGGTGTGGCAGACGCTTATTTTGGTAAAACGCCCCTAGCTGCACCTCACCAACCCCTAGCAAGTAGCAAGCCTACTTACTGGATATATCACGAAATCTGGCGGCTTACTGGTATCCGTTCTTGGAAACAATTGCAAACATCGGTTAATACCTTATTGCGAGGCACTGATGCGATTTACGACCTTGATGACCCTGTACCATTTTTGACGTTGCATCACTGGCAGATTCCCTTGCTTTTGCTGAAGAATCTGCAACAACTCAAAGGCTGGGTAAAAATAGACTTCAACATTGGCAAACTCGTGGAATTAGGTGGCGATTAAAAAGCAAAAATTATACATAATCAAAAAATAGAATCATGTCAGTACTGCGTATCCTTCATTTAGTTGGCTCTGCCCACAATGATTTTTACTGTGATTTGTCACGCCTTTACGCTCAAGATTGTCTAGCTGCAACGGCAGAGCGATCGCGCTATGACTTTCTAATTGCATACATTACACCCGATCGTCAGTGGCGATTTCCCAATTCCCTCACTCAAGAAGATATTGCTGTCGCCAAACCGATGACTCTGTTTGAAGCCATACAGTTTATAACAGCACAAAACATTGACCTTGTGTTACCACAAATGTTTTGTATTCCTGGCATGACTCACTACCGGGCTTTATTCGACCTGCTGAAGATTCCTTACATCGGCAATACTTCAGATATTATGGCAATAACAGCCCACAAAGCCAGAACCAAAGCCATTGTCGCAGCCGCAGGAGTGAAAGTACCTCATGGAGAAATCCTCCGCCAAGGAGACGTTCCGACAATTCCACCTCCAGCAATCGTTAAACCCGTAAGTTCCGACAACTCTTTAGGGGTAGTCTTAGTTAAAGATGTGAGTGAATATGACGCTGCCTTAAAGAAAGCATTTGAATATGCTTCGGAGGTTATTGTTGAAACATTCATCGAACTCGGCCGAGAAGTCAGATGCGGTATCATCGTTAAAGATGGGGAGTTAGTGGACTTACCCCTAGAAGAGTATTTGGTAGATCCCCACGAAACACCTATTCGCAGCTATGCTGATAAACTCCAACAAACAGACGATGGCAACTTGCGTTTCGCCGCTAAAGATAATAAAAAATCTTGGATTGTAGATTTGAGCGACCCAATCACCCAAAAGGTTCAGCAGATGGCTAAGAAGTGTCATCAGGCTTTAGGTTGTCGGCACTACAGTTTGTTTGATTTCCGGATCGACCCAAAGGGACAACCTTGGTTTTTAGAAGCTGGGTTGTATTGTTCTTTTGCCCCTAAAAGTGTGATTTCCTCTATGGCAAAAGCAGCCGGAATCCCTTTAAATGAGCTATTAATGATGGCGATAAATGAAACGTTGGGTAATACTCAATACCTTTGCCAAAATAAGAGCATGAAGAGGTAGGGCGTTTCGTAGTAGAGTTATTGTCTCTCACAACGACAACTCAAGGAGATGTCTATTGTAGAGGCACTGCACCGATCAAATCTCTGCTTTACCGAAATTCTGTGGAAGCTGTGCCCCTACTGGGGGATAATTTATTTCTTAGAGTTCCCTAAAGTTAAGCGATCGCATCGGCTTGCAATTCAATTGCATCGGTCCGCAATTCAATTGCATCGGCTTGCAATGCGATTGCATCGGTCTGCAATGCGATCGCATCGGCTTGCAATTCAATTGCATCGGTCTGCAATGCGATCGCATCGGCTTGCAATTCAATTGCATCGGTCTGCAATGCGATCGCATCGGCTTGCAATTCAATTGCATCGGTCTGCAATGCGATCGCATCGGCTTGCAATTCAATTGCATCGGTCTGCAATGCGTAGACGCGGGGCGGCTTGTCGTAGACATCGCATCAGGTTGCAAGGCAATACAATCGCCTACAACTGACAAATGACACACATTTGCGGAGCGTCCCGCAGGGAAGCACAATAAATTTCCTACACTTAAGTAAAGTAGCGCCGATCGCCAGTAGTTTGAATTATTTGCTATTTCGACAAAACCAAAAACTTCATGCATTCAAGACAAAATATTATTGAGATTTTTTCCACTTTTGTGCTATTCAATGGTGATGCTTTTGGCCGTTGGGTTAGCGATCCTAAGCTGCGGCGAAATATGCAAAATTGTGTGCAGCAGTCTTCTGTCCAGGAGTCTGAAACCTTTTGGGTAATTTATTGGCATCGAATCTGGCAGATGCAGGCCAGTCCAATTGCTGTTGCTCATATTGCAGCCTATTTGCAGGAAGTCTGTTACTGGGTTGCGAAAAAAATGCAGATGAATGTGCCAGGTCAAAATTCAGTTGCCGACTTTTTTCAAACAGCGATCGCTCGCATCGACAAAGTGATCAAAGGCTTTAACCCACAATTAAGTTCAAATTTGAAAGCTTATGCTGAATATGCCTTTAGCAATCTGATTAAAGACTTGTTACGCCAGCGTCAAGAAGCAGATATCTGTAGTGATTGGGGATTGCTGCACAAAGTTAGCCAAAAGCGATTGGTGGAATCTCTACAACAGGCTGGGTATGGCTCCCAAATCATCAACCGTTATGTTCTCGCTTGGAGCTGTTTTCTGGAAATTTATGCACCTAATGATGGTACAACTGCTCACAAACTTGTTAAACCCGATCAAACAACCTTGCAGGCGATCGCGCAACTGTACAATAGCGAACGTCTGAGCCAGCTAAGTTCTCCCAGTCCAGCCTGCACTCCCGAAACGCTGGAAACTTGGCTAGTTACCTCTGCCAAAGCTGTGCGTTTCTTTCAATATCCCACCTCAGTTTCCCTTGATATGCCTGCACCTGGGCAAGAGACAGGTGATTTACTCGACAGCTTCACCAACAATTTTCAAGAATCGGTTTTGAATCAAATAATTGCCCAAGAAGAAGCAGAGACAATAGCACTGCGGAGTACTGAAATCAATAGGATTTTAAGTGAGGCATTGATACAATTAGATACCACAGCCCAAGTACTTCTACAAACCTACTACCAGCAAGGATTGACCCAGCAGCAGATTGCTCAACAGCTTGGGGTAAAACAATATACCGTTTCTCGCCAGTTAACTAAAATCAAAAGAACTTTGCTACTTGCGTTAGCTCAGTGGAGCCAACAAACATTGCATACTCCTGTGACATCTGACGTAATTGACAGTATGAGCAATTCTTTAGAAGAATGGCTGCTAGCTCACTACCGCCATCTTGTTGTGTCTTCTTCAGTGGAGTCCTGACCATGACTTTTAATTCACCCCCATCGCTTGCAATTCCAGAACAGCTCACCCTGGAAATTTCGCCAACTTCTCAAATGCAGGAATTACCATCTTTTTCGACATCGGGTGGGCGCTGGAGAGCCTACCTCAACCAATTGTGCTTAGATGCTTTTTTATCTTGGTTACAAGAAGAGCAAGTTTTCGGCGCGAGAGTTTGGACGCAAATAGCAGCATTACCCAGCTTTTGGGAATTTACCAATGGAACAGCGATCGCTTGTGACGGAATGCGATTGGTATTAATTCCAACAACAGCAATTGACATCGCAGAGTTGCGCGTACCGCAGGAATGGGTGGATATTCCCAATTGGGTTGCTGATTACTATATTTCAGTACGAGTTAATCCCAATGCTGGTTGGATGACAATTTGCGGGTATATCACCCATCGGCAATTGAAAACCAAGGGGGTGTATGATGCGAGCGATCGCGCCTACTGTTTGGATGAGAATGACTTGATCAAAGACATCAATGGTTTGTGGATTACCCGTCAACTTTGTCCAGAAGAAGTTTTACGCGAGTCGGTGGCTCCTTTACCACATTTACCTATAGCACAGGCAGAAAGTTTACTAGCACGCCTAAGTAATACTGCGGTAATTTTCCCCCGTTTAGCAATTCCATTTCAACTGTGGGGGGCATTGCTGGAACATGGCGGTTGGCGACAAAGGCTGTACGAGCGACGACAGGGGTTATCAGAACAGTGGGCAATTCAGCAATGGTTGCAAGCGGGCGTGTCTCATTTAGCACAACAGCTTGGTTGGGAAATGTCCTCATTACAATTAGCTCCTCGTGGTGTACGAAGTCGAGAAACTGCGGAATCACAAGTATTTTTATCTCGCCAGTTGATGCTTGCCGATCATCCTTACGAGTTGCGCGTCTTGTCTAGAGGTAATTTAGCAGACAATGTATGGCGGTTTGAGTTACGCAATGCGAATGCAGATGAAATGATTCCGGTGGGATTTAAACTGCGACTGTTAACCGAAGATTTGCAACCTTTCGCCAACAATGAGGATACTGCCAAAGAAGCGATCGCCCAACTTTATGTCGATGTCATGCTTGAGCCAGGAGAGGCTTTGGTGTGGGAAGTAGAACCAACACCAGATGGGTACGATCGAGAAATTTTAAGGTTTTGAGTACAAAACTGATTTCCATATCAAACTTTCCTAAAGAAAGGCAGAGGGCAGTATTCCTTCTGCCTTATTTAGTGCTGAGTACTGAGTTGAGAGTTAGAAGTTATTCTCCTTGTTCCCCTTTGATGCATGGAGATGAAATTTTTTTATCGGGACTGCCTTATTTAGTGCCATTCAATTGCATAAACCAAAACACTCATCGTAAAAGACAACAGATAAAGATTAGTTCACTTCTGTGTTCTGATTCTTTGTACGGCGCGTGTATCTTTCGTTCATTTTCTATCTAACCAAAAGGAGAAAATCTATGCATAACATTAACGAAGAACTGTTCACCGAAATCACACCAGAGCAAGCTGAAACGGTTGAAGGCGGTAAGCGCATTGACATTTTGACAATTCGCAGTATCCAATCAGCTGCCGATTCTGATAGGAGTGATGAAGTTTTCTTTGTGATCAATGGTCAACGGCAAAACTTTGGCAATCCCATCAGCTTGCTAACTCGCGGAGTTGCTAATGCCGGCATCAGCGCTAACTTTAACGGCTCGGCAAGAGTCACACTGTTCGACAAAGACGGCAACAATCAAGCGGCGGCTGATTCTCTGGGCAGCTTTAGTGCATCGCAAGACGGGACTAAAACGGTCAGGGTTTCTGGTAGTGGTTCAACCTACGAACTGACTTTCCGGGTTGGAAATTAACCTAAGTTTAACAGCAATGGGGCGATCGCTCCATTGCTCTATTTATGACTTTATTCAAAAAGAAGACTGTAAATTTTATCAAGTGCAGAGAAAATGGGCTACGCAATTGTACAACAACATAGTGAGGAAGATTGCGGTGCTGCCTGTCTCGCCACCATTGCCAAACACTATGGGCGCACCTTCACAGTAAGTCGAGTCCGGGAAATGGCAGGAACTGGATCTCGAGGCACAACCTTACTCGGACTAAGCCGGGGTGCAGAAGCACTAGGATTCCATGTTCGCCATGTTAAAGCCAGTCCTCAAGTGCTAGAGCGATTGCATGAGGTGCCCTTACCCGCGATTATTCACTGGAAAGGCTATCACTGGGTTGTGCTGTATGGGCAAACGCGCAGAAAGAAATATGCCGTTGCCGATCCAGCCGTGGGACTGCGATATTTGACCCAGCAAGAGTTGATAGCAGGCTGGAGCAATGGCATCATGCTGCTGTTGACACCAGATGAAAGCCGTTTTTATCAACAACCAGAAGAGCAAATTGCTGGGTTTGGGCGGTTCTTGCAGCGGGTTTTGCCCTATCGCTTTTTATTAATCCAAGCGATCGCACTTAACGTCATGATTGGGTTACTGGCGCTAGCTTCTCCCTTGATGATGCAATTGCTCACCGATGATGTGTTAGTTCGCAAAGACACGCAATTGCTCATGGTTGTAGCAATGGGTGTGATCGTCATGACACTAATTAGAAGTGTGATTAATTTAATTCAAGCGCATCTCATCGGCTACTTTGGGCAACGATTACAGCTTGGGCTGATTCTCGAATACGGCCGCAAATTGTTACATCTTCCCCTCAGCTATTTTGAGGGACGGCGAAGCGGAGAAGTGGTGAGTCGCATTGCAGATGTAAACGCCATTCATGCTTTAGTATCTCAACTGGTGTTGGGACTGCCGAGCCAATTCTTTATTGCTGTCATTTCTTTGGGCTTCATGCTGCTCTATAGTTGGGAACTGACGTTGGCTTCGCTAGCTGCTTTTGTGGTAGTAACGCTAATTAATCTACTCTTCTTGCCTGCGCTGCGTCAGAAAACCCGGAATTTGATTATCCAGGGCACTGAAAACCAGGGATTTTTGGTAGAAACGTTTCAGGGCGTTCAAATTCTCAAAACGACTCAGGCAACTACCCAAGCGTGGCAGGAATATCAGACCAACTACAGCCGCCTTGCTAATTTGGGTTGGGGCACGATGAAGCTAGAGCTTTACAGCAGCACAGTGACAGGGATTCTCTCTAGCTTTGTCACTGTAATCTTACTATGGCTGGGCAGTTATTTAGTTATCAATAATACTTTGAGCATTGGTCAGCTATTGGCATACAACGGCATGAGCGGCAACTTCTTCGGGTTCCTACTGGCTGTGATTAGTGTAGTAGACGAATTTATCACGGCTCAGGTAGTAATCCAACGGTTAAGCGAAGTAATTGATGCGACACCGGAAGATGAGAACGATTTCAAAAAGCCTTGGGCAGAAATTCTACCCAGTACTGGCATTACTTGCTCCCATCTGCACTTTCATCATGCGGGGCGAGTGGATTTACTGCAAGACCTTTCCCTGAGCATTCCTGGAGGACAAGTCACCGCGTTAATTGGGCAATCCGGCTGTGGCAAAAGCACGCTGGTGAAGTTGCTGGCTGGGCTTTACGTCCCTCAGTCAGGGAATATCCGCTACGGTTTGTACAATCAACGAGATCTATCCTTGGAATGTCTGCGTCAACAGGTGGTGTTAGTGCCACAAGAGGCGCATTTCTGGAGCCGTTCTATTTTGGAGAATTTCCGCTTCAGCTATCCCCATATCACATTTGAGCAGATTGTTCAGGCTTGTGAGATTGTTGGCGCAGATGATTTTATCAGCCAATTACCCGACACTTATCAGACGGTGCTAGGCGAATTTGGTGCTAACCTATCTGGAGGACAGCGACAGAGATTAGCGATCGCTAGAGCATTAATCCAGAATCCACCAATCTTAATCTTAGATGAATCGACTTCTGCACTTGATCCGGTAAGTGAAGCCGAGATGCTAGACCGTTTATTTGCCTACCGTCAGGGCAAGACAACGATTCTAATCAGCCATCGTCCCCAAGTAATTCAACGTGCAGATTGGCTCGTCATGCTCGACCAAGGTCATGTAAAAATCCAAGGTACACCAGCCGAATTGAAACATCAAGTTGGGACACATCAAGCTTTCTTGGGTGGTAGTGGAGAATCTCACAACGGTTCTGTTTCTCAGCTTTGCCATGCCCTGTAGCGAGGAGGTGTTTCTGATGTCGAATCACGCTGATTCCAATTCCTTACCAACTTTCCAGATTAACGAATTTCTACCTCCACTCAGCCGTTGGGTAAGATTTGGGGGACTACTACTGCTGGGTTCGATGGGAATTGCGATCGCATTTGCCGCTACTGCCCAATATCGGATTACGGTAAAAGCACCTGCAATTATCCGCCCGATGCAAGCTACAACCAAAAACCTTGTCCCGAAAGCTGCTACTCCGATCATTAAGGCATTTGTTGCGGCTGAAGATATTAACCAAGTTGCCGTCAAGCAGAAAGCGCAACTGAGGATCTCTGCTTGTCCCTATCCAGACTATGGCACACTCACGGGGGTGGTCAGAACTATTTCGCCAGATGCTCAAACATTATCTGCGACAGGTGGCTTTCAAACAGTGCAGATTCCTGGTGAAATGTCATTCTATGAAGTCACCGTTGAACCAGAGAATCTAGTTTTGCAACAGGGAAATCGCCAATGTCGCATTCAGGTAGGAATGCAAGGCAGAATTGACATTATTTCTAGAGAAGAAACAGTGTTGCGATTCCTGCTCAGAAAAGTCAGACTGATCGTAGATTTATAGTTACTTGATTAGGACTTACGCAAGTGTCATATTTTTTTCGTCTAGGCTGTCCAGAGTCCAAAGTCTAAAGTCCAAAAAACCCTGATTAAAGAACGCCAGTCGCTTCTCCCTTGGCGCTAGCCTCTCCCTTTGGGAGAAGGGGAGACGCTTTGAAGAATCGTAGTAATTTCGAGCGCGTACTATTTCCCCATTTTGGTACAGTCTAGTTTTATACAGATGAACTCTGTACAATAAATTGTTATGCCCTGCTGCATCTCCTTCACCATACCTCTTATGTCAGATCAACCTGCACTCCTAATCGAACTGCTCCGTGCGGCGTACGCGGCCTTCAACGCGCGAGACATTGACGCTGCCCTTGCCCTCATGACTCCGGACGTGGCTTGGCCGAAAGCGTTCAAAGGCGGTTTTGTCCGTGGGGCTGAAGAAGTTCGCGCTTACTGGACGGAGCAATGGAGCGAGATCAATCCGCACGTCGAGCCGGTTTCCTTTTACTCGGAGGAAGCCGGGCGCATTTTGGTCGATGTGCATCAGGTCGTGCGTGACTTGGCTGGAGCAGTTCTTGCCGATGAGCACGTGGGCCATCGATTTACCCTTGAGCACGGCTTGATTCAAGACATGGAAGTCTGTTCACTTCCATCGTCCACCCCAAAAACCTAACCACGCGCTCCAGCGAACAGGCATGGGCGGCCTTCTTCTGTATCCGGGGTGAAATAAGCATCCGTACAGAAAGTTACGAATCAGATTTGATGAGCCGCTTTCAACCCAAGCGATCTGCTGTAGGCGGCAGCGCTTCCGCAGAGCGGACGCTTACGCGAACGCTATCGCCACGGAGAAACCTGTACCAATTGAAGCCTCCAAAATTTAGGAGCCTGAAACCCAAGACGAGCCGTTTAAAAAAGCTGTACCAAATAGCCTATAGGTTAATTGGTACTTTGAGCATGGCGCTGGACACCTGCGGATTGAAGAGCAAAAATATTGCTGTGCAGAGTTGCTTATACAGTAATAGTTTCAGCCTTATACCAATTTTTTATGAAGCTGCATATAATTCGATCCCCCCTAACCCCCCTTATTAAGGGGGGAATCGGAAAATATCTATCAAAGTCCCCCTTGGAAAGGGGAGCCACTGCGTTGCGGGGGTTCCAAGAGTTGTAGCAAGTGGCGTGGATTTAGGGGGATCTAGATATGTGTAACTTCACATTAAATTGGTATTAGCGTAATTTTCTGTACCATTGCTTATCTGACCCCATAATTACTTACTTGATATGAGCCTTTTTTGTCTAGTTCACGGTGCCTTTCAAGGTACGTGGTGTTGGGATTTGCTAATTCCCTATTTAGAAGCACAGGGTCACAAAACCGTAGCAATGGATTTGCCAATTGAAAATCCATCAGCCACTTTGTCGCATTTTGCGGATGTAGTAATTCAAGCACTGCCAAAAACCGATGATGATATTGTGCTAGTTGGTCACTCAATGGCTGGTACTATCATTCCCCTGGTTGCAGAATTGGTAAAAGTGCGTCAACTAGTGTTTGTGGCTGCGCTGATCCCGTCTCCTGGAATCAGTACACTCGACCAATTTTCTCATCATCTTGATGCTGATACGCTCAAATCATTTAATTATCAGCCAAAAGATCCAAGTAAACTCGAACAGTTCCACTCGGAGCCTAATATGTATGAACCAGCTTCCGTAGGGAAAGATTATTCTGACGAAGCAGTATTAATGGATTTTTTCTATCATGATTGTCAACCAGATGTAGCACGGTGGGCACTATCAAAAAGTCGTTCGCAACAATCTATGGCATATATTTTTGAAACGAATCCTCTAAAAGCTTTGCCAAAGGTTGAGCGTAAATATATTGTTTGTACCAATGACCGAATAATATCTTCTACTTGGTCACGCTACGCAGCACACCAGCGCTTAGGAGTCGATGCCATTGAGCTACCTTCCGGACATTGCCCACATCTATCTTGTCCTGAACTTCTTGCCTCAGTATTAACTTGACAAAGTGCTGAGTAATGAGTGCTGAGTGCTGAGTGCTGATACCAATTCTGTATAAAGATGCGCCAAATTAGGGACTTCCAACTAAAAAAGGCACAAAAAACCCGTGACAAGTGAGTAGAAAGATTCATTACTAAAAAAG
>JAVRCF010000112.1:0-23760 GCA_034530935.1 Aulosira sp. DedQUE10 | reverse complement strand
CATCTCCTGAACCCTTGATTTTTAAAGCCTTTTAGGGAATGAATCGGCCCTGCTTGGCAAGGGGAGGGGTAAAACGCTTGTGCAATAAGTGATTGAAGCTTAAGTTGACACGTATGGATCACCCGCCCCTACGAGTTATACGATTGGTAAATTTATGATTGGGATGTTTTTTTATTTGGAAGTCCCCTATGAATAATTCTCCCTTGTGCAGTCATCCCCTCAAGGAGAATTATCAACATCCATTAAAGTGATATAGGTACAGGACTTACGCAACTGGCACACCTATCTTCTGGTACAAGAGTCAAGAGTCAAGGGGAGCCAGCGCTGTGGGCGGGTTTCCCGACTTGAAGCGACTGGCGTTCAAAAATTAAGGTTTTTTGGACTCTTGAGAGCCAGTTGCTACAACTTTGGGAACCAAAGCAACGCACTGGCTCCTTTTGACCATTGACAACCTAAACGAAAAAAATATGACACTTGCGTAAGTCTTAGGGTAATTGCAATTTCGTTTTTAAGTTGAAAATGCAACATTGAATACCCTAAATGCGTCTCATATTTTGTCTTCTTCCACGATTATCCAAAATACCGGATTATGATTGCTTGGCAAGCTTTTTTAGCAAATTACCGTTTATGGCGGCGGCGCTGGTTTTATCCGTTAATTTCGGTGGTAGTAGCACTGAGCGTGTGTCTGACTACACCCCTTCCCGGAAGGGCATTTGACTTACTGCCGCTTTTATTCCAGGGAGCCCAGATACTTCAGCTATCTAATATATCCGATCGCCAAGAAGTTGATCTTGGTAAGCAGATGAATCAGGAATTACAGAGTGAGGTTCGACTTTACCGTAATTCAGCAGTTACTCGCTATGTGGAACAAATTGGTCAGCGTTTGGTTGCTAATAGCGATCGCCCTAACCTTCCCTATACCTTCCAAGTAGTTGACGATAAAGCTATTAATGCTTTTGCCACCGCAGGAGGCTATGTTTATCTCCACACCGGGTTACTCCAAGCCGCAGATAATGAAGCAGAAGTAGCAAGTGTACTCGCCCATGAAATCGGTCACATTGGCGGTAAACATTTAGTTAAACAAATGAGGCAAAGGGCGCTAGCTAGTGGTGTAGCCACAGCAGCGGGTTTAGATCGCAATACGGCAGTAGGAATTGGTGTGGAACTAGCACTCAATCGTCCTCGTAGTCGTCAAGATGAATTTGATGCAGATCAACGGGGGTTAAGAACCTTAACTCGTAGTGGTTATGCTCAGTCTGGGATGGTTTCTTTTATGCAAAAGCTGCTAGGAAAGAGTTCTACGCCCTCATTTTTGAGTACCCATCCTGCAACAGGCGATCGCATTAATTCTCTCAAACGCTCTATTAATGCTCAACCTAGCAATGGGCGTTATGGATTGGATAATGCTGCTTATAAAGCTAATGTCCGAGCGTTATTGTAATCTTCAAAACGCTGTGCAGACTAAATCACCTTTGTTAAATCAACCTATAATCTATATCTAATTATGCTCGCTGCTTGTTGTGGCGAGCGCCTTTAATTTCTGCCGGATTAATAGTGACAGTTGCTTCTGCTAGCGGTAAGCTGCGGACGCGCTTTCTAAACACATTAACTTGATAAACCAAGTTATTTGTGACATCTAATGCTGTCAACCAACCACTGCGGGGATGATAAGCGCCAGTATCTATATCTAGCCACCCCCGCCCCTGTGCCAGCTGACCTGGCGCTACTCCAGGTAGGGTAAAGGTGATTGTGTGACCAATAATAATTAATTTATCAGGAAAGTAGGGTTTTTCAATACTGTGAAATTCTTCTCTGATCCAACAGAATTGTTCGGCAGTTTGTTTTGCTAAAGGAATTAAAGGATCAAGACCGGCATGGGTTAACCAAACATCGCCTAAGTCAAGATATGTGGGTAGTGTTTGGAACCAATCAATATGTTCCTGGGGAATTGTCGCTTCTTGGTAACTGGCTATGGTTGCTTGTCCTCCACTGTATAACCATGCTTGCATCTCTGGCGTGGAAGTGGCTCCATTGGTGAGCACGTTTAACAACATTTGCTCATGATTTCCCAGCAGGCATGGATAGTTATTTTCCTTGACAAAATTCACTACTTGGGCGCTTTGAGGCCCGCGATCAATTAAATCTCCCAAAAAATAGAGTTGATCGTTGGATGTTGGCGCAATTTCTGTCAACAAAGTCATCAATCCTTCGTAATGACCATGTACATCTCCAATAACAATTCGACGCTGGCTAGTTTTGCTCATTTGCTCTTAACTTGAATAATATTAGTTAATACTTCTGCTACAGTTTCATTTGTGGGAATTTCACAAAGTAAAGATTAAAAAAATCACAAATGTTCTTTTACTTTATTTTAATATTTATTCTCCAAGAAAAATTACATATAACTAATCCAATCGCTCCAGCTACCAGCATAAAGTTTTCCTGTAAAAATACCTGCTATTTCTAAAGAAAGTAGATTCACACAAGCAGTAACACCAGAACCACAATAAACTAAAATCTCGTCGGATGTTTCTAGCTTTGACCAACGGCGGCGTTGTTCTGCTTGGGAAAGCACGTAACCTGATGGATCTGTAACTTCTTGCCAAGGATAGTTCACAGCACCAGGAATATGACCGGCAATTTTATCAATTGCTTCCCGTTCACCTCGATAGCGATCGCTTTCTCTGGAATCTACTAATACTACTTCTGGTAAATCTTTTCTATTTTTTACGGTTTGAATATCTACTAGCTTATCTATTTTTACTTGGGGGACAAAGGTAGCAGTTTGCGGTTGAGGAATAATATTTGTGACGGGATAACCAGCGTTTTGCCATGCAGCAAAGCCACCATCTAATACGGCTACTTGTTCATGACCTAAATAACGTAACAGCCACCATAAACGAGATGCAAAGGCTAAGCGAGAATCATCGTAGGCAACAATTAAACTTTTTTGGTAATTTATGCCTGTTTCTGATAACTTGCGCGCTAAATCAGTGGGATTTGGTAAAGGATGTCTCCCACCATGTTCTCCTATAGGACTAGACAGATCCTCGTTCAAATCTAGGTAATATGACCCTGGGATATGACTAACTTGGTATTGCTGTCGTCCTAGTTGCGAATCGGCAAGAGAAAAGCGACAATCTACAATCACAACTTGCGGATCGTCAAGATGTTCAAGCAACCATGCTGGTGAAACAACTAATTGGTCATTGGTCATTATTAAATTAATTAGCAAATATTTATTATCAGTTTTCTAGAGAAAATGCCAGACTTTGAGAAATTTGTTCCACAACCAACAGCAGATGGTTCTTTTACTTTTACCTCCAAAGAATTTGGCGAAGACTTTCATAGTCATTATGGAGCGAAGCAGGAGAGTTTTCTCAAGTTTGCTGCACCTACTCAACTAGCTGCACGCGCGCAAAAACCAGTCTTGCGGCTATTAGACATTTGTTATGGTCTAGGATACAACACAGCAGCAGCTTTACAGACTATATGGGAGGTGAATCCCGATTGTGATGTCGAAGTTATGGCTTTAGAACTGAATCCATCTGTACCGCAAGCTGCGATCGCTCATCACCTATTTGATCAGTGGGACTACAAGTATACCGAAATTTTGACTCGATTAGCTTATGAGTATCAACTGCAACAAGACCATCTTCAGGCTGAAATTTTAATTGGCGATGCCAGAAATTCGCTGAGATTATTACATAAATCAGGCTTTCAGGCGGATGCCATTTTTCTTGATCCCTTTTCACCGCCTCAGTGCCCTCAGTTGTGGACTGTGGAGTTTATGCGGCAAATCTCTTCGTGTTTACACGCAGATAGCATTTTAGCGACTTATTCCTGTGCTGCTGCTGTACGCACAGCATTTTTGAGTGCTGGGTTCAAAATAGGTTCGACTCCACCCGTTGGTAGGCGATCGCCTGGTACCGTAGCAGTTCATTCTGAAAGTACAGAGTCAAAAGACCACTTCATACTCCCCCCTCTCTCCCAGGAAGAACAAGAGCATTTGCTAACTCGTGCTGCGATTCCTTATCGTGACCCGCAATTGCACGATTCGGCTGATGTGATTATCATGCGGCGACAACAAGAACAACAAGTTTGCTCACTCGAACCTACCTCTCGTTGGCGAAAAAGGTGGCTGTTAAAAAATGCAGGTGCAGATTCAGAGGTGAGAGTGCGATCGCAATCCATATCTAGCAATTCTGATTAATAATTCTGCGATGCAGCTTTATTGTCAAAGTAATGAGGATCATTAATCGTTGTGTTCCAAATCACTCAAGCTTCATCTGTCTTTAGTACATAATGCACTACAGGCAACAGCCAAAAATGCTTAATATTACTATATAAAAATTAAAATTTTCAATTTCGCAGTTAGCAGAGCAATGAATATGTAGGAAAGCAATAATTTTCTGCACTGCTATTCTGACTAAATCTCAGTAAAACACCTGAATTAATATTTGTGTAAAATCCTCCTAATCTAACGAGATAATTTAGGGAGATTTGCAACATTATTTAAGTGTGTTAGCAACAAAAACAAAAGAATATATTATAAATGATGCAGCTACCTTTCTAAAATTTGAGGTATGCCGAATGTCATCAGTCAAATACTAAAGTTACATTTTTGATAAGTGACCCCTTAAATTTTATTTAACAAACTGGAGCAACTGTGTGATGCAATGGGAAAGCAAGTATACAAGCCCTTTAGAAAAGCTTGGTAGTGGGTCTAACCCCCTAAACAAATTGACTAATGTAAGCTCAAAAGATGCACTAAAATTACAAAATGTCGAGGGTAATTCAATGGGTTTATCTCAAGGAGAGTTTATGCTTGAAAAACCCGCAGTATTGCCTTCTTTCATGGAACAGCAAAATTTTGATTCTGAGGCTGATTCATTAGACTCGAAAAGCCCAAAAACACAAAGTTCTCAAGGGAATAGCTTTGTTTTAGATCTGCCAAAAATTTTAGTAGTTGATGACCATGCTGCTAGTAGAATGACTGCTGTCGCTCTGTTGGCAATGGAAGGGTACGAAGTCATTGAGGCTGACAGTGGTCCGATGGCAGTGAATATAGTGAAAGGAAAACAACCAGATCTAATTTTACTGGATGTAATGATGCCAGGAATGGATGGGTTTGAAGTATGCCAGATCCTCAAACAAAATGAGCATACCAGGCTAATCCCAGTCATTTTTATTACGGCTTTAAATGATAGGCGATCGCGGATTCGAGGTATTGAAGTTGGGGCAGATGATTTTCTCACCAAACCCTTTGATCGTGTAGAACTAATAGCGCGTGTTAAGTCCTTAGTACGGCAGAAGCGCCTCAATGAAGACTTAGACCATGCAGAACAAGTTTTATTTTCTGTTGCAATCTCGATTGAAAGCCGAGACCCGAATACGGGCGATCATTGCGAACGCTTAGTCAAATTAGGAGAAGCTTTTGGTGAATACCTCAATCTCTCACGCAACCAAATTAGAGATTTGATGTGGGGTGGTTATCTCCACGATATTGGCAAGGTAGGCATTCCCGATGCGGTGCTTCTGAAAAAAGGCAAACTCACTGCAGAAGAGTGGGAAATTATGAGACAGCACGTTTTGATTGGGGAAAAAATTTGCCTGCCACTACGCAGTATGCGGGGTGTAATTCCAATTATTCGCCATCACCATGAGCGTTGGGATGGTTCAGGTTACCCCGATGGGCTCAAAGGAGAAGAGATTCCCTACATAGCACAAGTATTCCAGATTATCGATATTTATGATGCTTTGACCAGTGAACGACCTTATAAAAAGAGTTTTACCTCAGAGGAAGCACTTACAGTTATGGTAGAAGAAACCGAGTTAGGTTGGCGCAATCCCCAACTGATGCAAAAGTTTGCAGAGTTTATCAAGGCAAAGGCTAGCTAGTACCGCTACGCAAAAGTCAAAAGGGGCCAGTGCGTTGCGCTGGTTTCACCGCAGCGTTAGCGACAAAAAAACGTCACCCGAAGGGTGTTTTCCTGCGTTGTAGCAACAAGCATTCAAAACCCAAAAGCCTCTATTAATAAGCTTTTGAGGCTTTTTCATTTGGTTAGTGATTTTTGCCATGCTGCACTAGTACCGCCGTGAATTCAAAATTCAGGTCTGAAAAATCCACACCCACATTTTTGCAACGGCATAGTCAAATTGTTCTTGTAGTCGAACAAAAGGCGTTTTTACTCAAGGTATTGTCAATTACCCACAAGAGTTGACATTTCAGTCTGTGATGATTAGCTGGTATTATTTGAGCCTAAATCTCAAAAGACCAAGCGCAACAGCGCAATTCATTTATAGCTGATAGCTAAGTTATGGTAGTTGTAGCAATTCTAGCGGCGGGACGCGGCACACGGATGAAATCACAGCTGCCCAAAGTTTTACATTCTTTGGGTGGGCGATCGCTAATTGAGAGAGTCATCGAAAGTGTAGAGCCACTTTCCCCTTCACGGCGGTTAGTGATTGTGGGGTATCAGGCGGAGGAAGTCAAAGCAGCCATGCAGTCAATCCCTAATTTGGAGTTTGTCGAACAGACTGTGCAACAGGGGACAGGTCATGCTATCCAGCAATTACTTCCTCACTTGGAGGGTTACAGTGGGGATTTACTAGTGTTAAACGGTGATGTCCCGTTGTTAAGCGCTCAAACTCTGCAACATCTGTGGCAAACTCACCAAGAACATCAGAACGCCGCCACTATCCTCACGGCATATTTACCCGATCCTCAAGGTTACGGGCGTGTTTTTTGTGATAGTGAAAATATTGTGCAACACATCATCGAAGACAAAGATTGCACCACTGCCCAAAGACATAATCGTCGGATTAATGCCGGGGTTTATTGCTTCCGCTGGCAAAATTTAGCCCAGGTGTTACCTTACCTCGAAGCAAATAATAATCAAAAAGAATACTATCTTACCGATGCTGTGACTCAGGTTGGGAAAGTGATGACCGTAGATGTGGAAGACCATCAAGAAATTCTGGGCATCAATGATCGCTTACAACTAGCAAAGGCATACGAAATTTTACAAAGGCAAGTTAAGGAAAAATGGATGTTGGCAGGTGTCACCCTCATCGACCCTAACAGTATTACCATTGATGACACTGTAGAATTAGAGCCTGATGTGATTATTGAACCCCAAACTCACCTGCGCGGCAATACTGTAATTCAAGCAGGGAGTCACGTCGGGCCTGGAAGTTTAATTGAAAATAGTCATTTGGCTGAAAATGTCACAGTGCAGTATTCCGTGGTTAAGGGTAGCATTGTGCAAGCTGGAACCCAAATTGGCCCCTATACCCATTTACGCGGTCAAGTGCAAATAGGCGCTGGCTGTCGTGTTGGTAATTTTGTGGAATTAAAAAATACTCAATTAGGCGATCGCACTAATGTGGCACATTTGTCATATTTGGGTGATACGACCGCAGGCACGAAGGTCAACATCGGTGCAGGCACAATTACCGCCAACTATGATGGGTTCAAAAAACACCGTACCAAAATAGGCGATCGCACTAAAACTGGTTCTAATAGCGTCTTGGTTGCGCCAGTAACCTTAGGCAATGATGTCTACGTCGCCGCAGGTTCAACTGTCACAGAAGATGTCCCTGATGATTCTCTGGTGATTGCCCGTGCGCGTCAGGTAGTCAAACCTGGTTGGCGCAATAAGAGTGCTGAGAATAAGTAATAAACCTCACCCCCAGCCCCTCTCCTCATAGGACTATCCATTACCCGGATCTTTCTCAACATTTGCGAGAGCATTCACTCACGTTTGTTATAATCCTGATTCGTTAGTTGTGAATTCTCAATAAAAACCTAATTTTAGCGCGAATATTAAGAGCTAATTTGTCAAGTATCCCTAACACCGAGCGTGTTTAAGATGCTTACAAAACAAGCGTTTCAAGATTGTAAAGAAAGATGTGACTAATGGATAGCCTCATAGGAGGAGAGGGAGTAAGAATTGTAATTTTTCTTACTCCTCCCTCTCCTCGCAGGAGAGGAAAGTTTGGTGGGTGAGGTTTGTTTAATTCACGTTCCTTGACTTGGAGAATTTAATCCGCTTCTCCAATTAAGGTAAACGCCGCCCAGCTTACAGGATCGGGATCGGTTTTCATTGTTGTTAGCATCGCTTGCCTTAAGGCCGCAGCTTTATCAGGGTTATTGTTGATATTTTTATAAAACTCAGTCATTAAAGATGCTGTTGATGTATCTGGTACTTGCCACAGAGAAACCACAATGCTGGGTACACCTGCACTAATAAAAGAACGAGATAAGCCAATAACTCCATCCCCGGTAATCTTTCCTCGTCCAGTATCGCAGGCGCTGAGAACGACGAGTTCTGCTTGTAGTTTCAGATCCAAAATTTCCTCAGCAGTTAGCAGACCATCATCTTTACCAAAGGGTGCAAGGGCTACAGCACTTCCCAAACCGCGCAAATCATCAAATAATCCATGCGTTGCTAAATGGATGATGTGTGCTTGAGTCATTTTTTGAGCGATGTCTTCGACAACCCCTTCGGGGAACGCTGTTTCTGTTGCTTGACTACCTACGATCGCTTTGTTATTAAGTAAAGGTGCGATCGCTTTTGCTTCTTTTTCTGCACCCTCTAAAGGTGGTAGCTGTTGGGGTTTTCCTCCTGGGATAAGGGATACAAAAGGCATCGTAGGATTACCTACTACTAAATTTGGTAAAGAAGCTGATTTTGCTTGCTGTGCTAGTTTTTGCTGACGAGTTAAATCTAGCAGTTGAATCGATGGCGCAGTTAATATTGTGTGTTTTTCCACCAAGTATTTGTTTTGCTCATCTTGCAATGCGGGGAAAGGAACCAAGAACAGGGAACCTTGAGGGATGAAAATAACGCGATCGCTGGGGTTACTGGGTAATTGGTTGGCGATCGGTTTAATTAACAAATCATAGAGTTGCTGTAAGCGTTTGGGTTTATTTGCATTATCAACTGCTGTAGCAACAATCCCACCTGCGCGACTTCTTACCCCGATAGATAGGCGGGAGATATCAACTAATCCCTCTTTTATCACTTTCGGGAGAGAATAATCTGGGATGCTTACAGAATAAGACTTTTACCAAAAACCTTGATTTTAGGCATTATGTTAGAAAATAAACGTTCAAATGCCCGTTCTGTGTGCGGTTAAAAATTTGGCTCTTATTTTTCTTTTCCCAGAGTAACAAAAGAGGGCTAATACCATTTCTCTAAATCCTTGCTACAGATAATTCTTCCCCTGCTCCCTGCCCTCTGCCCCCCTGCTGTCCATGTGTAGCTTTATTTTGAAGAATTGGTATAATTGGGCTAGGGTTTTATTCTCTGTTTGCAATAACGCCTTGATATCTTGGCGATGAAATGCAACTTCACCTGTAGGTTTTACTACCCAAATATAGATTTCTGATTCTTGGATTTGTTGTTTATGTTCTTGATTAACAATTGACCCAAATTTTTATCGCTTCAAAAATATTTTTCTCCGCTTCTGGGAGATTATTTAATTTAATCAAAGCATAAGCTAAATTATTCAGTGCGTTACCTTCTGCTTCCTTGTCTTCATTTTGTCGTGCTTTTGCCAAGCTTTGATTGTGAAATTCAATTGCTTTGGCGGTGTCACCTAAGGAAAGATAAGTATTTCCTAAACCGGCTAAAGATTCGCTGGGTGTTAAATCTAGAGTTTCTTTGTAATATTGAATAGCTTTCGAGTAGTCACCCAAGGCATAATAAACATTTGCCAAATTGACTTTATTTTTAGCTATACCAGAGGCATTTTGTAGATTTTGGTCAATGGCTAATGCTTGCGAGTAATCCTGAATCGCTTCGTTATATTTACCTTGGTAATTATAAACATTACCTCGCCCTCGCAGAATTTCTGCTTTAAGTTGTGTATCTTGTTGTTGGAGAAGTTTTAATGCTTCTTCGTAATACTTAATTGCTTGGTTATAATCAGCTAAGGAATTATAAACGCTGCCGATATTTGAGATATTTCTGGCTTGGATTTCTCGGTAATTGTGTTTTTGCGCAATGGTTGATGCTTGATCGTAAGAATTAATAGCGTTGGTATAATCGCTGAGACAATAGTAAGCATTGCCCAGTTTTTCAAGAATGACAGCTTGGTTTTCCTTGTCCGAGATTTCTTGATAGATTTTAAGGGCTTTTTGCCACGGATCAAATGCTAGGGCGCAGTTAGGAGCGTAAAATTGTAAATCGCGCAGTCTATCTGCTTCTACTTTGGGAGAAGAAACGGGTAGTGGTAATTCCAAGATAGCTAACTTGTCCTTTAAATTGCCTTTCTTCAGCAAAGTAATCAACAAAACTCCCAGATTCAGCAGGATTTGTTTTCTGATTCGGGGTTTGCGCTAACACCTGCTTTGCAGAAAATAATATTGAAAAATTCTGGGGAAACGTTGGTGAAATTACCGTCAAAAAGGTGATTAATGCAATCAAAATAATCCGGCAATAACGCATATTTTCTGCTAAGGGTAGGTAAATGTATGACGATGAGAGCTTAGTAGCTGCCGACGTTGCAAGTAATTGTGGGATTTTTGCAGTTTAAACTTTAAAATCCCATAATATTTTTGGCTGTTGTCGGATTTTTTTAGAAAACCCTCTCATCCACAGATATATATCTCCCAAGGCATGGAAGTTATGCAATTTTTTTTAGGGGCGCGATTCTCCCACTCTGACATTAGTGTTGGCGAATAGATCTAGCGTTTTTCTGAAGAAACACGGGGAAAGGTAAAAGGGTTGTCAACTGCATAAAATACAGACCATTCGTAGGGGTATAGCATTGCTGTGCCCTATTATTGCATCCAAACGAGAACCGCTATAGTCGGCTAGATTAGTAATAAAGCCCAAATTTAAACATGGAAGAACTGCTAGAACTTAAGCAACTTCTAGAACAAGGCAAAGTTCATGAGGCATTGCTGTTGGTGGATGAGTTAGAAGAAATGAGCCTGAGTGACAAAATCAATAAAATTGATAGTTATGGTGTGATTCTGCTTATCCATTTAATTAAACAGAAAGCTGAAAAGCGTTTGACGCGCTCTTGGGAAGTTTCTATTGAAAATGCAGTCAGGGAAATCAACAAAATTAACAAGCGCCGCAAATCTGGTGGTTTTTACTTGAATCCGTCAGAATTAATGGATATTCTGCAACAGGGATATCAAACCGCACTCAAAAGAACGGCACTCGAAGCTTTTGAAGGACGCTATGAAGCAGAAGAATTAGCTGCAATGGTTGACGAACCAGAAATTTTAGCTGAGGCGCTGCAACTAATTCAGCAATAACCTACTAATTCATCGTCATTCCATTCCAAACAATCACCAATTTTTTCGCCGTCGTGGTAAGCAGCGAGTAAGACTTGGCTGGTTTTACCCCAAGCGATCGCTCCACTCGCATCAAGTGCGATCGCTCCGAAATCCCGGTTGTTGTTGTGTGCTTCCGCAAATGAGCGTTGCATCGCCTCCTTGAGAGACATTCCGTCAGTTACACGCACAACTATTTTGGCTGCTAAACATTCATCAATAATATCTTCCCCAATCCCCGTGCAGCTAACACCAGCCATACTTGTAGCATAATTACCAGCAGGCATAGCAGAATCACTGACTCTACCTATCCGCTCAAACCCCTTACCACCTGTAGAAGTCCCAGCAACTAATCTACCATAAGTATCTAAAGCTACTATACCTATCGTGCCGCGTCCGGCATTACTGGTTTCCAGCAGTTCCGGTTCTGCTACCACTCCAGCCATCGTGCTTTTAAAATTATCCTGACGCTCTTGTATCCATTCCTGCAACCGCAAATCTGTTAAAGCGTTGTAGCTGGGGATTTGCAACTCCCGCGCCAGTTCTGCGGAGCCGTAATCTGACAGTACTCTATCTGGAGATGTTTGTAAAAATTGTGCCAATTGTATGGGATTTTTTACCCGCGAGATATTAATTACACCACTAAAGCGCCCTGATGTTCCATCCATCAGCGAAGCACTCATGCGGATTTGACCATCAGATTGCAGAACTGAACCAGTACCAGCATTAAAGCGCGGGTTATCTTCCAATAATTGACATCCCTGCACCACCGCCTCAGAAGCATTTGCTCCAGAAATCAGCAGAGAATACACTTCCTCTACCACTGTATACAGCGATTGGCGCACCGACTCCACTCCACCTTTGCCGTGTAGTGAACTACCAGCCCCTCCATGAATAATTAATTTTGGCTGCACCTGTAACTTCATATATTATTTGCGCTATTTGCGTCTCAGTGGTTTTAATTTTAGTCAGTTTCATTTTTAACTTCAGAACGCCTACGGCGGCAACGTTCTGAACAGTATTTCACCTCGTCCCAGCAATCTTGCCATTTCTTGCGCCAGGTAAAGGGACGTTTGCATACTGGACAGATTTTTGTAGGCAAGTCAGATTTAGAACGTGTGCGCCCCATGTTAATACTGTGCAGATGAGAGAAAAAAATTGCGAGAGCGATGGAAAATTATTATAACCAAATTGTTACAACGGGAGGATACTTTTTGCGAACAAATGTGGGGTTAATCCCCCTATAGAGTTATTTCTAGTTATTCTACTGGGAGATTGAGGACGATTTGTGGCTGTTGCGACTTTTTATCAGTCGGTAATGCGCCTATAGAGAAAGATTTTGGCTATATCAGGATTTATTCACACAAAGAAAAATTTCACTGAGTACAGGGATTTACCACTAGTAAAAAGTCTGTACATTTGTGGGTCATACCCCTCACAAATTTAGCTAAAAAGTTATGTAACTACAAAAACCTATCTATTCTGGATAATTACTTAGATAAAAAAACATCGATATACCAATTCAGGGAAACCTTGATACATATACGCAATTGCCATTTCGGAGACAGCAATTGCTATTTCGGAGACTACAATTGCTATTTCGGTTCTCGTTTGGATGCAAAATTACCACACGTCATTCAGATCCCCGACTTCTTGAAGGATACAGCTGGCGAATAGGGGGTTTGACCTCACAAGAGTCAACTGGCATTGGGAATGAACAATCAACCAGTCCGCTCAAAAAGGTGCGCTTCAAATAATCCCTCTTTTGTTACTCTGGGAAAAGAAAAATAAGAGCCAAATTTTTAACCGCACACAGAACGGGCATTTGAACGTTTATTTTCTAACATAATGCCTAAAATCAAGGTTTTTGGTAAAAGTCTTATTCTGTAAGCATCCCAGATTATTCTCTCCCGAAAGTGATAAAAGAGGGATAATACCAATTCTTCAAAATAAAGCTACACATGGACAGCAGGGGGGCAGAGGGCAGGGAGCAGGGGGAGAATTATCTGTAGCAAGGATTTAGAGAAATGGTATAAGCACACCTTTTTGAGCATTAAAATTGGCGACCAAGGCAGTTTTAACTGTCCCTGGAGAACAAATGATCATGAATTTAAGACTTGTTAGTCAAGCACAATGAACACGTAATCTAGCAAAAGAACTAGTACGAGTGCGAGCTTTAGTAGCATGATTAGACCAGTCAAAAAACCGACTTAAATTGATTGCACAAGCAGTAGCAATATGCTGTAAATGTGTTTTGGCTAGTCCAAAATATCGTGTTCGTCGCAAATCAAATCTGCCGACACCTTGGGAAATAGTACCCTCAACACCAGCTCGACGTGCATAGTTTTGTTGAAACTGTGGAGTTTGTTGTTGATAACGACGTTCCACAAGTGCCTGATATTCGTCACGCGGTCGCAACTTAATCTTGCGGGCGGCAGTAGCAGAAGAAGTACACAGATTTCTGACTGGACAAGCAGCGCAAGTTTTACGGTCAAAAACAATTTCAATTAAAGGATTGTGATTACAGTCACGAGCAGTACGCCATAAACGATTGGAATTTCCTTGTGGGCAGATGGCAACTTGTTTGTCCCAATCAATCACAAACGCACTCTTCTCAAAACCTGTTTTTAACTTGGCTTGCCAACTCGTATCAATAGCCACTGGCCCAAAGAGTGAAACTTGATAAGCCTCTATGACTTGTGTTGAATCTGTTCGTTGCTTTCCTCGGTGCTTAATGAGTTTTTTTTCTTGAAACCTCAAGAGCATTACATCTAACAACTTGTTCGTTAACTCATACTCGCACAATCGAGAGCGAAATTCACTCAATACACTACAATCAAATCCTGGATCTGTTAGTTCTAAACCCAGCGCATATTTCCAATCAATTCGACTCCTGACTGCATCTGCTGCTTGTCTATCGCTTAATCCTTCAGCAAATTGCATGACTGTGATTAGTGCCAACTTCCCTGGCGACATTGCTGATTGTCCACATTTGCCTAGGTACAACTCAGCAAACTCTGTGTCTGTGTACAACACTCCCAATTCCTCGTACATTTTCATGTAAATATTTCCGAGTGGGAATGACGCACGCGCTATTGTTGCTGTTTGTTCCGGTATTTCCCATTCCGCTAAAGGATGCAGTGTCATACGCAGATCCAACAAAATATTCTTCTTTTTGTATCTTCTTGCTTGTTGCTCTGAGCTTTGTTAGGAGGTCAAACCCCTTATTCGCCAGCTGTATCCTTCAAGAAGTCGGGGATCTAGGAAAAGCGCTCACTCAAATTATTATTGTTTTGATTACCCAGTCACCATTACCCCTTAGCCTCTTATGCCCAAAGGGACCTCTAGTCCCTATTCAATGAGTCGCTAAAGGCAACAATAAACGACTGACTACTCGATGATCCGCTAATTGATAAAGGTGCAATTCTCCTTTGAGTTGCTGCATCATATTTTGGCAGATGATTAGATGCAAACCAGGTGGTTGATCCAGAGTGGAGACAGCCAGCATATCCTTGGGTGTATCTGGATTGAGTTCTGACAATAGCTGTGCTTCAATCAGTCCGTTATCTGTGATGGAAATATCTAAGGTGCGTTCATCTATGCGGCGACACCAAATATCAATTCTGCCGCCAGATGGAGAACGGTGACAGGCTGCAACCAACAATTCATGAAGCACCAGTTCTATTTTTGCAATGTCACCTGCGATCGCCATTGCAGATTGATTTGCTAAACTTTGAATACTACTGAGATCTGCAGAAGTTCTTGTTGAATCTTGATCTGCATCTGCTTGTCCCAAGCCATGTACACTTATCCACAGTTTGTGTTGTTTGCGTAAATTGTCTACTTTTTCAATGGCTCGCTTTAACAAACTGGCTACAGGCATAGTTTCCCATTTTATGTGCAACTGCCACTGCTCAAGTTTTAGCAGTTCAGTAATAGAGACTGTTGTCTGTTCAAACTGTCGCAGTAGTTGCTTAGAGCGAGTTTGCGTCATTTCCTGAGATGGAGTGCCCAAATCATGTAATTGCGAAATTAACTGTGTTGCGGCTCTTTGAATTTCCTCTAGGCGACGATGCTTGTACCAATTAAGTTGACGTAAATCTTGGTTTTTTGAGTCTAGAAGTTGGTTGATTTGTTTTTGGCGATGGAACCAAGCTAATTGATAAACAAGAGTTTCAGCCGCACTCAGACTTTGCTGTGACCAGTAACGCTCGTGATGGTCTGCTAATAAAACTACACTCGTAGGTTGATAAGCATTCGTAGTACGTAATACCATCACTAAAATTTGTCCAATATCAGTCCCTTTTAACCAATTTCTCGTCTGTGGAGGTAAATCGTCTATCCTGACGCTGAGGTGCGCTTCTTGCGCCAGGGCCCACTGGATCAAAGCCTCAGTCTGAATGGAGATAGATGCATCAACAACAATCTCAAATCCTTTATTGGCAATGACTCCAGGGATAATTTTTACTTGCTCCTCACCAGCAGACCAGGATAGCATAATTGCCAAGGGACAACCCAGAACAGATGCGATGTGTTCCAGTGCTGTGCGTTCTAAATCATTTTCTTCTGCCTCAGTTGTTTGACTTTGGGTTTGTGCCAGGATGAGCAAGCATTGCTGAAAGCTTTGTAAAATAGTCTTTTGCTGCTCATTATTGCCTTGCAACTGCCACTGACGGATAATTAAACCAATTTGTTGGCTGATGCTCCAAAGTAGTTCTTTTTCTAAAGTTGTCCAAGTGCGATGACTTTCATGAGCAATTACCACAATTGCTGTGGGTGAATTACCTTGAGCGCAGTTGCAAACCAACAGAGAATGCACGTCATTATCGATTAAGAAGGGTCGCCAATTAAAAAAGCGCAAATCTTCATCTAAATTCTCAATTTCTACTGCTTCAGTTACACGCTGCAAAAGCTGTCTATCCAAATCTTTGAGAGCATTGAAGGCAAAAGTCAAAGGTCGGCGATTTTGGCTCTGACTTTGGTGAACAATTTGATAATGATTCTTGTCAGGATCGTAGCGCAACAATAAAAAACGGCTGGTAGCTAGTCTATCTAAAACTCTTTGAGCGCAGATGCGTAAGGTTTCGTGAAGATCATGCTCGCTATAGATAGCTTGGGCAACTTGGCTAGTTAACTGAGCATCCTCTTGAATTTGTTTGATGGTGCTTTCCATACTTTCAGTCGGAGCAAGTAGAGAAATTAATCCCGCAGCACCTTGGACAAAATTCTTGTCTGCATCTGTCCAAATACGAGCTTGATGACCTTCCACTGCCAGAAAGCCTAGCAAATCTTTGTAGCAGATAATCGGAGCTGCCAATAGCGATCGCACTCGCAGGCGTTGTAGCAACTTGCCTGTAAAATGGCTATTTAGAGAACTACGTGATTCACCAATCCAGACAATTTGATTGACTGCCAAAGCATAATAAAATTCGCTCAAGTCCTGAATGGGAATTTTCACTGCTGGTTGTTGCGGAGTAAAATTGCGACCGCTATGAGCCAGCCGATTGCTCATCCGACACCAAAAGTAGCGTCCTTCTCTCTCAAACCAGTAAATACTTGTGCGGGAGGGGGAGACAAATTCTTGAGTGGCTTCTACTACTGCTTCTAGCCTTTGTTCCAGGTTACTCTGAAGGCGTAAACTTTCTAGCAATTGCAACAACGGCTTTTCAGCGTGTTTGGTTTGCTGTTGCTGCAAATCCATCTCATGTTGATAAAGTACTGCCCCCAATTCGGCTAAAACGATTAATAGTCTGGCTTTAGCTTCTCCAGATAGTAAGTAACCCCACTTTTGAGAACCTAGTAACACCACACCCAGACAGCGGTCTCGATAACGAATCGGTAAAATAATTGTGCCTTGGATGTGGAATTTTTTTGCTCCTTCCTGCAATGTTTGAGCGCGGTTTTCAGCTTGTAAATCAGCTATACCTAAAGGGCGCTGTTCAATAACTACTTGCTCTAATAAATCTCCAGGGCTGAGAACTAACCTCTGGTGTAAAAAACCACTGTCTTTAGTAGGCGTAATGCCGCCTTTGCCAAATAATATATGATTCAGGCGATCATAAAGAGCAACCCAAATCAGTTCGTAGCTAAACTGCTCTTTAATATAAGAAATAATAATTTCAATCAGAATTTCAAGATTATTTTCTTCCCGGACTTGCTGAAGGACACGCCCCAAGGAAAATATCTGTTTTTCAGCAGCTATAGGTTTTTCTGGCGGCCCCATCTGATTATTAGTCAACATTACTTGTAATATATAAAATGCCCAGAAAAGCACCCTGAAACTCAGTTGCGTTCAAAAATAGCAGCTAGAAATAAGAGAATGCGGAAACTTGTTTTCTTTTTTAATCTCAAATCCTATTTTTCCTCGCAATCCTGGATGGAATGGATATTTATCAACTAGCAATTCGCCCACTATTGTTCAATCTGCTGAAAACTGATCCAGAGTGGTTGCATCAGCAGGCTATTCACACTCTCGACTGGCTCTCACAAACCAACGAGCACCCAACCGCTAGATCGGTTAATAGCGTCCTCAAACAGTCATTATGCTTACAAGACCCACGTCTAGAACAAACTCTGTTTGGGCTAAACTTTCCTAACCCCCTTGGTTTAGCAGCTGGGTTTGACAAGAATGGCATAGCTGCCAATATCTGGTCAAGTTTTGGTTTTGGCTTTGCAGAATTAGGAACAGTAACATTTGTTCCTCAGCCTGGAAATCCTCGTCCCCGCTTGTTTCGTTTGCCGTCAGACAAAGCTGTGCTTAACCGGATGGGCTTTAATAATGATGGTGCAGCAGCAATGGCATTACGGCTGGCACAAGGTAAACAAAAATTTAACCCGCGAATCCCCATAGGTATTAATTTAGGCAAGTCTAAGGTAACACCCCTAGATGCATCTGCCAACGATTACCTCAATAGTTTTCGTTTACTCAAAGACTTGGGAGACTATTTTGTAGTCAATGTGTCTTCTCCGAATACCCCAGGGTTGCGAGCGCTCCAAGATGCAGCCATGCTTGGCTCTATCTTAGACTTATTGCAACAAGAAAATATTACACAAAAACCAATATTTGTCAAGATAGCACCTGATTTAGAATGGGAAGCGATCGCCGATATTATTGCTTTAGCCAATACCTACCAGATGGCGGGGTTAATTGCCACTAACACCACCATCCGCCGTGATGCCCTGAAAACTCAGGTACTTGAACAAACAGGCAAACCTGTGGTAGAAGAAGCTGGTGGAATTAGTGGCGCACCATTACGCGATCGCTCCACTGAAGTCATTCGTTTTATTTGGCAGCAAACCCAAGGGCAATTGCCGATTATCGGCGTTGGTGGTATCTTCTCGCCTGAAGATGCTTGGGAAAAAATTACTGCTGGTGCTAGCCTGATTCAGGTTTATACAGGCTGGATTTATGAAGGGCCAATGATGGTACCCCGCATTCTCAAAGGATTACTTTCCAAGTTAGAACAAGGCGGATTAACTTCCATTAATGCAGCTATAGGTTTAGAAGCAAAAGTTAAAAGTTAAAAACAGTTATTCCCCGATCAGTTCTCAAAGTTTGAGTTGGGATTTACACCTCAACTCAAACTTAAAAGTTCCATAAATGAGGGTATTTGGCTGCCAACTAAAAAAATCCTCAATGTTGACTGTTGACTGATTGTTGATACTTTTGTCTAGGTAAAAAGCCTGAAACATGGATTTTCTAGCTTTAAGCTTTATCTTCTTCGTCTAAGGGGAAAAACTCCTTAGATTTTCGGGAAAATGACCAAGCAATACCATCAGGATCGCGGCTGCGACTCCATTCCGAAAAATCGGGGTCCTTTCGCCGTTTATATACAGTGCTGGAATACACATTGAGGCGTTTGGCTAGTTCTGATTGAATCAGAGAACCAAATACTAATTGTTTTTCTAATGGTATTTTTGCCTCTTCATGGGTTACTGGTGGCAATAATTCAGCGTCTGTTTCTTCCTCCTGCTGAGGCTGTGTTGGTTCTTCCAGTAGCATTTGAGCAGTTTGGATAACTGGTTGAGAAGGAAGTTCTTTAACAGGCTCACTACTATCGAGTATGCTTCCCAAAATGGTGGCATTAATAAAGTAATAGACTGGACTTCCATCTTCAGAATTCAACAGACTGGCACCAAATTCGTTGGCTTTAGTATCGAGGTAGCGTTTAGCCTGGGAGCCAGAAAAATTCCCTTTCATTGCCAAATCCATTGGTGTGACTCTACCCTGAGTCTCCTGAACCAGTCGATTGAAAATAGGATTAACTTGCTGACACCACTTTTGCCATTGATACCGCTGCCAAATATTGAAACCAATAACCACCAGCATTAAAGCCAGCAAGATTTTCCAGGTGGTAACCAGGAAAATAATCAAAAACGAAATCGGCAAAAGCAGAACGAGAAAAGCCTTGCCGCTGCCTTCTAATGTGTTTTCACTCATGCTCATTGCTGCCAAGTGAATTGTTAGCAAATAAATAATTATTATCTTGGCAAAAATTGTGACATTTTTTTGTATATTTTGGCAAAGTTACGGCAAACTTGTTGGAAAAATATAACATCAGGAATTGTTATACTCAGTACATAGATTAAATATTTGGCGAAATATCGAGCCTTTATAATGCTTAGTGGCAAGCTTTTGCCAGAAAAAACCTGTTTTTGCCAAGCGCACAGAATAGGCAAAAGTAATAAATATTAGTAATAAAACTTACAGTTTGTCATAAGTACAGTTCAACTCATCTCTTGAAGCAGAGGAGCAGAGCCGGAGAAGAGGTAGGGGCAATAACAAATGACAAATGCCAAACACCAAATGACAATTATCGCCATAGACACTTGACATCTCGTATTACATATACTACATTTAGATTACAAGGCGATGTTCCACAAGGAGTAAGCTTTCAACTGTAGCGGATAGCTCAAATACCAGAGCGCCCACCTTGCCTGCAAAGGCCGACATATCGAGGGTTATCGCAAATAACTTAAAACATCCTTGATTCCACTTCTGGAAGTGCAGGTGAAAATCCTGCTCCGTTACACCAAAATTAGTACTAAGTACTAAGTGCTGAGTTTTGAATTTTTCACTCAGGACTCACTACTCACAACTAATAACTGTTCATGTGGCGGGTAGCTCAGTGGTAGAGCGCTTAATATCCTTGTTTACCCCTTGCCTGCAAAGGCCGACAAATGAGGGTTATCGATTTGGGTTCGAGAGGTCGCAGGTTCAAATCCCGCCCCGCCACCCAAAATTAGTACTGAGTGCTGAGTGCCGAGTGCTGAGGTTTGAATTTTTCACTCAGGACTCATAACTCACAACTAATAACTGTTCATGTGGCAGGTAGCTCAGTTGGCCAGAGCGCCTAAAACATCCTTGTTCATCCCTTGCCTGTAAAGGCCGAAGAATGAGGGTTATCGCCTTCCAAGCGGGATGTCGCAGGTTCAAATCCTGCCCTGCCACCTTTTATTTTTGCCCGTAAGGGCCGGGAGATGAAGCTATGAATTACAATTTCTTCACTAAAAAGAAAGCAAATACACCGCAAACTCAGCCTATCCCTGAACGGGAAGCAGAGATGGTTAAAGGGCGTTCCGGCGGGTATATGTTTGATGCTGGTATTTGGAAAATGCTGCGCCGGTGTCTGTTGATTGGTACAGCAAAAAGCACTTACTACGCTGGCAAACGGGAACTAACAGAAGATTTTGTAGATGTTATCAAACAAGCTGTGGCGGAAAATCCAGGGCGTGTTGCAGAAGAAATTCTCTATGCTACCGATGGACGCGCCATCAATAACAGTGCGCCTATCTTGGCTTTAGTGCTGCTGTCGATGGGTGAAACACCAGAAGCTAAAAAGGCATTTGCTGAAATCTTTGGGCAAGTTATCCGCACGGGTAGCCACTTCTATGAATGGCTAAACTACACCAAATCTCTGCGGGGATTTGGTAAGGTGGTGCGAGAAGCTGGTAAAACTTGGCTATCTCGTGAAGATGTCAAGGGTTTGGCTTATCAACTGTTGAAATATCAACAGCGTCAAGGCTTCTCTCATCGAGATGCATTGCGGTTGTTCCATGTCAAACCACCTACAGAAACTCACCGAGAGCTATTTGAGTGGGTAGTGAAAGGTTGGGAAGATTTGCCAGCAGACATCCCCTCAGAAGCATTAGCGCAGATTTGGTGGTATGAGTGGTTAAAGCGGAACCCCAGCGAAACCCATATTGCGATCGCTCAAGGTCGCTTAACCCACGAAATGGCTGCGCCTGTGGGTAAAATGGATAAACAAGCTTGGCAGTTGCTTTTCCAAGAAATGCCCATCGGTGCAATGCTGCGTAACCTTGGTTCTTTGACCGAACTAGGTGTACTACGAGCTGATGAAAGTACCAATATTTTGCGAATAGAAGCAGTTCTCAACAACAAAGAACATCTGCGTAAAGGTCGTATACATCCGATTGATGTTTTGAAAGCCATCAAGACTTATCAATCTGGAGGTAAATTAGGACGCAGCCAGAAGACTTGGGAACCAGTCCCTCGAATTGTAGACATCTTAGAAAAGGCGCTTGAACTATCTTTTGATGTCGTGCAACCCACGGGTAAAGTTTTCATGCACGCTGTCGATGTTTCTGGCTCCATGTCTTGGGGTGTGGTTGATTCAGTTGGTTTAACCTGCTGTGAAATCGCTACTACAATGGCGTTGGTAACAGCGAAAGCCGAGAAAAACTATATGATTCGCGGCTTTGCTACGGAATTTAGAGAATTAGGTATCATAGCCAAAGATACTTTTAGTTCTGCAATTCGCAAAGCTAGCAACCAAAACTTCGGCGGAACAGATGCATCTGTAGCATACGACTGGATGATTAAAAATAAGTTCAAGGCTGATGTCATCTGCTTTTGGACTGATAATGAATCATGGGCTGGGTCTAAGCATCCTAGTCAAGCGTTAGCACAGTACCGCCAGAAGGTGAATCCTCATGCTAAGGCAGTGTATGTCACCCTTGCACCTTACAACATTACCTTGGTAGATCCTCAAGATCCTCTTTCTTGGGATTTAGCTGGATTCGACCCTGGAACACCTCGCATCATCCAGATGCTGGCTACAGGTGAACTTTAAAAAAGCTGAAGGATAAAGTAGGAAGGATGAAAATAAGATTTTTTGATTTCATCCTTCGCCTACCCTTCTCCTGACGGAGACGCTACGCGTGTCCCATAGGGATGAAGTACATCCTTTAAACTACATGGCGGGTTATCCTGGTTCGCGACTTGCCTTTCGAGGACGAAGAACTTAGGGTTATCGGTTGTATCTCCAACATTTTGGGGATAGCGGGTTCAATTCCCGCACCCGCCTTTTCTATCTATCCAACAAATGCAATAAGTAGGTGGGTGGAAAAATTTATAAGTATGTAACGAAAATTTAACCTAAAGAGTTAGAGTTAAATTTGACACGTTCCGTACTGTAGTTTCCTCTTACGCAAGTGTTTGATATTACATTAAATGTCTGAATGTTTTGTGAAAGTGCGTAGTTTACGCCGTAAGTATCGCTCTTTTTTTATGCATCCTCGCAAAAATAACCCTTTTGTCTTGCCTATCATGAGTAACAGATAAATATTTCCGCAGGCTGAAGCCTAATGTTGTGGTAGCTTGTTGATAGATTCTCACCAGGCAGTTAGGGCATAACTGTCTGGTGAGAGTTCCTCCATAATTGATTTCGGCAACTAAGGAGGCACATTTTATCATGACAAAGGATACTGAGGAGTCGCATCCTCAAGAAGATACAAAAAACTTTCCATCTTTAGACAACTTGCGAGTTCTATTAGTAGATGATAATGAAGATAGCCTTTTTCTTACTAGGTTTATTTTGGAAAATAACGGATTTCAAGTAACGACAGTAACATCAGTTTCACAAGCTCTAGAGACGATTGAACAATTAAAATTTGATATTTTAATTTCTGACATCGCTATGCCAGATGTAGATGGTTATTCTTTAATTCGCAAAATAAGAAATAGCACGCTTTCAGAACAACGGCAAATTCCGGCCATAGCGCTAACTGCACTCAGTTCTGATGAAAGTCGCAGTATTGCTCTGATATCAGGATTCCAAAGCTATGTTAATAAGCCTGTAGAACCGACGATATTACTATCAGAAATAAACCGCCTGATTAGCAATAATAAAATTATTACATAACCAAAAAATATATAGTAATCCGGTCTAATTAAAAAAATCTAAGTATCAGTAGAGTGGGCACCTGGCTTATACGTGTCAACTTAACGTGAAACCTACTTCGTGAGAACGTTTTGCCCTCACCCCCAGCCCCTCTCCCAATTATGGGCTATCCATTACCCAGATCTTTCTCAACATTTGCGAGAGTATTCACTCACGTTTTTTATAACCCTGATTAGTTCGTCATTTATTCTCACTAAAAACCTAATTTTATAGCGTTTACCAGTCTAATGAAGTACACTAATTAAGATAAATCAGTGCATC
>JAVRCF010000111.1:0-23793 GCA_034530935.1 Aulosira sp. DedQUE10 | reverse complement strand
CGAGTCCGCTAACCTCCACCTGTGGCAAAAGTGCCATGAATAAAATAAGAGTAAAGACTTAGCAGACAATGTTGATAAAGACTTGAAATTTCTTAAGGAATTCGAGGATGTACTGCGCTACGAAACTAATCCTCGTGTAAAAGCTGGGTATAGCCTGGATATTGAGCAGCTACGGTAACCGTTCACGGGGGGGTCAAAAAAATGTCCGATATGAAATCGCACCGAATCAATACGAAAACTAGGCTATATTTGATTTTTTACGGTTAATTTTGAGTAATCAAAAGTCCTACATTGGTCTGCAAATTGTTTTTTAGACATTTTAGGTAAGATTAGTTCCGAGCATAAATCGCCCAAACTATTGGTCGTCAAGAGATTTAGCTTTTAGCCGAATGTTCTACCCCTCCGAGAACGGTTACAAATAAACTTATGTCGGTACTACCTAATCAATCGATAGAAGTATTTTTTTCTTATGCTCATGAAGATGAAAAACTTCGTAGGGATTTAGAAAAACACCTAACTCTTTTGGAGCGCCAAGGAGTGATTACAGGATGGCATGATCACAAAATTGGAGCAGGAAGAGAATGGCAAAGTGAGATAGACCAACACCTAAATACATCTCAGATTATTTTGCTGCTTATAAGTGCAAATTTTATCGCTTCAGATTATTGCTGGGATGTTGAGGTAAAACGAGCTATGGAACGTCATAATGCTCAAGAAGCCCGAGTTATTCCTGTAATTCTTGATTCTGTTGATTGCAAGAGTGCACCATTTGGTAAACTTCAACCTCTTCCTGAAGGTGGTAAACCTGTGAAAAAGTGGGGGAATCGTAACGATGCATTTTTAAGCGTGGCTAAAGGTATCCGAACAGTAGCAAAAGAACTTACAGAAAATTTATAGAAACATTTCTATTATACTTCTTTGATAAAAACTGAGTAAAGTACTAAAGTTAAGGAAAAAATCATGCAAATAATAATTAATAGTGATTGAATGTAACAAGTTATCAGTACAATGCCATCTACTAAAGTTATTGAACTTTTTTATTGTTGCTCTGATTCCGAGCAAGATGAACAAATGCGGCAAAAACTTGAGGATCACCTTAGTATTTTGAAGAGGCAAAATGTGATCGCAGGATGGCATAAAGGCATGATCAGCCCAGGAAAAGAGTGGGAAAGTGAGATTGATACCCACTTAAAGAGCGCAGATATAATTTTACTGTTGATTAGTTCCGACTTTATAGCTTCCGATTATTATTGGGAAGTTGTGATCAAGCAGGCTCTGCAACGACATAAAGCTAAACAAGCTCGTGTCATTCCTGTTCTTCTTCGCCCATATGATAATTGGAAGAAAATTTTTGGTAATCTTAAAGCATTGCCCAAGGGTGAAAGACCTGTTACTAGGTGGAAACCTTATGATGAAGCTTTTAGAAGCATCGCTGAAGGTATCCGTGAGACAGTTGAAGAAATTACAGATCCTGCTTTTCCTATTAGAAAATCTTTTAAACAGATTAGAGAAGTTGTCCTACCGGTTGGCAAGTTTATTGGAAATATATTAATAAATATGGTAAGTACGACCTTTTCTTTATTATTCAGGTCATCAAGGATTTATCGAGGGCGTAGAACAAAAATTATCCCTTTTGGGCAGTTTCTTGTAATTACAGTATTAAGTGTTATTTTCTTAATTCCTCATATATCAAACTTATTAGAAAAGCGTGTATCAAGACATAATGTAACTCCTCAATCAAGAAAAACGGTAAACTCTACTGGTTGGATTTGGATAGGTATTACCAAAAATAACTCTAGTCAAGTTTCTGTGGGAGAAAGTCTAATTAAACCTTCAAATAGTAAGTTACTTCCCAGTATTGAGCCTCCTGTTATTCCATCGCCAGGAGCCATAGTGACAGTTAAATATAAGGTAAATTTAAGGAAATAAAAAACATTGTCATCAGATCCACTAATTGAACTGCAACCAGGGGACAAACTACTTATACTCAAAGTAGAAACTTTAGAAAACACTAGCCAGAATTCAGACACTATTAAGCTTAGGGCACAAGTACGTAAATGTATTCAAACTTGCAATAATTGACAACAAACTTATGGGATAAACGAAACCCTAGTTCGTTCCAGTTACTCTTATGGTTCGTACTTTCGATAGAAGGATAAAATTTCTACTTCCTGCTCTCTGCCTTTTTTAATAAATACCTCGATTTATAGATTTACAAATCTTTTGTAGTATATGTAGTATTTAATTTTTGCCTCCAATTGAGAGTTGAGACAAAACTTTATAAATAAAACACAGGGATGTAGCTATATTTCCCTAGAAGATGGTCTTCTAGGGAAATATAGCTATAATTTGGAGTTGCAACCCTTTGCAGTGACCTTGTGTGATGCCTTATATTTAGTTTAAGAGATACTACGGCTTAACTTGCTAAGTTGTCATTTTAATAAATCTAGCTATTGCTAGATGTGGTAATCTTCTTAAAACCTATAATCTACGATTTGTTGAGTAGATAGATAAACTTGTGGATACCATATTAGAGCGATCGCACTCACTCAAACAAGCCATAGTAGATTTTGTTCTAGAAGCCGAAGGCGATTTAGCACAAGCGCTGGAAAGATATGCAGCAGGAAAGTTACGCAGTGGTAATGGTAACATTACACAGCAAGATTTAGTTATTGACAGCTTTATTACCGAAGGGAAAATTGGCGATCGCTCACCACTAGAATTGTTTATAGAGAGTCATCCCGATTTACAACAGAGCGATCGCAATCTGATTAGCAGTTGGCATCGTAGTTTTATGGGTTTATTTGCCATCACGAAAATTCTACCCGATGGCTTTGAGTTAAGAAACTGGCTTACAGATAAATACTATATTGTCAAGCCCAATAATGCCAAAACCTTACAAGAAATATCTCGGTTGAAAGAAGGAGAAATATTACTAACACGTATTTCTCCTGTTACCGATAGTTACTGGACGTTTTTTGGTAATTATACAATTATGGGTAAATTGGGTAAACCAAAACTTGCTGTAGCCATTGGTAATTTCAAAGAAAACTATAAAAATCATCTTTACAGCGATGCTCCAGATTTACTAGCAGAAGCTTGGAACTCTGTTGCTCAATACCATCAGCAATTTGTTGATTTTTTTGGCAATGATGAGATTACATTACCGGGATATCAACTGAATAAAAAAATTGCGGAATTCCAAGAAGTAATCACAGAAAAATTGCTAGCAACTACAGGCATAGATACTTCCAAACCCCTAGCGGAAATGGCACAAGAAGCTGGCGTTGACCAAGAAGAAATCAAGGCAGCAGTTAAAGAATTGGGTGCAGACTCTAATGTAGCCTCTCAGATTTTTAACAATAATGGCAGCAGTAAAATGGTTATGCCAAAAGTCGATTTACCTGCTGAACTCAAGAAAGCTGAACAGGTGACAGCTATTTCTCATCCTCATTGGGGACAAATATTTTTACCGACATATAGTAAAATTCAAACAATTTTATCTACCGAAGATTGGCAGAATATTGAAGGCGCTCAAAAACTAATTCGCTATTATTTGGAAGACAAAAGTATTAATGCTTTTATTTGGCATCGATTAGCCAAAGAATATCCAAATTCCTTAGAAAATGTGTTGCAAACATTTCTGCAACGTGCTGATTTTCGACTTACAAGTGACTTAGACGCACTTTTGCAAGAATTTGGCAAACCTCTAGAGCCAGATTTACCAGAAATTGCTAGTGTTCCTGTACATCTGCACAACTTATTTCAAGCAGCCGTAGCAGAAGTTCAAAAATCTAAACCTCAAAGTAAAGGGCAAAAAAAAGCAGCAAAGGGTTTTAAATAATATAGTCAGGACTTTAGTGCGTGAACTACTTACACCGACCCGTTAGGGCGGTGTAGGCTTCCGGTTTCACTGGGGACAGCCTTTCTACCTTGCGGCTTATTGGTCTTACGTCCCCTCGACACGGCAAGAAAGGGGTTCCCTCCGCCCAGAGATAATATCCGTATACCTTCAGTTCTGACGTTCTTGCTTGCGTTTTCATCCCTATCATAATGAGTTTTACAAACAGGACAATCCCACACTCTGACATCTAGTGGCATTTCATCAACTATATGACCGCAACAAGAACAGGTTTTTGAACTGGGGAAAAATCTGCCAATCTCTACAAGCTGACCATCCTTGGCTTTTAGCTTGTAATCAATAAAATTGACAAACATCCCCCATCCAACATCGGATATTAATTTTGCGATTCTTGGCTTCCGTACCATTCCCTTGACGTTGAGGTTTTCTACAACGATAATTTGGCTCTCATTAACCAACTTTCTGCTTAATTTGTGCAAAAAATCTTGGCGGGAATTTGATACTTTTTCATGAATCTTAGCTACAAGTTTTTTGAATTTGTTCCTTGATTTACTCCCTTTAACTTTACGTGTTCAGTTAGTGACCTTAAAGCTCATTTGGTACTGACCCTTTTGGTTCTAGCTAAAAATTAAGAACTAAAGTTCTGACTACGAAATTATTCTAAGCTAATCGCCATTCATTTTTCCAGGCAGCTTCGCTTGTAGTAAAGGCTTCAGTCCTGGTTTTATGCAACTTAAATGCTCATTAGCTTACCTATAACTGAGCAAAATTTCAGGCTATGCTATAGGCCGGCTAAAACCTGCGTACATTATTAAGAAATTTAAGTATATTTTTTCCCAATTTGGAAAACCAGTAGTATCATTTGAAGCATATATTGTCAAGAAATCCTAATTTGGCTGCATCAGAATATGACAAATTCCAACCAAATTCTCTCCACTGAAGGCATTCTCAAGACTAATTCAACCAGCACTAACGTAGTTAATATTCGTTCAGCGCCCTTAATCAAAGAAGGTAACGTCATCCACCAAGGCAAATCAGGCGATCGCGTCAAAATTCTAGACAAACAAAAGCCTTCAAGAGACACTCGTATTTGGTACAAAGTGCAATTTGGTAAGCAAGCAAATGAAGTAGGCTGGGTGCGTGAAGATGTGATCTCAGTAGTTCCTACCAAGCCTTCGCCAGACAAAAATCCTTCAGAAGCAGATACATTGGTGCATTTTGTGACCGACACCAAAACAGTAAGGGTTTACGGTAAGGGACAGGCATATATAAATGTCTACGATAACAAGAGTGAAACTACAAATAGCGCCCCGGCTGCAAAATTACCTAAAAACGAAACTAATAATTTCTGGACTACCTACATCGCTTCTAAGGATGGATATACTTATCAAGTCAGATTCATTCCGGGCGCTGACACGGAACTGACAATTATTCAGAACAATAAGGTGGTTTTGCAGCAGAAAGGTTTTCGTGCAGATGGTACTGAGTACCGACCAAAATAATTAGTCAATAGTCAAGAGTCAAACGTCAAGAGTGTATTACGGCGATTGTTCTGTAGATTTTTTAGCCAAAAATTTGTGTTATGCGCCGTAACACACCACCTAAATTGATGAAGCAGCTTATTGTCCCTTAGCTTGAGTTGCAACTGTCAATACCTGCGGTGGGGAAGCATCTGGCGGATAGAGAAAGTCTACTTCTACCAATCTGCGATCGCCTGAGGGCAGATTTAATAAAGCTAAGGGTTCCCCTGGTTGACCTCTAGTTTGCATCAAGTGGATAAACTGGGTTTGTGGCTTACCTTGGTCATTCTTGTAACGGACTCGCACCGTTCCGCGGAAAAATACTTGACTGGCTGGTGTATTAAAAAAGCGTAGCCCTGGTTTGACTAACTGGTCTTCTTTTAATGGTGTTTGGATTGACACACTCAAAGTTTGCGGACTTTGAGTATTGTTATACAACGGCAATTTCAGACTGTATTGAATGCCGTAGTTGCCATGCGCCCGGTATGCGGTGTCAGGATAACGTACCAGCATCTTAGCGCTTTGAATTTGATTCGTTCCCAACGTACCACCATGCACGGTACTCAAAGCGTAGGAAAAGGCTTGAGCAGGCTGGGGAATAGTTAGATATTTAGCTGATGGTTCATCTACTAATAAGGCTCGCCACTGAGAACCACTGGCTACTCCGGCCACACGTCCGTATATTCTCGGTTTGCCAGTTTCTTCTAGAGGAGTGGGTATTTTATCTCGTGGGCCAGCCACATCACTATTATTTAGTAAATTTTGCCACTCTTCTAAAGTTGGGGCACGTTCACTACCATCAGGATTTGTCTGTGCAAACATGGCGAGGCTAGCTGCATAGACTGTGCCATTACTGCGTAGCCGGATTAAGCTAGATCGACCATTTAAAGGTGGCGTAAGTCCCTTCACAGGAATTGGCTGATTCAGTAGCATCTGACTTTTACCTGGTGGTATCAAAAGTTGAGCCGGGAAAATTTCTTGTCGCCGTCCTCTGAGTACATCACTAGTGATGCGATCGCCTGGGCCGGAAAAAACTGTACCTAAGGTATTTTCACTAAAGGATGGTAAGGGAATAAAGGGTGCATCTGGTTGACTCAAATAACTTGCTGCTTGCAATACATTTATAGTTACTGGTGCCGAACTAGGATTATGCAATATTATTCCTAAATATAGCGAGCGCAAATTTTCTGCTGGTTCAGCTCTGGCAATATGGTGAGCAAAAATATCAAATCGTCCTTTAAAGGGAAAATTTAGATGGGCTGTTGGTACTTTTTTGCCATCAGCAGGAAAGGTGGAAAGTAAAATCCCTTCTTTCAATACTAATTCTGGACTATTACTATTAAATACTGGTACTTTATCGAGCTGTCCTGGTAATGGACGCACAACTTGCGGTTGCACTACTTCTTCTGGCGGTTGAGTAGGCGAAATTGATTGAGCAAGGGTCAAACTTAGTAACAATGGCAACATAAATTTAACTATTTTCTCCTCCATAAAGACGCTGACAAATTTAGGAAAGTGCCAGTTTGTTAATAATTAATACGAAATCTGCAACAATGTTTACCAAATTTTCGTGATTTAAAATTGGAACATGGACAAAGATGCAATTTGCTTTTAGTTGGGATTGGCGTAGATGATCCAATACTGAATAATAAAGACCTTCGCAGACAAATTTACCGCAGTCGTGGCTAATCGCAATTGCCCTTGCGCCAAAAACTAATTGTTCTAAATCCACTCCTGTTTGCAAAACACTTTCTGCACAACTAGCACAGACTTCTACAGTTAATTGCATCCGACTCGCAGCCATACCACAACAGATAATGCAATCCGGTTGGAGTTCGTTAATTTTTTGAATTACAGCATGACTAGCAAGCTGCACATCTACAGGTAAATGACGTAAAAAAGTCAAATTATGAGGTAGTGTGTCAAGCTTGGTGACTTCTAGTAATAAATCATCAGAGGAATTTGACGGTTGATCATTGAGCCAAGTGTCAAAAGAAGTTAATAGAAATCTTTTCTTCATAAGAAATATTATTTAAAATAGAATAACCCTCCATAATAAATTTACAAGGAGCAGGTCAATGCCAGTGATTGCGATCGTAGATTACGATATGGGAAATTTGCATTCAGTTTGCAAAGGCTTGGAAAAAGCTGGAGCTACTCCCAAAATCACTCATTCTTTCAAGGAATTAGAACAAGCAGATGCAGTAGTTTTGCCGGGAGTTGGAGCATTTGATCCAGCCGTGCAACACCTGCGCGCTCGTGGTTTAGAACAACCCATTAAAGACACGATCTCATCTGGTAAACCCTTTTTGGGTATCTGCTTGGGATTGCAAATTCTTTTTGAATCGAGTGCAGAAGGTACACAACCAGGGCTGGGAATTATCAAAGGAAAAGTCAAACGGTTTCGCCATGAACCAGAAATCACTATTCCTCACATGGGTTGGAATCAACTGGAAATAACTCAGCCAAAAAGTATTATGTGGGAGCATTTGCCTGCCCAACCTTGGGTGTATTTTGTCCATTCTTACTATGTTGAACCAACAGATCCACAAATTCGGGCTGCAACTGTTACCCACGGTACCCAAACAGTCACAGCTGCGATCGCCCACGATAATCTGATGGCAGTTCAATTTCACCCCGAAAAATCATCTAATATTGGATTGCAAATCTTGTCTAATTTTGTTGCTCAAGTCCGCGAAAAAGTTGCAGCATAATACAATTTAGTTGTTTGTCAGTTGTTATTTGTTCTTTGCCATTTGTCATTTGTCCAATGACCAATGATCAATGAGCAATGACTAATGACCCATAACTAATGACTAATGACTCTGAGAATTTACGGAAATCGTCAGTTAAAAAGTTTACCTGGTAAAGATACCAGACCCACCAGTGCGCGGGTGCGAGAGGCTGTCTTTAATATTTGGCAGGAAAAAATTGTTGGTTGTCGCTGGTTGGATTTGTGCGCTGGTACTGGTTCAATGGGCGCAGAGGCTTTGTGTAGAGGAGCCAGCTTAGTAGTCGGTATTGAACAATCGAGTCGCGCCTGTAACATTATTCAACAAAATTGGCAGATGGTAGCTGATGCTGACCAAGAATGGAAAGTGTTGCGGGGAAATGTGATCCAGCAGTTAAAAACCTTATCGGGCAAACAATTTGACAGAATTTATTTTGATCCACCCTATGCCAGTGGATTATATCAATCAGTTTTAGAAGCGATCGCTGAATACCAGCTTTTAAGTTCTGACGGCGAAATAGCAGCGGAACATAGTGCCCAAGATTGGACTCCTCCAGTAATTCCTAATTGGGAAATTTGCCGCCAGAAAGTTTACGGCAACACCGCTCTCACCTTTTACAGCACTGTTGAGTGAGGAACAGAGGATAGAGGGATGAGGAGGGCAAGGGAGACAAGGGGGATGAGGGGGACAAGAGAGAATCATCACTCTTAGTTTCTAGTCTCTAGTCTCTAGCCCCTACCCCCTAATCTCTAGCCTCCCAGCTCATTGGGGCGCTTGTATTGCTTATAGGCAGCGTAAAACAGACCAGAGAGAGTAACCACAATTAGACCAAGGACGATACCTGAGAGCAGGGGTTCAACCACTGTAAATCTCCTCTTTGCAATTATTAAACATTCGTTTCCTGTTTTTGATTTTACCAAATTCGGGATGAATCCCTCTGTCTACAGTGTTTTTGGAGAATGAATAATCAAAGGAAAACTGTCATCAATGCTTGCAGTGAGCATCAAGAACTTTTAAGCTATGTGTAGGAAATGAAAAATTCTTAGCACACCTACAACTTTCACAACAAACCTTTTGGATAACCAGATTACCAAACCTGAAACTCTGATTCAGCGGATCGCTTTGCTGGCTCTTGCCGTAATGCTAGCAATCACTTTGGGCATTTTTGGTGTTCAGATGGTGCAAGCTTCCGATCCATATGTCAAAAATGTTCTCTCCTTGACTGGAGATCCACTACAAGGGAACGCTATTTTTCAAATTAATTGTGCTGGTTGTCATGGCTGGCAAGCAGATGGGCGAGTGGGCCCCAGTTTGCAAGGTGTCTCCAAGCATAAATCGCCTTATGGACTGATTCGCCAAGTGATTAGTGGTGAAACGCCACCGATGCCAAAGTTCCAGCCTAGCGCCCAAGAAATGGCAGACCTTTTGAGCTATTTGGAGTCTTTGTAAATCTACCCTCTGCAATTGCTTGGCATTGAAAATGCTACGTCTAAAAAGCGGGAGCGATCGCTACATCAAAGGTATGGCGACTTCACAAAAATTAACTTTATAAATTTTTAACTTTAAGATATTCCACTTGCGTCTGCCTACTTACTTCGGTATCATCTTCGCCTAAATTTCATCATAAGCTGCATATTTTTGAATTTACAATTGTATTAGGTATAACAGAAGGGCAACTAATACCAATTTTGGGTTTTAGATTAACGGTCTTCACCAAAAGGTTGTTCCAAAACTCTAAAATATTACTATTTAACCATAACTAGTATAAAATCTCACTAGTAATTTGATTAGAGCATAATTTATGTGAAGGCTGCTTCATCAGCATCTACAACCAAAGAGTGTAAAATCCAACAGAACATATATTTTCATATATTTAACAGCTAATGACTGAAGTACTAAGAATTGGTAACCGTACAATAACTACTGACGAACTAATTCCCCTACTGGCAGGCTACCAAATGCTGCCACAGTTGCGAAGGGAATTGATTATTGATGAAGCGATCGCATCTATAGACTGTACCCCGGAAGAAGTCGCCGCCGCTCAACAACAGTTTTTCGGCGAAAGACAGTTAGCATCAGAAGCCGATGTTAAAGCATGGATGGAATATCATGGTCTGAGAGCAAATCAACTAGCAGATCTGACTGTGCGTAAACTGAAAGTGGAAAAATTTAAGCAAGCCACTTGGGGTAAAAAGCTGGAATCTTATTTTTTTCAGTCGAAAGCAAAACTGGACAAAGTAATTTATTCGCTGCTACGTACCCAAGATATGGGAATTGCTCAAGAACTCTACTTCCGCATTCAAGCTAAAGAGCAATCCTTTGCAGATGTAGCACGACAATATTCAAAAGGCCCAGAGGCGCAAACTGGTGGGTTAGTTGGGCCAATTGAACTCAACCAACTCCATCCAACGATGGCGCAATTACTTGCTAACACTCAACCAGGGCAAGTTTTACCCCCGACTCGCATCGCTGAGTGGTTTGTAATTGTGCAGCTAGAGAAATTTATCCCTGCACAACTAGATGAACCGATGAAAGTGCGTCTATTAAATGAACTCTTTGAAGGCTGGGTACAGGAACAGCAAAAACAAATGATGACTCCAGCAGTTTCTCTCAGCAGCTAAGTTGAATAGAGAGCAGAGGGAGAAGTAATCCAAAATTTACTGCATAGATAGTGTTGGTGGTAAAGTTCTTTTGAGGAGCTTTACCGCTCTCCTTATTTAGCATCACTTCTCAAGGGTTTTATTATGCATACTATCTCTTGGTTCTTGCATCTGTAAAAATTGAGCGTCTGAGCCTAGGATTTGAGGAATTAAATTACCAGAGCAATTGAAACGAAAAGGTATTAAGGTGTTATTAACAATACTAATATTAATGTCCACAGAAGTATTAGCATTTGGCTTTTTTTCGGGAACGGGCATTATTATACGTTCTACACCAGAGATTTTTATGTGAATGCCCTTTTCTGTAAGAATGTTATCATCATTTATTCCACTTGATACCATGTTAGAATACCGATTCATTAATCAAACGTGAACAATTTTTGTAGGGTTGGCACCGACAGATATTTTATTCAAATCTTGATAATAAATGGTGCCCACCTTACAGTTTACTATTGTCTACTATGGTTTACTGAATACTGAATTGGTGTTCTAGCTACTCTTTCTAGTGTCGGTTAAATACATAATATAGCTACTTTAGAGGCTCTGGATTAAAATAGCCAGTGCTTCGCAATAGAGATGCGACACAATAGCTACTTTTTGCCTTTGTCGGCGCTCTGTTACTTATTCAGATCTCATTTCTACCATAAAATTAAGCAATGACTCCATCATTAGGTAAAATTGTCAATTGTAAAGATTGAATGCCCAAGTTTGAGAGTGTAGAAATACTTTAGGAACTACCTAATTTTTTACTCCGTCGTTGGTATCGAAACTTAGAATTTAAATTATGCTTAATTTTTCTAAAGTTATTGCTTTAGCTTTAACAAGTTTAATTTTTTACAGCGCCAGTATATCAACATTATCAAAACTTGCACTGGCTGGGGAACCAATTATTGATAGAAACTGCCGCTATCATGAGAGAACACAAGCAGTCTTTAAGAAAATACCACCAGGGAATCAAGCTAGAGTATTGTCAACATCCCACTTTCAAGTTAATAATCAAAAATATGCTCTACAATTACTAAAATTTCCCAACTCTACAGGGGTTTTATGTCTTCGGAAACCTAATGCTCGGCTACCACAAAGATTAAGAGATGTGTCGATTATTCAAGACAAGGTGATTGAAAAAATTGAAAAAGATCCTTCTCGACCAGCAACTTATATAGTTACAGTCAGAGGAGAGCAAGCTGAAGACATATTAAGAACGGCTTATAGATTAAACCTAACTAATCCCGATCAACCAAAGGTGACACCGTTAATCAGAGTATACAAAAAATAAATTGGTGTTTTGGTCTGATGTTAGGCGATGGCTGCGCCAGCCGTTGGCGATCGCATCTTTTGACCACAGACAAATCGAAAAGCAAGTCCTATTATCTGATGCGATCGCCCCCAAATGCCAAATAACTAACTAAACTGTTGAGCATAAAACCGTGCATAGCGACGTTGAAACGCTAACAGTTCTTCATGGGTTCCTGATTCAACAATTTGCCCTTGTTCTAGTACTAAAATGCGATCGCATCTTTTCACGGTACTTAATCGGTGAGCAATAATAAAATTTATTATGAAATTTTTTCTTAGCACTTAGGGCAAATCAGCAAGCGATGCCGCCTCTATCTTTGCAACAATGCTTGAATGATACGACGAGAAACACGAAAGTTCGTTTGTTGTAGTTGAGCAATAGTTTCTGCCAGATCAATGAAACCTTGAGTAGCGGCTTCATCTAAAATGCCCAGAGTGCCGATAATGGGAAGCCCGCGCTCGCTAGCAACCTTGCGTCCTAGGCGTTCATCGATAATGAGTAAGTCTGCTGGCAGAGCTTGAGCCAAGCTAATGGCAGCTTGTTCTCCTGCATCGAGGGCATTTAGAGTTTCATCAATGACGGAAACGGTCTGAATCATAAGCCAATGAGGAGGCTGGGTAATCCATTGCTGAAGGACTTTGGGTGCATCAAGATCAAGCATTTCATCACCCACTACATCAGGAATGATGATTTGCTCAAACAAGCGAGGTAGCAGATCGAGTTGGTTAATCAGCAACAGATAGTTAATAGGTGAGGTATCGGAAACGACAATCATGAGGCACTATTGGGATGACTCTCGCGGAGGTAGCGGAGAGTTGCGCGATCTTGGTCTAGATCGGTCTCGTCGTAGTGCAAATCGGCGTTGTGCTGTTTCAAAAAAGCATCCACAGCCCAGCGAGAAGGTAAACCCAAGATACGCCCAACCTCGGCAGTGGTAATTTTTTCAGACTGGTAAGCCTGCACCACTAGGGCTTCTAAAATTTCACGGGTAAGGTGTTCGCGGTTGAAATGTTGAACCAATTCATCAGGAATGTCAATTGTGATTTGCATGTTTTAGGCTCTGTAGTCTGGTTCTTCCTTGAGTTTATCTTGATCGCTTTTTTCGGAAGGGGGCGATCGCATCTTTTGACCACAGACAAATCGAAAAGCAAGTCCTATTATCTGATGCGATCGCCCCCAAATGCCAAATAACTAACTAAACTGTTGAGCATAAAACCGTGCATAGCGACGTTGAAACGCTAACAGTTCTTCATGGGTTCCTGATTCAACAATTTGCCCTTGTTCTAGTACTAAAATGCGATCGCATCTTTTTACTGTACTTAAACGGTGAGCAATAATAAATACTGTGCGTCCTTGCATGAGTCTTTCTAAAGCTTCCTGTACCAAAGCTTCTGACTCAGAATCTAAGGCTGATGTGGCTTCATCAAGTATCAAAATTTGCGGGTTGAGGAGAACAGCACGAGCAATCGCAATTCTCTGTCTTTGTCCCCCTGATAAATTCACTCCACGCTCACCTACCCAAGTATCATATCCCTCTGGTAGCTGGGTAATAAACTTGTGGGCGTTAGCAATTTTCGCTGCTGCTTCCACTGCTGATATTTCAAAGGAGTCTTGTCCAAAAGCGATATTTTGGGCAATTGTGCCAGAAAACATGATGGTTTCTTGGGGGACAATCCCTATTTGTCGCCGCAAGCTATAAAGTGTGACATCGCGAATATCTACACCATCAATATATATTTGACCAGATTCAGGATCGTAGAAGCGGGGTAAAAGGTTCACAAAGGTGGTTTTACCAGCACCAGAAGCACCCACAAGGGCGATCGCTTCTCCTGGTGATGCCAATAAACTGATATCTTTGATTACAGGTTCACCAGCTTTGTAGGCAAAGGAAACATGGCGATATTCTACCTTGCCTTGCACCGGGGGAAGTGCGATCGCGTTGGGCTTTTCTAAGACTGTGGGTTGAATTGCCAATAATTCAAAAACTCGGTCAACGGATGCCTCACCCTGCTTAAATTCGTTGTAGTTATTAGTAGTATGACCGATTGGGTCAATTAACAACGCCGCCGCCGTTAGATAGCTGAAAAACTCTGCCACAGTTAAGTTGCGTTGCGAAATTTGCCATCCTCCCACCAATAATAGTGATAAAGCACTCACCGCTTCTAAGAAGCCGATGATGGGGATTTGAATAGCTTTGAGGCGTTCGGCTGAATATTTGGCTTTGAGGCTGCGTTCTGCTTCATGGCTAAACCGAACCATTTCGTAGGTTTCTGCTGCAAAAGCTTGTACTAAACGAATCCCACTGAAAACTTCTGTGAGGATGGCTGATAAACTGGAAACCCGATTTTGACTGCGACGAGAATATTTCTGTAACCGTTCGCCAAACCAACCAATCAAAATACCCATCAGTGGTGCAACAATCACCGTTGCTAGTGTTAGCTGCCAATTCAAGTAAATCATGTAGATGGGAATTGCCAGCAATTGCAATACACAGGGGAAAAAGTCATGAAATATTTTATTGACTACTTCTCCAACTCTGTCAATATCCTCAGTTAAGCGGTAAGATAAATCACCTGCTTTAGCGGTTTCAAAAAAACTCAGGTTCAGTTTTTGCAGATGTCCATAAACCTGCTTGCGTAGGAGAAAAGCTACTCTCAAAGCAGCTTGCGCCATGTAGATATCTTGCACAGACTGAAAAAAGCCACGTACCAGAAATACTACAGCACAGATGCCAGCTATTTGTGCGATCGCTACTACATTACCGTCTCCAAAGGGCGTTGCCAATTTACCGGCGAGATTGATGAGTGTTAATGTCGCCAGCACATATCCTACAATGCCAATAAATCCCTTGGTAATGGTTTGCCACTGGGGTCGGATATAGGGTAGCAGTTGCCAATAATTAGATCGCGTTTTCAAGCTGTCACGTCCACAATCATATTTTCCTTTTTCTGACGCTATCAGTTTTTGTAGAGTTTCTGAATACCAATTTGAAAAATGATGGCGGCAGATGGATTCACATAAGCCAGATCTAGAAGGCGATTCTAATCCAGAATCTAAAATCCATAATGGTATAAGGTAGCGATGTCTTAAGAATCCTCTTAGCTGAAGGATACAGCTGGCGAGTGGTATGTCTGACCCCTCATTTAACTAGAAAACCCTCGTAAGGGTGGGGTTACCTTGTCCCTACAATCGTGTGAAATGATGAAAAATCCTTCTGTGAGGGGCGATACCAGTTTCGATTGCCTAATGGCTGTCTCGCAAGGAAATTCTGGGCGCGGTTTACCAAGGATTGCTAAGTCAAGAGCTAGGTTGACTTTTGATAGTTATGGAAATTACCGGGTATCTGATGGCGAAAATACAAGAGTCTCAAAATAGACATCTGGTGAAAAAGAATGTAGAGACGTAAGTAGAACGGCTGAAATAATTCACGCTATGTCATTGCGCTAAGCGTAAAGCCTGCGGCATAGCTACGCTTAGGGCGCAGCCTCTCGTAGAGAAGCCATGTCCGAAGGGCTTTATCGAACAAAGTGGAATGTAAAACCTCCGCGCTAAGCGAAGCCCGGAGCGTTCCCGTTTGACGTTGGGCGCAGCCCTTCTCGCAGAGTAGTCGTTCCCGTTCGGCGAAGCTGTTCTCGAAGAGTAAGGTAAGGTAGCAATCGCAAGGTTTATATAGATTTTACATTCTGTAACATAGCTAGGTTTATTTCCACCGACTTACGTAGCACTGCTAAGTCTCTACAAGGTTTCTCGATAACGCATATTTCATTTTTAGAAATGTCTAATGTTTAGGAGAAGCCAAGCTGTTAGTTGTGAATTTAACTAGGGAATACTTAATCTTGAGTCAACGCAGATGATTGCAATCGCAATGACAGGAATAATCAGTATGCTTCTGCCAATGGTGTTATATGCAGCAATGAATCAGGAACCCCTAGTTTGTCTTACTCAGAAATCATGGCAATGTGCTGGTACAAGACTGAATTTCTGTTTTTGGGAGACTTTTCCCGTCAACTATTCAGAACAACGTCGGCAATTAATTGCTGCGCCTGACAATTTTAATCCTGACCCACCATCTGCGCTAGTTTCTCCAACTTTACCCACTCGTACACTAAAACCACCCCCACCAACACCGACAACGATTACTTCTGCAATAACTTCCCAACCGCGATTAACGCAAACAGCAGATCAAATTGCTGCACTTTTTTGGACACTAAGAAAATTTCCGAGCTACGGCTCTAACAGAGTTGTTGCGCTGTCGTGGCAATGATTGTCCGCTCTAACGCTTGGCTTTCGGCTTAAAAGTAATGAACACTTATTCAGACTTAAACAATTTTGATCAGCGAACTGTTTTAACAATTTATGCTCATGCTGATGATGAAGTTCTACCTGCTGCTGGTACTCTCAGTCTTATGTCCAAAGCAGGATGGAATGTTCATTGCTTAATTTTGACTGATGGTGAGCTTTCCAGTTCGCCTATTAAAGCTACACGTTATCAAGAGGCAGATGCAGCTGGAAAAATCATTGGTGCAACTTACGAGTTTCATGCACTTGAGGAGTGCAATTTCTCAACACAAGCAGTGATTAAAGTTACTGAAGAAGCTATTGGGCGTTGGCAACCGGATCTGATTATTACTCATGCACCGCAACCTGAAAAATATGGGCATAGAGATCATGAAGTGTGTGCGATCGCCGTTTCTAATGTTGCTACTCGCAAAAACATATCTTTGTGGTATTCAGCACCACCTGTTTTTTTGCGGGGTTTTAACCCAAACTTTTTTGTCGATATTACCTCTGTAATTGAAGAAAAAGTTGCAGCTATTGGCTGTTATGAATCAGAGCTAAATAAAGCATTCATGCAACTCGATGCAATACTTGTATTGTCTCGTTTTTGGGCGCGAGAATTAGGACAAAAAGAAGGTTATTTTGAAGCTTTTGAAATTTCTCGACAATGTGTTAACGCTAGCTTTTTTATTGCAACAGCAAATATTAGTGATCAAGTAATAAAATAAGTATGATTACATATAAAACCTAAAATATTGTTATATATTGCGGTTCAATTAGGTAAATGCCAAAATATAAATGTATATTTGTCAAGCACATCATAGGATAATAAAACAATGAAATTGACTGTAAAAGTACTAGAGATATCTGGAATTTTAGATGGTATTAGAGGTAATGAGCTACGTTCTCAAGTTAGGACTATTGTAGCAAACGGAGCCGATATTTTATTGCTTGATCTTAAAGAAGTAAAGTTTATGGATAGTTCTGGCTTAGGTGCTTTAATATCAGCAATGCAAATGGTGAAAAATGCTAATGGTAAATTTTTTGTTTGTTCTATCAGCGATCAAGTCAGGATGTTATTTGAACTGACAAAACTAGATATAATATTTCAAAACTTTGCTGACCAAGAAGACTTCAATCGTCATGTATTGGCAATAGAATTAGCCGCTAAGGAGTGAAAAACTTAAATATATAAGTACTAATGCAAAATTAAATATAAATTTGTCATTGCGCGAAGCGTTCCACAGGAAAGTCTACGCCTACGCAATGACATAAATAATTTTGCGTAACCACTTAAATTGCCTTTTCCCCTCTGCTCCCTTTCCTCTTTTTTGACCCTGAACCCATCGAACAAATTTGTTCAGCTTGATTAGTAAACCTATGGACAATTGGGAATACTAGTAAAAGTAGGGTTGGTGGATTTGCTGCGTCTTCTGCTAAGAGTTTTTACCCTTAGCGCCAGTAAAATGCATCACCTGTGAGCTTGAGTATATTTCTAAAAAATGAGGTTTTTCAATGAGTCAGATGAGTAGAGACGATGTCCGTGAACGACTTGGCAATATTGATCAGATCCGCGATATTATTTTTGGAACGCAACTAAGAGATTACGATAATCGATTCAGCAAGCTGGAGTCGGACATTTCGCTGTTGCAGCAACAAATGCGATCGCATCTCGAGCAACTCAAGTTAAACTTTTCGACTGAACTCAAGGCGGGGATTGAGTCGCTAGAAAAAAAACTGAAGTCACTCAACCAGACAACTCAAGAAGAAACTCTTGACTTACGACAACAGGTTGATCGTCTGAATAAAAAATTCTCTAGCAGTGTTCAGTCGCTTGATGAGGCGTTAGATAGCCAAACTACCTCGATTCGCGATGAAGTTTTTCAGACTAAAGTTCAATTACAAGATGATGTGACGGCGTTACGAGATCTGATTTTGGAAGAACTAGATCGACGCTTTTCGCAGCTGACAGATACCAAAGTCTCTAAAGACGATATGGCCGAAACTTTGTTTGCATTAGGAATGCGGCTCAAGGAAACTGAATTCATTCCCAAGCTGCGGGAAGCAGCCGATGAAAACAGCGATGACTATACTGCTGTACGGCTTCTAGAAACTGCAAAGTTGTCAAAAGTATTAACTCACTCCAATGGTGCTACTGAACTACATTCTTGATCAAGAAGGCGAACTTTGACACTCGATAGCGAGACTTACTGATATGACTCAGGTGAAAAATTCGATTTCCCAATCTTTTGAGTTAAAGCAAGAAGAAACTGCACAGCTTGACAACTTACTACATCTGCTCATCGAACTCAAAATTATCGAACCACCTGAGCAATCTTTCTCTTTATTAGCATCAGAAAGTAATAATCAGGGGTATGTTCCAAAAGAAATTGGATTACGGCAACTTCCTCCAGTGCCATTGGAAGTATGTGAAGCTTATTTAGAATCTGCTTTTGATTCTCCTTTGAGTATACATAATTCATCGCCAGTTGCCGGAGATAAATTAGAAGAACCTGTGGAAATGATGGCCACCTTTGAGGAAAATTTAGATAATTCAGAGGATGCATTTCAAAAATTACAAGAGATTTTAGTTGGAGCCGAGCTAGCAGATTTAAATGATTTTGCCGATCAAATTTCACAGAAATTAACAAACATAGAGCATCAAATTTACGATCCTCAAGAGCTAATCAAATTATTACTACCGTCGATTTCTGAGCTTTTAAGGCAGAAGATTACTGAATCGAAAGAGGAAATTGCACAGGTATTTACTCCGATTATCGATCAGGCTATCCGCAGTCGTACTGAACAGGATAAAATTAGCATGAGTGAAGCATTAGCTCCTGCTGTTCCTCTAGCTATTTCCCACCAGATTATTGTTGCTCCAGAAGAAGTTTCTGATGCGATCGCTCCCTCAATGGGACGAGCAATAAAAAAGCAAATTGAAATTGAACAGAATATCATTGTGGATGCACTCTATCCAATTATTGGTAGTACCATAGCCAAATATATGGCGGAGACAATCCGTGCAATTAATCAGCAAGTTGAAGAAACTCTCAGTGTTGAAGGTATTAAACGGAAAATTCGTGCCAAATTACAAGGAGTTTCCGAAGCAGAATTAATCCTCAAAGAAGCTCTAACATTTATAATCAAAGCTATTTTTTTGATTCACAAAGCATCTGGTTTAGTCATCTCAGATATTCAGCACTCTGATGCACAGCAACTAGAGTCGGAAATGGTAGCAGGAATGCTGACGGCGATTCGCAGTTTTGCTAATGATTGCATCAACCAATCTGGTAGTATGTCAGAACTAGACGCAATTGATTATGGTACATCCAAAATTATTTTAGAAGTTGCAGGCTACTGTTATTTAGCAATTGTTGTACAGGGAGAGCCAACCAAAAAATTCATCGGTAATATGCGGAAAGCCTTCGGCAAGATAGTTCAAGAGTATGGGAATTTAATTGAAGAATTTGACGGTAACCAAGATACAATTCCTACTGAAGTTAATAATATTTTAGAATTACTGAAAGATGTAGATGAACGGGAGGAAAAGCCAAAAAATCAACCCTCGCCGCTATTGGTATTAGGCTTAACAGTTATCAGCATCATTGTCATTCCTTGGGGTATTTGGCAATACCATATTGGCATGATTCGTTCTATTGAAAATAAAACTTCCTTAGCTCTAGCTTCTACTCCAGAGTTAGCTGTCTATCGTCTAACGGTGCAAGTAGAACATGACCAATTAAAATTAACTGGACAAGTACCCAATCAACTTTTGCGCCAGAAAGCCGAACAAATCGTCAGAGTAACTTCTCCTAAGTGGTCGATTGACAATCAAATTTTATCAGTGGAAGTTCCAGCCGATCCTGTATTAGCTGCGGCTGAAGTTAAACGAGTCACCGCAGTTTTAAATCAGATGAACGGTACAGCAATTTCTGCTCAATACATCGCTGGTAAAGTAGCTGTCAAGGGTACTGTCAACCGGATTGCAGATGCTCAGATTATTACTAATGCATTTGAGCAAATTCCAGGTGTAAAATCTGTATCTAGCGCAGTGCGAGTCCAACCCTTACAGATTGAAGTTCGGTTTTACTTTAAACCTGATTCAACAGATTTGAGAATGACGGATTTAGGGTACAAAGTTCAACAGGTCAAAATTTTCCTCAACCAGCATCCAAACAAGCATTTGAAAATTGTTGGTTATAGTTATAACTATACTGATGGGAATACAAATCAACAATTAGCCTTGAATCGAGCAAAATCTGTACAACAAGTACTCATTAATCAGGGAGTTAACCCATCTCGTCTACAGATTATGGGAAAAACAAATTTACCACCTGGAATTGATGCTAATCAACCCTCATGGTTAAGCAGATGTGTCATTATAGAAGCTATTTAAAGTAAAAGTTCATGTCTACCATCTCTAAAAAAATCTGCATATTTGGTGATTTTGGTGTTGGCAAAACTAGCCTGATTCGCCAATTTGTAGAAGGGCAATTTAATGATGAATATCTTTCTACAGTAGGAGTAAAAATTTCTAAAAAATTTGTTGATTTGTCTGAAACAGAATTACATAAAGCCCAAAAATTACAGCTTATAATTTGGGATATTGAAGGTAGTAATAAGTTTAAGGCAATTGCTCCAAGTTATTTTCAAGGTGCTAAAGGTGCTGTAATTGTGGGTGATGTAACACAACAAGAAACGCTCATTCACCTGCGGGAACATATCCAAACTTTTTTAGCTGTTAATCCTAAAAGCTATATTGCGATCGCATTGAATAAAGCGGACTTAATCGCATCGGAGTATTTAGAAAATCTCCAAAAATTATATCAATTTCGCGATCAAACTAATGTCTTAGCTACCCATTTAACTTCAGCTAAAACTGGCAATCATGTTGATGAAATATTTAAAATATTAGCTACTAAGATGATTTAGGAAAATGAATTCATTATTAACAAGTTTATTGTTTATATGTCGGATTGAATATTTGAAGATCGATGAAAAATTCAAAATTATGGAGATGTCTCCTGGAGTCAATCGTCTTGCTGATATTGCCGATGAAGTGCAGCAAGGTCAAGATGTGCGGATTGTGTTTCCGGAAATAGAGGGGCTTGAACACGTTTTTGATGCAATTCGACAAGGAGAGCAAAATAATTTTGCATTAAAAGGAATTAGGCGATCGCAAGATATAGATGCTCCTTTATATATTAATTTAACTATTACTAAAATAGAAAATTGTCGGAATAATCTCATAATTATTTTAGAAGATGTAACAGAACGGATGGTTCTGGAGCAATCTTTATTTCAAGGTACAAATGAGGCAAATCTATTGCTCCGTAATCTCACGGCTGCTAAACAATATATTGACCAAATTCTGACATCAATGGCAGATGCGTTGTTGGTGACAACGCTGTCAGGAAATATTAAAAAACTGAATCCAGCCGCGCAAATTTTATTGGAATATGACGCAGCAGAACTTATCGGTCAACCTATAGCTAAAGTTGTTAGGGGATTAGATAGCTTGAAGTTAGGGATGGACGAGAGCGAAAGTATTGTTACACCCCCAAATCCAGACTCAAATTCTTTTAGTAAAGAAGTTGAAACCGTTTGTCAAACCAAAAGTGGTAACACAATTCCGATAGCTATTTCATACTCAATGGTTCAAACAGAAGTTGAACATTTCCAAGGTTATGTTTACATTTTGCGAGACATGACTGAACGAAAACAAGCAGAACTTGCTAAACAGGAATTTTTAGCGATGATTAGCCATGAAGTTCGGACTCCAATCACATCGGTAATTGGGATGGCGAGTTTATTGCTCAATAGTGGATTGACTACAGAACAGCGAGACTTTGTGGAAGTCATCTACACCAGTGGAAATTCCTTACTCGAAATTATTAACGATTTCCTTGACCTTTCTAAAATAGAATCTGGCAAGCTGGAATTAGAGGAGCAACCTTTTGCTTTGCGAAGTTGTATTAATGAGGCTCTTTCTCTACTTGCGCCCAAAGCTAGAGAAAAAGGTTTAAAACTGACATTTTTAGATACTCCAGAACTTCCGACTACGATTGTGGGTGACATTACCCGACTGCGCCAAGTCTTGATTAATTTACTTAGTAATGCTTTAAAATTTACCGAAACTGGAAGTATAGAAGTTTCCGTGATAACTCGCAAACTTCAGGATACTAAACAGGAAATTCAGTTTACTGTTAAAGATACAGGCATTGGCATTAAGCGCGATCGCCTGGAGCGTTTATTTAAAGCTTTTATTCAAGTTAACTCCTCCATTACTCGACAGTACGGCGGTACGGGGTTAGGTCTTGCAATCTGTAAGCAACTGTGCGAGTTAATGGGTGGGAAAATTTGGGTGGAGAGTGAACCAGGTATAGGTAGTAAATTTTACTTCACAATTACTGTGAGTGTGATTGCGGAAGCAGTGGAAAGTCGGGAGTCGAGAGTAAATGATGCTGAGATTGATACTCGTCTAGCTGAACAACATCCCCTGAGAATACTTTTAGTCGAAGATAATGTCATTAATCAAAGGATGATCCGGCTGATGTTGCAGGGAATGGGTTATCAGCCAGATGTTGCTAACAATGGTTTAGAAGCAATAAGAGCGCTGCGTCGCCAACCCTATGACGTAATATTGATGGATGTGCAAATGCCAGAAATGGACGGGTTAACAGCAAGCCAACATATCTGTCAAGAGTGGACACCTCAAAACCGCCCTCGCCTCATCGCATTAACAGCAAGTGCAATGTGGGGCGATCGCGAAAATTGTCTAGCATCTGGGATGGATGACTACCTTGCTAAACCAATCCGCATTGCAGAACTGATGCGGGTACTAAAAAGGTGTCAGCCTCTCTCTGCTGTGGAGAAAGAGATAGAGAACCAAGAAAAAATTCCTATTGATCCTACTGCTTTGGAAAACATCAGGCGCATGGCGGAGTTCAATACAGAGGTTGACTCTAAGGAATTTGTGCTGGAAATTATTGATTACTACCTTGATGATGCTCCTAAAGTGCTACAAAATATGCGAATAGCATTGAGTCAAGGTAATTTCAAAAGTCTTAGGCTAGCAGCTCATACCTTTTACTCTACCAGTGCGACCCTAGGTGCAATGACTCTAGCAAGCCACTGTGCAGAATTAGAGGTTGTAGCAGCAGTTGGAGAACTGGAAAAAGCCGCAGAGCGAATTTCAAGGATAGAAGCTGAATACCAACAAGTTGAAATCGGCTTACAACAAGAGCGCCAAAAACTATGATGTCGCTCTTAGTAATGCTCCAAAGTTAGATAAACCCAAAAAAGTGCGATGCCTTCTCTACGAGACGCTACGCGTAGCGTCTCGCAGGGAAGTGTGGGTTTTGCCTGTGGTCGATTACGTTTCTAATCCCTCTTTTGTTACCTTCGGGAAAGAAAAATAGAGATGAAGACTAACTAGCAA
>JAVRCF010000110.1:0-25068 GCA_034530935.1 Aulosira sp. DedQUE10 | reverse complement strand
CCATTGCAAACATTGCCCTTGACAATTTCCCCTTTTCCTTAACTTGTCACCAATGGTGTGCATGGGTGTTGTTATGCGGCGTTCACGTTGGCGTAGCCTCTCGTAGAGAAGTGTGCCGTTCGCAAAGCGTCTCCGACAGGAGAAGGTATCGCTCACTAGCTGCCGCTACCGCGATGCGATCGTGTTTTCAGGATGCCAATCTGTTCGGTTCAAGCAATAAACAAAACAGTCATCGTCGCCAAACCTTCGTGGTTCAACAAATTGGAAGCCAAGACGTTCATAGAAGCGGTGAGCGCGAGTATTGCTGGCAAGTGGATCGATGAGGACAGTCGTCACACGCTCTTCGGCAAAACATCGAGCTAGGGCAAGCTGCATCATTCTTGTGCCGTAGCCTTTGCCCAAATCTGTTTTTTCCCCAATCCAGATATCAATGGCACGAATATCCGGTGCAACATCGCCCCAATAACGGCTTTCCTCACGCGCTGGATCGATAATTTGGACAAATCCAATGGGACGACCCTTGATCTGGGCAATTAGTTGCTCTCTCCAGTCAGGATTGCGACTCAGTTCTACCTCCCAATACCAATCATCGTTGGGATCTGCGGCAATGACATGAGGTTGTTGATCCCAGTGTTGCAGCAGGTTCAAGTCAGCAGGGGTGGCAGGGCGTAGATTAATCATCACTACACAAGCCTCGTCCGAGAAGCGATCGCGCATAAATGGTTGCCATACCTTGCGGTTCATTAAACAGAATAACTCATACATCAATACTCATAACCGTTACAAGTAGGCACAAGCTAGATGGACAAAACAAACATTGCCAAATTGCACGAGTTAAGCGTAGACGCTCTTAGCGGCTTGTCAAAGACATCGCCTGCCCTAAATCACGATACATAATGACACGTCGATCGATGGGTAATCCTGCCTCAGCTTCCTTGCACCTGATCTGCTGAAAACCAAAGCTTAGTTCAACTTCAGGCAAAATCTGGAAACCAAGTTTTGTATAGAATGGGGCATTCCACTTAATGTCGAGAAAGGTCGATAGTAATATCCTGTGATAGTTCTGTTTTTTTGCCCAAACACAAACGCGCTCAACCAGTTCGCGTCCAATGCCTCTGCGTCCATAAGCTGGATGGACATCAATTTCCTGTAGATAAACATTTCCATCGATCTCTTGGGCGATCGCATACCCTACAACTATATCGCGATCGTTGACCGCAACCCATACCCGTCCTGCTTGAAATGCCCGTTGCCCGCTGGCAATCGCGACAATGGCAATTGCCCATGACAATTGGCTCTACCGAACATTCGTAGCGGATAGTTCCACATAAACAACCACCCGTAAGCTGAAACTGCTGCACTGCAAAATCGACAGCCGGATGGGGAGCAGGCTTAAGCAGCATCTGCATCAAAAACCGTTCTAATACAGAGAATCGGTTTCTTTGGGACGTTTTTAACAAGCGATGTCTAACGACAAGCCGCAAAGCGTCTACGCGCAATTGGGCGGCATGACCTTGCCACAGTTCATCCAATGAAATATTTTCATTATGGAGTTCACCAGCAGGTAGTCTAAAGAATGCAGTCCCTCCTCCGGGTCTAAAATGTACACCCATCACAGATATTTTGCGATCGACCTGGGCAATAAAATTTTCAGAATGTGTGCCGCAAAGCATTGTGCCATTGGTGCTACCGCATTGAACTCGACTCTGGCGATCAAATAGTGGAATGCTGTCCTCATGGAGATTAATGACCAATTCCATCATCCCCATTGGCAGCAAGCGGGTCTGTACTGCTGATAAATGCTCACCTTCCCTCATCCAGAAAAATTCTATGAACTGTGAGAGGAGCGATTGGGGGAGATAAGTTTGATAAATCATTGTTGTTTAGTCATCGGCTAACTATTGACAGTGTATTGACCAGACTTGCTCCTACCACATCACATTTTTTGCTTAACACCAAGCAGATGAGGAAAAATTCCCAAATAAGTCCTTTGCGATAACTCAAGCCGCCTAACAATTTATTGTACAAAGTTTTACTGTAGATCCTCCCATCAAGGCTGAATGAACGCCTCCCCTGCTGTAGATCCATTCAAAATTGGTGGATCTACAGCAAAGCGGTTGTGTATCTCCCTGAATTAGAGTGGATCGACAGCAAGATTCTGTGTATCTGCTCAAGCTATCTCAGTAGTACAAATATATTATTTAAATATAATTTATACAGCGGTGCAAAATAATCCGATGGAGCCTCGTCCTCGAAAACTGCTTGAATGATCCGTAAAGAAATTTACGTTTATTTGATGGTTTACAATCTACTTCGTAGCTTGATGTGGTGAAGCAGCGCTGCCGGAGGGTTTCCCTCCGTAGGCGACTGCACCAAGCCGAAGGGCAACTACCTAGCGATCGCACGCCAATATTCATCTCTAGCAAGCAATAAAGCCTTAGACATCGATTCACCATCAAGTTGAATCTCATCGCCTTTGCGCTTGCGTGAGAGTTTCTACATCACCTGGGGGTCACAACTAACTCCAGCTTCTATCAGTACCTCGATAATGTTGGGATTATCAGGGCTTAGTCCCGATATCTTGGAAGTGAAATTATTCACCAGCCAAGACATACCAAAATTGCTGGTTATTCCCGCGCCAATTGAACCACTGCGAAAGGTGAAAATACTTGCGTTGCGAAAACCAAGCATCACATTCATTGAAGCAGGCATATTGTCACCAAGCGATCGCTTACGGTGAAAAAATATCCCACTACCCTCAGAAGCTGCATCATAACGAAGCATTTTCAAGCACATCTTCCATTCGATATACGAATTCTGAACTGAGGAGTGGGATACACCATTGTTCTTTTAACCAAGGCTTCAATTCGTTTTTTTTAATATCCTACCAACTGTACTTTTGCTCAAACTATCAACTATTTCCAGACTGACAAGTTGGTTTGCTAACATTCTTAAAGTCCAACGTGTACTGCCAGTTGGTGCATCACTATAGGATTCATACTTGATTTTTGAAATATACGTAGGGTGCGTCCTAAATCATTTGTAAATCCTTCTTTCCTGTTAAGAGTTTCTTACCTCAACGAGTAATTTCACAACTCTTACAAGAATTGCTATATCAAATGATATTTCTCATTTTAAGTTGGGAATTATACATATAGTCATTTCCTAAACACCACTGTTGTGACTATATCGTTAAATAAACTGCTCAATAATAAGTAATTATTTATGGCTTTCCGAATTAAACAAACTCGTTGGCTATATGTCAGCCTCAGTATTTTAAGTTTATGTTTAGCATTTACCATTACACCCATAAAAGCATCGCCACCAGTAACAACAACCCTAGTTCTCTCTGCTTCCCAACCTAGTAATTGGTTAGAGGAGGGACGGAATCTCTACCGTTCAGGACGCTTTGCAGAAGCAGTGACAGTTTGGCAAACAGGGGCACAACAGTACCATACCCAAGGCGATCGCCTCAATGAAGCCCTAAGTTTAAATTACCTCTCGCTGGCACAACAGGAACTTAATCAATGGCAAGCAGCGCAGCAGTCGATTGAACAAAGCTTGAAACTATTGCAAACAGCTAAACCTCCTGCTGATGCGATTCAGTGGGCGCAGACGCTAAACACCCAGGCGAATTTGCAACTACACATCGGCAAAGCTGAAACAGCCATAGCCAATTGGCAACAAGCGCAAAAATATTATGAGCAAGCAGGCGACAAACTCGGAAGTTTGGGTAGTCAAATCAATCAGGCACAAGCTTTACAAAGTTTGGGATTTTATCGCCGTTCTAAACAGCAATTGGAGACGCTGACTCAAAAACTGGCAGCAATGCCAGATTCGGAAATCAAAGTCAGTGGATTGCGATCGCTTGCTTTAGCTCAGCAAATGATTGGCGATTCTGGCAATAGTCAACAGATTTTAGAGCAAAGTTTAGCGGTAGCCAATAAAATTGCTGCTACACCCTACTTGAGTTCTATCTTGTTGAATTTAGGAAGAACTGCCGTAGACTTACAAGATCCGGATGCAGCATTAGATTACTTTGAACAGGCACAACAGATAACTACTAATCCAGGCGAGCAGTTACAAGCGAGTTTAGCTAAGTTTAAACTTTTCCTGTACTACGACAAGCTTGAGCTTGCTACTCCCCTCGCACCTCAACTGCTACAACAACTTAGAGAACTGCCCCCCAGTCACAGCTCCCTCTACGCAGCGATCAATTTTGTTGCCACAGTCAATCGGTTAGAAAATCCTGAGCAAATTCTACCGCTCAAAGACCTGGCGCAACTGTTGGCAGTTACAGTTAAGTCTGCACAGCAGATCCAGGATACTCAATCAGAAGCCTATGCACTGCATCAGTGGGGAAAACTTTACAGCCGGACACAGCAGTTAGATCAGGCAAAAGAATTAGCTCAGAAATCCCTCAACATTGCCCGTCAACTCGAAGCTCAGGATATTATTGCTCAATCAGCTTGGCAGGTAGGAAAGTTGTATAAACAACAAGGCGATCGCCCACAAGCAATTAAATCCTACACTGAAGCAGTTAAGGCTTTAAAAGCATTACGAGGAGATTTAGTTGCCATCAATCCCGATGTCCAATTCTCTTTCCGTGAGAGTGTAGAGCCTGTTTACCGGGAACTAGTTGGTTTACTCCTGGATGAGCAACCGAATCAAACAGAACTCATGCAAGCCCGTGAGTTAATAGAATCACTGCAAATTGCCGAACTCGATAATTTTTTCCGAGAAGCCTGTTTAGATAGAGCCAAGCAGATTGACCAAGTTGACCCCACAGCAACTGTCGTTTATCCAATCATTTTACCAGATCGACTAGCTGTAATTCTCTCTACAACTGGGCAACCACTGCGTTATTATGTCACTCACAAATCTCAAGCTGAAATTGAGCAAACTCTCGACAATTTATTAGTTGCCTTAAATCCTGTCTCCGATTCTAAAGAGCGCGATCGCTTTTCGCAACAAATTTACGATTGGCTAATTCGTCCAGCAGAAATAGACCAAGCTTTCAAAGATACTAAAACATTGGTGTTTGTTTTGGATGGTCACTTACGCAACATTCCAATGGCAGCCTTATATGACGGTAAGCAATACTTAATTGAGAAGTATGCTGTGGCACTCTCTCCAGGAATGCAACTGATAGCAGCGCGATCGCTCCAGAAAAATCATATTGATGCCATCGTCGGCGGTATCAGCGAATCTCGTAGTGGCTTTAGTGCTTTGCCTGCTGTGGAATCAGAAGTCAGGCAAATATCAAAAACGGTGCCGTCTTCAATGTTGCTAAATCAGCGATTCACTAGTCAAGCCCTTGGTGATCGCGTCAAATCCAGTAGCGCTGATGTTGTTCACTTGGCAACTCACGGACAGTTTAGCTCTCGCCTGGAAGATACTTTTCTGCTGACTTGGGATGGAGAAGTTAATGTTAAGGAGTTGTCGGAATTGCTGAAAAATCGAGGTAACGATCCATCGAAAGCGATCGAGTTGCTGGTATTGAGTGCCTGTGATACAGCTGCCGGAGATGATCGCGCTGTGCTGGGACTAGCAGGCTTAGCTGTTAAATCAGGTGCCCGTTCCACCATCGCCACCCTCTGGCCCGTCAAAGATCAGGCAGCCGCCATGCTAATGACTCGCTTCTACGATCAACTGCGACAACCCAAAATCACTAAAGCCGAAGCACTACAGCAGGCCCAAATTAGCTTGATTCGCAAAACTGATTTCCGCGATCCGTTCTTTTGGTCTGCCTTTGTTTTAGTCGGTAGCTGGCAGTGAAGAGTAGTGAGTTAAAAGTGCTAAGTGCTGAGTAAAGAATTTCACTCATTACTTAGGACTAATACCAATTCACGAAAACCCTAATACCGTAAGGGCACGGCAATGCCGTGCCCTTACCAACGTATTTGTATCATGATTAAAGTGAAATGGTATAAGAACTCAACAACGAAGTTTAAAATAACGTGGGTTCGACAAACCTTGAAGAACCCTCTCCAAACCTCTAAGAACAACGAGGCCAAGTTGTAGGTTTTTTGCCTCTTTCCGTCGCACTCAAGTTTTTATGTAAAAACACTTAGGCATAAAATATTTTAAGTTTTATTTTTAGCCTATAATAGGCTAAATCTTATTAGATTACTGACAAATTATAGCTATACTAAAACTGTGTATTCAGCTTAAAAGCATTGTGATTAGACTAATATCACAAGCTTACTTCTAGAGTCGAAACAAAGGTATTTAATATCACGCCTTGCAAATGAGGTAAAGATAATGAAACGTGGATATTTAGTTAGTACATTGAGTGTCGTCGCTCTGATGGCTAACACTGCATGGTCTAGTGCTTATGCTTTGACATTTACCCCACCTCCGAACAATAGTGCGCCCAGTCAAGCGACGGGAGGTGCTTCTCGCGGTAGTTTATTTACTCCTGCCTCTGGAAAGGGTGCGCCCAGCCAAGCGACGGGAGGGGCTTCTCGTGGTAGTTTGTTTACACCTGCCTCTGGAAAAGGAACGCCTAGACAAGCAACAGGAGGGGCTTCTCGTGGTAGTTTGTTTACACCTATTTCTGGAAAAGGCGCTCCGCAACAGGCGAGTGGGGGAGCTTCTCGCGTTGGTACATACGACTTAAATCCTTCTGCTGTGGGAGCAACAGGGCCAGCAGCGCTAATTGCACTCCTACCTGAAAGCTTCTATGGCACAACATTATCGGAACGTCCGACGATTCTGGTCTATATTCCAACTTCCAATGCCGCAGAAGCCGTATTCAGCCTCAAGGATGAAGCTGGCAATATGCACCACCAGATGACCATTCCTGTGGCTGGTAAATCTGGAGTAATTGCTGTCAAATTACCAGCTGATGCACCTGCCTTAGCCTTGGACAAAAATTACCATTGGTTTTTGGCACTGAAAGTGGATGGAAAACTCAGCCCCAGTACTCCTTACGTTGATGGTTGGGTTCAACGTATCCAGCCCAATACTGATTTAGCCACGGTGATGCAGCAGGAGGACGCTTTGAAGCAGGCGACTGCTTTGGGTAAAAACGGAGTTTGGTATGACTGTGTAGCAATACTTGCTACGCTACGCAACACCCAACCTACCAATACAATCCTCACCAAGCAATGGGAAGAACTCCTCTCCTCAGTCAGCTTGAAAGAGTTGGCAATGGCTCCGTTAAATTAATTTTGATCGGTTATTCAGATCCCCGACTTCTTCAAGAAGTCGGGGATCTGAATAAGCTAATTCCTCAACATTAATGAGACAGACTTCTAACAAAGATGTTGTTATACCAATTTAATGTGAAGTTGCACATATCTAGATCCCCCTAAATCCCCCTTTTTAAGGGGGACTTTGATAGATGTTTTCCAGTTCCCCCCTTATTAAGGGGAGCCAGCGCCGTGGGCGGGTTTCCCGACTTGTTCGCGTAGCGTCTCCCCTTGAGAGAGGCGACTGGCGTGGGCTAGGGGGGATCGAATTCTATGCAGCTTCATAAAGAATTGGTATTAGAGCATTTACCTAACAACATTGACCGAGATAAATTAACTGTGTGGCCCAAATATGTGGCGCAAATTCCAAGCTTTTATCCAACAAACTCGCAGCATTTTGATTATTACTCCCAGTGTTGCCCTGACGGTCATAGTTGGGCAGTCGTTGGGACTTTTTAATTTACCGGAATGGAAAATTCGTGATGAATGGGTTCGTCAGCGAGCGCATGAAATAATCGCTGACGAAATTGTGATTGTCACAATCGATGAGCGCGATATTCAATCGGTGCGGAAATGGCCAATTCCAGATTGGGCGCTGGCACAATTACTAGAAAAAATCCGAGGGCAAAAACCCAGAGCCATTGGCTTGGATCTCTATCGAGATTTACCAGAAGGCTCTGGATATGAGCAACTTGTGAAAATTTTTAGCAGCACTCCCAATTTAATCGGAGTTGAGAAAATCACTGGTGAACGCGTCAATCCCCCACCGGAATTGAAAAAACGCGATCAGGTGGGGTTAGCCGATTTGGTGTTGGATGGCGATCGCTATGTGCGCCGTGCCCTGTTGACAGCTGAGGATGCCAAAGAAAAAGGGACTCTCAAAGCTGGACTAGCAACCCTGGTAGCACTTAAGTACTTGGAAGCCGAAGGAATTTCTTTAGAAAGCATTGACCCCAAACAGCAAAAGTTTAAATTGGGTCAGGAAATCTACTTACCACTGAACAATCAGGAAGCAGGTTATGCTGATGCCGATTTGGGAGGCTATCAAATTCTGCTCAACTGGTATGGTTCAGAAACTGCATTTCGCACAGTTGCTATGCGGGATGTCTTAGCTGGGCGAGTTCCTGCAAACGTAATGCGCGATCGCATGGTGTTTATTGGCTCGGTCGCATCTAGCACGAATGATTTTTTCAGTACACCATTCTCTTCTGGGTTATCAGCTCAAAAACCTACCCCAGGTGTGGTTGTCCATGCCAATATTGCTCATCAACTAGTACGAGGGGCAAGAACTGGAAAAACAACTCTGCATGGCGTTTCGGGCATTCCTTTATCATTCTGGATTGTGTTATGGTCTCTGATCGGTTCTACAGGTAGTTGGTTGTTAGCGAGTACCCGTACTGGGTGGCGGGTTCCAGGTGGTAAAATTCTCTGGGCAACTTTAGGCACCAGTGGACTTTGTGTAGGGGGTGCCTACGGTATATTTGTGTATGGTATCCTGATTCCGGTCACACCCGCCTTAGCCGCATTTATTAGCAGTGTGATTGCCACAACCAATGCCTATAAACAACAGAAACTAGAACAAACGAATCGCCAACTGGAAATTGCCAACGAGCAACTCTTAGATTATTCTAAAACCTTAGAGACAAAAGTTGAACAACGCACTCAGGAACTGCTGGAGGCCAAGCAAGCTGCTGATGCTGCTAACCAGGCGAAAAGCGAGTTTCTGGCAAATATGAGTCACGAGTTACGCACGCCGCTAAATGGCATCCTTGGTTTTGCCCAGGTACTAGAAGTATCGCCAAACTTGACAGCGAAAAACCTGGAAGGAGTCCATATTATCTACCAATGCGGCTCGCACCTGCTGATGCTGATCAATGATATTCTCGACCTCTCGAAGATTGAAGCGCGGAAATTGGAATTGGTGATGGCTAATGTGCATTTGTCGAGCTTCTTACATAGTGTTACCGAGATTTGTGGTATCCGGGCTGAACAGAAAAACATTGCATTTAATATTTTAATTAGCGATCGCCTACCACCTGTCATTGAAGCCGATGAAAAACGCCTGCGCCAATTGTTGATCAATTTGCTGGGCAATGCAATCAAATTTACAGATACTGGTGGTGTGACATTTAAAGTAGAGTTACTGGAAGCTGAGGACAAGGAGAATACCCAAACCCCAAACCCTAAAATTCGCTTCCAAATTGAAGATACGGGTATTGGGATGCAGCAAGACCAATTAGAGAAAATCTTTTTGCCCTTTGAGCAAGTCGGTAAAGGCGGGCAGCGATCTGATGGTACTGGCTTGGGATTGGCGATTAGTCAAAGAATTGCGACATTGATGGGGAGCGAAATTCAAGTGCAGAGTCGTCTAGGTGAAGGCAGTGTATTTTGGCTAGATTTGGCAGTATCAATCCCACTTTCCCATGACTGGTATCCAGAGGCAATATCTCCCACCCAGCAGAAAATTACCGGGATTAGTGGTAATGCACCTCAGATTCTCATTGTCGATGATGATGAAAATCACCGTTCCCTATTAATCAATGTGCTGCAAAAAATTGGCTGTCGAACTTTGGCAGCGAACGATGGTAAACAAGGGCTAGCATTGGCAAAAGAATGCATCCCAGATGTAATTCTGCTCGATTTAGCCATGCCTAATATGGATGGCTTTGAGCTAATGGTACATCTACAAGCGCATCCACAAACTGGTTCTATTCCGATTATTGTTTCGAGTGCCAATGTATTTGAGGAAAATCGCCAACGGAGTTTACAGGCTGGGGCGACAGCATTCATACCCAAACCCCTGCAAATTGACGAATTACTGAATGCGTTGCTACCGCTGTTGAAAGTGGAGTGGATTACCCAACCTGCACCGCAACAATCGTCTTCCCCGCCTGAGCAGTCATCAGAGAGTGAATTGGTTTTGCCATCCCAGGATGTTTTGCAACAACTGTATCATTTGGCAATGATGGGGGATATTCCGGCGATCGAGGGAATCATAAAAGAGCTAGTTGATCAGAACGGTCAGCTAAATCTCTTTGCAGCTGAGTTGAAACAACTTACTGCCAATTTCCAAACCGGAAAAATACGTAAATTTCTCAAATCATTTATCACAACGGAGTCACGTCAATGATGACTGATCCTTTTTCAAAGCCAATGCATATTTTATTAGTGGATGACAATCCCAACAATCTCAAGGTACTATCAGAAGCCATATCCCTGAATGGCTGGAAAGCACTCATGGCGACAGATGGTGAATCTGCGATTGAACAAGCAGAATACGCCCATCCCGATCTGATTCTTCTGGATGTCATGATGCCAGGTTTGGATGGATTTGAAACTTGTCGCAGGTTAAAAGCCAATCCAATCACTCAACATACTCCGGTTATTTTCATGACCGCTTTATCTGATACAACAGACAAGGTAAAAGGATTGGAAATTGGCGCGGTTGACTACATTACCAAACCTTTCCAACAAGAAGAAGTCATTGCGCGATTAAAGTTACACCTAAAAATCTCCTATCTGACTCGGACATTAGAACAACGGGTGCAAGAACGCACCGCCGAATTAACCCAATCTCTACAACAGTTACAACAAACCCAACTCCAACTGATCCAAAGTGAAAAAATGTCCACCCTCGGACAACTAGTTGCAGGTATTGGCCATGAGATTAATAACCCAGTTGGTTTTATTGACGGCAATAGCTCTCACATTAAACAATATGTCAATGATCTGCTACGGCTAATATACCTCTATCAAGAGAAGCTACCGAATTCTGATCCAGAAATTGAAGACTTCATTGAAGAAATCGACTTAGAGTATATTACTGATGATCTGCCTAAATTGCTGTCATCGATGACTCAAGGAATTTCCCGATTGAAGGGTATCAGCTTGTCTTTGAGAACCTTTGCGCGTGCTGATATGTCATCTAAGGTGGAGTTTCAAATTCACGAGGGAATTGATAGCACTGTGATGCTGTTGAAGCATCGACTCAAAGATAATGGCGATCGCTCTCAAATCCATACTGTTACCCGATATGGTGACTTACCTCCAATAAGTTGCTATCCGGGACAACTGAATCAGGTGTTTATGAACATTATTGCTAATGCCATTGATGCATTTGACGAACACTATCAAAACCACTCTAATAAAAATCAGGTAACTAACCCGAATACCTTGACTATCGCGACATCAGTTGATCCTCAGCAGGAAAGTGTCACAATTTGCATCCAAGATAATGGCCCTGGTATGCTTCCGGAAGTGCAAGCTCGAATTTTTGAGCCATCGTTTACAACTAAGCCCGTAGGTAAAGGAACTGGACTAGGTTTAGCTATCAGCTACCAAATTATTGTTGATAAACACAATGGACAAATCAACTGTTTGTCAATTCCTGGTCAGGGAACTAAGTTTACTATTACTCTGCCTATTTAACACGCTATAAAACAAGTTTTAATATGTATTTTTAGTTTATGTTATCCCCCTTTTTAAAATAAGCGTTATAGTTGTATGCTGCAATTTTGATTGATGTGTTACCCAGAGCCAATACATCCTACATGATGGTCAATTGTGCTAATTTTATTCAATCTCCATCCTTCCATCAACACGAGTATACTCATCTTCTGTCAACCACAAAACTGCTGTATTATAGTCAGGCAGTCTCTTGATGACTTGATTGTTTTGTTTTGGATCGATAATTAACATTCCTCCAGCATTGCTTGGGTCAGGACAAAGAAACAAAACATATGGAATTTTTGTTGATTTATCAACCCATACTTCATACCATTCTTGAATCATTTTGATGGACTTGTTATTAGAATCAAATGATATTGACCATCTGGATCAACCTTGTCTCTTTATTATTAAATACATGAGATGAGCCGTCTTTAAGTATTTGTTTTCCAGACTGAGGAATATGTCAGCGCATTAGCTGACTTTTTTTGATAACCAATCATACCAAGTTTCTAAACCCGCACCTATAGTTGCAGAAACCTGAAAAATATGAATTTCAGGATTTACTTGACGTGCATATTCTATACATTTTTGCACATCAAACTCTACATAAGGCAATAAATCAATTTTGGTGAGAATCATCACCTGACTAGCGCGGAAAATATGCGGATATTTGATGGGTTTATCTTCTCCTTCGGTAACAGAAAGAATCACTACTTTCGCCTGTTCTCCTAAATCAAATAAAGCTGGACAAACTAAGTTACCAACATTCTCAATCATCACCACTGAATTTAAAGGTGGGTTGAGTTGTTGTAAACCCCTTTCTATCATTGATGCATCTAAATGACAGCCTGTACCAGTATTAATTTGGACAACTTTACAACCAGTTTCTTGAATTCTTTTTGCATCATTAGTTGTTTCTTGATCGCCTTCAATGACGCTGATACTCAATTGAGATTTTAAATCGTTGATAGTGCGAGTTAAAAGAGTTGTTTTACCTGCACCAGGAGAACTCATTAAATTTAGGGCGAGGATAGTTCGCCCTTTAAACCAGCCCCGATTTTGAGCAGCTAGGAGGTTATTTTTTGCTAAAATATCTTGCTCTAAACTGATTGTTGTGCCATGAATTTTGGCATGAATCTGCGATGCTTCTTGATGATGGTCGTGATTGTGAGCATGAGTAATTACGGTACCATCAGGTAAGGTGTGAGTGTGGGTATCATGATGATGGTGATGATGATTCACTTCACCTGTGGCTAGATTAGTTACTTTGCTTTCTGCATCGTCAGAACAACCGCAAGTTACACACATAGTTCCTCGATTTCTATTTCCTTAATTTTCAGTTCTTCACCAGTTATTAAATTTAATTGCACGCTACCACATTCACAAATGCCAAAGAGTTTGTCTAAAGCAATTTTTCTACCACATTGGCGACATTCTGCCAAGCCAGGGATTTCTAATATTTCTAATTTTGCTCTTTCTAGAACTGTACCTTGAGTGCAAATATCAAAACAAAAACGGATGGCATCAGGCATAATAGCTGATAGTTTGCCAATTTCTAATACTACTCTTTGGACTTTTTTACCCTTGGCGTGTTCTGTAACTATGGCAACAATGTTTTGTGTAATTCCTAGTTCGTGCATAAATTTATGAGGGGAAATAACAAACGCCGATTAATGCCGATTAATTATCGGCGTTTGTTTTATATAATTTATGATGAAGATATCGGACAGAGTTAGTAAAATTTAACAAATTCGGGGTAATTGATCGCCCACTAGCATATCAACAATACGTTCAGAATTGAAAATAGTTTTTAATAACACAACACCTGACGGTGAGGGGATAACTTCACCAATAATCGCAGCATCTTTTCCGGCTGGGTGGGTTTTCATGGCTGCTAAAACTGTTTTTGCTTTTTGTCCAGGTACTACTAGTACTAACTTACCTTCATTAGCGAGATACAAGGGGTCTAAACCAAGAATTTCGCAAACTCCTTTGACTTCTTCTCGCACTGGAATAGATTGTTCATAGAGGCGTATTCCCACATTGGAACTGAGGGCAAATTCGTTTAAGACTGTAGCTAACCCACCACGGGTTGCATCCCGCATCGCATGAACTTCTGGGCAAACATTCAGGATTGTCTCTACCAAACCATGCAATGGTTGACAGTCACTTTCAATATTAGTTTCTAATGCTAATTCACCACGGGCAATTAAAATTGCTGCGCCGTGATTGCCTAATTCGCCATTAATAATTATGGCATCGCCTGGTTTTATTTTATGGGCAGAAATCTCAATTCCTACAGGAATTATACCAATACCAGCAGTATTAATAAACAGTTTATCGGCTGCACCGCGAGGTACAACTTTTGTGTCACCAGTCACAATTTGAACACCAGCTTGATTAGCGGCTAATTTCATACTAGTAGCTACACGGCGTAAAGTTTCTACTGCTAGTCCTTCTTCTAAAATAACGCTACAGGTGAGATATAAGGGTTTTGCACCACTCACTGCTAAATCATTAATTGTGCCATTAATCGCTAATTCTCCAATATCGCCACCAGGAAAAAATAGGGGGTCTACAACATAGGAATCAGTAGTAAAGGCTAATCTGTCTCCCTGTTGCATAAGATTGGCTAAGTTAAAACTAGCTTGGTCTTCTAATTGCGAGAGAATTGGATTATCAAAACTTTTTACAAAGATATCATCGATTAAATCGCGCATAGCTTTACCACCACTACCATGTGCGAGAGTAATATGGGTATCTCGCACTTTAGCTTGGCGACGGCGGATTTTTTCGATTTTTTCAAATAGGTGATTTTGTGTTGAGTTACTGGGTAAAACGTCCATATTTAAATTTTCATTGTATTATTTTTGGTGATTCAACTTAGTGTCTTGGTGTCTCTGTGGTGAAATAAGTAGCTAGGCATAATTAAATGTAAGATGTCATCGCGTAGTGAAGGATAATTGTAGGTTGTGTAGAGCGATAGCGAAACTCAACCTACGCCTGCTGATGCTTTATGTTCGATTCTCAAGTGAAAAATGCTATAAATCTTTGGATATAAATTTGATTATTGTGTAGCTTCCTTTCCTTCTTTGAGCAATAATTGTGACCAAGCAACAAAAGCCAGTAGAGGAATTGAAGCAATCGACTCAAATAAAATTAAAGTATTCATTTTCACAGACAGATACCACATGGGTGTCAGAATGTAGTGTCCAAGAGTAAACTGGCTAATGATTATATAGATGTATAGGCAGAAATACGCAGAAGTAAATGACCTTTTAATATATTGATAATATCCAGCTAAACTCAAGGGTGTCATAATCAACCACAGAGAGTCTGGGATTTGAAGTGTAAACCAAGATACTTCTGGATATCGATCAAAGAAAATAATATTGTCACTGTAATGCAAAATTGAAGCAACAATATTAATCCCTACTAAACAAAGTAGCCACATTTGACGTTGATGATTATCGGTATTCATGTAAATTCCCCTCTACAATAAGGCAAAAGTAGAGACGCGATTAATCGCGTCTGTAAAAAGAAAGAATACTTATGTTGCTAGCTTTTTACCTAGTTCAGATAGTATCCTTATTTACACAGCTTTGTACTAGATTATCTGCCTGTTTCAGTGTGTCTACCGCTATGTTTATCAGAATGTAATTGACCACCAACGGCCCAATTTTCCCGTTCAAATTCATCAATATGAACGGTTATCCATTCTGGCTTTGTACCTAAAGCAGAAACAAGGGCATCGGTTACGGCTTGCACTAATTTTCGCTTTTTTTCTATGGAGTGGCCTTTGGCAATTTGGACTGTGACAAATGGCATAAATTTATTTTTCCTCGAGTCAGATTACTTAAGAATTACAACAGTTTTCGCCTCAATCAACCACATCTTTTTTTATCTCGCGTATAGACGCAAACAAGAATGCAGAATTAGTCAATTTCTAGTCTCTAGCCAACAATACCGCAAGCGGGGAGAGGTTCTTGAGTTATGTTTACTTTTCGTTTTTCTAGCGTTGTTCTCTTGGCAACAGTAGAGAGTCTGCCATATTTGTAATAGGCAGCACAAGCACCTTCGGAAGATACCATGCAACTACCAATTGGTGTTTCTGGTGTGCAAGCTGTACCAAATACTTTACATTCCCAAGGTTTCAACACACCTTTGAGAATTTCTCCACATTGACAAGCTTTATGGTCGGCAACTTTTTGGTTAGGAATGGTAAATTTTTGTTCAGCATCAAATTGTGCGTATTCGGGACGAATTTGTAAGCCTGAATAAGGTATATCACCTAAGCCACGCCAATCAAACGTTTCTCGCGCCGCAAACACTTGGTTGATAGCGGCTAGGGCGACTTGATTTCCGGCTGGCTGCACAATTCGGTTATATTGGTTTTCGACTTGGCAACGATTTTCTAATAGCTGTTGCAATAGCATCCAAATCGATTGGAGAATGTCTAGGGGTTCAAAGCCGGAGACAACTATGGGCTTATGATATTGTTGAGCGATGAACTGGTAAGGGTCAGTACCAATTACCATGCTGACATGACCGGGGCCAACAAATCCATCAAGTTGCAAGTCGGGGTTATTTAGTAGTGCTTGCAGGGCAGGAATCACGAGGACGTGATTGCAAAACATACTAAAGTTATTGATTTTTTCGGCTGCTGCTTGCAGGATGGTGAAGGCGGTGCTGGGGGCTGTGGTTTCAAAGCCTAAGGCGAAAAAGACAACTTCTTTGTCGGGGTTATCTTTGGCAATTTGTAGACTATCTAAAGGCGAGTACACCATGCGAATATCTGCGCTTGTAGCTTTGGCTTGCAGCAAGCTGGTTGTAGAACCAGGAACTCGCATGGCATCACCAAAGGTGGCGAAGATGACGTGAGAATTTTGGGAGATTGCGATCGCATCATCTAATCTCCCTTTTGGCATGACGCATACTGGACAACCAGGGCCATGAATTAATTCGATGGCATTGGGTAAGATTTCTTCTATACCATACTTAAATATAGAATGAGTATGCCCGCCGCAGATTTCCATGATTTTGATTGGTCTTCCTAGCTGAAGACTTAATTTGGCGATTTCGCGGCGTAAGCCTTCAGCTTTTGCTGGTTCTCGGAATTCATCAACGTATTTCATCTCAATTTTAGATTTAGGATTGATTTGATCCAAGTTTTTCAGCAAAAAATTACATACTAACTCCAGCTTGCGCTGCGGCTAGTTCTTGCAATAGTTGTAATGTTTCTGCTGCTTCTTCTTCATTAATTCGATTCATGGCAAAGCCAACATGAACTAGTACCCAATCGCCAATACAAGCTTCTGGCGGATGTTGTTCATCAACGATGCAAGCAATATTTACTTGTCGCTTAACACCACCAACATTGACAATGGCTAACTTATGATTAATGTTGGTGATTTCGACAATTTGACCGGGAATTCCCAAACACATTTTTATTTTCCTTTGTCATTTGTCATTGGTCATTAGTTATTTGGATTTACTAAGGACAAATTACTAATTACTGTATTTAAGAAAAAATGCCAAATGTCGGCGCATTAGCTAAATACAGAGATAATATAGCGTTTCCCACATTGGTGAGGTACAGCAAGAAAGAATTAACCGCCGATAGAAGAGGATGGACGCAGATGGACGCACATAAATTTGTACCTCAGCAGACTAGGAAAGGCTATATAAGAACGAAATTTACGCAGTTTACTAAGGATAATTAAGCGCTTAATTGTGCAGATGCGATTACAGCTTGGCCTAAAGATATTCCACCATCATTTGTTGGAACTAAGCTGTGAGTTAAGACGTTGATTCCCAATGTTTGTAAATCCCTAGTAACTTGCTCTAACAAAATACAGTTTTGAAATACGCCTCCTGTTAGGACGACTTGATTAATAAGATATTCTTGCGAGAGGTATTTAACCATTAAGGCAATTGTTTTGGCTAGACTTTGATGAAATTTTGTCGCTATAGTCGCCTGTGGTATTTGATTTTGCAAGTCTTTGAGCAAGGCTGGCCACATAGGCCTAGGGTCTATACAGTAAATATTATCGAAAAAGGTAAAATTAAACGGATAATTTGGGGTTTCTTTATGATGATTTAAGCTATGCTGATCAATTAAGGCTTCCAGTGCGATCGCAGCTTGTCCTTCATAACTACATTCTTCTCGACAAATACCTATCGCCGCCGCGACTGCATCGAACAATCGTCCAACTGAAGAAGCCTGAGGTGAATTAATTCCTTGTTCTATAAGCTGATTTAGTACCTTTAGTGGCTTTTTCTCCAAAAATTTTAATATTTCCAAATCGCCATAATTTTGTGTAAAATTTTCCCAGCTATCGGTGGCTATAAGTTGGGCATAGGTGTTACGCCAAGGCTGGTAAATTGCTTGTGTGCCGCCAATCATTGCCACAGGTTTAAATGTTGCTAGGCGCTGAAATTGGCGATAATCTGCTAAAAGAAATTCCCCACCCCAAAGTGTACCATCTTCGCCATAACCCAAGCCATCTAAGGCAATGCCTAAAACTGGTGGCGAATTGAGAGGAATGCCATTTTCTGCCATACAAGCAGCAATGTGGGCGTGATGATGCTGAATTTGGTAAATTTTCAGGTGGTTGGCGGCGGCTAAATCTTTCCCCAGTTTGGTTGAGAGATATTCTGGGTGTTTATCAATAGCGATCGCTTCTGGTTGATGTTCAAATAAATTTAAGTATAGATTTAAAGTATCCTGATAGGCATCAAAAGCCGCAGCATTTTCTAAATCTCCCAAATGTTGCGAGAGGATTGCTTGTCCTTCGCGCAGTAGACAAAAGGTATTTTTTAACTCACTACCCATTGCTAAAATCTGCGGAGTTTTCTCAAATCCAGGCGGTAGATTAATTGGTGCTGGTGCATAGCCTCTGGCGCGGCGAATGATTTGCAATTTATCGCCTACAATCCTTACCACCGAATCATCAACTCGATTGACAATCTCTCGATTATGCAAAAGAAAATAATCAGCAATTTTACTTAATTTATCTCGTGCTTTTCCATTATCAATACATTGCGGTTCATCAGATAAATTGCCGCTTGTTAAAACAATTGGGCGATTCATTCGCTTGAGAATTAGATGATGTAAAGGCGTATAAGGTAACATAAACCCAAGGCTATTTTGCCCTGGTGCAACTGAAGGGGCAATCGAGTAGTGAGTGTGGAGTGCTGAGTGCTGAGTGCTGAGTGCTGAGTGTGGAGTGCTTAGTTTGTTTGTTCCTATTTTCTCTTCCCCTTTCTCCCTCTCCCGCGTTTTCAATAAAACAATAGGGGCGGCGGGACTGGTTAATAATTCTTGCTCTTTGGCATTGATTGTGCAATATTGGGCAATTATCTCGATATCCCTAGCCATTAAAGCAAAGGGTTTATGATAGCGGTTTTTACGCTGACGCAGTTTTTGGACGGTTGCTTCTTGAGTTGCATCACAAGCTAAATGAATACCACTTAAGCCTTTAATGGCGACAATCTGGCCTTTTTGCAACAGGGTACAAACAGCATCAACATCATCTAACATGGAGAACATAGAGGCGGTAACTGACTTACCATCAGCACGTTCTAACCTAGCCGAGGGACCGCAGACATGGCAAGCTACAGGTTGGGCATGAAAGCGGCGGTTTTCGATATCGTGGTATTCTCTTTCACATTGGGGACACATGGCAAATGCAGACATACTGGTATTGCATCTGTCATAGGGAATGGCGCTAATTATACTCAATCTGGGGCCGCAATGGGTACAGTTGGTGAAGGGGTAGCGAAAATAGCGGCTGAAAGGGTCAAAAATTTCTTGTTGACATTGGGGACAAGTCGCAGCATCCGGTGAGATTGCTGTTTTTACTCTACTACTGACACTATTTGCGATCGCAAAATCATCAAAATTCAATTCATCTGTAATAGGCGTTCTGATAATTTCCTGAATTTTCGCCAGAGGTGGACATTCTTGCTGTAATTTGACGATAAATTCTGCCAAGGCTGCTTCGCTACCAGATAAGCGAATTAACACTCCTTGTCCATCATTACAAACATCTCCACGTAAACCGCAGGCTTTGGCAATACGATAAACAGTAGGGCGAAAACCTACACCCTGAACAGTACCGCGAACTCTAATTTCTTCATTCGCCATAATTAAATTGCCACAGCAAAATTCGGTTATTTCCAGAATCAGCTACCACCGCAGTGTGTCCACAAATCTTGATTCCGTAACACCAATTTAAACTTTCTCGTGTTGGTAGCCCAAAATCTCGGTTTTCACCTTTATTTTGAAATTTGACTTGTCCTGCTAAGGCATCTGCCGCCACACCTTGCAGTGATAAAATTGACTTTGGCTTTTTCCAACCTAGCAAACGAGAGTTAGCGGTATCCGCAATTACCAACCAATCACCAGCTGCATCCACACCATAAGGCATACTCAAACTACTCGCACTGGGAAAATAAACCCCCTGATTCATTTCCACTACATTAAAGTTTTTTTGTCCCAACACCACTGCACAAGGAGCATTATTTTCTGTAGGCATTCCCTGCCAAATCATCACACGATTATTACCTGCATCGCTGACAACTAAATTGTCTCCCCAAAAGGTAATATCATGACACCAACGCATACTAAAAGCTGTCGGAGAACCGCCACTATTTTCATTACGAGATATCATATCTGGTTGCCCCAACACTAAATCGGCTGGTTGACCATTTTCTGTAGGTAATTGCTGCCAAACTAACACCCGACGATTGCCAGTATCAGCCACAAATAGCCTTCCTCGATGGTAGAAAATACCATAGGGCCAGTGCATCGTATTTGCTGCTGGTAATTGACTCCCCCGATTTGGTTCATTGTCAGTAAAATTAGCTTGTCCTAACACCAAATCAGCTGGTACATTGCTATCGGCTGGTAAATTTTTCCAAATTAAAACTCGGTGATTCCAAGCATCTGCTACAGCTAATCCTGATCCACATTGACAAATCCCTGTTGGGACGCTAAAAGTTGCCCTTCCTGGTACACCTTTAGCATTTTGTCCCTCATGGTAGAAGTCTGGTTGTCCAATTACCCAATCAGCACTTTGATTATCTGTAGTTGGTACATTTTGCCATCCCAATAATCGATGATGTCCTGTATCAGACACCCACAATGGCCCAGTTTCTGATGTTAAACAAGCACCACGCGGCCCAAACATTGTGATGGCGCTAGGTGCTAAAGGCATCACTAATTTTTCCTGTTCCATAATTGCACCTAAAATTACCGCTACACCTTCAGGTGAAAAAGGTAATTTTGGTGAAATTACTGTGAGATCTGGCGGTAATGAAGCGCTAGGAGTAATCTTAATAGAGTTGTGCATTAACCGCAGTTGGATGCCGATGATTATTGACAAAATTACGAATCATTTTGACAAACTGTCTTTAGTGATTTTTCATTTGCCATTAGTATTTTCTCACCAATAATTTAGTCCTACTGTATCAGCACTAGCAACTTTGCTAAAAGACACTCTGGCGTTCTTCTTTACCTGTTTACGTGTAACTTTTGGAACTACCCTACCCTTATTCTGTAGGAGACTCTACACTTAGGGAAGCGGTTACTCTGCGAAAACGCCTCCGGCAAACGTCGAATCTCGAAGGCGCGAAACAGATAAAATAATTTTAGAGTTTCTCTTCTCGCATTCTAATTTCTGCCTCCACTTCTTGTAGGGCTTGAACTACCAATTTTGCTTGTTCTAACTGTTGATACTGGGTGAAAATTTCCCCAGCTTCTTGATAGTAAGCAAGTGCTTTCAAGAGATTTTGCGGATTCCCTTCTTCTGGCTTTTCTGGGTCATCAGGTAGGTTAAATAGGGCGTTGGCTTTGTTAGAAATTGTGTTAGCGTATTCTAAGGGTGTATCATGGGAATTACGAACTTTTAATGCCTCTTTGTAAGCTGCGATCGCCCGCAAATTATTTTCTACAGGATGTGTACTCTGGAGATATTGCAGAGCATTACCCAAATTATTTTGCAACATCGCATATTCTCTGGGATTTTCAATCAGGTTTATCTGCTTGAGTGCTGATTCAAATGTCTGTACAGCTAAACCTTCACACAACTGCTTTTGTTCCATTCCCGCAGAAATTGAGAGGTAAGCGATCGCAATATTGTTGTGTAAAATAGCGTATTCTTCTGGGTATTGCTGGGCAGTAAATACCCGCAATGCGTCTTGATAAGCTTTAATGCTATCTGCAATTTGGGCTAAATTAAAGGGTACGAGAGACTGCAAAACTAGCCCCAAATTCATCTGTACTTCCGCTACTTCTTCTTTAGCAACTAATTGTTGCAAAATTGGTAGTGCTTCTGTATAAGCTGCTTTTGCTTCTAGTAGTAACTCCGTCCCCTCATCGGGAATTGTTCTCAAAGCCCCAGCTATACCCACCTTAGCCCTAGCTTTCAGCAGGGGATAATCTTCCCCACACATTTCGTAAGCACGTTTATACAGATCAACTGTACTCCATAAATCTTGAGCTGTTTTGGGTTTTTTCTGTAAACCCTGTGCCAACTCAATCAACATCTCGATTTTCTCTTGTGTCGTTGCTGACTCCGATGCAATAGCTGCGATCGCGGCTTTAACTGTTGAATCTGTAATGCTTGGGGTCATCTCAACACGGTTGCAATGATTGGTGTACACATAGTTGCAAGTATTTTGTCCTAGAGATGGTCAGTGTAGCTGCAATTTATCTCATCAGGTAATTTGCTTCAACTTTAAAGTACTTTACTGCTTCAATTCTAGAAATCACAAGCTAATTTTAATCAAAATATACACAATTTAATTCTTAATTTATATCTTTTAACTATACTGATAAATACGATACATGATCTTAATAAATTGATATTAAATGATTATCTGTATTTTTTGATGCAATTGCACAAATTAACAGCTAAATAAATTAAATAAATATTATTTATTAAGATATATAGCAATCTTAAATGAGTTGTCAACAAAAAGAGCCTTGACAACTTTTACGGATAGATCAAACGAACAAGGGGTTTAACCCCCTTAATACTTTCCAGTACTAATAATTTGTGATTAGCGAATGGATTAAATAGATGGTTTAGAGGTATGTCGCAAAATTAAATCTCAAACATCCCTATTCTAATGACTGCTCTTTAATAGCAATCAGCTTGGGTGCTGAATGAGTTCCTGCATGAATGATGCTTGTTTAGCAAACACTTCAATGGCAAAAAAGCAAAGTAGAGTTATAAATCAACAAACTGGTTTCCGATTACATTTAAACTATCCCAAAATCTTGTTTTAGCAAAATAATGATAGTTGTTAACATCAGTTTGAAACTCTAGGATAAGCTACATTTTTCTTGATAGCGCAAATTTAGTTTAATGACATCCCCAAATTTACCTATTTTAGAGCAAGACAGCAGAGGAGCATATTTATAAGGTATTTTAGTTTTACCCAAATGATGTAAACGCGCTATTTTTAACTTCTTATGAGAATTTTTTTGGTTTCTTTACTAAGACTTTCAAAACATCGCTTAGCTTTTACTTTACGCTCACCAAGTTTCCTTTTATCCTTAATGTATAACTAATTTTTCTTTAGTAAGTCGGCTTGATTAAACCGAACTATGTAAAGTTTTTAGGGAGAAAGAGGAAAGGTTTTTCACTTTAGCCTTATTAATATTGTTATGTTCAATCGCCGACCTACTGAAGTACTTATTTAAGGAGCTTTAATGACTCGACGTATTACCAGTGCTGTAAATTCACTAGTGACAAAAGTATCACGACGAAATGCACTTTTGTGGCTTGGAGGTAGCGGGCTAGGTACCGCCTTTGTGGTAGGAACACAAAACGAAGTGAGCGCTCAAAACAACAAAGATATAAAATTGGTGAACCCACCAACTTTATATAATGCAACCCAAAATGGCTATAGTCATATAGCTGTTACACCAGCAAAGACAAGAACTGTCTATATTTCTGGTCAATTTGGTTCAGATTTGCAAGGGAATCTTGTTTCTAATGAATTTGAAGCCCAGCTAATACAGGCTTTTCAGAACCTCCGTTTTGCCTTACAAGCGGTGGGTGCAAAGCCAGATGATGTAGCAAAAACCACAGTTCTTATAGTGGATCACACCCAAGCTAAACTGATACCTTTAGGACGTGAAATTGGGAATTTGTGGGGAAATAAACCACCAGCAAATACCCTAATTCCCGTTCCTAGGCTTGCACTTGACGGTATGTTGTTTGAAATTGATGCTTATGCGGTAATTCCAGAAAAAAATGATGGAGGAATGTTCGCAACTTAAGTGAATTTCAAGTTCGTTTAAATCTAGCTGGAAAAAAGGGATTAAGGCAGGTTAATTTTCATATATAGTGAAAACAGAAATTTGCTCCTGTCAAATTATTTCAACCTGCACTTCCCTTCCAGTAAGTGTATAAGTATGTCACAAGTCCCATAAACTCAGCTGGTTGGGTGGATGATCGAGGTTATTCCAAGGTAGGGGAGGAACTACTACACCATTCTGTTCTAATAAACTTTGGAAGTAACGGGCCGTACTGGGCGATCGCTCTTCCGTAGGACAATGAACAAAGAAATAAATCCGCACTCCCGCCTGTAACCACTGCTGAATCTGCGTCACCCACTCTTCCAGAAAGGGCTGATTCACAGGTAAATTCGGATGTGAGATAAAGCGAATTAAGGTAAAAGGCGCTGTGACGCTAAATTGCACTGGTAATTTGGGTTTGCGTCGTTCTGAGTGTAGTTGAGGGTCGTCATCTCCAGTATAGATAGGGCGCGTGTCTAACAGTACTCTACCAACATTTAACTTTTCTAACAGCGCCGTCAAATTACTAGCATGGGGTTCCTTAAACCAATCCGGATGCCGAACTTCTAGTGCTAGAGGCGCAACTGTACGCGGCCAAGCTTCCAAAAAGGTAGCCAAATCTTCTATTAATATAGGTGCGTAACTTGGTGGTAATTGGGCAAATATCGGGCCCAGACGCTTACCTAAATGGCGCATCCCCTCCAAAAATGTTAAAGCCGCAGGGATATATGGTTGCAGCAAACCCTGATGGGTGATATCTCGTGGCAATTTCAAGCAAAATTCAAAACCTGGGGGTGTTTCCGTCGCCCAACGAGTGACTGTTTCCTGGTTAGGGATGGCGTAGAAAGTAGTATTTCCCTCAACAGTAGTGAAGCGGCGGCTGTAGAGAGAAAGAAACTCAGTTGTCCGAGTGCCAGGGGGATAAAGTTCACCCACCCAACCTTTATATGCCCAAACTGCACACCCAATAAAAAATTTCAGAGGTTTTGTTGGCATTTGGTGTTTGGCATTTGTCATTTGTTATTTCGGCGAACTCATTTGTTATTTCGGCGTACCCATTTGTTATTTCGGCGAACTCATTTGTTATTTCGGCGTACCCATTTGTTATTT
>JAVRCF010000109.1:0-25614 GCA_034530935.1 Aulosira sp. DedQUE10 | reverse complement strand
ACTGGAGAAAGTTTTCCCCCCTTACCAAGGGGGGATTAAGGGGGGTAAAACCCAGTTCTAGAAAGAAAATCCGATTTGTGTATACACCGTAGCTTTTGTAAGGGGGGCTGGGGGGATCAACCAGTGCTTAAAATCACAGCCAAATACTTTTCAAACATCCTCTGACCCTTGACCCTTGACCTAGAAATTTTCTGTATCTTAATGCTATTGTTAGTGTTTTGACTGGCTGCACTGAAGAACAGTAGTTATGCCTATTGTGCCCATAGACCAAATTCTCATTGGTTGCAACCGCCGCCCGGTTAAGGGTGAGAAGGTTGATGAATTGAAGGAATCAATTCAGGCTAATGGTTTGTTGAACCCGATTACAGTGGATCAAAAGCTAAATTTGATTGCGGGATTACATCGTTTGACGGCTTGTAAGCTGTTGGGGCTAGATGCGATTGAGTGCAATATTGTTACTTACCAATATCCTGAACAAGCGCGGTTGGCAGAAATTGATGAGAATTTAATCCGCAATGAGCTAGAGCCGCTAGAGCGTTCGGAATTGTGGTTAGAGCGCGATCGCATTCTAGAACGCATGGGACTGCGGGCAAAGGCGGGAGATAATCAACATACTCTTAAAGGTGGTGAAATGATTTCACTACCAGCTAAGCGAACTTTAGAGTTAGCCAAAGAAGCTGGCTACTCTGAGCGCACTTTTCAGCATGGGAAGCAGATTGCTAAAGGGATTCACCCTGATGTCAAACAAATGATTAAGGGAACTGCGATCGCCCAAAGTCCTACAGCATTAATTAAGATAGCTAGAGCAGGTAGTCAAGAACGCGCTTTAGCAGAAGCAGCACAACAGGCGCTTGAATTAGCCCAGGCGCAAGGAGATGCACAAGCAACCGAAAGACAAGCAAAACGGCTGGCTGAGGCTAAAGCTAGGCTCAAAGAGTTGCAGGTTTTGGCATATAACAGTGCGGTGGCGGAAAAAAAAGCAAAGTTACTCCACAAAAAAAGCCAGCGTCAACCAGAAGAGTCAAGAGAAACATTGGCGCTTACCCCAGGTAATGAACCGAAAGTCATAGTAGGCGAGGAATGGATTCTGGGGCGGCATTTGGTGTATTGTGGTGATACAGCCAAGCAAGAATTCATGAACCTGCTGCCCTCGGATGCAGCTTTAGCGATCGCAACTGTTTCCTCAACTTGGAATCATAATTATTTGGTTGGGGAGGCGCGGGTTGTAGCGGTACTGCGATCGGAAGGGCATATTTACGAATTCTACAAGCACAATCAAATGCCTTTTCAATACGAGTTAGTGCTAGGTAATATCTATGTAGGGATTTTTTCTCAGCAATCTATATCCAAGCCACAGACACCAATTCATGTTGAAGGCGTAGAGGGAATTGTCAATTACTTAATTAATTTATATACCAGTCAAAATAATTTTGTGATTGCCCCGTTTATGGGTAATGGAGAAGTTTTGATTGCTTGTGAACGAATGGGGCGAATCTGTTTTATTGGCGACGAGAAGCCGGAGTTGGTTAGCCGGGGAATTGGGCGATGGGAGAAGTGGACAGGAAAGCGATATCAGAAGATGGGGTCATAAAGGACGGAGTGAAATGGTATTATGAAAATCTTTTTCCTTTCCTTCTGCCCTTCGGGTGACGCTCCTGCGTCGCTAACGCTGCGCTAACGCCACTTGCTATATGCCGGGGAACCCGTCCACCGCAGTGGCTCACCTTCTGCCCCCTGCCCTCTGCCTTATTTACAAGTCAGTCTCATTCTATTCGCTAAAATTCGCGCTTTTACTATTATTATCTGATGCTTGTTGTGCAGCATTTTTCAAGCGGCTCGACCTCATTTTACGGACGCGATCGCTATCTCGAACACCACCTGATGTTTCATATTGAGGGCTATCTTTGCCGTACTTAATAGCAATCAGCATTAGCATCTTTTGAGAAAGTTTAGTCAAATTTTTCTCTATCTCTTCAACTTCAGTTAAAGAAGAATCAGCTAAAGACAGAGCGTTATTATGAACCTCAAGTTTATTACGTAACTGTTCCATTGACTCCAGCAGTTTTTCCAGACTAGAATCATCATCCAGTTTCAGAGTTGGATCGACCAATTTCATCCCGGCTGCTCTTGACTCAACTTTTTCTAAAACGCTGGATTTACGTTTTTTGCGACTCATACAATTTGCCCTTTTAAAATACTTCTAAACATAGCTTGCCTTAATTAAATCGAAATCTGGTTCAGCATAAATAGCAATTTTTGAACGCACAATTTTCAGCTAATATCAGTAATATTTCGGTATCTATAGCAGTCCCAAATCATTCGCGAAAAGTTAGATCCCCGACTTCTTCAAGAAGTCGGGGATCTGAACAACGTGAATTTTCACAAATAATACCAATTCAAATAATGTTTGCGACACATTAATATATTCTAGAGGGCAAGGCATTGCCTTGCCCCTACCATCTGTCGCATTCTTTTTTCAAATTGGTATAATTACTCATCTTAAGAAGGCAAGAGGCAAAAACAAGAGGTAGGAAACATTAGGAAAGCCACTATTGAGTTAAGAAAAGCCGCTATTGAGTTGAGGAAAGCCACTATTGAGTTAAGAAAAGCCGCTATTGAGTTGAGGAAAGCCGCTATTGAGTTAAGGAAAGCCACTATTGAGTTGAGAATAGCCGCTACTGAGTTAAGGAAAGCCGCTATTGACTTAACGATAGCCACTATTGAGTTGAGAATAGCCGCTATTGACTTAACGATAGCCACTATTGACTTAACGATAGTGGCTTCTGTTGTTGGTTGGCGACTTTGCGATCGCAGGTGAATAAGTAGTTACACAAAATTAATTACACAATGTCAGACAGATTGTAGGGGCATGGCACTGCCATGCCCTCTAGAATATATTGATGTGTCGCAAACATTATTAATTAAGATATCCTCAAAAGAAATGCGATCGCCTAGCATTTTTACGGAATTTACCCTAAAAAGCTTGTATTATCTCAAGTAAGCTTCCACGCCCCAAACAGCCGACTATGGAATTAAATCTCCGCTTCCCAGAGAATCATCAAGTCATTGTAACATTTGATGGGCAAGACACTGATAGGCTGGATTTTGCCTCACCGTTGAGTGCAGCAGACAGAGAAGAGATTCGCTGGTACTTAGAAACTTATGCGGCACATTACACCACAGATGTAGATGATACACGGGCAGAAGGGATAGCTAAAAAATTCCGGCAATGGGGCGAAGATTTATTTAATGCGGTTTTTCAACATCGGGCTGCTCAACGGCTGTTTAATGATTTTCAAGAGCAAAATCAACGAGGACGCTTATTAACAATCAGGGCTAGTCATCCAGCAATTTTATCGCTGCCTTGGGAATTGTTATGCGATCCAGAAGGTACTTATTTGTTTCACGAAAATCCCCGGATTTCTATTCGTCGCCGCTTCGCAGGTGCAGGGGGTGGACGCAAACCGTTTAAAGTGCAAGTCAAAGACCGTTTGCGGTTATTGTTTGTTATCAGTCGTCCCAGTGATGAAAGATTTATTGACCCCCGTGGTGAAGCAATGGCAGTTTTGAACGCCATTCAACAAGAAGCAGCCGGACGGGTTGAGGTAGAATTTTTGCGGACAGCCACCTTGGATAATTTAGTAGCGCGGCTAGAAGACTCGCGCCAACCCCCTGTTGATATTGTGCATTTTGACGGTCATGGGGTATTTGATTTAGATGGGCGTTTCCAAGAACAGGCTAAACATAGCGACGCGGAGGGACTAACTAAAGGCGGGAACGAGAACGGCGGCAATATAGGTTATTTGTTATTTGAGGATAAAGAAGGGAAAAAAGCCCTGATTACTGCCGAAACCTTGGGTGATATGCTGAATCGGCAAAAAGTGGGGTTAATTGTTTTGTCTGCCTGTCAGTCGGCGGCGATGGGTGGCGAAGATGGAGAGGATGCAATGGGTAGTGTAGCCGCTAGGTTAACCCATGCAGGTATTCCCACAGTCTTGGCAATGACTTATTCGGTATTAGTGACAACAGCCCATCAACTGTTTGCTAAATTTTATCAGGGTTTAGTATCTGGTGCTGGTATGGGTGAAGCATTAGATAATGCGCGGCGAGACTTGTATCTCAACCAACAACGGGGAGAACGGCAACGGGGTGAGGAACGAGTACAGTTAAAATTGCAAGATTGGTTTTTACCTGCCTTGTATCAAGCGGCTAGCGATACCCCATTATTGCCGCAAGACTTGAACAACCAAGAAAGCGGCGAGTCACCAAAATGGGGAAACTTGCCGGATTTACAAGAAGCTGGTTTCTTCGGTCGTAGCCGGGAATTATGGCAGATAGAAAGATGGTTTGTGCAGGGAACGCGCCGCCTCACAGTATCGGGTTTTGGTGGACAGGGAAAAACCTATCTTGTCCAGGAAGCAGGACGCTGGTTACACCGCACCGGGATGTTTGAGAAAGTTTGTTTTGTTGATTATGCTGCTTTTGGTGGTGTGGATGCTGTAGGCTGGGCAGTTAGCACCCTGGCGACAGTGTTAGACAAGAGTTTAATTGATGGGGCGGCGGCGACTCAGGCGTTGCGTAACCAAGCCACATTGCTGATTTTAGATAACTTAGAAACCTTGCCAGCAGAAACCCTACGGGAACTGTTAACCGTAGCAAAACAGTGGTCTGAGGTTGGGGAATGTCGGATATTACTCACCACTCGCACACCAGATTTTCACCATCCCGATTATCCCACACAAGGCAGTCGCAAACATATTTCTTTATCTTTGCGAGGTTTGGGACAAGAAGATGCCCTAGCGTATTTCCAGAGTTTGATTAAACTGACGCTAGCACCCAAATTTGACCCACCTAAACGCGAAGTGTTGTTGGAATTATTTAAACTGGTGGATTTTCATCCCCTGTCCATTGGTTTGTTAGCGAAACAGTTGGAAAGTCGCCGTCCAGCAGAGTTGGGACAACGCTTAGAAACCTTGATTGCCCAAACAGCAGATAATCCCCTATTGGCATCTTTGAATTTATCTTTAGAACGGTTGGATGCTGAAGCAATGCAGTTGTTGCCTTGCTTAGGCGTATTTCAGGGTAGGGCGTTAGAATTTTACTTGCTGAAAATTACAGAAATTTCTGAGTCACAGTGGCAAACTTTGCGCCCAGCATTAGAAGCCACTGGGTTAATTCAGCCGGAATATTTGCCTGGTGCTGGTTCGCCTTTTCTCAAATTTCACCCCACCTTAGCCCCTGCCTTGTGGCCGCGCTTATCCCCAGAAGCACAGACAGAACTGCTTGCCCGTTATCAAGAGTGGTATTATCAAGTTTCTGGCTATTTGTGTTTTGAAGATGACAAAGACCCTCATTTTGCCCGTGCCATTGCTCAATGGGAATTACCGAATTTACTTTATGCAGTTGATGGCGCGTTGAATGCAGGTGCAGAATGGGCTGTAGAGTTTGTTGACAAGGTAAACAGATTTCTTGGTAACTTTGGACTTAACCGCGATCGTACTAGATTAAATCAACGGATTACTCAGTTGACTGGGGAAGTAGGTTCCGATACATGGTATATCAGCTGTAGTAGTTCAGGCGAGCAATTATTCAACGCAGGTCGCTATCAACAAGCAGCGCAAGTGTTTAGTGAGATACTGGCAGAGTTGGGCGAGCAACCAAGTTATAACCGTTGTGTTACTTTGGGTATGCTGGGGCAGTGCTTGAAGTCTCAAAAGAAAACACCACAAGCAGCAAAAAATTACCGCCAGGGGTTGGTAGTGGCGCAGCAGTTGGAACAGTCTGATCGTGTAAAGCAACTGATGGGAACGTTGCAGACTGGCTTGGCAGATACGCTGAGGGATATGGGAGATTATGATGAGGCACGCATTGCTTATGAAGCAGGATTAGCTATTTACACAGAAATTGGAATCCTTAGTGGGGCTGCGGTATCAAATATTCAATTCGGCACTCTAGCTATGCTGCAAGGCAACCTCCCAGAAGCAGAACAGCGTCACCGTGAAGCACTGATTACTTCCCAGCAACTCAACGAACCAGCAAACCAAGCCACGGCTTGGCATCAACTGGGTAGGGTGTACGAAGAAGGCAAGCACTGGGACGCTGCAGAAGATGCTTACCGAACATCAGCACAAATTACAGAATCTTTAGGAAATCTGGCAGATGCAGCAACTACTTGGCAACAATTAGGCTTGCTCAATATACTTGTTGGCAAACTGGGAGAGGCGGAGGCTTGGTATCGCAAGGCTTTGAAGCAATTTCAAAAATTAGAAAATCAAGCAAGTGCATCTCTAGTATTAAATAACCTTGCTCACCTACTACAAAACCAACCCCACCGCCTCAGCGAAGCTCGACAATTGGCAGAATCAGCATTAGCCATCCGCAAAACCTTAGACCCGTCTGCGGCTGAGATTTGGAACACCTATTGCATCTTGGCAGCTATTGCCGACAAGCAAGGCGACACCACCCAAGCTAAAGAATATCGTCGCCAAGCAAGGCAAGCAAAAGCGGCGTTTGCAGGGACACAGTATGAGTTGCGGCAATATGGGCAGTTGATTGCAAGGGTAGTAGCTGCTGTGGATAATCCAGAAATCAGGGAACAGTTAGAAATTGAGATGGAAAATTTTGCAGAAGGTTGGCAAAATCTCGTTGCTGCCATCCGTCGTATCTTAGCCGGCGAGCGAGATGAGAATATACTGTGCGAGCCGTTAGATTTTGAAGAGTCTATGATTATCTCCGCTATCCTGCGGGGTATTGCTGACCCTCAATCCCTTGCAGCGTTATTGGCAGAGTGATAATACCAATTCAAAAATAGCGCTTCTGGTGTTGGATGCCAGACAAAATTAGATCGTCGCCATTCGGGGCATCGGCACTGCCGTGCCCTTAAGAGTGTGTGGACTCAACCGATAACCGCTATAATTTTTGCGAAACATCAATTATTCTAGAGGGCAAGAGGGCAAGGCAATGCCTTGCCCCTACAATCTGTCGCATTCTTTTTTCAAAATGATATAATACCAATTCAAAAATAGCGCTTCTGGTGTTGGATGCCAGACAAAATTAGATCGTCGCCATTCGGGGCATCGGCACTGCCGTGCCCTTAAGAGTGTGTGGACTCAACCGATAACCGCTATAATGTTTGCCTGGTTGCGATCGCGGCGGACATATCGTCAGTAATTTGGCGGACATAATATAATACCAATTCAAAAATAGCGCTTCTGGTGTTGGATGCCAGACAAAATTAGATCGTCGCCATTCGGGGCATCGGCACTGCCGTGCCCTTAAGAGTGTGTGGACTCAACCGATAACCGCTATAATGTTTGCCTGGTTGCGATCGCGGCGGACATATCGTCAGTAATTTGGCGGACATAATATAATACCAATTCAAAAATAGCGCTTCTGGTGTTGGATGCCAGACAAAATTAGATCGTCGCCATTCGGGGCATCGGCACTGCCGTGCCCTTAAGAGTGTGTGGACTCAACCGATAACCGCTATAATATTTGCGACACATCAATATATTCTAGAGGGCAAGAGGGCAAGGCATTGCCTTGCCCCTACCACCTGTCGCATTCTTTTTTCAAATTGGTATTAGCCCCAGGCTTACAGCCTGTAGGCGGTCTTTTAGAGGTTGTTTTAAAAGTCCCCTTATGAGTAGCAAAATGTTCTAGATCCCCCTAAATCCCCCTTTTTAAGGGGGACTTTGAGAGGTTTTTGCCCCCCTTTTCAAGGGGGGTTGGGGGGATCAATAAGTGTCTAAAGTCACAGCCAAATACTTTTAAAACAACGTCTTACAGCCTGTAAGTGGTCTTTTAGGTAAACGAGAGAATGTTTGGAACAAAATTGCTGTTTATAATGCACTTTTAGCAAAATTAAGCTTTGCTTTATAAAGCACTTATTTATTTCTGATGTTGAATTATCTTGAAAAAACACTAAAAAAATTTGGGGTTTTATGATGTTATGCTGAAAAAAATACGGTTGCGGCTTCATCCAATCTTTGTACTAATTATAACGTAATTTATCTAACTTATTTATTACGGTTATTATTGCAATTATTATTTAATCGATATCTAGCAATTAAGCAAGCAAATATGAGGTTGCTAATCATGGCGAAAAAAGATACTGATGCTTTTAGCTTAATTAAATCTTTTTGTCAGTAGCACTCAATTTTTTTTCTTAAATTACTTGAAATAAACAATTCTGTTTATTTAAGTTGTGCTAGTCTTTGTATTAATTCAAGTGCTTCAAAGCGGCAGGTAATTTAGTTATTTTCTGGAGAGTAGAAAAGAAAAAAGCTAAACCAAGCCGCATTGTTATCACCTTAAGAATGTTCGGAGATTATTTAAATAACTGCATTAATTCGGAGTGAATGTGAGGTTTTTTCTGTAACGAACTTGTCAACTTTTATCAGGCAAATTGCATAAAATACATTATCCTGGAAGCTGAAACTGGCTATGACATTTATCAAGATACAGAACGTTGTCATTAACACCAGCTACGTGGCTGCAATAAATTTAGATAGTCAAACTAGTTCGGGCGAAAAAAGCGTTTCTGTCTTAATAGCTACTCCTAAGTTTCCCTTGCTCCAGTGGGATGCAGTTGCCCAAAATCTCTATCACTACGAATGGATTGAGTTCACAGGTCAAGCAGCTAAAGCGCTCCAAGACTATTTTACTAATTTCAACAACGTTATTGACCTGTTGCCACAATATCAAGAGTCAGGCGTTGTTTAGGATTTTTTCAAAATCACTGCTGAATAAAGTATGAAGGCTAAAGGCTAAAGAATAAATCAGATATTTCATCCTTCTCCTGCGGAGACGCTACGCGAACATCCTTCCCTACGGAGACGCTGCGCGTAGCTTGCTTCCCCGGAGGGGTACATCCTTTAGAAAGCATTTAGCTCTTGCAGATAGGATAGCTAGCTGCTTCTCATAACAGATAGCTTTCATTATTGCTTAGTCACAGAAATTACTGTCGCTTCGCAATTCAAAGTCCTCCAGATTAGTCTATGTCCTATGTCTGCTTATTCAATTGATACTGCCTTGGCGGATTTGGAGAGCCTTGTCAACAGTTGTGAAAAGGCTTTGATTAAGTTTATAGAGGAGAAAAAAGTGAAATCAGACAAACCAATTTCCATTAACAAGATTAACAGACAATTACAACAAAATCCTATAGCCATTATTGGGATGGCATCTTTATTTCCCAAGGCGCGAAATTTGCGGGAATATTGGCGCAATATAGTTAACAAAACTGACTGCATTACTGATGTTCCTGATACACATTGGAGCGTTAAAGATTACTACGATCCAAATCCTAGAACACCTGAGGATAAAACTTACTGTAAAAGAGGTGGGTTTATTCCTGAGGTGGATTTTAACCCAATGGAATTCGGTATTCCTCCCAGCATTTTAGAAGTTACAGATGTATCGCAACTATTAAGTTTAGTGGTTGCGAAAGAAGCAATGGAAGATGCTGGCTATGGTGAAGCGCGTGAGTTTAGCCGCGAGACTATTGGGGTAATCTTAGGCGTGGCGATGGCCAAGCAGTTAGGAATGCCACTTTCGGCGCGGTTAGAGTATCCAATTTGGGAAAAGGCGCTCAAAAGCAGTGGTTTATCTGATGAAGATACCGCAAAAATTGTAGAAAAAATTAAAAGCGCTTATGTCAAATGGGATGAGAATGCATTCCCTGGGATGTTAGCGAACGTAGTTGCAGGTAGAATTGCCAACCGTCTGAATTTTGGCGGCATGAATTGTGTAGTTGATGCGGCTTGTGCTAGTTCCTTCGGCGCTTTAAAAATGGCGATTAGCGAACTGGTTGAGTATCGCAGCGACATGATGCTAACTGGTGGCGTTGACACTGACAACACCATCATGGCTTACATCTCCTTCAGCAAAACCCCGGCTGTTTCTCCTAGTGAGAATGTCAAACCTTTCGATGCTAAATCCGATGGGATGATGCTGGGTGAAGGTATTGGGATGATTGTCCTCAAGCGTCTGGAAGATGCAGAACGGGATAACGATAAAATCTATGCAGTCATCAAAGGCATTGGTACTTCTAGCGATGGACGCTACAAGAGCATTTATGCTCCCCGCAAAGAAGGTCAAGTAAAAGCCTTAGAACGTGCTTATGAAGATGCAGGCTTTTCTCCCGCTACTGTGGGTTTGATGGAAGCACACGGCACAGGTACAATGGCTGGCGACCCTACAGAATTCGGGTCTTTAAGAGATTTCTTTAACGAACATGACTCCAAAAGGCAGCACATTGCTCTCGGTAGTGTGAAATCGCAAATTGGGCATACAAAAGCCGCTGCGGGTGCAGCAAGTTTAATTAAAACTGCTTTGGCATTACATCACAAAGTATTGCCACCCACAATTAACATTACCGAGCCAAACCCCAAACTCAACATTAAAAATTCCTCATTCTATTTAAATACAGAAACCAGACCTTGGATTCGTGCGGAAGGTGAAGCACCAAGACGCGCAGGTGTAAGTTCCTTTGGCTTTGGCGGCACAAATTATCACGTAGTTTTGGAAGAATACGGTGCTGAACAAAATCAGCCTTACCGTTTACACAATGCACCTGCGGAAATTCTGCTGTTTGCTGGGACTTCTGCTCAACTGGTGAGCAAGTGTGAAGAAACTTTGGGTAAGTTGCAGTCAAAGGACGGCGACAGACATTATGCAGAATTGATTCAAGAGTGTACATCTCAAGAAATTCCCCAAGCGGCGGCGAGAGTTGGGTTTGTTGCTGAGAATCTGCAAGAAGCTTGCAAGCTCATGCAAATTAGTCTGGACTGGCTAAAACACAAGGGTTCAGCAATTTCTTGGGAGCATCCCCAAGGAATTTACTTCCGTTCCGCTGGGATGAATTTAGGCGGTAAAGTCGTCGCGCTATTTTCTGGACAAGGTTCTCAGTACTTAGAGATGGGGCGGGAAGTGGTGATGAACTTCCCCGAAATGCGCCGTCTTTACAGCCAAATGGATAGCTTGTTACTCAAAGATAATTTGCGGCCGTTGTCGGAAATAGTGTTTCCTAATCCGACCTTTGAAGAAGCAGAAAAGAACGCCCAAGTCGCGGCTTTACAACGGACAGAATATGCTCAACCCGCGATTGGGGTATTGAGTGCTGGGTTGTATTCCATATTGCAACAAGCTGGTTTTAAATCAGATTTTGTGGCTGGACACAGCTTTGGTGAACTGACAGCTTTATGGGCTGCGGGTGTTTTGAGCGAGCAAGATTACTTATTCTTGGTCAAGGCTAGGGGTCAAGCAATGGCGGCTCCCGAAGATCCCGACCACGATCGCGGTAGTATGTTGGCAGTCAAAGAAGAGATTGCCAAAGTAGAAGCGATTGTCAGACATTATCCGCAAGTTGCGATCGCTAATATCAATTCTCCCACCCAAGTTGTCTTGGCAGGCCCGACCGCCGAAATCGCTAAAGTTCGGCAAGTATTGCATGACAAAGGCTGTGCGGCTGTTTTACTACCTGTATCGGCAGCTTTCCACACACCTTTAATTGCTTTTGCACAGAAATCCTTTGCGATCGCAACTAAGTCTATCAGTTTCCAAGCGCCGCAAATTCCTGTTTTTAGTAACGTTACTGGTCAAAAGTATCCCCAAGAATCTCAATCGATTCAAAAAATCCTCGAAACTCACCTATCTAACTCGGTGCTGTTTAAGCAGGAGATTGAAAATATCTACGCCGCTGGTGGTTACTGCTTTGTAGAATTTGGCCCCAGGCGGATACTTTCCAACTTAGTCAAAGATATTTTAGGCGATCGCCCGCATCTTACCATTTCCTTGAACCCCAGCACCCAAAAGAATAGCGATCGCTCTCTGCGAGAAGCGGCTGTTCAGTTGCGTGTGGTTGGCTTGTCTTTGAAAAATCTCGATCCTTATCAACTACCACCTGTCTTACCTGCACCAGAAAACGAGAAGAAGAAAGCGTTAACTGTGAAGTTAAACGGCATTAATTATGTGTCGGAAAAAACCAAAAACGCTTTTCCCCAAGCTTTGCAAAATGGACATCAAGTTAAGTTAGCTGCTAGTTCAGAACTCCCAGTTACCAGTACCCCAGAAGTCTCTGCACCTGCACCTACAGTTACCAGCATTCCCGAATTCTCTGCTAATCCACCTGCGCCTGTGAACATAGAACCTGTAACGCCTACACCCATTCAAACTAACGGACATAAAAAAATTGCCCCTGCTCCTACCCCAGTAGTGAACAGCGTTGCTTATTCTCCTGAACCAAAGCCTCAAATGAATCCTGCGACCATTTTACAAATACCCGCCCAGGAATCAAAGATGCAAACACCAGAAAAACCTGTAAATCATCTAAGAGTTCTAGAAAGTTTAGAATATCTCCTGTCACAGTTTCAGAACAATCAAAGCGAAAATTTACAAGTTCACGAGCATTATCTCAATCATCAGATGGAATATGCCAAAACATTTTTCCAATTGATGCAACAACAAAACACCTTGCTAGCTGAAGCTAAATCTTCAACAGAAACTGCCAAGCTCAAGCAAGTTGTCATGGAAAGCTTAGAGCGCAGCATGATGCAGTTTCATTCCCAACAAGGTGAAACCCTTCGCATCCATGAGCAATATCTCCAAGAGCAAATCGAATATACGAAAAACTTTTTCCAACTAATTCAGCAAGAGTACTCTCACCTAGTTTCTGGTGAAGAACTGACGCTACCCCAGGTAACAATGGCTTTTGCAAGCGAACCTGTTACCGAAGCACCTGTTCCGCCTACCGCCAAAATTGTTGAAACTTTCACTGCACCTGTAATTGAGCCTGTTGTAAAAAATGGCTCAACTCCCAAAATAGTTGAAACTCAACCTGAGCCTGTAGCTGAGATTCTGGCTCCTCCAGTTGTAGAAATTCCCCCTCAGCCGGTAGTTGAGATTCCTGCACCTGTAGCTGAAGTTATCGCCTTCAACCCCGAACCTGCACCTGTAGCTGTCTCCAGCACCATCGATTTATCTCAGTTGGGTACCAACCTGTTAGCCATCACCAGTGAAAAGACAGGCTACCCCATCGAAATGTTAGAGATGGACATGGACATGGAGGCAGACTTAGGAATTGACTCTATCAAACGGGTTGAAATCTTAGGCGGATTGCAAGAATTATACCCCGACCTACCCAAGCCCAACTTAGAAGAGTTAGCAGAAAAACGTACCATTGGACAAGTTGTTGAGTATCTGCAAACCCACGCTACTGGAAATGTCTCCGTAGTTGTGCAGGGTACTTCAGTACAAGTAACAACGGAAATTCCTCAAGGAGTCACCGCAGTAACAACTGTAATTACTACTCCTGAGCCAGTAGCGCCAGTTACCGCAGTAACAACTGTAATTACTGCTCCTGAGCCAGTAGCCCCAGTCACCGTAGTAGAAACTGTAATTACTGCTCCTGAGCCAGTAGTCTCCTTGATTCCCGAAGTAGAAACCACAACTAGCGCTGATTACGCAGACATCGGTCAAACTCTACTCACCATTACCAGTGAAAAAACAGGTTACCCAGTAGAGATGCTGGAACTGGAAATGGACATGGAAGCCGATTTAGGGATTGACTCCATCAAACGAGTAGAAATCCTGGGTGCGATGCAAGAAATGTACCCCGATTTACCCAAGCCAGACATCGAAGAACTCGGCGACTTACGCACCATCGGACAAATAGTTGATTATCTCCAGAAGCTGGCTGGAGGTGAAAAAAAAAAGCATCAACTTGAGTTTGACGACGAGCCGATAATAGATGTAGAGCATAACGTTCAACGTCTACCCGCCAAACTCAAATACCTTCCCCAACCAGATTACTTAGACTTCAACTTACCTGAGGGACACATTGGTTTAGTCACCGATGATGGTTCCCTCACCACCTCAGTGGTAGTGCAATCCTTAGTTGATAAAGGCTGGAAAGTTGTAGTTCTAAGCTTCCCCCAATCGATTATTCCCCAACAAGCACTCCTACCCCCAGGCGTTACCCGCATCACCCTAGCAGATTTAAGCGAACAACTACTCCAAGATAAATTATCTGCGATCGCCAATACCTTCGGCAGCATTGGGGCCTTCATCCATATTCACCCGGTATTTCAAGTCAGTCACACAAAGACACTTCCTTATATAGAACAGGAAAAGGCGATCGTTAAACAAGTCTTTTTCATCGCCAAACACCTGAAAAAATCCCTCAACGAAGCGGCGCGTTACGGACGCAGTTGTTTTATCACAGTAGCGCGTTTAGATGGAGCCTTCGGGTTTGAGCATAACGCCAACTTTGGAGTCATCGGAGCCGGTTTAGCTGGTTTAACCAAAACAATGAGATGGGAATGGCCCAAAGTATATACGAGAGCGATCGATATTAGTCCTGCTGTTGATGCTCAACAATCAGCGCAACACATTATTGCTGAGTTGCACGACTCTAATCTTTATCTTAGTGAAGTTGGCTACAGCACTCAAGGGCGAGTCACCCTAACCACTTCTGATAAGTAAAAGGACAAGGGAGACAAGGAGGAATAATACTTACTTCTTCATCTCCCTATACCAAAAAATTCTCTAAAACTCCTCTTCCTTCGTGTCCTTCGCGTCTTCGCGGTTTGTTTAAAAATCTTTTTTCTCACGCAAAGGCGCAAAGACGCAAAGAAGAACGCAATTCTAATTATCGGCGTTTAGAAATAAGATGACAACACAAGCACCTATTCGACCCTCATCAGTTTTTCTAGTTAGCGGTGGAGCTAAAGGTATCACTGCCGAATGTACAATTGAACTAGCTAAGAAACAACCTTGTAAATTCATTCTTCTGGGACGTTCCGAACTATTAGAAACTGAACCAGATTACGCTCAAAATTGCTTTGAAGAACCCGCATTAAAAAAACGCATCATGGAAAATCTTCTCGCCCAAGGTGAGAAGCCCACACCCATGAGTGTACAAAAGATATATAACAAAATTTACTCCAGCCGCGAAATCAAAAAAACTCTCGCAGCGATTCAACAAACAGGCGCTACAGCCGAATATTTGAGCGTTGATGTCACAGATACTCAAGTATTAAAATCACAACTTTCGTCTGTTGTCAACCGTACTGGAGCAATTACAGGTATCATACATGGTGCAGGTAATTTAGCTGATAAGTTAATTGAAAAGAAAACAGAACAGGATTTTGAAAAAGTTTACACCGCCAAAGTGCAAGGATTAGAAAACCTTTTAGATTGCGTTGAGGCTGAACAACTCCAGCATTTAGTGTTGTTCTCCTCCGTAACCGGATTTTACGGCAATATCGGTCAGTCCGATTATGCGATCGCCAACGAAATTCTCAACAAATCCGCCCACTTGATGAAGCAGTACTACCCCAACTGTCACGTAGTGGCGATTAATTGGGGAGGCTGGGATAGTGGGATGGTAACACCAGAACTGAAAAAAGCTTTTGCAGAACGGGGAATTGATATTATCCCTGTGGAAGTGGGGACAAAGATGTTGGTGAAAGAACTACATCCCAAAAATCATGAAACTACCCAATTGGTAATCGGTAGCCCGCTAATTCCTCCACCTGCACCTTTAGATCCAGAACTAAAAACTCATCAAATCCGTCGCCGGATCATAGTAAAAGCTAATCCTTTTTTAATGGATCATGTAATTGCTGGTTATCCAGTAGTTCCAGCTACTTGCGCGATGTCATGGATGATTAATGGTTGTGAAGAAGTTTATCCAGGTTATAGATATTTCAGTTGCAAAGATTTTAAAGTTTTAAAGGGAATTACCTTTAATGAGTCTGTAGCCAGCGAACACATTTTGCAACTCAAAGAAATTGCTAAAGCTGACGGAGATTTCATCGAATTTCAAACAACTATCTTCAGTAAAACTCCTGCTGGTAAAACTCATTATCATTTCACTTCTACTGTCAAACTGGTGCGACAATTACCTGATGCACCTATGTATGAGGGCATAAATCTCACTGAAGATAATATCATTACTGGGATTGGTAAAGATTTTTATCAAAATGGGCCGTCTACATTATTTCATGGCCCATGTTTTCAGAAAATTCAAAGGGTTATAAACATTAGCCCCGAAAAAATTTCTACGGAATGCTTTTGGTCACAAATCACCGAACAACAACAAGGACAGTTCCCAATTCATTGGCACAATCCTTATGCAACTGATTTGAGTACACAACCTTTATGGATTTGGTTAAGCCATTTTCATGAAGAAGTTTGTTTACCTGGACAGTTAACAACATCTGAACAGTATAGAGCAATACCAGTCAATGAAACCTTTTATGTTTCTACTGATATTAAGGAGAAAAAAGGAACTGGTTTAACTGCCGATTTTATCCTGCACGATCGCGAAGGGAAATTATACGCACAAATCTTAGGCGCTAAGGCTGTTGTTGTACCGATGAGTTTGCTTCAACCTAAGTAATTGATTTTGTGACAAATATAGCATTTCTTTGATGTATTATAATCAATTTGGAAATGCTATTGAACAACAATATCCCCGACTTCTTAAAGAAGATGTTTGAAAAGTTATGATTGATGTATCAAATATTTTTACCCCACCCTAACCCTCCCCTTATAAAGGGGAGCCACTGCGTTGGGCGGCTAGCCTTCGGCAACGCCAAGGGCGAACGCCGACTTGAAGTATGTGGCGTGAGGGAACCGGATTTTCTTGTTTCCCCCCTTTATAAGGGGGGATTAAGGGGGGTAATAATGTCGTTAAAATCACAACCAACTACTTCTCAGACATCCTCTAAAAAATCGGGGATTTGAAGCCAACTAAAAGCGTAAATTCTGCCATGTTCGGGGAATCTAATTGATGCGGTTTTATTTTTAACGAACCGCCAAGGGGAGAAGATTGAGGAATAGAGATAATATCCCCTTTTATTTAATACCCCAACGAGGATATCAGCCGTGGAAAAAATAGCCATTATCGGATTATCATGCCTCTTTCCTGATGCCAATAATCCTGAGCAGTTTTGGCAAAATCTTACAGATGAGAAAGATGCAACTTCAGCTACTACTGTTGCAGACTTGGGTGTAGATCCCACAATATTTTACGAGCCAATTAAGGGACAACCGGAAAAAATCTATTTTCTCCAAGGTGGATTTATTCGTAATTTTCAATTTGATGCAAACGAATACAATTTACCTGGGGAGTTGGTTGAGAGTTTGGATAATTCCTTTAAATGGGCACTGTATGCAGCTAAACAAGCGATTCAGCACAGTGGTTATTGGGGAAATCAAAAAGTTCTTTCTAAATGTGGGGTAATTCTAGGGACTTTATCCTTTCCCACGAAGATGTCAAATCAATTGTTTGCACCAATTTATCAGCAAACGATTACACCTGCGATCGCAGAACTTTTACAAGATGAAAATTTCCGGTTGGCTGCGTTACCAACAACAACGAAAGCTTCCCCATATAATGCGATGATAACCGGCTTTCCCGCCGCGCTTGTCTCTAAAGCATTTTCTTTATCCAGTAATCATTTTTGCATAGACGCTGCTTGTTCATCATCATTTTATGCGATTAAAATGGCATCTCATTACTTGCAAACACGCAAAGCTGATGTGATGTTAGCTGGGGCGATTAGTTGTGTAGATCAGCTATTTTTACGAATGCTATTTTCGGGGATTCAAGGTTATCCCGAAAATGGTATTAGCCGTCCTCTAGATAAGTCTTCTCGCGGCTTAATTACCTCCGATGGCATTGGGATGGTAATGCTGAAGCGCTACAGCGATGCTGTCAGAGATGGCGATAAAATTCTCGCCACAATTGCTGGTAATGGACTCTCTAATGATGGCAAAGGTAAGCATTTATTAAGTCCTAATTCCAAAGGACAAATTCTTGCTTTTGAACGGGCATATAAGGAAGCGCAACTTAGCCCCAAAGACATTGATTATATGGAATGTCATGCTACAGGGACATTATTAGGAGACACCACAGAATTGAACTCTATAGAAACCTTTTTTGGCGAACATCAAGCATCGCCTTTAGTGGGTTCTACCAAAGCTAATGTAGGTCATTTATTAGTAGCGGCTGGTATGGTTGGCTTGGCGAAGACAATTTGTAGCATGAATGCAGGCGTGATTCCAGCAACAATTAATGTCAGTGAACCAATTGGTTCTGAAAACAGTGTTATTTCTAGCAACAATATTGTCAAAACTGCCACAACATGGCCCAATAATTCCTCAATTAAACGTGCAGCCTTAAGCGCCTTTGGTTTTGGCGGAACCAACTCACATCTGATTCTAGAGAAAAAAGATGAACTGTAAAATAATAGACTTCTTGTAAAAGTCCTAAACCTGAATATTTAACCGCCGATAAACGCCGATAATTTCTTCTTTGCGCCTTTGCGCCTTTGCGTGAAAAAAAGATTTTGTAAAAACGAACCGCGAAGGCACGAAGGACACGAAGAGAAGAGGATTTGAGAGAGATTTAGCGTAATACCAATTCTTTATGAAGCTGCATAGAATTCGATCCCCCCTAGCCCACGCCAGTTGCTTTAAGTCGGCAGAGCCGCCCAACGCACTGGCTCCCCTTAATAAGGGGGGATTTGGAAAACATCTATCAAAGTCCCCCTTATTAAGGGGGATTTAGGGGGATCTAGATATGTGCAACTTCACATTAAATTGGTATAAGTCTTATGAGATTGCTATAAGCAACAATCTAATCCTCAAAATATTTCATCCTTCATCCTTTATTTAGTTAGCGTAATTAAACAATGTTTGAACAAAAAATACAATCATCCAAAATTGCCATTGTCGGCATGGATGCTTTTTTTGGTGAATGTAAAGATTTAGATGCTTTTGAACGTAGTATTTATGACGGCAAACAGCATTTTATTCCTTTACCTTCTCAAAGATGGTATGGCATAGATGAGAAACAAGAGTTACTCAAAGAATATGGTTTACCGGATGGGAAAGCACCTATAGGCGGATACATTCAAGAGTTTGCCCTTGATACTTTGGCTTACAAAATTCCCCCAAATGAAGTAGAACAACTGAATCCGCAACAACTGTTACTGTTAACAGTGGCAGATGGTGCATTGAAAGATGCAGGGATTGAAGAAGGGGGAAATGTCGCTGTCATTATTGCAGCTGAAGCAGAATTGTCTGTTCACCAGCTACAGCAAAGATGGAATTTATCGTGGCAAATTAAAGATGGTTTAAATGCTGCGGAAATTGCTTTGCCTGCGGATAAAATTACTCAGTTGGAAACTATTGTGAAAGATAGTGTTCACCATCAAGTAGATATTGGTGAATATCTCAGCTACATCGCCAACATTATGGCAAGTCGGATTTCTGCGCTGTGGAATTTCACTGGCCCATCATTTACGATGACGGCGGTGGAAACCTCTGCTTTCAAAGCTTTGGAAGTAGCACAAATGCTACTCATGACTGGGGAAGTAGACGCTGTGGTAGTTGGTGCTGTAGATTTGGCTGGCGGGATAGAAAATGTTCTGTTGCGTAGTCAATGGGGAACAGTGAATACTGGTGCGAATACCTTAAGCTATGACCAAAATGCTAATGGTTGGACGGTTGGCGAAGGTGCAGGTGCAGTTGTCCTCAAGCGTTATGATACTGCTAAGGCTGCGGGCGATCGCATCTACGCTGTGATTGATGCTATTAGTATTGGTCAAGCTGCTTCTACTTCTATAGATGCGGGTACGATTAACCAAGTCTGCCAAACAGCTTTCCAAATGGCGGGAGTTCAACCTACAGAGGTTAACTATGTAGAAGTTGTTGCTAGTGGTTTTCCTCAAGAAGATGAGGCGGAAATTGCGGGGATGCTTCAGGCTTATCCCTCTGTAGGAGAGGGTTTACATTGTGCCATTGGTAGCGTGAAGGCCAATATTGGACACACCTATGTAGCATCGGGAATTGCTAGTTTAATCAAAACGGCTTTGTGTCTCTATCACAACTATATTCCTGCGACTCCCAACTGGTCTGGTGTGAAAACGCCAAAAGTTTGGCAAGGTAGTCCTTTCTTTGTAGCGACAGAATCTAGACCTTGGTTCCTCCATAAAAATAGTACCCACAGAATTGCCGCCATTAATGGTATCGGTTGTGATGGGACTTGTGCCCATGTCATCTTGTCGGATGAACCAGAACAAATCAATCACAGCAGTAGGTATTTACAACAAAGACCGTTTCATCTGTTCCCTTTAGCAGGTGATGACCGTTCAGCTTTACTCAATCTATTGAATAATCTCCAACAAGAAATTGAGAATTCTGAGTCTTTATCTAATGCTGCTAGCCAGAACTTTGTCAAATTTCAGCAGGATTCTACAGCCAAGTACACCCTAGCTATTACTGGACGAAATAAAAAGGAATTACTCAAAGAAATCGCCTCGGCGCAAAAAGGTATAAATACTGCCTTTGAAAAGGGTAGTGATTGGCAAACACCCATAGGTAGTTATTTCACCTCAAAACCCTTGGGTAAAGACGGTGAGGTTGCTTATGTTTATCCGGCGGCGGTCAATTCTTATGTGGGTATTGGTCGGACTCTCTTCCGTCTCTTCCCTAACCTGCAAAATGAACCCTTCGTTAAGAGTCTGTATAAACGAGTCTCTGATGTGGAGAAACTTGTTTTTCCCAGAAGCTTACATAAGTTGTCTACCAGAGAACTAGAAACCCTGGAGAAGAAATTGCTAGATGATTCCCTAGCAATGTTTGAAGCGGAAATGTTCTTTACTAGGCTAATCACCACAGTAATCCGCGATCGCTTTCAAGTCAAACCCAAATATGTGTTTGGCTATAGCTTGGGTGAAACTAGCATGATGGTCGCCCAAGGCGTTTGGAGTGACTTTTTTGCGGGAAGTAACAGCTTTAACTCCTCAGCTTTATTTGGCGATCGCCTATCTGGTCCAAAAAATGCTGTGCGTGAGTACTGGAAATTACCACAAGCCTCCGAAGCTTCCGACAATAACTTCTGGGCTAACTATGTACTCATGGCGACACCAGACAAAGTGAAAGAATGTCTAAAAAATGAGAGTCGCGTTTATTTAACGCAGATTAATACACCAGAAGAAGTATTAATCGCCGGTGAACCAGCAGCTTGTCAGCGCGTGATTAAAGCCTTGGGCTGCAACTCCTTCCCTGCCCCTTTCGACCATGTAATCCATTGTGAAGCCATGCGATCGGAGTACACAGAGTTAGTAAAACTCAACACCTTACCAACTCAGGAAATTCCCGGAATTACATTTTATTCTGCGGCTGGGTATAAAGCGATCGCAGTTAACAGTGAAGTAGTAGCCCATAGTATCGCTACCGGACTCAGCCAACAACTTGATTTTCCTCGCTTAGTTAACCGCGTTTACGCCGATGGAGCTAAAATCTTTATCGAAGCTGGTGCTGGCGGTGTCTGTTCTCGCTGGGTAAGTAAAATTCTCGAAGGACAAGAACATATCACCGTTTCCCTGAATCGCAGAGGTATGGATGACCATACTTCCATAGTCAAAGCACTAGCTAAATTACTCAGCCATCGAGTTGAGTTAGACATCTCATCTCTATACAACCTCACCCAAGAAACCGGGAATCACAGTAAACTAACCCAACGAAATATTACATTAGGTGGTAACTCAATTGCTGCCACAATTTTGAGTGAAGAAAATCGCCAAATTTTCCAAAATTTAGCTAGCAAACCACAAACAAATTCCGCCACAGTTGATTATTCCAAAGCAAATCCAGTTATCAATTCCCTGAATACTCCAGTGGTAATTGCTACCAACAATAAACCAAGCAATGATATTTTACTGTCAACAAATCAACCAGAAGAAATCGCAGAGAAAAATATCATGGAACACGGTTTACTCTCAACGGAACAATTACAATCCTCTGAGATAACTACCACTCCCCAACAACCAACTCAGCTTAGTTTTACCCCACAAAATATAACTCGCACATCTGTCCAAACTATCCGTATGCTCGATTTAAATAAGACTCAATATCAAAAGCTCAATGCTAACAATGCCAACTTAACCAAATCCCATACTGCTTTCCTAAAATCCCGACAAGATTTTAGCAAGCAAATGAGCGAAATCATTCAATTGCAATTAGCTTGCGCGCAAAACTTACTGAATGAAGAAACCTAAAAATTAAGGATGAAGTATGAAATTACTATATCATTTCTCTTTCCTCTGCGTCCTTGGCGGTTCGTAAAAAAAGAATCTTCATCACTCAGCTAATATTTAACGAACTTTCCAAAACTCAGAAACACTCACGATAGACAAACCAAAATTGGTATTCCTCTTTTTTCATCCTTCATCCTTCACCCTTCACCCTTCATCACCCATTGCTTATAAATCGAGGGATAACCAGCGTGACCACTGTAGATACGCCACTAAGTAAACACGAAAATGGATTAGGATTTACCTGCTATTCCTATGGACAAAATCTCATCTGGAAAGGTTCCCTAGATTGCATATCTTTTGATCAACAAGGCATAGTAGATAAATTTCTTTCCTTAGAACAACCCTGTTATATCGTTAACGCCGAAGGTAAAATCGGTGTTACCAACGTCGGATATTTATGCCCAGCTGATAGCACTGTAACTGCACCAATAGAACTTTTGGCATCTATCCCACCAATTAAAATTCAACAATTAGGAGACCCCAATTTTCTCTCCTTTTATGGAGTGAGATATGCCTATGCGACTGGTGCAATGGCTGGGGGTATTTCTTCCGAAGAAATGGTTATTGCACTCGGAAAAGAGAAAATTTTAAGTTCTTTTGGTGCAGGCGGTTTAACTCCCGAAAGATTGGAAGCTGCTATCAACAAAATCCAACAAGCCTTACCACAAGGCCCCTATGCTTTTAATTTAATTCACAGCCCCAATGAACCGATGATTGAACGTCGGGCTGTAGATTTATTCCTCAAATATGGCGTGAAAGTAGTCGAAGCATCGGCATTTCTTGACTTAACTCCCAACATTGTTTATTACCGGGTTGCAGGATTAAGTTTAAATGCAGCTAATCAAATTGAAATCAAAAATAAAGTCATCGCCAAAATTTCTCGTAGAGAAGTAGCCACCAAATTCCTTCAACCAGCGCCAGCCAGAATCCTTAAAGAACTGCTTGAACAGGGATTAATTACTCAGTTACAAGCAACCCTTGCAGCCCAAGTTCCAATGGCTGATGATATTACCGTCGAAGCTGATTCTGGAGGTCATACAGATAATCGTCCCCTGGTTTGTCTGTTACCTTCCATCATGGCTTTAAGAGATGAAATTCAGGAACAATATCATTACTCACAACCAATTAGAGTCGGAGTAGCTGGTGGAATTGCGACACCACAATCAGCTTTAGCTGCTTTTATGATGGGTGCAGCTTATGTAGTCACAGGTTCAATTAATCAATCTTGTGTTGAATCTGGTGCTTGCGAACATACCAAAAAATTACTCGCGCAAGCAGAAATGGCTGATGTCATGATGGCTCCCGCAGCTGATATGTTTGAAATGGGAGTTAAATTACAAGTTCTTAAACGGGGCACAATGTTCCCGATGCGGGCGCAAAAATTGTATGAGTTGTACCGGAATTATGACTCAATTGAAGCAATTCCGCTTGCTGAAAGAGAGAAATTAGAAAAACAAGTTTTTCGCAAGACTATTGCCGAAGTTTGGGAAGGAACTGCTGCTTATTTATCTCAAAAAAATCCAGAAAAACTTGGCAAGGCGGTAAATAATCCCAAATTGAAAATGGCTGTGATTTTCCGTTGGTATTTAGGATTATCTTCCCGTTGGTCGAATTCTGGTGAAAAAGGTAGAGAAGTTGATTATCAAATTTGGTGCGGCCCGGCGATGGGTAGCTTCAACGACTGGGTGCGCGGTACTTATCTAGCTGAACCCCAAAACCGCAAGGTTGTTGATGTTGCTAATCACTTAATGACTGGTGCAGCATTTTTATATCGTATACAAAGTTTGAAATTTCAAGGTTTGCAAATTCCCGATTATTACAGTCAATATCGCCCAGCTAGTTCTACATTGGAGATGTAAAAATGAATTCAAAACATTCTTATAGTGCAGCAGATATTCAAGCATGGCTGGTGTCTAATCTGGCTGAATTGATCGGGGTAGAAACTGAAGAGATAGATGTTCATGAACATTTGGAAAACTACGGTTTGGATTCAGCCCAAGCAATGATTCTCGTCAGCAAATTGGAGAAAATGCTGGGATTCCAACCCTCTCCTTTGCTGTTGTGGCATTACCCAAATATTGCTGCACTTTCTCAACGTTTAGCTGAAGATTTACCAGAAGAGTCAGCAATTCAAGACACAACTACTGCCTCTGTTAATACTGCTATCCCGACTTTAGATTTAAGCGCCGAGGTAGTTCTTGACCCCACGATTCGTCCTGATGCTTTACCTCCAGTTTCGATAGGTGAACCTAAACACATCTTTTTAACTGGTGGTACAGGCTATTTAGGCGCATTTATCATTCGGGAACTGCTACAACACACAAATGCAGATATCTACTGCTTAGTACGGGCTGCTAATCCTCAAGAAGGTAAGAGCAAATTAGAAAAAAATCTCGAAGCTTACGCACTTTGGGATGATTCATATAAGCCGAGAATTGTCCCAGTTGTCGGTGATTTAGCTCAACCATTGTTGGGTATGGGCGCGGAACAGTTTCAAATTTTAGCTGCCAATATTGACACCATTTATCATAGTGGGGCTTTGCTGAATTATGTTTTTCCTTATTCAGCATTGAAAGCAGCTAATGTGTTAGGCACTCAAGAAGTATTGCGATTAGCTAGTCAAATCAAACTCAAGCCTGTACATTACGTTTCTAGTGTGGCGGTGTTTGAATCACCTGCTTATGCTGGTAAGGTGGTAAAAGAGCAAGATGACTTTAATCATTGGGAAGGTATTTTCCTCGGTTACTCCCAAACGAAATGGGTAGCTGAGAAGTTAGTTAAACTTGCGCGCGATCGCGGTTTACCTGTAACTATCCACAGACCACCATTAATCTCTGGAGATAGCGAGACAGGTATTTGTAACACCCATGACTTTATCAACTTGATGGTGAAAGGCTGTCTGCAAATGGGATATTTCCCAGATGTGGAATATATGATGGATATGTCTCCTGTAGATTATGTCAGCAAAGCGATCGTATATTTATCAATGCAGCCATCATCTATCGGGAAAGCATTCAACTTGCAACATCCCCAACCTCAACCATTGAGTACTTTAATTAAATGGGTACAATCATTTGGTTATCCAGTTAAGGCGATTCCTTATGAACAATGGCAAGAAGAGTTAATTAATAATGTCTCTTCTGTAGACAATCCCTTGTACACACTGCGACCATTTTTGTTAGAACGCTGGTCTGATGAGCAACTAACAATTCCAGATTTGTATCTGCAAGCGAGAAGACCTCACATAAGCTGTCAGGAGACTCTACAAGCACTCGCAGGTAGTTCTATTGTGTGTGCGCCCATCAGTTCGGAAATGTTTATGACTTATACTGCGTATTTGATTCAGACTGGTTTTCTGAATGTTGCATAGCTAATAGCTGACAACCTCAAGGGTGCGGCTATACAGAGTATTTCAGGTAAATTAAGTATACGGGTAGGGGCACAACATGTTCATACGTGTCAACTTAAGCTCAAACGCTTATTCCACAGGCGTTTGACCCCT
>JAVRCF010000108.1:0-25619 GCA_034530935.1 Aulosira sp. DedQUE10 | reverse complement strand
GATTAACTCAGCCTTGCTGGGTCTTTTGCATGGCTTAGTCTAAACGCCAGTTATCTGGTTTTTGGGGCGTTGCATAAATGCAGGATGATTTTAGGAACTGTTAATTCGGACTTAAAAAATTATGTTCTGGTCTTAATAGGCGGAACCAGAAGCGAGAACCACCTTCCGGACGGGGTAAATAACCTATCTTCCCTCCCCAACGTTCAACTGTAATGCGACAAAAATAAAGTCCAAGACCAGCTCTACCCGATCTATTTTTACCTTGAGAGAATTTCTGAAATAACGTTGCTACTAGCTCCGGTGCTACGCCTGTACCTCGATCATCAACTGTCACCAGAACCGATTCATCATCTTGTTGTAAACCAATCTCCACAGTAGATTCCTGTGGACTATGGCGTAATGCGTTTTCTGCCAAATTAGAAATTACTCTATCCAAACGTGAGCGATCGCCTATTACTCTCCAGTCGGCTGTTAAGTCAATATTACTGGCAGTTTGTAATTGCATATCATTGATTGCAAAGGTAGGACTTAACACCTTAATAACCTCTTGTACAGAAGTAATAATATTGGGTACTTGTTGTGGATCGAGTGTGAAAGCTTCCAGGGATTGCATCTCTGCCGAGAATGCATTTAATATTTCCCTAATCAGCATTTCTTGTTTAATAGTCTGCTGTCTGCCAATTTCTAAATGTTCTTTTCCTTTAGGTGTTAAATTCTCAAATTCCAGCAAAGCCAGACAACAATTCATACTAGTTAATTGTCCTGCTATATCGTGAATGATACAGTGAATCAAAACTTCTTTCTTCTGATTATCTTTTAATAAATGTTGATAAGTTAATTGATTTTCTCTGGCTTTTTGAATAATAGATTGTTTTTCGTAATAAGAATTTAATACTAATTCAATTAATAAAATTTTTTGGTTATTTAAGGAAATTGCTGATGCTTCAAAATTGTATTCTTTACCAGCCAGATCGCGATCTGTCCAGAATCCAGAATTCAGTTTTGTATTATTATTACTTTGCCAAAACTCTTCGGCATCAATCAAAAAATTTTCTAAAAAAGGAAACTGTTCTTCTGGTATTAAGACCTGCATACCTGATGTAATTCTGGGATGGCAGAAACGCCTTAACCAATTTGGTACTGTCCCAATAACGTTAAAGGAGCCGAGATTTATTCGCTCTAACACTAAAATATTTAAGGCTGCAAATAGGTCATTTGTGATAGAGTCATTCATGAGTTTACGCCGCAATAAATTAAAATTATTTTTTTCTAGATTACTGCTTTAAAATTTTAGTTAATTTTTCTTGCAACAAGCTAAGATCATTTGCCTGTTGCTGAACTAGTGAGTGGTGTCTTTCATCCCACATAGCATCTAACATTAATACCCAATCACCTTCCTCGGAGGGGAAGAGATGCAGATCTGCACAAATACCGTATTCAGTTTTCATTCGGGGGAGAAATAGGGGAAAATCATCTAATGGCAGTAGACCTTCCAGAAAAAAAGCCTGTTCTGTAATATGTTCCCCTTTTTGAAGATTACTAACTCCATAGGCTGCCAAATTCCCCCCCCACGCAGACAAGCAACCATCTTTTTTAACTAGAAGATAGGCAAGAGAGCGTTCTTCTAAGATGAAAGTCAGAAGATAAGCAATCACAGGCGTGGGGAATTCTAGCATTTATTCATCCATTATTTTTTCAGCAAGAGTTTGAAATACTTCTGCTACACTCAGACCATTTTTAGCACTAGTTTTCATCACAGTCCAACCTTTCAGTTCTACTGCCTCAATTTCTACAGGATCAATCTCCCATTCATCGGTTAAATCCCATTTATTAAGAAGCATAATAAAAGGGACTTTACCAATCGTTTCTTCGACTCTTGTCTGCAGGTCAAATGCTTTTTGTAAAGTATTCTTACGGGTACCATCTACTACTAATAAATAACCTGCCGAGCCTCGTAAATAGGACATTTGTATTTTTTGAAATTCATCTTCCCCATAGAGATCCCAAAGGATAAAATTAATTGTTTTTTCTTGAATATTGAGTGTTTTTTTATCAATTTTTACTCCTACAGTAGTATGGTATTTTTCTGAGAAAATACTACTAACAAACCGACTTACTAAACTAGTTTTACCTGTGGCAAATGCACCTACCATGCAAATCTTTTTCTGGAACATAATTGTTGATACAGCTTCAGCTAGCAGTGTCGTCTATGAATACTTTGAAGGATACTTTGCGGTTGTTAGCTGCTTGTACCAATTCTGGCTGTAAAGGTAGAGTAGTAGAACCTACACCCCTAGCGTTAAATTTGCTGGTGTTAATGCCTTGGGAATTTAGATAAGATAAAATTTTATTGGCACGGGCTTGACTAAGAAAAGTATTTATTTGTTCTGTGCCAGTGGTACTAGTATATCCCGTAATTTGCAGATGTACATCTTTACGGAGATATTTGGCAGTATCCAAAAGCTTATTGATTGTGATAATGATCTTAGTCAGCTTATTAGTCTCACCTGGCATAAAATCGGTTGTGCCTTCTGAAAAAAATAGCATTTCTTGTTCTATTTGCTGTTTATATAACTTTAATTGCTTAAGTTCAATATCTTGAAGATTTTTGTCATTAAATTGAGTTACCCCTGGAATAAAACGCCATAAATTTCGTGTTTCTAAAATCCATTGGCGAGGTGCGGAACCAGTAGCGTTAAGAATGCCATTGTTGTCAACTTTGAGTACTACGGTTTTTGGCGGTTGCAGTAATTTCTCAGATCTGAGGGTAACTAATGGCGGATCTAATGATATGTAAGCTTGCCATTGATTGATCACGCTTGCCGGATTGATATTTGCTTGCTGTATAAGTTGTGTGGGATCTACAGCTAAGGGATCGCGCATTCCGGAAATAAAATATTTTCCCTGGCGCTGCTCAGTATTAATTACAACGATTCCTGGTTGTGACTCAAGCTTTTGGATATAGGAATTCCAGCGAAATTGCTCTCGGAGTGTAAGAAAGCCCCAAACACCACAAGCGATCGCCATCGTACCTAAAAAACCACATACGTAAATATAATTTGTTTTATTTGTTGGTTTATATCCTCCTGCCAGACAAGGCTCTAAATAAGGTTTACTAGCGGTAAATGGCTCTGTATCCCCTCCAAAGGCATGAATTTCGCTACTCAGTCTCAGGTGAATTTTGGCGATCGCATCTCTAAGAGTTAACCTCAATTCTTGGGGAGGTTTCCCCCGAATAATCCCAGCTAGTAATGCTTGCGGCCCTTCTTCAATCCAAATGGTGAGTTCTCCAAACTGCAAACTTTGCAATCCATCATGATTTTCGACGCTGAATGAGTCTTTCACAAAATCCTGGATAGCTGTCAACATCGCTGAAACCAAATCAGGATCTTGAGTTGTTACCTGAGGTGTTATAAGATGTTGCAGCAATAATCCAGTATTTTTATGAATTAGAAACACTTGTTCTACTTGATAAACCAGCGTACGGATTAAAACAATTTCCGCAAATGATTTCCCTGTCTTTGTAGCTTCTAGCCGCCACTGCCAACTCTGGCGTGATAAGCTATATTCTAAACTTTGATTCAAAGATTGAATCATCTCTAGCAGCGTTGCGGAAATCGCCTTGCGAGCAGCTGGCCCAATAATGGGAAACAACGTTTCTGAAAGTATATTGTGGTCTTGTTTTACTGAGGCTTCAATAGCTGTTTCTACAGTAGATGCTATTGCTTCACCTAATTGTTTATCTTGCTTTGAGCGCAAAATCACAGCCTCTGGAAGCAGGCGGCTAATATCTTCTGCTTGAATTTGGGGGTTATCTAATCGCTCATAAAGTTTGTTTAGTTGAGTCGGCTCAACACCAAGAAGTAAACTGCGAATTATACTTAATTCATCGTTTATTTGGAGATGATGATTGTTTGTAGGTAAGTTTGTAGACAGGGATTCTCGCATATCCGTAGGACTTACCGTTATGCTGCTTTTAATACCGTTACTAGAAAATTTCAGAGATTCTTTAGCGACTTCATTGGTAGAATTGTTACTCATTGCTAAAATTCCCTGCTTCAAAATGAATACTAAGTTTTCTTGAGTTTAAGTGTATGCATTCAGCAGTGAGAATACATGCCATAAGAGGATATTTGTACCTGATCAATTTGATATTTATAAATTTCTCAGTAGTCACAAAACCTGAGAACATAACAAGGATATAAGGGTATCTTCCCTAACTCCATAAAATTAAGGCTTAATGTCAGAGTTCAGCCTCACAGCTAGTTCTGTAAATAAAGATGCGAGCTTGGAACGATCAGTTTTATCTCTACGCAGTTCTTGAGATTCTCGTTCCAGCAAAGTCAGAATTTCCTGATATTTTTGCCGGATATCATCCTGTAGGCTATTAGATTGGTTGAGAATCTGTTCGCGCAGTTCTCGTTGGCTATTAGTAGTTTGTTCATCCAGTTGAGCAAACTTTTTTTCTAAACTAAGGGTGAGATTTTTCTGTTCCTCAGCAAGTGCTTTCACTCCTGTATCTCGGTCTATTTGCTCATTTTTTAAGCGTTCTGTTAAGGAATCTACCTCTTTTTTAATATATAATTCTAAGTAATCTAAACGTTTTTTAGTCTCATCTCGCACGTTGTTTAATTCTTTAATTAGACGTTCTTCTAAACGTGAAAACCTTTTTTCAACCTCCCGTACCTGGTTGCCAAAAAGAATATCTCTGACTTTATCTAAGCTGTTAAGTTCGCTAAGATTTGTACCATTTGATTGTAATTTACTAATGTCTTGAGTTGACCCCCCTTGCCCTGGCTCTCTATAATTACTATTAATGTATTCTTCAGGCGGGTTCATGATTTTAATCCTTTTTTAAAGTGGAATTAGTTGTACTTTATAGTTGTAGTACCAGATCTGGGGTCAGAAATCTCTCTGTAGGGTAAAATCTTTTAATACAATCACCAATAACATCTATCTCTAGATAGAAATTTATTTGAACTAGAAGTTGATATTTAGAGTTCATTCCATCCCCATTAAAGAATACCATTGCTCAATCAGGGGTTATACCCTACAGAATGCCATTTTTCTAGTGTTAGAGGATACAAAGTAGGCTATAACTACGTATAATTAGCTAGCGATCGCAAGCAAGCATGAAAATGGGTATGGGACAGTTGGTATCAAAAAAATACAAAAAAATAAAATATTTAATATTCTGCAGGTGCTTTATATTTCCTTAACGCACCATCTTGATATAATCAGCAGTGCGTTAGGTGAAACGGCTAACACACCCTAAGAATTAGAGATTTTGTTTAATTTAGAAGTCCCTTAGGCATAAATATAAAGATTTTTTTACACCCTAACCCTCATGCCTATTTTTAAGACAGAATCAAAGGCATAGGCGTTTGCGTAGCGTCTTGCAGAGAAGGTATCACACTCACAACAAGGTGATGAAAATTAACCTTTTTCAGCCCCCAGTTGCCAGCTACTATCCTAAAGTAAAAAGCGAAATAACACATACAACGCCGAAGTTACAAGTTGCAGTAGCATCACTGGGATACCGTAGTGTAGAAAAGTTTTAAAAGAAATTCGCCGTCCATGCTGCTCAGAAATGCCAGCAGCAACGATGTTAGAAGATGCTCCCACTAGTGTGCCATTACCTCCCAAAGTCGCACCAAACATCATGGCGTAAAACAGTGGTAAAACTTCTGGGGAAAATTGTCCTTGGAAGTCTGCTGCTAGAACTGTAGCTGGTGCTAATCCGACAGTTACAAGATATTGTTTTAGTAAAGGCACCATCGCAACCACTAAGGGAATATTAGGAACAACGCTAGATAATATCCCTACAAAAAATAATAAAGCCAGCGAACCCAGCACAATATTCTTTCCTAATATTGTGGCTAATATTCCTGATAAACCGTTGATTACTCCTGTTTTTTCTAGTCCGCCAATCAGCACAAAGATACTCATGAAGAATATTAATGTACTCCAGTCAACATCTCTTAAGATGTTGTTAACTGAATCGATTTTGCTTTGGTGAGAAAGAAGTAAAGCTAAAGCTGCTCCTAATAAAGCGACAGCAGCAGGTGAAATAGGAACTGGTAACGATTCGCCAATAACAAAAAATAATAGTACAACAGCTATAATCACTCCACCCACGCCTAAAACGCGTGGATGATTAATTTCTGGATGTGGCAGTTGTTCAAGATTTTCTAGCTTTGTATTCCAAATTTTCCGAAATAAAAATGGTAATGTAGCTGTCACTGTTGCAATAGCTATTACTCCGCCTAAACTCAAACGCAACACATAATCTGTAAAGCTAATATTAATTGCATCGCCAACAATAAAGGTAGCTGGATCGCCAACTATTGTTAGTAGTCCAGCACTATTAGCAACAAATACCATCAAAATCAATAAAGGTACAAAATTTATTCCTACTTCCTTTGCCATTGGCGGAATTAAGGGTGCTAATAACATCACTGTTGTAGCATTGGGTAAAACTGCACAAATTGGGGTAGTAATAGCAACGATACCCAGTAAGAGACGCTTACCCTGCCCTTTAGCTAACAACACCATTTGTGTAGCTAAGTAATCAAATATCTTAGTAGGCTCAAATGCTCTTACCAGTACCATAACACCGAAGAATAAACCCAGTGTGCCATGACTGTTGCCAATGTAACCAACGGCTTCTTTTAAAGTCATGATGTTGGTAAAAACTAGTAATAATGCTCCTAAAAAGGCAGCAATAGTGAGATGTACCCACTCTGTCATGATTAAGACAATTACAGCTATAAAAGTAATGATGCTCAGGATCGCTTGCCAATTTTCCATGCTTTCCTTCTTTCAGTCTAATTATTTGCATAATAGTGAAAAAAGCCACCTAAGTATAGGTGACTTATTGAGATAGCACTCCTATTTGATTTGTGAAATGAAGCAAGAAAGGCAGGGAACACAAAAAATGGAAAAGAGAAGGAGAAAGAAGCGAGCTAAAAGTATGCTAAGTTTTTTCAGAAATCAAACAGGAATTTGATAAATCTTAATTAGATGAAGAGTGACTGAACTCCATAGCCTTTGTTTATTCTTCAATACCACTGGGTATACCCAAAACAGCACAAGGGAAATCGGAACCTAGTGCTTGAATAATAGGATGATGAACAGATCTACAACCGATAAATAGGATGTCGGCAGTTTCTAATTCCACAACTTTTTTCAGTTCCGCAGCAATAGAACCAAACCGCAAATGAGATTTAAAAGAACCTTGCCATTCCTCAGCTAAACTGCGTGCTTGCCAAAGAATTTGGTCTGCTTGTTGTATGACAGCTAATGATTTTTCTTGTAAATGTGGTGCAATGACTGTTAGTGTCGGTTGGGTTAAAACGGGTGTGACAGATTTAGAAACATTGTTTGTGGGACACTCTAAAGGAGTGATCTGTCTGGAAAAGCTAAAGATATCTGTATACTGATTCTTATGCTTGTCTGCTACCACATAGACAGCTTGAACTGTAACTGGCGTGTTAGTAGCCAGACGTGTTTGATGAGCAATCCAAAAGGCTATATCTAATGCAGTATGACTTTTGGGAGATGCATCATAAGCAACAATTAAGTTGACTGGTTTTGTAGTAGAACCTTTTATAGAAGAGTGTTTTTTAGGTTCTGGCAGCAATACCATTTGTTCAATTAAGTCATCTCGACCTATAGTGCTTTGCAGGCGCACTAACATTGGCTTGATTTTCACAGCTTAACTTCTCTCCCATAAAACAAATAACTAATGAGAAGCAGGGTAACCAATTTTGTCCTTTGTGCTTTGTCCTTGGGCATTAGTCATTTGTTCAGATTTTTACCAATGACTAATGACTAATGACTAATGACTAATAACTAAAATCGGTAAAAGAAACCCCAATAACAACTGGTATTAAAGCCAAAGTTTTTGGCGGTTCCTTCCACTGCCGACGGAGTTAGCTGACGGGCTAAGACTGGAAGGTGTCTCTCATAAAGATTAGCCCCAAACATTGGTTCCTCCGCTTCAAATCCAAAATTTGACGAATTTGAATTAGGCTACCCACTAAAAGCATGATAGTCTAAATTTACTCGTCTTGGGTAAAATAGCGATCAAGAAAATTCAAGGCGTGGTTGCGAAGTTCAAAATATTCTTTTGAGTTTCGCATGGCAGAGCGATCGCGTGGATGAGTAAAAGGCACTTCTAATATTTCTCCGATTGTGGCCGCAGGCCCATTAGTCATTAAGACTATGCGATCTGACATATAAATCGCCTCATCTACATCGTGAGTAATCATCATCACTGCTTGCCGATTGTTTTCCCAAATATCCAATACTTGCCTCTGTAACTTCCCTCTAGTTAACGCATCCAGCGCACCAAAAGGTTCATCCATCAGCAGCATTTTTGGGCGAATCGCTAAAGCTCTAGCAATACCAACACGCTGTTTCATTCCCCCAGAAATTTCATCGGGATATTTATCAGCAGCTGCGGTCAAGTTTACCATTGCCAAGTGCTCATTCACAATGCTAATTTTCTCGGCACGATTGGCATTTTTTAGCACTTCATCTACAGCTAAACGGATATTTTCTCGTACTGTTAACCAAGGTAAAAGTGAGTAATTCTGAAACACCATCATCCTTTCTGCACCGGGCTGACGAATTTCTTTTCCATCTAGCCGCACCGATCCAGAAGTTGCTTTTTCTAATCCCGCTACAATTTTTAACAAAGTTGATTTACCGCAACCAGAGTGACCAATTACAGAAATATATTCATCTTCATTAATCGTAAGATTCACACCATCTAACACGACAAAATCACCTTTATCTGGTGTCGGATAAGACTTGACTAAATTTTCAATTTCTAGAAATGCAGTGCGGGGCATAACCTCGTTGTGAGTATTGATAGGTAATGAAGTATATTCCATCATCATTAAATGCTCCTAATAATTTAAATTAAGACATGAAGAAACGAGTGGGAGCGTTAGCCCTAATTTCAAAACTATTTAAATAGCCCACGGGATCGCTGGGGTCAAAACCTTTTTTATCAATGAATACTTCTGGCGGTTCAACTTTGTAATCATCTTTGGGGCACTCAATACCCATTTCCGAGGCTATATCGCGATAAAGGTCTGTTCGCCAGCCGTCTGCTGCGAATTGTTCAGCATCTTTGGGAAATTCTTTAATTTGTCCCCAACGCGCTGCTTGAGTCATTAACCAAATACTTCTAGATCTCCACAAGAATGTCGAGTGTTCTCCTGGCTGTTTGGGAAGGTTGTCAGGAATATCAAAGAAAATTGTATTGTCAGCAGCTTTAATGGTACGGTCTTTGCCATCAAACCCACCGTAGTTGTAATTACCGAGAATTGCTGGCCCTGTAAACTTGGTAATTGGCACTCCAGGCTTTTTCGGTTTTGCACCAGTGAAGGAGCGATCGGTAATTAGTTCGGCAACTTCTTGGTGGTTTTCTGGTTTGCTGCAATACTGGCAGGCTTCAATCATCGCCTTGACTAAGGAACGATAGGTTTTGGGATTTTTTTCGATGAAAGATTCCATTAGTCCCAATAGTCTATCTGGGTGTCCTAACCAGACTTCTTTACCTTGGGCGAAGGTAAAGCCAACACCTTCATTACCTGTAATTGCCCTAGTGTTCCAAGGTTCGGCAACCATGTAGGCCTGCATCGCCCCGATGCGGACGTTTGTTACCATCTGGGGGGGTGGTACGATGATGACGCGAAACTCTTTGAGGGGATCGACACCAGCGGCGGCGGAAATGTAACGGACAAAGTATTCGTAGATGGCAGAACTCAGCACTACTGCCCAAACTTTGTTTTCTGGGGATTGCTTGTCAAAGTAATTGCGAAAATCTCTGCCGAAGGCTTCCAATGCACCATCGCCATATTTTTCTTGGTACTCATACCACGGACGCAGCCCAAAATCCCACATGGCTTTGTTCATCGTCATGGCGTTACCGTGGCGATGAATTGTCATGGCGGCACATAAGAGAGCATGGCGTGCGCCTTCAGCACCAATTCTGGCGTTGGTGACTGCACCAGATACTACAGGTGCAGCATCCAAGCGACCAAATATTATGCCGTCGCGGGATGTTGCCCAACTCGCTTCGCGGTTGAGTTTGACGTTTAAACCGTATTTGCGGAAGAAGCCTTTTTTCCAGGCGATCGCAAATGGTGCACAATCATTTACAGGTACGTAGCCGACAGTAATATCAGGCTTTTCTAAGTCTTGGGATCTGACTATCGGTTCTATTGCTAAGGCTTCTTCAGTGAGTCCTTTAGCAGAGCGATCGCCTGAAATTGTACAGGAGGACAGCGCTATGCCGGCGGTTGTTGCTCCCATTCCTAAGAGAAATTCTCGTCGATTCCAATTATTATCAGCCATTTATGTGGCTCCAGCCGTGATGAATAGGGGTAAATAAGCTCACGCAAAGGCGCAAAGCCGCAAAGGTAAGAAGATTTGAGGGTGTTGGCGTGAAAAAATTTAGTTATTTAGCAACTGTGGGGCGACGGGTTACTAATTCTTGAATTTTGCCTACAGCGTAATCAAGAATTAATCCAGTTAAGCCAATTACCAACACGGCGAGAAAAACTGAACTCAAATTTAAACGGCTCCATTCATCCCAGACAAAGAAGCCGATGCCGATACCACCTGTGAGCATTTCTACGGCGACAATTACTAGCCAAGCTATGCCTAAACTAATTCGCAATCCGGTAAAAATGTAGGGTAAGCTAGCAGGCCAAATAATTTTTGTAATCCGTCGCCAACGGGGTATTTCTAGAACTCTAGCGACATCCAAATAATCTTGGGGAACGCTAGAAACTCCTAGGGCAGTGTTAATAATTGTCGGCCATAATGAGGTAATGAAAATTACGAAAATTGCTGAAGGGTCTGCCAAGTTGAAGATAGCTAAAGCAATAGGTAGCCAAGCTAAAGGCGATACTGGTTTAAAGATTTGAATGATGGGATTAAAGGCTAACATTGCAGGTTTAGACATACCAATCAGAAAGCCTAGGGGAATCGCCACTATTGCACCTAAAAGAAACCCCAGCAATACCCTTCGCAGGCTGGCGATCAATAACCAACCAATTCCCAAGTTGCCTGGCCCCCTTTCATAAAAAGGGTTTAAAATGTAGTCCAGATTAGCAACGAGTGCCTCTGGCGGGGTGGGCATTAATTCATGATTGAACAGTGCGACAACCCACCACAGTAAGATGATGCCTAAAAATCCTAAAGCGGGGAGTATGACAACATCCTTGACAATGACAGGTTTGGCTTTTTTCCAAGCTACCTGTCCAGCGATCGCAAAAATCGCCACTAAATTCAGTTGCAATAGCATTCAAAACCTCAACAGATCTAAGCACGGGTACACAAATCCGAGCAGTACCAGCCTTGAACACTGATGAGATTACAAAAATGTCTTCTCTTCAGTCTCCTCTCAATGCCTACGAAGTTAGCTGACGGGCTAGGGCTGAGAGATGCCCCTCTCTTAAAAGATGAAGTATTTAGACACCCTTCGGGTAGCTTGCCGTTTGGCATCGCCGTTACCGAAGTGTAGGCTGGGATGAAGTTTTATTCAACTTTTCCCTTTAGCTTCCATCCTTTGGGAGATACGCCCCACAATTTGGTTTCTCCGCTCCAATGTAGCATACTGTAATACACTGGATTAGGCTGACTTACTCTAATTTTGAATAACATAACATGATTTCTCAGTAAATTTATCTGTCCATAGATTTAAATTATTGATTTAATTACCGAGAGTGCATAGATATTATTCGGGTTTAGTATTCATTGAGATCTATGCATATAGTTATCTTCAGGAGTTAACTTGGGTGTGTAAAGACCTGTGGAAAAAAGATTTATCAAGCATCAAGGTATTTCAGCGTTTGATTAATTGCTAAATTCTAGTGATAAATAAGATACAAGTTAATCCAGGTTGCTTAGTTATTCATAAAGCAAACACAGCAGTTAGTTAAAAGAAAAGTTATTAAAATCTATATCCTTAGGTAGTTGTATTTTTTTGAATCAGCGTAATTAAAGGCAGATTTTGCTAAACTATTTGCATATATAATTTTACTCATCTGTCTATTTACAGAATTTAACATAATGGATTTTAGTCAAGTACTGGCTGAAAAAACTGACAGTATCCTCCAAAAATGGGTGATAGAGGTACGTAAAGATAAACATATTGAAAGTGCTGATGATTTATCTTACACAGCAATCAAAGATCATCTTCCTGATGTGATCAGAGCAATGGTAACAGTACTGTCAAAATCCCAGGGTAATGATGTAAAATCCATTGTTGTTGCCAGTTGGCAGCATGGAGTTCTGCGGGCTGAACAGGGTTTTGATCCAGGAGAAATTGCGCGGGAATATCATCTGCTCAGAACGGTAATATTTGAGACTATAGAAACATATTTATTGCAAGGAACACCAACAGCGATCGTTCGTGCTATGCGATTGATTGACACTGTGATCGATGAAGCGATCGCTCGATGTTTCAATAGTTATTTTGAAGAACGGTTGCGGGAATTACAACAGCTGTATAGTTCACTCACACTACATAATGAGGAACTGAATCGCTTAGTTAACGCTAACCAAGATTATCTTGCTCAACTAGCACACGAACTGAAAAGTCCTTTAGCTTCAATTATTGGTTACTCAGATTTATTTTTACGCCAACAAAGACAGCAAACTAGGGTAAATGACAACCATGTCAATCTAGAACATATTGAACGGGTGCTACGTAATGGTAGACATTTACTGCGCTTAATCAACGATATTCTAGAAATCTCTCGTTACGACGCAGGGAAGATACAAGCAGAACCAGAATTTATTAATGTGTGCGAATTAATCAACAATGTGTTTGAAATGTTGGAGCCTTTGGCTAGGGAAAAAAAATTACCAATTGTCGTTAACTGCGAACGCGCTCCTCAACAAGTATTCACAGACCCAGTAAAATTACAACAAATCATTACAAATCTTATTAGTAATGCAATTCGGTACACAGAGTCTGGAAGCATTGATATTACCTGTCAGGTATTGGATGATCAAAAGTGGGCGATCGCAGTTACGGATACCGGAATTGGGATTGCGGCAGAAAATCAAACTCAGATATTTGAACCCTACTTTCGCGTGGGTTGTAGTAATAACTCCTACGTTCCTGGAAGTACTGGGTTAGGGTTGGCAATAGTGATTCGCTTAGTAAAACTGCTGCAAGGTGAAATTAATTTAGTTTCGGAGATTGGGATTGGTTCTACTTTTACTGTAACTTTTCCCTTAGAGATGAAAATGTGAAGCAAGCAATTATACCGCAGATTTAAATTATTAGTGAAATAAAGATTATCGACTTTTGAAACGTATTGTTAAAGTCAAATATATGTGTAGATTGTAACTTATGAACCAAGCCCAAACACAAGCACAAACCGAATCAAAATTATACACCTTTGATGAATTTATTGAATGGTATCCAGAAAACTCGGAAGTCCAGTATGAATTATATGATGGAGTAATTGTCGAGATGCCTAAACCTAGAGGGCAGCATTCAAAGTTAACAGGTTCTCTGATTGAAAAATTACTTATTGCTATTAGAGAAATGGGGAAAGGCGACATTTGGACAATACCAAGAGAATCAATTGTAAAACCGTACCGCGACAAGTCTGGGTACGAACCGGACATAATTATTTTGGATGAGGAAACTATCAGTACTGAGACACGGTGGGAAGCTGAATCAGTTATTCAAAATGCGACTTCGGTTAAATTGATAGTAGAAGTTGTTAGTAGTAATTGGCAAGATGACTATTACGATAAACGTCGTGATTACGTTCGCGGAGCGTCTCGTAGAGAAGGTATGGGCATTCCACAATACTGGATTGTAGATTATGCTGCTTTAGGTGGACGTGAATATATCGGTTATCCCAAACAACCTACTATCTTCGTATACGAGCTAATTGACGGAGAATACGTAAAAACAACTTTTAGAGAAAATGACTTGATTAAATCTCCTACCCTTTCACAATTAAACCTCACCGCGCAACAGATTTTTGATTTGGCTTTGAAAACCGGAAACGCCGAAGCGTAAGAGTTAGAGACTAGGGGCTGGGGACTAGCTTGAAAACAGTAGTTTGTTAACGAAGTTTTGCGATTGCTACCCTACGGGAAGCTACTTCGTGTATACCTTCGTTGCAATGACACAACAGAATAATTCAAAACTCCAGGTTTCAATATGGACAAGGTTTATGTAAAAATGCCTTTATAACCTACCTTGTTTTTTTAACTTAGCTAATGCATCTTCAGCTGCGGCTTTTTCAGCATCTTTTTTATTGCGTCCTTTACCTTCTCCGTACTCTTTTTTATCCACAAAAACTTTAGCTAAAAACTCTGGTGCATGAGATAATCCACCTGTTTGCACTGTCTCATATATGGGAGGATTTTGGGTAACGTTGCGTTGTACCCATTCTTGAAAGCGATTTTTTGAGTCTACACCAGAACGAATTACAACAATTTGCTCAGGTACGGAATTAAATAGCGGTTCAACAATTGCGCGAACTGCTTCAATATTAGAATCGTTATCTAAATAATAAGCTGCAATAACTGCTTCAAAAGTACTGCTGAGTAAATTAGGATTTTGGTATCCTCCATCTCTAATTGCACCTTTTCCTAAACGCATCCTGAAATCTAAACCTACCTCATTGGCGAACTTTGCTAATTGTTTTTCATCTACTAATGCAGAACGTCGCCGCGTTAATTCATCTTCTCCTTTTTCTGGATGGCGACGATAGAGATATTCTCCACTTAAGTAATTTAGCAAAGCATCACCGAGAAACTCTAAACGTTCATTGTGTTCACCTTCGCCTGGGTTTTCATGCACATAAGAACGGTGGGTAAGAGCTTGTCGTAAAAGTTTTTCGTTACGAAATAGTAGAAGTTTGTGTAGTTCAGCTAATTTTTCTTTAATACGTGCTTCTTCTGCTTTTTCTGGGGAAAGCATTTGCAAAACTTCTTGCTTTTGTTTTTCCACAATATCTGCTTCTGCTGATGCTGAAATAACTTTAAGCAGTCGTGCAATGCTATCGAGAGCGCGATACGTGTCATCTGTGGAGAAGCGGGATTGATGCGCCCATTTATTACGTACTTCAAGAAGTTCACTAATGAGAGCGCGTTCGCTATTACTAAGGTTTTTTCTGAAGAGTTGATCCCACTGCTTGATCATTATTTTTAGTACAGCAGAAACATCCTCATGTAGAATTTCTTCTGGTTTACGCCTTAAACTTTGGTCATCAGATAAATAAGATTTGGCTACTGCTAGCCAGCCCGCACCATGTGCTGACTGCATTTTTTGCTCTAAATAAGGATATAAGCCTTGACATAAAAGAATTAAAGCCCTGTTAACTCGTTCGTGGTTGCTAATAGCCATTTAATTATTTTAGTTTACATTTTTATAAATACTTATTTTATTCACTTACTGCAAATGTGTCACCCAGTTAAAAATCTTCAGTAGGGTGTGTTATGGCTTTAGGCTAACGCACCATCATATAACATGGTGCGTTAGGCGCATAGGAAATTTTTCGTGACATATCACATTGAATAAAATGCGCCTAACACACCCTACAGTAGAATGTCACTTAGTTAAGTAAAAATTACAGCCCAGATCCCAAACTTCTTGAAAAAGTCGGGTTTCTAAATCCCGCTGGTTGCAATAATTTGCTACTCTATAATAATCTTAATTTTATTTGATAAAGAATTTATTAATCTCTAATTACTCAAGAAAAAATTTATGATTTACTTTCTGCGATCGCACTATACAAAATACCTAATATTTTCTTGATATCTTTAATATAATACTCACTTAAATCAATCGAAACTATATTTTCTTCAAGCTTAAGAAATTGCCAGAGAGTACCGATAGTCACAGCACCATATATAGATTTGATTTGATTTTGATTTTTCTCGTTAAAAAATTGGGCGGCTAGCATTTCGGCAATACATTGTGCTAAACCAGACCTTAAATTCTCATTCTTGCTTTCTACGAGAACAATTACCGGACTGCGTACAAGCAACTGCTCCGAAGATAGACTCAAGATAAAATCACAAAAACCATTTAGCCCTCGTTGGCTATCAACTGTAAAATCAACTCCCGAAAACAAGCTTATTTCATAATTAAATTTGCGCCTAATTTCTAATAAGATAGGGCTAATAATCATTTCGCTGCGAGCTTTTTCTGAACTTATAGCTACGGCTAAATCAACGTTTTCCTTAAGAATAGTTGATAATAAATCACTACATTCTTGCTCCTGCACATTCGCAAACATTCCAGATGATTCGTGGATAATTAAACCAAAAGCATCAATAATATCAGCCAGCTTGAAATCACTATAAGCCATACAAAATTAATAATTCATTTTTGGCGGAAATATTCTATTTAAATCAAGCAATAATTCAGGTAAACACGGTAAAGATATTACCTGAATAGGTAAGACTATACGCTTATTTGAATAACCATATTTCCCTAGATTATCCTGATATGGTTCACTGTAACATTCCAGATGGTTATCAAATAAATTAAATATCCAATAATTGGAAATTCCAGCTTTAGCATAAAGGGGTATTTTCACAATTTGGTCATAATCTAAAGAAGAATCTGAAACCTCTATGACCAGTAACACATCAGTAGGTGCAGGGTGGGCGGATAGATAATCATCAGATCGGTTTTGGAGAATAGCAAAATCTGGTTCAGGTTCGCTGTTAGGAGGTAAAGTAATCGGGGCTTGAGATTGCAAAGTAGCTCTATCTCCCACAAGTTTTGGGAGTTCTTTCCATAACTTTCGCAAACAAGTTTCATGTGCCTTACCTTTTGATACCATTTCGATGATTTCTCCGTTGATTAATTCAAGATGGTCATCCTCATGGAAAAAGCCCAATTCTGTTAGTCTGTGGTACTCATCTAAAGTGAAGCGTTTAGCCTGAGCAATACTCATACATTTTGCTCCTTGGGGAAAGTTGTCATAACACTTATTTTAAATGTGCCAGAACATTGATATGCTAAAAGCCGAGACTAGCTATATTGCCAAACCATGCCTGCGCCTACTATCACCCCTAAAATCACTTCCTTTCCTCTGACAGCCGTAGTCGGGCAAGAAGCGATTAAACTAGCTTTACTCTTAGCTGCTGTCGATCCGGGATTGGGTGGAGTGGCGATCGCAGGTCGTCGCGGTACGGCAAAATCTGTGATGGCGCGTGCAATCCACGCCGTGCTACCACCAATTGAAGTTGTTCAAGGCTCGATTAGCAACTGCGACCCTAGTCAACCCCAAGATTGGGATGATCTACTTTTAGCAGAATACGCAGATAAAGATATTCAAGATGTCCCCACCGCAATCATCCCTGCGCCTTTTGTACAAATTCCGCTGGGCGTGACAGAAGACAGGCTCCTCGGTTCTGTGGATGTGGAAAAGTCAGTCAAACAAGGGGACACGATATTTCAGCCTGGTTTACTCGCCACAGCCAACCGAGGGGTGCTGTATGTGGATGAAATTAACTTACTAGACGACCAAATCAGCAATCAACTACTGACAGTATTATCGGAAGGACGCAACCAAATTGAAAGAGAAGGCATAAGTTTTCAGCATCAGAGCAAATCGCTGTTTATTGCTACCTACAACCCAGAAGAAGGCGCATTACGTGAGCATTTGCTAGATAGAATTGCGATCGCCCTCTCAGCAGACGGAGTACTCGGCTTAGATCAAAGAGTCCAAGCAGTAGAGCAAGCGATCGCCTATTCCGTGTCGCCCCAAGAATTCCTTCAACAATACAACGAAGACTTAGACTCTCTCAAAACTCAAATTATCCTAGCGCGGGAATGGTTAAAAGATGTCAGCATTACCCACGAACAAATTGCTTATTTGGTAGATGAAGCAATTCGTGGCGGAGTTCAAGGACATCGCGCCGAGTTATTTGCTGTGCGAGTTGCCAAAGCTGCTGCTGCTTTAGAAGGACGCAACACCGTCAATGCAGAAGATTTGCGCCGTGCTGTGGAATTGGTAATTGTCCCACGGGCGACAATTGTGCAGACACCGCCACCAGATCAAGCACCGCCACCACCGCCACCTCCTCCCCCACCAGAAAATCAGGACGAGTCAGAACCAGAGGATGAGGAACAGGAACAAGAGGAACAAGAACAGCAAGAACCACCCAGTATCCCGGAAGAATTTATCTTCGATCCCGAAGGAGTGATACTTGATGATAGTGTGCTTTATTTTGCTCAAATGGCTAAGAGGCAAGGTAAGTCTGGTAGTCGCAGTATCATCTTGTCTGAAGACAGAGGACGCTATATTAAGCCGATGTTGCCTAAAGGAAAGGTGAGACGAATTGCCGTAGATGCCACACTCAGAGCGGCTGCTCCGTATCAAAAAGCACGTAGAGAAAGAAACCCCGATCGTAAAGTTATAGTCGAACAAGCAGACATTCGCGCCAAGCGCCTAGTACGTAAAGCTGGAGCGTTGATAGTATTTGTGGTAGATGCTTCTGGCTCAATGGCCCTCAACCGGATGCAGTCAGCTAAAGGTGCAGTGATGCAACTTTTGACCGAAGCATATCAAAACCGCGACCAAGTAGCGTTGATTCCCTTCCGGGGAGAACAAGCGGAGGTATTATTACCCCCAACCCGTTCTATTGCTTTGGCACGTAACCGTTTAGAAAGGCTACCTTGTGGTGGCGGTTCGCCATTAGCACATGGTTTAACCCAAGCTGTGCGCGTGGGTATAAATGCTCAAATGAGTGGAGATATTGGGCAAGTTGTGGTTGTAGCGATTACCGATGGGCGGGGTAATATTCCCTTAGCGCGTTCTTTAGGTGAACAGCTAGAACCAGGAGAAAAACCAGATATCAAAGCCGAATTGTTAGAAATTGCTGCTAGAATTCGCGCTTTGGGGATGCAACTGTTAGTAATTGATACGGAGAGTAAATTTGTTTCTACTGGCTTTGCTAAAGAATTAGCACAAACAGCCGGAGGTAAGTATTATCATTTACCAAAAGCGACCGATAAAGCTATTGCTGCCATGACTAAAGGTGCGATCGCTGATTTAAAATCTAGGTAATTAGTTTAGGGTCAAGGGTCAAGAGTCAGGAGTCAACAAACTTTGAACTGTTGACTCTTCACTATGATCCACTAGCTACAGGCTGTGGTTGCAAATAGCAAATTAAATCTTGAATTCCTTTTTGCAGATATCGCGTGACTGTCATGGGGCTGGTGCCTATATTTTTAGCAGCATCTTTACGCGAAAGTTCTTTTAAAAATACTAATTCAACTGCCATACGTGGCTTTTCTTCCAATAAACTTATTGCGCCTTGGAGTTGTTGTCGTTCTTCTTCTTGTTGCTGAAGAGTGCTAGAACGAGGACAAGGAAGAGCTTCACCTAAAGTTATTTGGCAATCAACATAATGAACTGCGGTAGCATCTAAACTTAAAGGCATACGATTTTGTGCAGCTAACTTGGTTTCTTGCCATTCTTGCACAGAGACATGAAGCTGTTTAGCAATTTCTGAATCTTTAGGAACGCGACCTAAGGCAATTGACAATTCTTTGCGAACCTTTTGCCCCTCATTATATAGCTCTTGCCAACGCCGGGGAATTTTTAATAGAGTACTGCGATCGCGCAAAAAATGCAGCATCTCACCACGAATATATGGTACAGCGAAGGAACTGAAAGCATATCCTTGGCTGGGATCAAAGCGTTCAATTGCTCTAATCAAACCAAAATAACCGATTTGTTCTAAATCTTCATAAGGTTCATTACATTGATGGCTAAATTTATGAGCCATCTTCCGCACTAAGCCAGTATGTAGCTGTACAAGCTGATTACGCAGTTTAATAGAGGGATTATGGTGGTATAAGTGTAATAACTCTATACCATCTATTCGCACAGAGGACTCACTTGCTGCCATATAAAAATTCCTTTGTGGTAACTCCTTTTTCTGAAAAAATGGAGTTGCGTATTTTGTTATCAAAGCTGTCATTATTCTCCTTAGTCAAGACTGAATAAACCATCGTCGTTATACTGAACTTGTCAGGGTCTCACCTCTGTAATTCAGTATTTACACGCATGATTTTTTATTTATCTATGTTGTCGGTTAAATTTGTTTTCCACACAACTATTTGCAGAAGCTCATTACCTTGAGTTCTTGCAACACACCTTAAATATTCCTGCTTAAAAATACATACATTTCTCAACGAGTATCTGTGAAGCTGAGTGAAATGGGAAAAAAATACTGCAAACACATCTCGGAATTAGAGTTGCTCATCCTGCCATCAGAGCTAGTCATAGCAGCATTTGTGGATATTCTCAGAGCATCCAGAAGCGAGCAGTTAGGGCAATTTTGCCTATTTCTAGTTTGCTAGATAAAGTTTACTTATCGTTACCTTTTTCCTTGAATAGGAAGAACCAAGAATTCTCTATCAGTACTAAGAATGCTGTAAGATTTTGAAAAGCTCAAGAATAAGATTTTGTAAGCACAAAACTATCATTCTGATTTGAGAACTACATTAAAAAACATAATTTATCCAGTGTTACTCCCTGGTTAATAGCCGCAGATATTGGTAAAAATGGGAGTAAGCAGAACGTTTATCTGTAAAACCCGTTTTTAAATATGAGCAATACCAGCAATTTTCGTAATGCCATTCGTGAGGCTAGAACTCAAGCCCTCGTTGGCCCCAATGTAATTGCCAATGCCCTTCCCTATGTTGGTGGTGGTCTTGTACTCACAGCACTGGGAACCTACGGTGGTTTGGGAGTTATCCGTACTAATCCCGGATTGTTCTTTCCCACCTTTATTGGTGCGGTAGTCCTAGAGTTAATTTTGTTCTTTGTGGCGCAAAATGTTGCCGAAAAAGGCAACAAAGGTCTTGCGCTCCCTCTACTAGCTACCTACAGCCTCTTATCTGGGTATACTATCAGTGGCTTAGTGTTTGTCGCTTTGAGAACTCAAGGTGTCGGCATTCAAGGCATTGGTTTGGCTGCCCTTGGTTGTGGCGTTACCTTTATTTTCGCCCGCCAAATTGGTTCAAATCTTTCTGAACAAGATGGGATGGCTTTGACGAAAACCATCTCTCTCGGCATCATCGCCTTGGTGGTTGTCTGTCTGACTCAATTTGTGTTTGCCTTGTTCGGTGTTTATACACCAACCTGGCTAGAAATTGCCATCTCTGGTTTGGGAGTATTTTTGTTTGCGGGTGCATCTGTGGTTGATTTCTATATCCTGCCACGTACTTATCGCAACGATCAGTACTTGCCTGCTGCTTTGTCTATGTACCTCACCTACATCAACCTGTTCATTTTTATTTTGCGGCTGTTAATTGCCCTGAATGGGCGTGATTAAGCGCTTGTAGGTAAGTAAAATTTATAAATTATTACCGTGGTTGTTGAGATTCAACCACGGTTTTTTAATTGGGATGACATTTTAACTTAACAAGGAACTTTTGTAGTACAATATGTAGTAAGTTGTCAGCCGTAAGTGAGCAAAGTTATGCTGGAACTGCCAAACATCACACGCGAAGTAGAAAGGTTGTCGAATATCCTGGGCAAAGCAGAAGATTGTCTTTGACCTGGGAGAAATAACTGCAAGAATTCAAGAATTAGAAAAAATAATTGCTCGACCTACTTTTTGGGAAAATAGCTTTAGTGACTATCAAACAGTTCGAGAGATTGAAGCACTCAACGCCAAAAAGAGACAATATCAGCGATCGCATTCACTTATAGGAGATATCAAAACGGCTCTAGAACTGTTGGAGTTCTCACCCGATGAGCAATTATTGCATGAGGCACAAACCAACCTGATCCAGCTTCAACAAGAACTCAAAACACTAGAAATACAACAGTTACTGGTTGACTCCTGTGACCAAAAGAGTGCATTTCTCACTATTAATGCTGGGGCTGGTGGAGTAGATGCCGAAGATTGGGCTGAGATTTTGTTCAGAATGTACTATCGCTGGGCAAATAGCCAGAATTACCGAGTACGCCTAGTAGAAGAATCTGACGGAGATTTATCTGGAATTAAATCTGCCACACTAGAAATTACAGGTCTTTACGCATACGGCTGCCTCAAATCAGAACAAGGAACCCATGTAAAAATAGTCAGAATTTCTCCTCAAAATGGTAATGGCAAGCGACTCACTTGCTTTGCAAATGTAGAAGTTAGCCCCATTTTAGATAAATCTTTTGAGTTAGAGATTCCAGAGAAGAATTTAGCAATAACTAAGTTGCTTTGGAATTGTAGGAATAGAAACCGTCCAGAAACATGGGTGCGGGTGATTCATATTCCTACTGGAATTACTATATTTTCTAACCAAGAACGTAATCAGCTGCAAAACCAAGAGCAGGCCTTAGCTATTCTTAAAAGTAAGCTATGGGCTTTCATGCAAGCCCAAGGTGTTCAAAATGTTGCTGGAATTCAATTTGGCAAAATCAAATCTCTATTCAACAAGCCCATCCGTGAATATATCTTGCATCCTTATAGCAGGGTCAAGGATTTGCGTACCCAAGTGGAAACAACATCTGCAACGGAGGTTTTAAATGGCGACATTGATTTGTTTATCAAAGCCTATTTGCAACAGCAACATCCAACCCTGGAGTGAGCAAATATACTTTTGCTTCTTGCTTGGTGGTATTGCCGGATAGTCCCAGTAATTTTTGCAACTTATACAAATGCAACGAGAGAATTTGCTCAACTACAGCTAAAATCAAAAAGGCAAATAGAATTAAGGGCAAATTCCTCAGCATCGGAACCGCTCTATCTTTAGTAAGCACTATGGATGTCTTAGAACTCAAACGCGAAATCGAAATGTTGTCTTACCGCCTGGGTAAAACCCAGGACTATCTTTGACGTACCTGCACTGACTGCCAAAATTCGAGATTTAGAACAAATATCAGCCCAGCCAGAATTTTGGAACGACCAAACCACAGCCCAAGAAACAGGAAAAGAACTCAACGACCTGAAAGCCCACCTCCAGCAGTATCATCAGTGGCACACTAATTTGGAAGATACCAAGGCAGTTGTTGAGTTGTTGGAGTTAGAAACTGACGCAGCGCTGTTGCAAGAAGCAGAATCTACGATTATCAAACTCAATAGCGAACTCGATCAATGGGAGTTACAACAATTACTTTCTGGCCCCTACGACGAGAAAGGGGCGGTGTTGACAATTAACGCTGGTGCAGGTGGTACGGATGCTCAAGACTGGGCATTTATGCTGATGCGGATGTACACCCGTTGGGGAGAAGCCCACGGTTACAAGGTCACTTTAGCTGAAGAGTCAGAAGGTGATGAAGCTGGCATTAAATCGGCTACCTTGGAAATTACTGGTCGCTATGCCTATGGTTATTTGCGATCGGAAGCTGGTACACATCGCTTAGTGCGGATTTCGCCATTCAATGCCAACGGTAAACGGCAAACCAGTTTTGCTGGGGTGGAAGTCATGCCACAAATAGATAGTTCTGTACAACTAGACATTCCCGAAAAGGATTTAGAAATTACTACATCCCGTGCAGGTGGTAAAGGTGGACAGAACGTCAACAAAGTAGAAACAGCAGTGCGAGTTGTTCACCTTCCTACAGGTTTGGCTGTGCGTTGTACAGAAGAGCGATCGCAACTGCAAAATAAAGAAAAAGCTCTCACCCGTCTCAAAGCAAAGCTGCTGGTGATTGCACGAGAACAACGTGCCCAAGAAATTGCCGAAATTCGCGGCGATATGGTGGAAGCTTCTTGGGGGAACCAAATCCGTAACTATGTGTTTCACCCATACCAGATGGTTAAGGATTTGCGTACCAACACAGAAACAACTGCCATTACTGATATCATGAACGGCGACCTTGACGCTTTCATCCAAGCCTATCTGCGTCAAGAAAACCAACTCGTGGAAAGTACTCCTGCTTAGTTGGGGACTGGGGGCTGGGGACTAGGGAATCGGGACTGGGGATAAGGGAGATGAGGGGGACAAACAATTCAAAATTCACGCATTATGCCCAGTTCTCTCTTAACAAACGCCCAATGACCAATGACCAATGACAAATGACTAACCTAATAGAATACGAAGAAGCTAGCAATGAAGTTCGGGCGGTATATGACGACATTCGCGCCACGCGCCAGACTGAATATATCAACAATTTTTGGAAAGCGATCGCCAATCATCCCCCTACTCTGCAACGCACTTGGCAAACTGTCAAGGAAGTAATGACTAGTCCTGGGGAAATTGATCCATTAATGCGTGAACTAATTTACATTGCCGTGAGTGTGACAAATGGTTGTGATTATTGCATTGCTTCACACACAGCTTCAGGACGTGCCAAGGGCATGAGTGATACTATGTTTGGTGAACTGTTAGCGATCGTTGCTACAGCAAATACGACTAATCGCCTGGCCAATGGTTATCAGATTCCCGTAGACGAGCAATTTAAAAATAAGTAACAGTCAGCAACCCCATATAACGGTAGGGACACGGCGTAGATAAGATGTCTGTCTCAGCAAAAGTTTTTATTTGCTGTGTCCCTACCATTTTGGTATTTTTTAATTGCAAGCCCTTATACTGATCCACTCTGAAGCTAGCTACCATCTTTTCTAATGGTGATGTTAATGCTGAGAAGTTTCTACTATTTCTATGATGATTTTAATTATATTGGGATGAATTCCATATAAATTTGAAATTGAAAAATTAGTTACAAATATATCTTTGCCTTTTCTAGCTAATTTAAATCGAATTTCATCTGTTGCTAGCCAAGCTCTTTCAAAATCGACCAGTTCTGCACCACAAAAAACTGCTAATCAGCGACTATCTTTGATGAGAGAGTTTGATATTGACGAGAATAAATTATCTCAAATTACTCAACCTGTCTTATTAATTGCTAGTAGAAATGACCGACTTTTACCCTGAGAAGCAGAGGCGCAACATTTGAGTAATATTTTTCATAACTCTCAGATAGTAACTCTACCTTATAGCGGTCATGCCTGCTTAGTTGAAGCGGATGTTAATCTTTATCAAATTTTATTATCAGCTAATTTTATCGTTACGTAATGTACTATTTTAAATAGATGTTATGTAAACCTGAAAAAGGTACAACCTAAGTTATAGAAATTTTATTACAGCGCTCAGGTTGCTTTTACAAGGAAACATTTTCATGAGAATTCTGTTGGTTGAAGACGATGATTCGCTGGCTAAAGCTGTAGCAACAGTTCTTAGCAAACAAAATTATGTAGTTGATATTGCTGCTGATGGTGAAGCTGGTTGGGAATTCATAAGTGTTTATACTTATGACCTGATTTTGCTAGATATTATTCTGCCAAAGCTAGATGGCATAAGTCTTTGTCGGCAATTACGCCAAGAAGGTTATCAAATGCTGATTCTTCTACTAACGGCAAAAGATACTAAAACTGATAAAGTTATCGGTTTAGATGCCGGAGCAGATGATTATGTAGTCAAACCATTTGATTTTCAAGAATTATCAGCTCGTATTCGTGCTTTATTACGTCGGGGAAACACTTCTTTACCTCCAGTTTTAGAATGGGGAAGTTTACGTCTTGACCCTAGTAATTGTCATTGGTGACAAGTTAAGGAAAAGGGGAAATTGTCAAGGGCAATGTTTGCAATG
>JAVRCF010000107.1:0-26119 GCA_034530935.1 Aulosira sp. DedQUE10 | reverse complement strand
ATTCTACGATGCAGAGTCTACTTTTACTCTTTACCCCGATTTTCTGAGCGGATACGGTATTATTAAGCTCATCCCACCCCTAAAAGGGAGTGGGATTTCGCGGGCATTGGGCATTGGTGGCTTTTCCCATGCCCCATGCCCCTCCTCGGCGGGCGGCGGTTCATCCCACCCCTCTTGTTGGAGTGGGCTTTCCCGCCGACTTTCTGTAAGGTTTTCAGCCTTAACGTTACTGTGTGTGCGATCGCTTATTTACTCGCTTCACAGCACTCAATAAAATATTTACGGAAAATAATTTCTTATCTGTGTAGTTACTAGTATAAATTCCCAAAGTATTGACTTTTGGGTGCTAAAAAACCTACGTCCGCATCATGTGGCGTACAAAAAACTACTTAGATATACCGATTTTTACGGTTATTTCTACTCAAACTCTCAGGGTGCATAAAAGTTTATTCAGTCAATCTATAGGGAATCAACAGCCAAATACTGTGATGTCAAACGATTTTGAGCAACCTGAAGTTAATCTCCCAAATATTGGGGCAGGTAAGTATTTAACTCCATTTCAGCACAAACAGCTGCAAAAAAACCTGCAAGAGGATTTGTCTGAGTCTTATCGCCAGCGAATAGAAATTATGTTGTTGGCAGATGAGGGCAAAACTCAAACAGAAATTTGTCAGATATTAAAATGTTCTCCGGCGACAGCACGGCATTGGATGCATATTGCCCGGACGGGGATGGCGCACCAATGGCAGGATTGTCCTCTTGGTCGTCCCAAAGCTATTAGTCAGGAATATTTAGAACGCTTACAAAACTTGCTTTCCCAAAGCCCCAAGGATTGTGGCTATGGATTTAGACGCTGGACAGTCAGCTGGTTGAGAAAGCATTTAGCCAAAGAATTGGGAATTGAAGTTAGCGATCGCCATCTCAAGCGAGTCCTCAAACAAATGGGGTTATCAACAATCCCCAAACCCAGCCCATCTAAGGGTGAAAATCCAGCGAAAACCGCAGGACAAAAAATCTTGATTTCTGATCTTAAATCCGAAAAATCACTGAATTTTACCGGATTTTTTCTTTTGGAATCAGAAAAATAAATACGCAGAAAAACTAAGTATAAGTTCAGGATTTCATGGCGAAATATATATCAGACTCGCTGTCTTTGCAGCAAGTATGCAGTGTCTTGGGTTATTCCCTCTCCTCAGAAGATATACAACACTGCCTTAAACAAGTTAAATCTCTTACCCCCAAAGTGGGAAAATTTTGGCAAGGAACAGACGTTGAACCAGGCATCTACATTGTGCTTGCAGGCAAAGTCAGATTGCTTGATGATGCAGATGAACTGATTGCAACCTTAGAAGCAGAAGAATCATTTGGTGAATTCACCTTACTTCAAGAGGCAGGTTTTAAACCTTATGCAGCCAGAGCCAGTGTCAATTTACACCTGGCTTTTCTTTCTGGTGAAGCGCTGTCACCATTGATAGCCAAGTATCCACAAATTTACGAACATTTACGCACTCAGGCACAAGCACGAAATTCCCTGTTAATCAAATCTGACAGCGAATCCTCATCTCTCAATCTCCCACCTCAGCTTGCTGAACAGGAAGAACCGACGAGTGCAGCACCAGCAAAGAATCCACAGAAAAAGATTAGCAAAGCCTACTTTCCTAACCCCACTCAAAAAGTAGGGCATTTATGGCAGCAGGTGACTAAAAGCTATCCATTTTTTGCCCAACAGAGTGCATCAGACTGCGGTGCAGCCTGTTTAGTAATGGTGTCACGTTATTGGGGAAAACGTTTTAGTGTCAATCGTATGCGAGATATTGCTAATGTTGATCGCAACGGTGCATCTCTGCGGGGATTATCAATCGCAGCAGAAAGCCTAGGATTTAACACTAGACCTGTAAAAGCCAGTCTAGACCAATTAGCGAAGCAAGAATTACCTGCGATCGCTCATTGGGAAGGAAAGCATTACATAGTTATCTATGACATTACCAAAAAATATGTCATAGTTGCAGACCCAGCCATTGGTCAGCGTACCCTCTCTCACCGGGAATTTAAAGCAGATTGGACTGGATATGTACTGCTACTACAACCTACAGCGCTTTTAAAAGATACGGAAGAGAGTACAACACCCTTTTGGCAATTTTTTGAGTTAATTAAACCGCACGGGTTGGTGTTGCTGGAAGTATTTCTGGCTTCCTTGTTTATCCAAATATTTGGACTGATCACCCCCTTATTTACCCAATTTATTCTCGATAGAGTGGTGGTGCAGCGTTCTGAGTTGACCTTAACGGCTGTGGGTTTAGGATTGCTAATTTTTAATCTATTTCGGGTAGCAATAACGGGTTTGCGACAATATTTACTAGACCACACAGCCAATAGGATAGATGTAGCTTTGATTGTTGGATTTATCCGTCATACCCTACAACTTCCCTTAAGTTTCTTTGAAACTCGTTATGTTGGCGATATTATTTCCCGCGTCCAAGAAAACCGCAAAATTCAACGCTTTCTTTCTGGTGAAGCATTATCAATCCTTTTAGATTTACTCACCGTATTTATCTATGTAGGATTGATGTTTTGGTACAGTTGGAAAATGGCATTACTTTCCTTAGTAATTGTACCACCCTTCTTTTTGCTAGCGTTGATTTCCACGCCATTTTTAAAGAAGACTTCTAGGGAAATATTTAGTGCTTATAGCCAAGAAAGCAGTTATCTCATTGAAGCTATTTCTGGGGTGCGGACAATTAAATCTACAGCCGTAGAACAAACAGTACGCTGGCATTGGGAAGAGTTATTGCACAAAGCAATTAAAACTGGTTTCTCTGGACAAGTTATTAGTAATCGCTTGCAAATTTTTAGTAATTCGATTCAAGCAATTGCCACTACAATTTTACTATGGTTTGGGGCACATTTAGTAATTCAGAATCAGTTAACTATTGGACAGCTTGTGGCATTTAATATGTTGCTAGGGACTATTATTGCGCCTTTTCAACGTTTAGCCGTATTGTGGAACCAATTACAAGAGGTTTTCATTGCAATGGAACGCATTAATGATGTATTAGATGCAGAGCAAGAGGAAAATTTGCAACATCGAATCAAACAAAGTTTACCTTTAATTAAGGGTAATATCAGGTTTGAAAATGTCACTTTTCGCTATAATTTAGAAAGCGATACTAATGTGATTGAAAATCTTAGTTTTCACATTAAACCAGGACAAATGGTAGCATTAGTAGGTCGCAGTGGTTCGGGGAAAACTACGATTTCTAAGTTAGTTTTAGGCTTATATCCTCCAAGCGATGGCAAAATATTAATTGATGGATGTGATATTACCAGTATTTCCTTACGTTCCCTACGTCAACAGGTTGGAGTCGTTGACCAAGATACCTTTTTATTTGGTAGTACAATTCGGGAAAATATTAGCTTAGGACATCCAGGTACAAAATTAGAAGACATTATCGAAGCAGCAACTTTAGCCGGTGCTGATGAGTTCATTAAAAAATTGCCAATGGGTTATGAAACTCAAATTGGTGAAGGTGGAGGGATGTTGTCAGGAGGACAAAGGCAAAGAATTGCCATAGCTAGAGCTTTATTAGGCAATCCCCGATTGTTAATTTTCGATGAGGCTACTTCTCATTTAGACACGGAATCAGAAAGAATTATCCAGAAGAATTTTAATACAATTCTCAAGGGAAGAACTACCTTAGTAATTGCCCATCGTCTTTCCACAGTCAGAAATGCAGATTTGATTTTGGTCTTAGATAAAGGTGTGTTAATTGAAACTGGAAGTCACCAAGAGTTGATGAAAAAACGCGGGCATTATTTCTATCTCAATCAACAACAATTAGATGCATCAGCTTAAATTGAGCATCTTTAACAACCAAGCATGATATTGTGAAATATTTGATTTTTGAGAAAAGCGAGTATATCTTTATTCCCTGTTTAAATTTATATTCTAATACTAATTCACGAAAATATTGATGCAAATAGATTTTTCGTAAGGGTTTAGCATTGCTAAAACCTCTACCAATATCTTTGTCTCATTATTAAATTGAAATAGTCTAAGCAAGCATTTTCTCCAAATCAAACCGGATGGCTATAGGACAATACAGTTCAGTTAAGAAAATTAATTGACAATAAAACCAAAAAACTAGTAGTCCGCCACACTAAATATGATGGGTAAGAGAAGGAACCGCATTAGACAAAGCCGTTCCCGCAGGGTAGGCGCAAAGTTCACGAAGTAAGAGGAAAAGAAGAAAATTATGTCCGAGATATTCAACAGCAAAGTAGCAAATACTATCAATGACTACGAAAAGCAAGACACATCAGCTGCAAACATAAATAAATTGCCTGATGATTGGTCTGAATATACTAAAGATTTACTTGATGGATTACCCCAAGTTTGGACAAGGGGAATGCTGTATTTTTTGCTCAGTTTTATATCTATTTCTCTGCCTTGGGCAATGCTATCTAAGGTAGATGAAACTGGCACAGCAAGGGGAAGACTTGAGCCAAAGGGTAAAACATTCAAATTAGATACGGCTGTACCAGGGACAGTAACTTCTATCCCAGTCAAAGAAGGTGATTTAGTCAAACCTGGAGAACCTGTATTGATATTAAATTCAGAATTAGTTCAGTCTGATTTGCGCCAAAGTAAAGACAAATTAGAAGGGCAATTAAATCGGCGATCGCAATTAAATCTGCTAAAAAATCAAATCATCGTATCTTTAGCTACTCAGCGCCAACAAAATCAAGCTCAAGAGTTAGAAAAACAAGCCCAAATTGAGCAAGCACAGCAAAATTTAACGGCTTTAAAAAATTCCTATGGTAGCCAACAAGAAGAAAAAACAACCCAAGTTAATCAGGCAAGACAAACTATTGAACAAACGCAAACTGCGAATAAGTTATTAGAAAATAGTTTAGCAAGTGCCCAAAGAGAGGTAGAACGCTACAGCAAGCTTAAACAAGCAGGTGCTATTCCAGAAATTAATGTTGTAGATAAGCAAGATATAGCCAAAGAAAGACAGAGATTATACGAACAAAGCAAATCAGAGATTAAACAAGCTAATCTACGTTTAGCAGAACAACAAAGCAGCTATCAGCGCACAATTCGTCAAGCAAAAGCAGAAATTGAACAAGCATATTTGCGTTTAAAAGAACAAAAACGTAGCTATCAAACGTTAACTCATTCTGGAAAACTGGCAGTACTCAAAAGTGAGGAACAATTAAATAATTTAGACACAGAAATGACAACATTGCAAGCAGAAATTGCTCAAACTAATAGTCAAATTAACAGCTTGCAATTGCAATTACAGCAACGAGTCTTAAAATCTCCTATTGCTGGTAGAGTATTTCAATTACCAATTCAACGTCCAGGTGCAGTTGTCCAACCTGGAACAATGGTTGCAGAGATTGCCCCAGAAAGTTCACCTTTGATTATCCGGGCACAAATGCCCACATCTGAAAGTGGTTCTTTGCGAAAAAGATTGCCAGTAAAACTTAAATTTGATGCATATCCATTTCAAGATTATGGAATTATTGAAGGAGAATTAGTAGAAATCTCTCCAACAACTTCAGAAGTGGATACACCAAGTGGGAAAGTCGCTGCATATAATTTAGAAATTGCCCTGAATAGTAATTGTATTCCTAGTAAAAATAAATGTACACCTTTACGTCCTGGTGACACAGCAACAGCAGAAGTAATTGTACGCCAGCGTCGGATTATTGACTTTTTACTAGATCCATTCAAACAGTTGCAAGAGGGAAGCTAAATCTTAATAGCTTATCCAAAATTTGTGTAACTGATATTTATTTTTGGAACCAAATTATGTCACAAACTATCACAATTACCAACCAAGATATTCTGCATATTATTAAGCAATACTGCCAAATTCCTGATTTAATAGAAAAGATTATTACCCAGAATGTGGTTGAAAATGCTGTATCCGAAATGGGTATCAAAGTAGAGACTGAGGAACTGCAAAAAGCAGCTGATAATTTCCGATTAATGAATAAACTGGAAACGGCTGATTCTACATGGAAATGGTTAGACAAACACGCTCTTTCTTTAGATGACTTTGAAGCAGTAGTTTACGGAAATTTGCTTGCTAATAAATTAGCTCAACATCTATTTGCAGATAAAGTTGAACCCTATTTTTTTGAAAATCAACTAAACTATGCTGGTGCGTTGATATATGAAGTTGTCTTAGATGATGAAGACTTGGCTATGGAACTATTTTATGCCGTTAAGGAAAATGAAACTAGTTTTTATGATATTGCTAATCAATACATCCAAGATACAGAATTACGTCGCAAATGCGGATATCGAGGTAAAGTCAATCGTAAGGATTTAAAGCCAGAAATTTCTGCTGCTGTTTTTGCTGCTCAACCTCCCCAACTCCTCAAGCCAATTATTACTTCTAAGGGAGTACACTTGATTATGGTGGAAGAGATTATTCAATCGGAATTGAGTGAAAAATTGCGTTATCAACTTATGTCGGAATTTTTTGCCGAGTGGGTGAAGCAGCAAATACAGCAAGTTGAGGTTTTTAAACAGTTGGAGTAGAGACTAATTCGATATTAATTGAACAAGAAAATAGCCAACAATTCATACTGAATAAATCAGTTGCTGGCTATAGCAATAAATAATTTCAAAACCTACATAGGAGTCGAAAGCAAAAAGATGATTGTTTGTTGTATCCCTGTTCTGTCACTCTCCCTTAAACATTTGCCATTTCTGAATTAAGCGAGCTTCTATATAGCAAGCGATTGCGCGATTCTTTTTTAATAACAAATACAAGACCCATTTTTTTCTAATAGTATAGCTTGTATTGATTGCCTCATAAGGCATAAGAGCGATCGCCCTCCCGGAAAGTGACAGAAGAAGGGTATAGCATTTTCTAGTCTGGTGAGGTACAGTAACAACAATGAGTATAGCAGTCCCCGATCTGGTGAGGTACGTTTTCAAAACTACTAACTTTGGTAACAGAGAGTTGGGTGTACCTCAGTTGCTTAGGAAACGCTATACTGCCATCTGTACAATAATCCCCGACGTCCTGATGCAGACGTTCGATGCCTCCACACAGCTAGGTTTTACACAACCTACACCACCATAAACATTTATTTGCTCGCTTTCATCGCTCAGTTCAGTCAGAAAACTTTCTGAATCGTTAAACAATTCAACACCAGTCAGGTTGAGATTCAATAAATCATTTACCTTGATATTAGCCATTTGATCTGATCTCCAATGATTATTTGTTTTTAGCGTAACCTACAAATCAAACAATTTCTACTTGATTCATATCCATATAATAGCTATTAAAATTGTTAAATTTCACAAGAAACAAAACATTTATATGACAAAAAAACTACATTTTTATTATTCTTTAAAACTAGATTAATTAATGATTGCCTCTACGAAAATTAATTATATAGACTTCATTATTAAAGAATATTTAAGCATTGGATAAAAACCAATATTTTGAAGACAAAACTAAACTGATTTTGTCACTATAATTTTCCGAGATTAACTAATACCATTTCTCTAAATCCTTGCTACAGATAATTCTCCCCCTGCTCCCTGCCCTCTGCCCCCCTGCTGTCCATGTGTAGCTTTATTTTGAAGAATTGGTATAAATATATGAAAAATCAGCACAAAATTTTTATTGTGCTGATGAATAATAAATTCTGTGGGATGTGAATTTTGGTCTAGAAAATAGAATTATTTATTAATTACTCATAGCAAGCAGTTATTTCACTCCCAAATTAAGACTGAAGGTAAAGATTCAGGAAATGCTAAACGTAGCAATTGATAACCTACACCTGCCGTACCTCGGAAAAAACTAGGGCTATAAGCAGATTTATACGAGTGAGGAGAAAAAGAATATTCTCCACTTTGTTTTGCCCTTTCTACTACCCATGCAGTTTGTTTTATGGCAGTGTTTATCCATTCCTGATTTCCCAATTTTTGGGATGCTAAGAGAAACAGTTCTGCTCTACCCATATGTCCACAGCAGAGATGGTCTATATCTGTACTGGGTATTCCATACTTTTGGGTAGTTTCTAAAGCGATATTAATGTCTGAGTAAATTTCCTCTGTCTGTATAATTGACAAAATACCTAAACGGGCTAACCCAATTCCAGCACTTCCATGGCACCAAGTATGCAAGAAATTAATTTGATTTCTTTCTTCCGATAAACGGAAATCTGGCCAGTTTTGGGCTGATTTGTCAAAGACACTTTGTTCATATTCAATTGCCTCTTTTGCAGCTTCTAAAAAAGATATATCTGCTGTAGCAGCATATAGCCGCAATAGAGAAAGAGAAATACCTGCTGCGCCGTGAGAAAAACCAGTTAAAGGTTTTTTACTTTCTATTGTTACCCATGCTCTAGGGTTAGTATGACTTCGCTGCGATAATAAATGATTGCCACAGGTAACTGCTATGTCTAACACAGCTTTTTCACCTGTTTGATCATAAAGCGCCAATAAACCTGGAATAGCCCCCGCAACTCCCCACACAATATCCAGCTTTTCATCAGTAGCAATTACCTCTTTCGTCAGTAGTTTTGCAGCAAGCTGGGCAGATTCTAACAGATTTGGCTCTTCCAAAAATTGACTAATTTTAACTAGACTGTAGATAAAACCACCTATACCCAATAAACCAAATTCTGACTCTAGTATTTCTTTGCGGATTTCTGCTTTTTTTAGTGATTGCTGTAAAGGTGATAAAGCAGCTAAAGCCACCTGTTTAAATTCATTTTTACCAGTTATTTTTGCTAAGGCTGCTAGGAACAAACTTACTCCAGCACGTCCTCTATATAAAGAATCATCTAATGGCTGGAGTTGGTAGCGATTAGCCTGGAACATATAATCTAAATTAATCCAGTTGCATCCGTTAGAATTACAAATCGCATTGGAGACAAGATTATTGCCAATTTCTACAGCTTCTTGGAGTAATTCTTCATGAGTCAGTGAGTGGGATTGTGGAAATTTTCCCTGTAAAGCTGCATCTTTCTGCGTTAAATGAGCAAACTTGGCATCAAAACTTATCCGAATTAATTTAATTTGTAGGGCTAAATTCTGTTCATCAAGATTTTGCAGTTGAGTAATTAACCTTTGGTAACTGGATGTTTTAAAAAACTGCTTAATTTTCTTATCTTGTTCAATTTCTAAGCTATCACTATTACAGCATACAGAGAAATAGGGAATATCTTGCTGTTGCACAGACTTTGTTTCTGCTTGCCAAATTGCCCAAGTTTCTGAATTTGCTTCAACTTCTAACAAAGAACGACTAAAAGTATCAATTAAGCTATTAATCAGAATGCTATATTCTATGCCATTACGCAAAGATTGAGGACTGAAGCTGTTCTTAGCGGCGATAGCATAGATGATTGATGGGTGCGGCATAAATCGAGACTTTAATAATCTAATAGCTGATAGAGGACTTTCTTCACCTAGCAGAGTTTCTTTATTTTTGATGAATAAGCCGTAGATTTCTTCAAAGCCAGTTACAATTTCCTCTATATATTTCCTGGGAGAAACAGGTTTACTTTCTAGAATTACAGCATTAGTACCAGAAGGAATAATTGCAGTTTTCGTAGCTAAATGCATTCCATCTTTGTTAACAAATTTCCACTCTCTAGAAGAATTAACTTGTTGGGGATAAATATTACCAAGTGAACTGGAATCTTGAGCATTTGCTGAGAATGTATTACCTTCCCAATTAGGTAAAAATCCTGCTTTTAGAACTGAATCTTTAAACCAGCCTTCTGATTCATCGTTGCTTTTGAGTATAGGATGCATTAAAATTTCAGCATCAATGAGAATTGGATACTCAGCATTAGCGATCACATTTTCAGAGCCACAATCTTTAGCTCCTAATATAAACAGCAGTGATAATAACATTCCTGCTCTTTTATAGAAGTATTTGGCTGCGGCTTGGTTCTCACAAGGTTGGTGATAAATAAATTCAACCCAGCCATATTCTTGACGTTTGAGAATCTTGGTAACTTTGAAGACTAAAGATATATCCTGTTGGTTACACCAGTCTAGTAAATAATTGAAAGTTATGTCTAGACTCAAGTCTTTAGGTTTGTAGACAATTTTGACACCTGAAGAGAAGGTAATAGCTAAAATGCTGCGTCCACCATTGTGAGGATTCGAGAGAGAAGTTTCTATTTCTTGGACTTTCCTGATGCTTATATCCTGGGAAAATGTCCGCTCGATATCTGAGATATCAGCTTGTAAACGTTGGATAAATTCAGTAGTATTTTTTACCCAAAAATCAATATTTGTAGCAATAAGTCTTGCTAAAACAGGGTAACGTTCAAAAAAATCTAAGCCTCCATCTTGGAGAAGATTTTGAATGAAGATGCAATACAGAAATTGACTGTCATTTCCGCTATTATTTTCTATAGAATCAGTCTGGTTTGCAGAAACTTGATTTGACCGCAATTGATTAAATTCAAGCAGTAAAGTTTCTGTTCCTAAATTTACTAGTTGTTGTAGCAAACTATATTCTAAGATTGTGTATGCTTCTTCACTTAGTAAATTAAAAGGATTGCTTGGAGATAATGTCGCAGCTAATTTACGCCGTGCTACTAAGATAAATGAAAAATAAAAATCTTCAAAAGGTAAAGGCTTTTGAGGATTAAGTGGTAATTTTTCTGCTCCCTCCAGATTAAGTAACGAAGCTATGCCACTTTGAATTAATTCTTTAAGAGTTTCTGTCCAAGTTGGTAAATCATAATCTTCTCCAACATCTGCTGTTACTAGTAAGGGACGAACTGTATTTAAATTTAATCCATACCAATGGAGACGTTGTTTAAGTTTTTCTTCTCCTCCAACTGCTTTACACCAATTTTGAAGCCGTTTTTCAATTAAATTTTGGTCAAGCTGTTGAGGATTGATCTTTTTGCAATCCTTGTTATTGATTTGCTCTGAAAAAAAAGTTGCATTGATAGCTATTTGTGATAATTTTAATGCTGATATTTTCATGCTACAAATTTCTAAAACTGATACTTCGTTTACAAAATCTTTTAAACAATGTTTCAACGATATTGGCTAAGATAAATCCAAGGTTTTGTAAATATCGTCCGAGTTGGCATTAAGGTGAACACGCTCGAAATCAATTCCTATAAGCGAAAATTGCCCTTGAATTGCCTTCATCCGTCCTTGGGGCGAATTATCTCCCTGATACCAAGCTTCTAACAAACCATTTGCAATTATCTGACAGCGATTCATCCCAAAACTTTCACGTTCAGCAAACTTTTGATCTGGTTCTTCTGCTAAACCTAACCCTTGTGCTAGTTCTTTAGTAAACAATGGAATTTCAGATTTAAAGTGCCCTTGATTTTTTATATAAATAGAATTTAAATATTGCTTTACTACTTCATAATCTCGCTTGTCAAAATACAAAACCCCTGAATCGTGGCGGTTATAATCTTTAGGATGATATAAAACTTTAAATTGAAAAGGTATATTTTCCTCATTCAAATGCTGCGTTATATTACCCATGACCGCAACAGCACCTGAAGGAGTTAAATTGAAATATATTCGTACAATTTGTTGATTGTCTAAATCATTGCGAGATAATCCGGCATTACCAACCGCCATATAAAAGCCACTTTGCACCACATTTTTGGGCATTTTAATCTCAATTACATCACCCACAACAGCAGATTTATCAGATGCTCGTAAATGCCTATCTCTTTGAATATGCAGTCTCAATCCACCTCTAGTAACCACCAAAATACCATCACTTTCTTCTCTCAAAATCGACCAGCTAGGCTGAAAATATCCCTCTCCATAGTTACTTTCATGCAATTGTTTATAAAAACCAACGTCTACACCTAAAACTGTATTATTTTCTAAATCTAAAGGTAAATTATTTTCTTTTTTATCCGCTGCTAGTTCGGTTCGCATTGAACCGTTGTAATAAATACCATACAGAAAACTCTGCAATTGCAGACTGAGATATTTTTGCTGCATTTGTTCAGGCAATTTTTGAAAGCGTTCAACAGCTTCAGCAGGTACTTCCAATGGTTTATAATCTGGATGGCGAATGAAGAAATCAGAATTAATTTCTACCTTGTTAACAATATCTTCTAGAATATCCAGTAATCGCTGATTTGTCTCAGTTTTAAGCTGAGTTTGAGGAGAATTTAGTAATTGCATAATGATTAAAAGATAGAGAAGTGTATTAAGAAGTTAAAGCAGTTTGTCGAATTAATTTACTCGTACCAATCGCACCAAAAATTGTCGGTATTGATTGTTCTGGACGGCATAATAAGCTTTTGGCAACCTGAAGCATCGCAATACCAGCATTGCCGAAAGATTTTTGATACTGAATCATGGACTGAATTCCTTGAATTAAACCAAAACCTGTAAATTGCATTACTCGCAGCAAGAAATCGGGACGGTATTCTAAAATCTCTGGAAATGTTTGCAAATAAACTTGGGTTAATGTAGCAATTGAAGGCTGAAGTTTTTCTAAAGGAGTCATCGCTAAACCTAGAGATTCCTCAAGGCTTAAAGATTTACTAATAACTAAGCTACCTAGCCATAATTGTATGTAGCTACTAATAAGTGTTCCTAAATCAAAAGCTGGATCTCCCCAAGCAGAACGTTCCCAATCAATTAGGCGAATAATACTGTCAGTAGATTGCTGCCAATTTTTATTGACTAATATATTATTTAGCTTCAAATCATTGTGAGTTAAACAACAAGGAATAACGGCATTACCCAAGTTTGTAAGAGCTTCACCTAAACTTTCGTAGCGTTGGTATAGGGCAAAAAATCTCAACCCATCATCAGGTACTAAACCAAAAATTTCCGGTTCTATACGTTCCAAACCCCGGATTAAATTTCTCACCTGTTCTGTTCTGGGATTATCAGAATTTTGAGATAAGAAATCTTGATATTCCTGCTTGTTGAAAGTATGCCGATGGATAGTAGCTATGGAAATACCAATTACCGCAGCGATTTCAGTATCAAAAATTTTTTCCTGGGTGTAGAATTCCATGACATCCTGATAATCATCCAGGTATCTAAATACCATAATGGAATTTTCTGCATCAAAATGCAGTATTTCTGGTAATGAAGGGTAAAGATGATTCAGTTCTGGAAATCTTTGTAGGAATTCTTGAATTCGCCACTCATTTACAAATTCACCAGATGCTTTTCCTTCGTAATTATACCTCTCCTGCTTAACTAACAGCTTTTGATTATTTGGCAGAGTTAGTAACAAATTAAAATTTTTTGCAGCTTTCAACTCTATTTCGATCTGGTCTTTTCCTACCAGAGGGCAAAGGTTATGACTAGTTAAATAATCTAAGACATTCTGAGAATTTAATAAAAATGGCATAGGTGCATTACTGGAAAAATCTCATATTTTGCATACAGCAGATTACTGCTTTTCATTACTATCTTCTGCAAATATTTGAGATTTTGCTATAAATGCTAAAATATAAAAGTGACAAAATAAATCTAGTTTAAACATCTTATTTTTGGACATTCAACTAGAAATTAGGTTGATGAATAGAGATATTGATTATCCCAAACAATTATTAGAATATTTATGTCCTATTTTCTGGCGATCGCTCTGTGGTCGATGATAAAAAAAGAGTGGCCAACCCCTACACAGAATTCAAAATTAAGCACCCCACGGATCAATCCGGGGGCTTGAACAATTCTTAACCTAAGCTTTTTTGCTGTTGATAATGCACTTTAAACTGCTGTTGCTGAATTTTATGATCCACAATTGGGTCAGGATAGCCAACAGCGCGACGTTCTAGAGGTGTGATTTTACCAGTTACTAAATATTCGGTATCTATAGACCGTAATTCTGGCAACCATTGGCGGATGTATTCGGCATCTGGATCAAATTTTTGTGCTTGGCTAGCTGGGTTAAAAATTCGTATGGGTTTGGGGTCCATCCCACTAGAAGCGCTCCATTGCCAACCACCATTATTAGCAGATAAGTCCCCATCAATCAATCTCTGCATAAAGTATTTTTCACCCAATTGAGGACTAATTAATAAGTCTTTAGTTAGGAAACTGGCAACAATCATCCGACAACGGTTATGCATCCAGCCGCTTTCATTCATTTGGCGCATGGCTGCATCGACAATGGGGTAGCCTGTTCTGCCTTCACACCACGCTTGATAATGTTCTTCGTTGTTTTCCCAAGGAAAGTTTTTGAAGGCTTCACGGTACGCACCTTCAGCTAATTCTGGAAAGTGATACATTGCGTGTTGATAAAATTCTCGCCATGCTAGTTCCTGTTGCCAGGTGCGGATATTGGCTGTGGTTTCGTCGCTACGGCTATTTTTTAGCGCTTCTAAGGTAGCTTGCCAAACGGTGCGAATGCCAATAACGCCAAATTTTAAAGCTGCACTAAGTTGAGATGTCCCATCAACGGCAGGAAAATTGCGCTGTTCCTGGTATTCATTGATGTAGGTAGCGCTAAATCCCTCTAACCGTTCTTGCGCCGCCGCTTCTCCTGGGGGCAGAACCAATCCGCCATCCCAGATAAATCCTAAATCTTTGGCTGTAGGTAGTGATATTGCTCCGGTTTGCTGGGCAATTTCTTGTTCAATGGCTGTTAAGCCTTCGACATTTTGTAGGGTTTCTACTGGTTTAGCTTTGGCTTTGCTAATCCAATTTTTCCAGAAAGGGGTGTAAACAGTGTAAGCCCCATTACCACCTGTGCGAATTTCTGCTGGTGAGTGCAGGATTTGATCCCAGTTTTCTTCTAGAAATCCAATGCCTTTTTCTTGGAGAGCATTAATTATAGTGCGATCGCGTTCTTGGGAGTAAGGTTCTACATCCCAGTTCCAAAACACAGCTTTGGCATTCAACAAAGCAGCTAAGGCGGGAATTGCTTGTACTGGATTGGCATGGAGTATTAACAGTTGGCTGCCAGCTTCAGCATAGCGCTGTTGTAATGCTTGTAAGCAGCCAATCATATAAGTTACCCGCACCGCAGCAATATCATCCCGTTCCAGAATATTCGGATCGAGGCAAAATACTCCTACCACTTTCGGACTTTGTTTGCGTGCCGCAACTAGTCCTGTATTATCAGAAATCCTTAAATCGCGCCGATGCCAAAACAGAATTAAGTCAGACATTCCATCATTTTAATAGTTCGCCTGTACTAGCTTATAGCCTCTGTGTACATATCAGCATCACTCTAACGATAAATTTCTTTTGTAGAGGAAAGGGTAATTGGTAATGGGTAATGGTTTTTTCTTTTTGGTTTTCCTGTTTTTGATAGAGTTATGTTTATTTCCTCTGGGCTACTTACAGACTTCTTAAGTAGCTAATACCAATTCTGTATGAAGATGCACATAACAAGACCCCCCTGTAGTCCCCCCGATGCTTTGGGGGGACGGCTTTAGCCGGGGGGTAAATATATGCAGCTTCACAGAGAAATGGTATAAACAGAATTAATTACACACATTGTTTCTCTGTTTCCTATCTCCACCAATAACTTTAATTTTGTGCAACTTCTTATCATATTGGTTTTAGGCGATATGTTGGCGGACAAATTGAATTACTTCTGTTAGTCCTTGTTGAGTTTTTAAGTTAGTAAAAATAAATGGTTTATCGCCGCGCATTTTCTGAGCATCTCTATCCATGACTTTTAAATCTGCACCAACATAGGGTGCAAGGTCGATTTTATTAATTACCAATAAATCAGATTTAGTAATGCCAGGCCCGCCTTTGCGAGGGATTTTATCGCCAGCCGCTACATCGATGACATAAATTGTTAAATCAACTAATTCGGGACTAAAGGTAGCCGCTAAATTATCGCCGCCACTTTCTAAAAAAACTAAATCTAAATTAGCAAACCGCTGCTCTAGTTCTTCAATTGCTGCTAAATTCATCGAAGCATCTTCACGAATCGCGGTATGGGGACAACCACCCGTTTCTACACCCAAAATGCGATCGCTTGCTAAGGCCTGAGAACGCACTAAAAATTGTGCATCCTCCTGCGTATAAATATCATTAGTCACCACTGCAATTTGATACTGCTCACGCAACGCCTTACATAAAGCATCCACTAACGCAGTCTTCCCCGAACCAACCGGGCCTGCAACTCCAACTCGAAATGTGTTGTTTGTCATTTGTCATTTGTCATTTGTCATTTGTCATTTGTCCCCCTCATCCCCCTCATCCCCTGCCGTTTCTCAACTCCTAAACAACCTGGTATACTGCGTTTCATGCTGCATACTAGCAAGCGATAAGCCCCAGCTACAACAGGCGAGTTCATCATCTTCCAAAGCCAAAATTTCTACTGCCGCAGCACTCAATAATGGTTGTAAATCTAGCAATAACTGCTGTCCGGCTGTTTGTCCTAAAGGAATCAGTTTCACGCCAGCCGTAATTAAATTACTAGCCCAACTATGCAGATATCCTAGTAAAGCCGCTTGAATATTGATTTGCCAATGAGCCGCAGCAATCCCAAAAGCGATCGCATAATTGCTAGGAGTACCAACAGCATTTACCAACGGTATAATTTCTGGTTGTAGTTTACCAAGTAATTGCATGAGCGATCGCCCCATCTGCCAGCTAGCATTGCGTAACTCTGCTGTTTCTCTTGCAGCAGATAACCAGAGGTTCCAATGTGTTAAAGCTTCTAAATCACCCATTTTTGCCGATTTATAAGCCCTGAGCATCACCGCAGCCTCTACGCGAATTGCTCCATAACGTAGTTGCGCTTCTAACCAGTCTTGGAGGTTTTGCTGATTTGCGATCGCACTTTGTTCAACTAAAGTTTCTAATCCTTCAGAATAACTATATGCTCCCACAGGTAAAGCTGGGCTAGTTAACTGCAAAATAGCCAAAAAAGAGCTATCAGTGAGCGTGATGTCCATAGGCTCCCTGTTCTGGCTGAAATGGTAAAATTTCTGCTTGAATTTCTAGCCCCAATTGTTCTAACATTGTTTGTAAAACTGAGTCTGTTGATAAGCGTAAATAGTTAATTGTAATTTCTAGAGGTACATGGCGATTTCCTAGATGATATGCTGCCCTGAGTAATAATTGTGGTGTGGCGGCAAAGACGGTCAATACTGGTTCTGGTTTTGCGGTGATTCTAATTAAATTACATTGGGTTTCATCTTGCAAAATGTCACCATCTTGCAGTACAGTACCTCTAGGTAAACGCAAAAATAAAATTTTACCATCTTCTGTTTCAAAACGATGACGACTGCGGGTGCGTTCTTGTGCAGTCAGAGGTAAAGTTAAGCTTACTACAGCATCAGGATTGGGCAATTTACGTTCGGTAAACGTCAGCATAATTAGTCAAGGGTCAAATGTTATTAGTTAGCTGAAACTGTGATATCGCTATAGGCCAGGATGGAAGCCTGAAAATTTCTTAATTCTTACGGTACATAAAATGGACTTTTCCAATACCACAACCATTATCCAGCACAGGGGATCAGGCTGATTTAATTGGGTTCTCCTAATGTAGTGAATCGTATTTACTGAACAGTGCTTTGGCTAAGTAAACCTTCCAGGTCTTGTTGTACCTGCTCAAATTCTTGACGCTTTTGATAAATCAACTTTTTTTCAGCTTCGCGTTGTTCCACAGTATCTTGATGAGCTTTTTCTTGCTGTTCTAGAAGGTTTTCATAAAGTGCGATCGCTTGCTCAATCACTTGACTTGCTGATTCAATGCGGCCATCAAAAACTGTACTAATTATTTCTTCTAACTTTTCATAAATTTTATCTATTGATTCATCAAATTTTTCAAAGCCAACTTCAAAAACTTTTACTTTTATTTGGTCTTTTAACCCATCTAGGTCTAGCATTCCCAACCCAAATGAACTAGCAATTGTAGCAGCAACACTAGCAACAACAACTGCTATGAATCCAAGTCCTGTGAATACTATTAAGCCAGCCGCTAAAGCGCCACCTATTCCTAGCCCTCCGCCTATTCCTCCTAAGCCCATAAATTCATCATTGATACCTGTAATAGAAAAATTCATCTGTTCACTAAAATTTGTCCTCACTTGCTGGTCTAAGCGTTTAAAATCTCCTTGAATTGCTTCTATTTCATAAGCAATATTTGCATCTAAATAATCAATACCTTTTTTGAGGATAATATCTTTTAGTATTTGATTACCCCATTCATCTATTTCTTTTGATAAATCTCTGATAAATTGATTAATATAATCTTTAATCAGTTTATCTTGGCTCAAAACTGGATTATACTCCGAAGACCAAAATTGACTTTTTTTAACCATTCTTTCAGGTAATCCTTCACGCCACTCATCCCAAGATTTAGCAGCTTCCTCATAAAGTTGCTCTTCCAGATTAGATACCAATTTACGTATTTTTACATCCCGTCCGCTTGCTTCTCCTATTTTTTCTAAAATACCCTGCTTTTCTGAATCAGAAAATTGGATTTTACCATCTAATGTCTTGTCAGCTTGAGATAGACCATCTAAACATTTTTGAATTATTCTGTTTATTTGAGTGACAGAATGCTTAATTTTTACTCTGCCACTTTCAAGTGTTAGGAATTGCTCAAGAGACTGAGTAAAATTCTGGAAGCTTTGCAAATACTCATTTTCGGCTCCCTGTAAAATTGCATCCAGTGTGGCTTGAGCAGAAATTAAATGAACGCGGTTGTTACCTGTAACTATAGGATTTTGACCCAGTACAAACTTTTCAATTCTCTGTCTTACTTGTTCACGGCCTTTGTCACTACGGACTAAATCTATAAAATTTCCTACTACAAAAAGATTGTTGGCAGGTTCATTTTCTTGACCATGATTTAGTTGATTTTTTAAATCTTGGAGTAAGTCACGCTCTCCTTGAGTTAAGGAACGTGAAGCATTAGTTAGGAAAATGGCTGCATCAGTATCTTTGAGCAATCTTTGTGTAACTGTAGTGCGGTCAGGGTGTTCGTTTAAACCTGGAGAATCTATAATTTCCACCCCACTACTACATAACTCTAAATCAGGATGCTCAAAAACAATTTCTTCAATTTCAGAATGTGCCAGTTCATCACTGAGACAACCTATTGCTGCCTCTTCTGAAATTGTCGCCCTCAGTTGATACTGCTCACAGGGAATCTCTTCTTCTCGTCCATCTTTATAACGGCAGACTACCCGTTTCTGATTTCCGTATTTTAAAACTGTTACTGCGCCACTACAAGGAATCTCCCTTACAGGTTGTATTTCTTCACCTAGTAAAGTATTTAATAAGGTTGATTTCCCTTGGCTAAATTCACCGACAACTGCTAACCTAAATCGTTGAGCTTGTAATTTTTTAGATACTTCACTAACTGACTCTATCAAAAAGTGAGGCAGAAAGCCTTGCTTTTGGCATTCCTCAATTATTTGAAAAATCTGATAACAATAATTATCTAATTGTTTATGATAGCTCTGAAATTTTTTTAATTCCTTGTAATCTATATTTTTGTGCTGTTTAGTAGTTTTGTGTTCTGGTTTAACAGGTAAAGCCTTCAAAATATCGCTCGCTGCCTTGACAAATGTAGTATCCAAATCTTGGAAACGAGAAGGGTCAAGTAAAAAATGCACTTCATTGATAGCAGTAAGCTCTACATCTTTGTGATGGGTAAACCCAGTTTCTAAAACTGCTAAATGTTGTGGATTAATACCTAGTTGCTTGGCAACTATTTGTAAATACTTTTTCTCACGGGAGTCCATGTCTCCATCTGCGGCTGATATTTCATAACCAAAGCTGATTAATAACAATCTTTCTGATTCAGAAAGTGGAGCAGTTAGGGTTAATAAGTCATTAACTTTTTGATAAACCTGATTCTCTTTTACCCCCTTAATCATCAAATGTGTCAATCGACGCACATCACTTTCTGGAAGGCTAAATCGATAAAGAGTTGTTAGTAGCCTTTGCTTTTCTGACTCTGCTACTGTGCCATCTACAAATATCACTCCTAGCAGCACTGTTACTAAATTGGCTAAAAATATCACAAGCGGCGTGATATCTTGTTGACTCAGCTTTTGTCCTGTAATGTGGGACAATAAATCAACGGTCTGAGCGCCAACCCGTGAAGTATCCATAAAGATTGTGAGCCGATAGAGTTTTCTGGGTTTAGTATGCCCAGGTTTAGTCAAAATTTACCTATTTCCCGAATAAATACGGTTATTTTCCTGACTAGAAACCAGTTAGGCTCAGAAAAATTAGCTTTTAGCAAAGCAGAAATATGCTGTTCCAATTTGCCCCTACAATTCAAGCTGGTATTGAAACTGGTAAATATCTACAAATCTTTAGCAATGGAATACCAATAGCTATGGCTAGAGATGCGGTTTCCGGACAGTTTGTTGCTCATGCGATTGGTGCGACAGTCAACAACAGCCCTTTATCGCCACTGGTAGTTGGTTCTAATTTGCTGACGAGTGGGGTGCAAATGTATCAAACCAATCAAGGTTTTACAGCTGTACTGAATAGTCTGCAAACTTTACAAACTAGCTTGGGAGTGCTGCAAGCCACAACAGCTTTGATTGGTGTGGGAACAGTCGCAGGTGTAGCACTAACCGCAGTCAATCTACATCAGACACTCAAGCTGAGAAAACAAGTAGAGCAAATGCGGCTGGAGGTCAATAATGGCTTTATTGACCTGAAACAAGCTTTAAAAGACCAAGGAGCAGAAATTAGGCAATTAATTGAGCAAGTAGCCCAAGATATCAAATTTGAACAACATCGCACTGTTTTAATTCGGTCGTATGGGCTGTTTATTCAGGCTATGAACCGCTTTCGTTCAGCGATGCAATTACAGGAAATTAGCCGGAGAAACGCTGAGATTGATGGTGTGAGGGGAATGTTTTTTGAGGCTTTAGCAGATTACACTAATCCCCATTTATTGTCAGAAACTTGTGCAGCTGGACAACTCCGCAGACTGGAATGTGCTTGGGCAATTGAACAGGGGATTGTTGCTACATATCAAGCCCAAAACGAAATGTCAGCCGTTAGCGATAGACTTTACCATCTCCAAAATACCATCAGTGAAAACGCTTGTATGGTAATTGATTCATGCGACTCATCCGATGAACTCGATTTTCTTTTCCCTGAAATCAGCCGTATTCGTAACCACGATTTAGCAGTTGTCGAAACATGGTACAATCAAGTTGACTGGATGCGATCGCTCCCTTCATCAGAACTTAAACTCTTAAATAGCGCTGATTTCAACACTTCAGAATCTAACGGCATCCCGGACACCAAGCAAGCCACAACCGCTTTAGCACCACCAGAACAACTTGCATACGAAAATTTCAGCGAAAAATCTCACTTTTACTCTCTGCGTGACCAGCTAATATTTATGTTTAAGCCAGCACTACGTAAAGACTATGAAGCCTACGTAAATCAACAAGCTGGTGTTGCTGGTTACAGAACATTAGTTCTAAAAAATTTACAGCAAGCTTCCGACTTAACTGTTGCAAACCTCTATTACTACTTCCAAATTCGGGATGAATCGGCTGGACTTTAGACAGAGGACTTAAGCTATGAGACTCGGACTTTAAGGAAGTGGCTATCTTCCTCATCCCCCTCATCCCCCCCAATCCCCAATCAGCTAATAGCAAAATCATATAAATGATGTGCCATTTGCAATTTAGAACAAGGGGCAATTTCTATCTGTCTTCCTTGTTTATCTAAAAATATCGCCTGATTATTATCGCTACCAAAACCACTATCAGTTTTATCGATGGGATTGGCAACAATAGCATCTAATTTTTTATTCTGTAATTTTTCTAAAGCAGGGGTGATAATATCTCCAGTTTGGGCTGCAAATCCTATTAAAAGCTGATGAGGTTGCTTGAGTTTGGCTAATTCACTGACAATATCTGGTACAGATTCCAAGGGTAAAGATTGGGGAAGCGATCGCTTGGGTAATTTTTCTGTACTATAATCTCTGGGTTTGACATCCGCGACGGCGGCGGACATGACTATGACATCTGCACCGGCGAAATACTCCCGCATGACTTGCTGCATTGCTTCGGCATTAAGCACGGGAATTGCTTGCACTCCCAAAGGGACATCCCAAGTAGCTGGGCCATGTACTAGGGTGACATTTGCTCCACGATGCAAGGCGGCTTGGGCTAAAGCCAAGCCCATTTTGCCTGTGGAAGGGTTGCCAATAAACCTCACTGGATCAAGATATTCTCTCGTTCCCCCAGCACTAATTAATACCCGTTTCCTGGCTAAATCTCGTTTACCGCCTGTGTGTAATAGCGATTGAATATAAGTCAAAATCTCTCTTGGTTCTGCCATCCGTCCCGCACCAACGCGATCACAGGCTAATAATCCCAATGCTGTACCCATACCATGATATCGAGTATCTGTCAATAATTCTCGCCAATTTCGCTGTACAGCCAGCTGTTCCCACATATCTGTATTCATCGCGGGTGCTAGTAGGACTGGACAAGTAGAAGCCAGAACTGTATTTGTCAGCAAATTGTCAGCCATGCCATAAGTTAACTTGGCAAGTGTATTCGCTGTTAATGGCGCAATCACCAATAAATCTGCCCATTCTCCTAATTCTATATGTAATGGACGAGAGTGAATTGGTTGCCAAAACAAGTCATCTGTATAAGCGGGGTGACGGGAAAGGGTGGCTAAGGTGAGGGGGGTGATAAATGCTTGCGCTGAATGGGTGAGAATGACGCGCACTTCTACCCCGGTTTTAAACAGCGTTGAAACTAATTCACAAACTTTATAGGCGGCGATACCGCCGCCTACACCAATTAAAACCTTTGGCAATTTTGAATTTGAGGCTGATGGCATGAGAAAAAAGGATGAAGTGTTAAGGATAAAGGCTGAAGTAAAGATTTCGTCACTCTCAACCTCATCCTTCATCCTTAATATCTAAACTATTTTTGGCAGGTAGCGCCCAACCTAAAGTCATAGAAAAGGATGGAAGATGTCAGTCCAGCAATTTCATCCTTCTCCTGCGGAGACGCTACGCGTAGCTTGCTTCCCCGGAGGGGTACATCCTTCATTTATGCTTCGTCGTAAGGTTCTAAGTCTAGGAGGTGGATATAGGATTCCACTAACTCCGGCCGCTGAAATGCGATCGCCCGCAGTAGATGCCAATCGTTTAAACCATCAAAAGCATTGCTATAATTGTCCATCTCTAGACGTGCAGCTAGCTCCTCAACTTCTGCCGCAGTCATGGCAGCAATCTCTTTTCTGGAAATGCCTAGAGTTTTCATAATGCTTGCCCCTCCCTTATGCAGCAATCTTACCCAGCATGGGTTGGGTTGTGCTTTTCACGGCCACCCAATATATCTTACTCATTAGATGGCGTGGATTTTGTAAAAATTTTCCGAATTTATCCGATAATTTGTAAAAAAATTACAATCGATACTAACCAATTGCATTCACAACAAAATTTCGTAGCAAGTCTAACATTTGCTGCCCAATTTCATGTCCCATGTTGAATTCTTGGTATTGCACTTCTACTCCTAAAGATTCTAAGGTGTCTCTTGCCTTGACAGCAGCTCTTAAGGGTACAACCTGATCTTGCGTACCATGAGTAATTAAAGTAGGTGGAAAACTAGCTTGAGCTACCTTTGGGGCATCCGGATGCAAATAACCACTCATGGCAATTAAACCCGCCACAGGCAAGGTTAATCCGACATCTAAAGTCATCGCTGCCCCTTGCGAAAATCCACTGAGAATTGTCCGCGATAAAGGCACACCCGTCACATTTTCTAAAGATTGCAACCAATCTGTAAGTATTTGCCGACTTTCTGGCAAACCCTCATACATATTTTCTGATCTCAGGTCATACCAAGCCCTACCTACAGGCGCATAGGGATAGGGATAAGGGGCATTAGGAAAGATAAAGTGATAATTTGGCAAGTTAAAAAATGGTAATAGCGATGCCACATCATCAGCATTGGCACCCCAACCGTGTAAAGTTACGATTAAGCCCAACGGTGCTTGTTCGGTTTCTGGGGGAACGGAAATGTATTCTAAAGTTTTAGTCATTAGTCAATATCTAATTGCTGTTAAAAAATAATCCTAATGCAAAGTGGGGATTGGGGAGCAGGAGAGCGGGGGGAGCAGGGGGAGCAGGGGGAGCGGGGGGGGGATAGATGACAAATGCCCAATGCCCAATGCCCAATGTAAAATAATCTTCTGCCTTTCATTGTTTATAGCAAAGGAAACTGGGGAATTATGGCGCGTCTGGCCCTGCTGAGTGTATCCAACAAAACTGGTTTAATTGAACTTGCCCGTAGCTTGGTGGAAGAATTTAACTTTGATTTAATTAGTAGTGGGGGAACAGCTAAAGCAATCAAAGATGCGGGAATACCTGTAACAAAAGTCTCTGATTATACAGGTTCACCGGAAATTTTAGGTGGTCGAGTCAAAACCTTACATCCGAGGATTCATGGCGGAATTTTGGCACGGCGGGATTTTCCCCAAGATGTTACAGATTTAGAAAATAATCAAATTCGTCCGATTGATTTGGTTGTAGTTAATCTTTATCCGTTTGCGGAAACTATTGCAAAAGCAGGCGTGACATTACCAGAAGCGATTGAACAAATTGATATTGGTGGCCCGGCGATGTTAAGGGCCTCATCAAAAAACTTTGCCCATCTGACGGTGTTGTGTGACCCTGCCCAATATGATGAATATTTACAAGAATTACGTCAACATAATGGTGAAGCTTCATTGGAGTTTCGCCAAAAGTCTGCCTTAAAGGGATTTTTACATACTGCTAGCTACGACCAAGCGATCGCATCCTACCTCATCCAAGCCCAGAATGGTGAATCTTTACCCCAGCAATACAGCCTTTCAGGAAATATATTGCAATCTCTGCGTTATGGCGAAAATCCCCATCAAGCGGCTGCTTGGTATGAAACAGGTAGTAACCCTACTGGTTGGGCGGCTGCAAGTAAACTGCAAGGTAAGGAACTTAGTTACAATAACTTGGTTGATTTAGAAGCAGCACGCCGCATTATCTCAGAATTTACAGATAGCCCCACCGCCGCCATTCTCAAACACACTAATCCTTGTGGTGTGGCTGTGGGTGATAGCCTCAAAGACGCTTATGAAAAAGCTTTTAATGCTGATGCTGTTTCTGCCTTTGGTGGTATTGTTGCCTTGAATCGTCCCATTGATGAAGCGACAGCGAGTGAGTTAACCAAAACATTTTTAGAATGTGTGGTTGCACCAGGCTGTGAAGGAGATGCCCAGGCAATTCTGGCGGCTAAATCGAAGGTGCGCGTCTTGATTTTACCAGATTTTAGTAGTGGCCCCAAAGAAACAGTGAAAGCGATCGCAGGTGGTTTTTTGGTACAAGCTGCTGATGATGCGATTTCTGACACTAGCCAATGGCAAGTTGTCACCGAACGCCAACCCACACAAAGCGAATTAGCCGAATTGCTATTTGCTTGGAAAGTTTGCAAACACGTGAAATCGAATGCCATTGTTGTCAGCCGCGATCGCGCTACTCTCGGAGTAGGTGCAGGGCAAATGAACCGCGTTGGTTCTACGAAAATCGCCCTGGAACAAGCAGGAGATAAAGCCAAAGGTGCCTTTCTCGCTAGTGATGGCTTCTTCCCCTTCGATGATTCAGTGAGAACAGCTGCGGCTGCGGGAATTACAGCCATTGTTCAACCTGGAGGTAGCCTTCGTGATCAAGATTCCATCAAAGCTGCAAATGAATTGGGCTTAGTTATGGTGTTAACAGGTGTGAGACACTTTTTACACTAATTTTGTTTCCGTGTTTAGTACAGTTAGGTAACTGTCACTCCATCTACTTGTGGTTACTTGACAGAGGTGATATTCTTTAGTTGTGTGTGAGGAGCAAGTTGAAATAAAAAACGCCTGGGGTGGAAACACGGTAACACTCCCAGGCGTTTTTTAATGGGCACACATCCCTAAAGGGGATTTTTAAGGGACTTCCAACTAAAAAAATATCTCCTCACAGAGAGAGCGGGGGGAGCAGGCAGCAGGGGAGAGGAATAGCCATGCTGAGTCCATAAATTGGGGTAATTTATACCAAACAATACGACATAGAGGTAGGGGCACAACAATGTTCATGCGTGTCAACTTAACGTGCAACCCTTATCAAGACGTGATTTTGGTTTTTTTTGCTTCCCATCAAGATCCGCGTCACCCCACCCCAGT
>JAVRCF010000106.1:0-26163 GCA_034530935.1 Aulosira sp. DedQUE10 | reverse complement strand
GGTCGTGGATACCTGAATAACCCCCTACCCCGAATTATTGAGGGGATACGTTTATGAAGCGGTGAAAGCAGAAAAGTTTCACCAGGGAGGAATCGCAGAATTTCAGCGTTGGGCTACAGTTGTAGCACGGTATGAGATTCTGAACTTTGTCAAAAAAGAATCTTTGCGAACTCACCAGAGTCTAGATGCAACCATTTTTGGTACAGATATCTCTTTGGTAGAGACAATTCCTGATGAGTTCAACCTGCTGGAGGCTGTAGCGCGTGCAGATTTAATTATCCAGGCAAAACAGGCAATTATTAATCTAGATTCACTTTACTGCGATCGCGGCTATCTCAAACTATGGCAACTCATGGTTGCAGGTAAAAACCAAACTCAACAAGCTTCTGCGTTGGGAATTAGTCAAGGGGAAGTTTCTAAGCGTTGGAAGGAATTAGTTGAACGTATCACTATAGAATTAGGACTACTGCAACCCGAAGCTGTGAAACGCGAACAACAAAATACTCAGAACAAACATACTCGCAGACGTTCAAAAGCTAAGTGGTAACTTTATAAAAATTTGCTTTTGTCAAGTATTTAATAAGTTTATTTTTTATGGGCATAGAATAATGCACTGATTTGTTAACAATATTAGCCCTATCCCGAATCTTAAGAAATCCTAAACCATGCGTACAGACTGTGACAAATCCAATGCTACTATGCGAAAACCTTATCTAGTGATACCACAACCAGGAGAAATCTGGGAATTAAGCCGCCAGGTACTATCTCCGATAAAATTTTCTACAAATGAAGAAAATAATTTATATTCAAGCGAAGCTCAAAGCTTTCTACAAGGTAGTACTCCACCCCGCTATGTAATGATTGTGACGGAACCAGAGTTAGAGAATGAAACAGAGACAGAATGGAATATGGTTTCTGTCATGGTACTGTCTGCGGAAACCAATTTTATTTCAGATGTCGATTTACTTATTCCTGCACATATTTCTGGTTTATCACAAGATTTACTAGCTGAAACTTGGCATATACAGCTAATGCTTACTTGTAATTTATTACAGCCAGTTGGTAAACGGGTTTCTAATGAAATTTATGATATTTTACTGACTATAGGAGATGGCGATCATGGATTAGTAAATCAACAGCCAGAAATTTCTCAGATCGAGCGCTTAGGTTTAAAACAAGGAACGACAAAAGCCTTAGAAATACCTAAAATTGCTCTATTTCACAAACAAGAACAAGCTTGGAGTGATATTTTAACCATACCGATAGCAGCTTATCATACCTACATCAAAAGTCTTAAACTTACCAGTCAACTTCTTAATGATCAGTTACAAATAGAGCAAGAATTGACAGAATTGGAATCGAGTCAAAATCAACTTTTACAATTAGTATCTGCATCTTTTAGTAAAACCCAAACTGTTCTTAGCCGTTGGCTGCAAAATATTTTTGAACCTGAATGGCAGATTATTTCTACAGTCCCAAACTTCGCCATTGCTACGCGTAGTAATGCAGACTCGCAAAATACTCCCGCCAACCCTGATGAAATTGCAGCAATCATCAAGCAATTATCTATTGAAAATAACGAAAGCCAACGCCAACGTGCAGCTAACCTGTTAGGAAAAATTGCTTTTGGTAATTCTGATGCAATTCAAGCCTTAGTATGTTTGCTACGGAGTACTTCAGATGATGAAACTCTGTGGATAGCCGTAGAAAGTTTACGAAAAATTGATCCAGAAAACCCAGCCACCGGAGTTAAGAGAGTTAAACTCATTGACTTGGGTATGCACATTGCTGGTAAGGCTGTAGCTTTAGCTGTGGCTTTGTTACAAAAATCGGATGGCGATATTAGTGTACTTTTGCAAGTTTATCCCACAGGCAATGATGATTATTTACCACCTGATTTAAAACTTATTTTACTAGATAATTCTGGAGAAATATTGCATCAAGTTATTGCTAGACGTGCAGATATTTATATCCAACTCAAATTTAGCTGTCAACCGCGAGAAAGATTTAGTGTACAGGTAGCTTTAGGGGAAGCTAATATTACCGAAGATTTTGTAATCTAATAAAACTATGTAGGTTATGGCAAAATTATAAACAAACAGTGTTTTTTGGCTATAAAAGCCATACCTACATTAAATTATCTATATTAACTTATGGCATTAGCCACATTTCCCAACTTTTCAGGTAAAAAGCTTCAAGACTATGACTTTAGAGGTCAAAATCTCACAAATGTGGACTTCAGTAACGCTGATATTCGTGGAGCAAATTTCACAGAGGCTATTCTCAAAAATGCTAACTTTCAAAATGCTCAAGCGGGATTATCAATCAAGCAAGTATTTGGGTTAGTATTATTAACATTATTTTTGACGGCATTCTCTGGAATTATCTCAGGCTTTGCACCAGTTTTTACTGGATACTTGCTGTTTCCCTATTCAGTGACTCCAGATAATTTTCTTGCTAGTGTTGTAATTTTAATTATATTTATAGTATTTGCAATTTCTACTATTTATAAAGGTTTATTAACGACTTTTTTTGTAGTTACTTGTACAGCCGTTATCTGTGGATTGCTACTGGGGTTAATGACTGGTGAAATTGCAGGTATTGCTGCTGGAATTGTTTGTATTACTGTGACTACATTAATTATTTATGCTATGTTAGTCATTGTGGCATTCTTGATTACAGTAGCCGAACAAATTGCTGGACTTAGCATAGCAATTGTGGCGTTATTAATTATGTTTGCCAGTAGTATTTTGGGGGCTACGTTTGGTACAGTAATTGGTGTAGCTGTAGCCAAAGTATTTACCGGGGTTGGTAAATTACCATCATTCAAAATTCGGGCAGTTCAAGAAGCTGCGATCGCCGCGACATTTGCTAGTATTATTCTCACATTATTTATTGCTTATATCAGTTGGCGAGTGTATGTTGGCAATCAAAAATTTGTCTGGATGCGAAAGTTAGCGATCGCTATTTCTAGTATAGTAGGAACTAGCTTTCAAAAAGCAGATTTAACTGATGCTAACTTTCGCAATTCTCAGCTTAAAAATGCTAATTTTTCTAATGCTAAACTCACTCACACTAATTTTCATTTAGCGAAAAATATTCATTTATCTAGAGTAGATAATACTATTTTACTTAACCCGCAAATTCGAGATTTAGCTGTGACTAAAAGAGGCGCGAATAAATCTTTTGTCGGCTGTAATCTTAAGGAGATAAACCTAGATTATTCTGACATGAGTTATGCTGATTTAACTGAAGCCGATATTAGTGCAGCAACATTTGTAGGTGCAACCTTAGAAGGAGCAAATTTAGCTAAGGTTCAAGCAATAGCTACAAATTTCCAGCAAACAAAGTTAACAGCCGCTTGTTTAGAATCGTGGAATATTGATAGCACAACTCAATTAGCAGGAGTGATTTGTGACTATGTTTATCTCTTAAATCATCAACAAGAACGCCGCCCCAGCAGTGGAACATTTGCTTCTGGAGAATTTACGAAGTTGTTTCAAGTGGCGATAAATACTGTTGATTTGATTTTTCGTAATGGTTTGAATTTACAGGCTTTAACTGTTGCTTTAGCAAAAGTTAAAGCAGAAAATGAAGATAGTTTATTAGCAATTACAAGTATCGAGAATAAAGGCGATGACTTTGTTGTTGTTCGTGTAGATGTAGCGACTGATGTTAATAAAACAAAAATCCACGCTGAACTTACTCAAAATTATGAATTTGCTCTCAAATCTTTAGAAGCTAAATATCAAGCAGAACTCAAAAATAAAGACGAACAAATTACTCTTTATCGCCAGCATCAAGCAGATTTAAAAGAATTGATGCAAATGATAGCTCCTGCTGCTAAAAAAACGGTAGATAGTAAATTAGTAGTTTTAAAGTTGGGTCAAGGTAACTTCAATACAGGATTTCCAGTTACACTACAAATCGGTTTAGAAGGAGAACACCCATATTTTGAATCTAACGGTAAACTCCCTCCTGCTACAGAATTAGCTTTAGCATACAATCAATGGCAAGCAGCATATCGCCAAAGCTTACAGGGAAGTTTGCGAATTAAGATTATCGAAACACAAGTTACCAATATTAGCAGGCGTGATTTATTTAATGAATGCGATACTGCGGCGGCTAGTTTAAAAACACAAGTTAATTTATGGTTAAATTCGGAATTATTTCGTCCGATTAAAGAGCAATTACTAGAAAAATTAAATCCATCAGACTCTATTCAGATTCTGCTGCAAACAGAAGATAGTCAACTCAGGCGAATACCTTTGCATCTGTGGACTTTTTTTGAACGCTATCCTAAGGCTGAAATGGCTATTTCATCTACCGCTTATGAGAAACGCGAAAAATCTAAATCTGCCAAATCCCATATAAAAATTTTAGCAATATTAGGAGATAGCTCTGGAATCGATACTCACAAAGACAGAGTTTTACTGGAAGAATTACCCGATGCAGAAGTCACATTTTTAGTGGAACCGCAACGCCAAGCGCTAAATGATGAACTGTGGCTGCAAGCGTGGGATATCTTATTTTTTGCAGGTCACAGTTCAACTCAGCCTGATGAAGAAATTGGCAGTTTTCGGATTAACGCTACTGATAGTTTAACTATTGCCGAGTTAAAAAATGCGCTGACAAAAGCAATTGAGCAAGGTTTGCATCTGGCAATTTTTAACTCCTGCGACGGTTTGGGGGTAGCAGTCAATCTAGCTGATTTGCATATTCCCCAAATGATTTTTATGCGCGAACCAGTACCCGACAAGGTAGCACAGGAGTTTTTAAAGAACTTTCTGACAGAATTTTCTAGTGGTAAACCTTTATATCAATCATTACGTGAGGCACGCTCTAAACTGCAAGGTTTAGAAAATGAGTTTGCTTATGCAACTTGGTTACCAGTAATTTGTCAGAACCCAGCCGAAATTCCTCTGGCATGGTACCAGTTTCGAGATAGCTAGGAAATATTTTTTAAATTCCAGCACCATCTAAAAACTGCTGGATGGCTTTATCTCTGAGGTTACACCAGGCGGTTTCTTTGGCGTGTTCACCCTCGTTAACAGCTAAGTGGCCTGCCAGAACAGGTGTTTTCTCAGCAGGTTGATTACGCTGAAGAGTTTGTATTTGTTCTTCCAGCGCTTCAATTCGGTCCACTAAAGCACGAATCACTTCCGCTTCAGAGTCTGGTAAGTTGCTGTGTTCTAGAGGCGCAACCCGGACTCCAGAACGATAGATAATCCGACCAGGTATGCCGACAACAGTGCAATCAGAAGGTACATCGCGTAGGACAACTGAACCAGCGCCAATACGGACATTATTACCAATTTGGATATTACCCAATACTTTCGCGCCTGCACCAACTACAACATTTTCACCCAAGGTAGGATGACGTTTGCCGCTTTCTTTACCAGTTCCACCAAGGGTGACACCTTGATAAATTAGAGCATAGTCTCCAACGATCGCAGTTTCGCCAATCACTACACCCATACCGTGGTCAATAAATACGCCATGTCCAATCGTTGCGCCTGGGTGAATTTCAATTCCCGTCAAAAACCGAGCTATATGAGATATCAGACGGGGGATAAAAGGAATGCCAATAATGTGCAGCCAGTGAGCCAGCCGATAGAATAGCAGAGCTTGCAAGCCGGGGTAACAGAATAAAACTTCCAACCAGTTGCGAGCAGCTGGGTCACGTTCAAAGATGATGCTAAAGTCGGCACGCATTGTAGATAGCACGAGATAGTACCCTCGGAAGCAAAACGAGCTACTTTCCCATATTATCGTTCTAGGTGTAACTTGTAACAAAGTTGGGTAATAGTCAAAGGTCAAAGGTCAAGGGTCAAGGGTCAAAAATTATAGAGTGATTTCTTCCTTGCCTCCTTTCTCCATTACCCATTACCCATTACCCCGTCCCCCTACGGCTGCTGCACGCTGAGAGTGTAGTTATGCTTGACTCCGGGATTAAATGTACCTATCCAAACCCGATAGGTTCCACTTTTGAAGTTTTGATCGTCGATGCTGGCATCTTTACTCTTACCAGTATCATCGCCGCAACGAATTGTTGAGTCGTCTGGGCCTTGAATGACTATAGTAGTGTCGTACCCGCCACTGTTGACTAGGAATTTGAGGCGATCAAAGTTTTTCTCCAAAGTAATGATGTGGTCTGGTTGGGGATCGGCAAAGCCAATGCAGGCTTTTTTATCGCGATCGCGGTTAATAATGGCAGACAAGGAGTAAGATCCTCCCGTGTATCCTTCTACGACTCCTTCTGCTGGATTAAACCCTGCTGATAGCTTGAGTGTGCCAAAGTTTGCCGTCTGTGCTATTACAGGTTGCGCCATGATGGCAGTAGCTATAGCTAAAAAGCAGCCTAATTTCGACTTAATCCGGAGGTGAAAAAATTTCATAGTAGTCCTCCACCAAGCATTTTTATAAGTAACTATATATACTTATTGTAATGAATTATTGGTAAATTTTCCGGAGGTGTGACACATTGAAATGTGCCACAATTCAGGGCTGGAAAAACAAAAAAAGTGTTTTTTCCATAAAATATATTCAAGTTTTTAATAAAATTTAAAAATTAATTTTTTGTTGTATTTGAATTTTCAATGTAGCGACAGTCATTTAATGTTTTCTTTTGATGAATAAAAAAGTCTATGTATTTTCCGTGTTGTCTCTGAAATGTTTAGAAAATTGTTAATTGAGGGGTCAGAACCATCATTAAGCCAGCACTATTCTTCCAGAAGTTGAGGAGATAAATTGATAGGATGCATGAGACTTAGCTAACGCATCCTAAAGACCAACAAATTTGGATAATTTTTAACTCTCTTCTCTAGCTCCTAGCCCCTAACCCCTCAAGAGGTTAAAGCTGTTTCCGCTAACAGGGGGTTAAGCTGACCTTTTGTATCTAACTCATAAAGGTCATCACAACCACCAATATGCTGATTGTTAACGAAAATCTGCGGTACTGTGCGGCGACCATTGGCCCGTTCTGCCATTTTAGTTCTGGCGGCTTCGTCTGCGTCAATTTTGTATTCTTGGAATTGCACACCTTTCCACCACAGCAGCATCTTAGCGCGGATGCAATAAGGGCAAGTCTGCCAAGTATAGATTTCGACGTTGGCTTTAACTCGTTCTGGATGTCGATTTAAAAAAGGATTGAGAAAGTCCAGCATATTTTAAGAGATGATCAATTTATGTGAATTTTCTCTAGCTTAAATCATCATAATTATTAATTCGTAATTTGTAATTTAAAAGCGGGTTGGAGTTACAAATTAGGAATTTTTAAGCCAGGTGTGAGTCATCGCATTGGCGCAGGAACCCATTTTTGGAAGCTTTCTAAATGATTCCAGTAAGCCAAATAACCAGTCAATGCCCAAATCAGCGCCGCTACTATTAGCACAACTGCACCAATTAACCGCCAAGTTCGGTTTGTTTTCCAATAGAGAGTTGGTGCAGAAAAGATACCTCCTAACCCCGTAAGGATAAAACCTATTCCTGACAACAGGGGTTGTTTTGTCAATCCCAAGTTGATAATGCGGATACCGACAATTATCGCAACTGACCCGGCAAAGAAAGCGTAAATTGCTAATGTCAGTAAATCCCAACCCATCGAAAGCGCGATCGCTGCACCAATGAATAAAATTCCGAATAAAATTGTTGTTTCACCAAAAGCAATGTTAAAACTACCTCCAACCGGCCAAGTAAAGCTCATGTGTAAACCAGTGGTTAATGCGATCGCGCCCGTCACCCCAAAACCAGGAATCCAAGGTTTCTGATTATCGCTCACTATCCCCCGATATACGTAATCTGCCAGTAGAAATAATCCAGCTACCATATTGATTAACATCAGAGTGATGTAGTCAATAAACATGATTTACCTCCAGAGGATTTACAAAGAAGGTATCTCTAAGTTGATGTTTTGTATATTGCACCATAGATACAGTTTTTTTATTTGAGATATTGTTCCAATTAATCAACCGTATAACTAGTAATTAAGATGTTATCAATAGCACTTAAAAAATTTTTAGCATTAAAACTTAACATAGAGGCTCATCAAGACTATTTTCCACGTGTATCCGCCCTTTGGTAGACTTGAAGACTGGAATAGCTAGATAAAACGACGCGAAGTCAAGCAGTTGAGAGGGCGACTCTGTGGAAAATACACTTGGATTAGAGATTATTGAGGTAGTAGAGCAAGCCGCGATCGCATCCGCCAAGTGGATGGGTAAAGGCGAAAAAAACACTGCTGACCAAGTTGCAGTGGAAGCTATGCGGGAACGGATGAACAAAATTTATATGCGCGGTCGCATTGTCATTGGCGAAGGCGAACGCGATGATGCCCCCATGTTATATATTGGGGAAGAAGTGGGTATCTGCTCCCGTCCAGATGCTAGTGACTTCTGCAACCCAGATGAATTAATCGAAATTGACATTGCCGTTGACCCTTGTGAAGGTACGAACTTGGTAGCATACGGACAACCTGGTTCAATGGCTGTATTGGCAATTTCAGAAAAGGGTGGCTTATTTGCGGCTCCTGACTTCTACATGAAGAAGTTAGCAGCACCACCAGCAGCTAAGGGCAAGGTAGACATCAACAAATCAGCAACGGAAAACCTCAAAATTCTCTCCGAGTGTCTAGATCGCTCTATTGAAGAACTTGTGGTAGTCGTGATGAAGCGCGAACGCCACAACGATTTGATTAAAGAAATCCGCGACGCTGGGGCGAGAGTGCAACTAATTTCCGATGGTGATGTGGGTGCAGCCATCTCTTGTGGTTTTGCTGGTACTAATATCCATGCGCTGATGGGTATCGGTGCTGCACCTGAAGGAGTAATTTCCGCAGCCGCTATGCGTGCTTTAGGTGGACACTTCCAAGGTCAGCTAATCTACGATCCGGCGGTCGTGAAAACAGGTTTGATTGGCGAAAGCAGAGAAGCTAACCTGGATCGGTTAAAGTCTATGAATATTAATGACCCTGATAAGGTCTATGATGCTCATGAACTTGCATCGGGTGAAACTGTTCTATTTGCTGGTAGCGGTATTACCTCTGGAAATCTGATGGAAGGTGTACGCTTTTTCAAAGGTGGGGCCAGAACTCAAAGTCTAGTTATTTCCAACCAATCAAAAACGGCTCGGTTTGTCGATACCATTCACATGTTTGATGAGCCTAGAACCATACAAGTGCGATAAACATTCCAAAGTAAAAAGTAGAGACGCGATTAATCGCGTCTGTGCAAAGAGACGCGATTAATCGCGTCTGTGCAAAGATAATCCCCATAAATAAATCGCGTAGCACCGATGCTGGAGCTTGGCGCTTGGCGTTCCCTGATTTTCTTTCTTTTGCCTTTTGCCTTTTAACTTTTTACTTACTTGGTGAGGAGTTAGGAGTTATGAATTCTATTCCTAACTCCTTCCTGACCATTCACCACTTACCAATTACCATTTAGCAATTACTAATTAGCAGATGAATATAGCAGTGGTGGGGTTAAGCCATAAAACAGCCCCAGTAGAAATCCGGGAAAAGCTGAGTATTCCAGAACCTCAAACAGAAGGCGCGATCGCTCAAATTACTAGCTTTCCCCATATTGACGAAGTTGCTATCCTCAGCACTTGTAACCGCCTGGAAATTTACATTGTGACTGGTGAAACCGAACACGGTATTAGGGAAGTAACTCAGTTTCTTGGCGAATACAGCAAATTGCCTGTAGTATATTTGCGGCAACACTTATTTATGTTGTTGCATGAAGATGCTGTAATGCATATGATGCGCGTTGCTGCTGGGTTAGACAGTCTGGTACTCGGAGAAGGTCAAATTCTGGCTCAGGTAAAGAATACCCACAAACTGGGGCAACAATATAACGGTATAAAAACAATTCTCAATCGGTTATTTAAACAAGCTTTAACAGCTGGCAAGCGAGTTCGTACTGAAACAAGCATTGGTACTGGCGCAGTTTCCATCAGTTCGGCAGCTGTGGAATTGGCGCATATGAAGGTAGACAATTTAGCAGCTTGTCGAGTCGCTATTCTTGGTGCTGGCAAAATGTCACGCTTGCTGGTGCAGCATTTAATTTCTAAAGGTGCTGTACAAATTAGTATTTTAAATCGCTCTCGCGATCGCGCCCTAGAATTGGCGAAGCAGTTCCCGGAACAGCCTTTGGAAATTCAGCCGCTATCAGAAATGATGACAGTAATTTCCCGGAGTAATTTAGTATTTACCAGTACTTCTGCAACAGACCCAATATTGGATCGCGCCAAATTAGAAATGGTTTTAGAGCCTAACCAGTCTCTAATGCTATTTGATATTTCCGTACCCCGTAACGTCCATGCAGATGTGAATGGGCTAGAAAATGTACAGGCGTTCAATGTTGATGATTTGAAGGCTGTAGTGGCGCAAAACTACGAAAGCCGTCGCAAGATGGCCCAGGAAGCTGAGAAAATCCTTGATGAGGAAGTAGAAGCCTTTGATATTTGGTGGCGTAGTCTAGAAACTGTCTCCACTATTAGCTGTTTGCGAAATAAAGTTGAAACCATCCGCGAGCAAGAATTAGAAAAAGCATTGTCGCGCTTGGGTTCGGAATTCGCAGAAAAACATCAAGAGGTGATTGAGGCCCTGACAAGAGGAATAGTTAACAAAATTTTACATGATCCGATGGTGCAATTGCGAGCGCAGCAGGATGTGGAAGCTAGACGGCGATGTATGCAGACTCTGCAAATGTTATTTAACCTAGATGCAGAGGAACAGTTTAGCTAAGTCTACAGACACTATCATTGGTGCGTTAAGATTCACTCCAACGCACCAAACAATGACCAAATTATTAGAAGCTTTTGCTGGTAGCTAGAGGTTTGAGGCTTTTTAGCTGTTGGGTTTGCTCTTCTAATCTCTGGACTAAGCGATCGCATACTAACTCACATAATCGAAAACATATTGGATCGGCGATTTCATAAATTACGCTGACACCTTCTGGCGTTCTCTTCACTATACCCGCCTGAGTCAAGACTTTGAGGTGCTTCGACACATTTGCCTGTCAGAGTCCAGTTAAGGCGATAATTTCTGTGACATTTTTGGCACCAGATTTCAAACAAGATAAAACTTGTAGCCGACTAACTTCAGATAAAACTTTAAAATAGTCAGCAACTGGGCTTAAGGCCCCAGGAAATATCTCTGACATAAAACAATAAAAATACTTTGTAGGCTTATATTTACTACTATACTATATGGTAATATAATGTTTATGGTTATACCGTATTATTAATACTTAGAAAAAATATTGGTGCCAATAATACGGTTCAATTAGCATCAAAATAACTGAAATGTTTTGGATCATTCCTAACTCAATTCCAAAAGTTCATCCGATACAAGACTTGGTACGATTGGGATGAGAAGCACTAGTACAACAAGGCAAAAGTAAAAAGTAAAAAGAAAGAATACTTATACTTCAAGCTTTTTACCCATTTTAGATGGTATGCTGTCTTACAAAGTTTGGCTTTATAGAAGTTGCCGGGGAGATGTTCTTTCCGGCAAACTTCTCTTACGGTTAAGGCATCCGCCAACGCCAGTTGCTTTAAGCCGGGAAACCCGTCCAACACACTGGCTCAACTTTGCGCTATTTCCGCCGCACTGTACTAGTAAAAATTGAAAATTATCACGTTTGTGCCAGAAAAAATTTAGAATAGCCGCACAATTATAGATGGTATTTTTATGCAATTAGAAACACAAAAACGCTATTACACACCTGAAGAATATTTAGAAATTGAAGAAAAGGCGGAATATAAAAGCGAATACCGTGATGGAGAAATTGTACCGATGACGGGTGGCACTACAAATCATAATAAAATCGCTTTGAATTTAGCTGCATCCTTAAAAATTGCTTTAAGGCGTAAAAATTATGATGTTTATATTGGCGATGTGCGTTTGTGGATACCTCGCTATCGGCAGCATACATATCCGGATGTGATGGTAATCCAGGGACAACCTATTTACACAGGAACCAGCACAACAACAGTGATGAATCCGATATTAATTGCGGAAGTTTTATCTAAATCGACTAAAAATTATGACCAAGGCGATAAGTTTCTTTATTATCGCTCTATTCCAGAATTCAAGGAATATATTTTAATTGACCAATATCAGTATTATGTCATGCAGTATGTCAAAACTGCGGCAAGTCAATGGTTATTTACAGAAATTGAAGGTGAATCTGCGACTTTATCAATGCAAACGGTTGATTTTAAAATTGAATTGCGCGACCTTTACGAACAAGTCAATTTTGCAGAAAATAAGGAAGAATAAAAAATTTGTAATTGATAATTGGTAGTGAAACATAAATTATCATAAGGGCAAAACAATGTTTGTGCCCCTACTGTAGGTTATTAAATTATTACTAAAAAAGCACCGCGCTATCAAACTCCAAATCGTTGTTCAATTTACAAGGATTTTGGTATTTACTATTGGCACTGTTTTAAATTGTTAATACTTGCGTCCAGAATCGCTTATAAGACGGGGCGAGTTCTGACTTTATAGTCCGTTAAAGTACCTTGACTAATTACGTGCCCATTTCTGCTGCTGGGATTTTAGCCTTTTTGCAGCGCCATATACAGAGTACTTTGGTCTACACCTAAAAATCTAGCTCCTTATACAAATGAAGTACCCTGCTTGGGTATACTTTGTTTCCATATCTTTCTATTTGTGGATGATCTTAACATAGCGAAATGTAAAGAACTACTTAAGAAATTTCAACTTCTGACCGAACAAATCGCAAAATTAACAATAATTCACAATTACCGAAACACAGCTTCTGCCTGTTCAGAGGAAAACAACATGGCTAATTCGACTTCTTTCTAATTAGATCGAAATCGAATTAGATTATAACAACTATGAGGAAAGAACAGTTTCAAACCTTGCTGCAATTTTTCAAAGTGTTGGCTGACGAGAGTCGATTAAAGATTGTGGGTATTTTATCGAACCAAGAGTGTAGTGTTGAAGAATTAGCGGTGCTATTGCAGCTTAAAGAACCGACAGTTTCACATCATCTGTCAAAACTTAAGGAACTAAATTTAGTGACTATGCGCCCAGAGGGTAACAGCCGCTTCTACCAGTTGGATAGCGAAGTTTTGCAAAGTCTGAGCCAGGAAATTTTTACTCCAGAGAAAATGGCATCGTTAATTGAGGATGTAGATGTTGCAGCTTGGGAAAGCAAAGTCTTAAAGAACTATTTGGACAATGACAGCAAAAATATAGAAGAAGTACAGCGTCTCAAGGAAATTCCTGCTAGCCGCAAAAAGCGCTTAGTCATTCTCAAGTGGCTGGCGAACAAATTTGAGGAGGGGGTTCAGTATCCAGAGCGCACAGTGAATGAAACTCTTCAGATGTACCATCCTGACTACGCTACCTTGAGGCGGGAGTTGATCGGCTACCAGTTAATGGAGCGAGAGAATGGGGTTTATTGGCGGTATAACAGCAATGTAAGAAGCAGTCTTTAGCGTCTTATAAGATGGTGCTGCCAGAGCAGAGGTCTATCTAAATTAGATATACTACTAATTAGATGTCCATCTAATTAGTAGCTATGCATAAACAGCAGTTTCAACACTTACTGCATTTTTTCAAAGCTTTGGCAGACGAGAGTCGATTGAAAATAGTAGGTATTTTAGCTAATCAGGATTGCAGCGTTGAGGAATTGGCGGTGCTACTGCAACTCAAAGAGCCGACAGTATCACATCATCTAATGAAACTCAAAGAATTAGATTTGGTGAGTATGTGTCCTGAGGGTAACACCCACTTCTATCGGTTAGAAAGTGAAACATTGCAGAACCTCAGTAAGAAAGTTTTCACAACTGAGAAAATAGCATCTTTAAGTGAGGGTTTAGACAGTGATGTTTGGGCTAACAGAGTATTGCAAAACTATACAGAGGGTGAAGAACCTGTTCAACGCCTCAAGGAAATTCCTGCTAGCCGCAAAAAGCGCCTAGTGGTTCTCAATTGGCTGGTAAGCAAATTTGAGCAGGAGGTTCAGTACTCTGAAAGCATAGTAAATGAAATTATTAAGCGTTATCATCCTGATTGCGCTACTCTGCGGCGGGAGTTAATTGCTTCTCAATTAATGCAGCGAGAAAATGGGGTTTATTGGAGGAGATGAGAGCGTGTTAGTAAGTGGGTGTCTTGCTTGTAATGTCTTAGCTGGAAAAGTTAAAGCTCCTGGTGGAGCGATTTACGAAGACGATTATTGGATTGTCGAACATTCTTTAATTCCTGTTCTGTTGTCGGGATATTTAATTATCAAACTTAAAAGACATTGCGAAAATTTAGCTGATTTGACACCACAAGAAGCTATTGCTTTAGGGCCGATTATCCGCAAAACCTGTTTGGCACTATCGCGGGTAATGAAACCAGCAAAGATTCATGTTTGTTCTTGGGGCGAACAAGTTCAGCACATCCACTTTCATGTTATTCCCCGTGGCAGGGATATGCCAGTAGGTAATCTTAAATTACTAATTTATTTGAGGTTCAAAAAGTTGCTAAATCAACTAGGTTTTGGCAAGTGGGTAAGTGCTGAAGCAGCCGCAGATCTAGCAGCAAAAGTGCGTTCTGAAATCGAACAATTATGATTGCAAGGGAGACAAAGGAACGAGGACAAGGAGCAGGGCGCAAGGGAGAAATGAGAAATGTCCACTTACTCTTGCCTATTGCCTTTTAACCTTTGAGTACAGACGCGATTAATCGCGTCTCTCCAACTATTGACTCATGCCCCATTATTTTCCTAAATATGCTTCCAAAACTTTGGGATTAGTTTGAATTTCTGTGGGTGTACCGTCGGCTAAATTCTGTCCTTCAGCAAGTACCCAAACACGATCGCACAAGGACATAATCACGTCCATATTGTGTTCGATAATCAAGAATGTCATCCCATCTTGGCGGTTCCAGTTGAGAATGCGATCGCAAATATCATCAATTAATCTGGGATTTACCCCGGCTGCGGGTTCATCCAACAAAATTAACTTAGGATTAGTCATCAGCGCCCGCCCCATTTCTAGCAGCTTACGTTGTCCACCAGATAAACCACCAGCGTAGTCATGGGCTTTTTTTGCTAAACCAACTGACTCTAATAAAAACATCGCTTGTTCTTGGAGTTGCTTTTCTTCTTTCGCTACCACATGCGGTTGTAATTGCACCTGCCAAAAACTTTCACCAGTTTGCTTTTGCGCCGCTAATAGCATATTTTCTAACACTGACAATCGCGAGAGAGTCCGGGCTACCTGAAAAGTGCGGACTATTCCCTGCTGGGCGATTTGGTATGGTTGCAGGCGATGAATCGGTTCACCATCAAAAATGACTCGCCCTTTATCTGGGCGGATGAAATTAGACAGTAAGTTAAAAAAGGTGGTTTTGCCAGCACCATTAGGGCCAATCAAGCCTGTAATACTGCCTTTTGCAACTTCGATGTTGGCATCATTAACTGCTTTAATTCCACCAAAGCTTTTAGAAAGCCCAGTAGCTGCTAGCAGAGGGAGTTGGGGTGATTGGTTATTTACCAAGGGTAAGTTCCTCCTTTTTCCCTAAGATACCTTGTGGCCGCCAAATCATCAGTACCATCAAAATTAAACCGATTACCATGATGCGAAATGCACCCAAACGTGCTTCGTCAAGGGGAATAATTTTCGGTAAGACTTCGCGGGTAATGGCATCGTAAGCAAAGTAAATCACCGTACCTAAGATTGTGCCGATGTTATTCCCAGAACCGCCTAGAATAACCATAATCCAAGCGTCAAAAGTGAGCTGTGGTTGGAAATTATCCGGGTAAACAGCACTGAGTTGCCAAGCGAAGAAACCACCAGCAATCCCTGCGATCGCACCGCCTAACATCAGTGATTGTAATTTATACCAAAAGACATTTTTTCCCAGAGCCTTGGGAATTTCCTCATCTTCGCGGATAGCTTTGAGAACTCGACCCCAAGGCGATCGCACTAACATTTCTAAACGCCAGAAGATAAATGCTAATACCAACAGCGCTACAAGCATTAAACCTGCTTTGGGGATGTAGTTATATAGACTGATGATTCCAGAAATATAAATAGTTACTGCCAACAGCCCTAAGATTATTCCCACAACCAAACGCGATACATATTCCTGTTTGCTAGTTTTGCGCGTTAAGTTCTCAGTAGCACTGGAAATTCGGGTAGTGGTAATCCAGCGCCATAATGAAAACACAGTCACCGCTAAAAGCAGTGTCAGCAGTGACATCATCAGCAATCGCAAAAACAAATTCGGCGTTGTGGATAAGGGTATTGGGTAACTTTGCACACCAAACGCCCCAGATATCCAGGTATTACCCACAGGTAAATCTTGGTTATTCACCACCAAGCGAATCAGTTCTCCCACACCGATGGTGACAATTCCGAGATAATCTTCTCGCAGACGCAGAGTTGCAAAACCAATTACCAACCCCAACAAAGCGGCGACAATGGCCCCTGCAACAGCCGACACGAGTATAGGAATACCTTTAAGGCTTAACAATACTGTTGTATATGCTCCCAAGGTCATAAAAGCGATATGACCAAAATTAATTAACCCTGTAAAACCCCACTGCAAATTCAGTCCCAAACCGAATAGTGCAAATGTGGCTGTAGAAATCGCTAAAAATATTAAATATTCAAACATATTTAGTCATTTGTCATTTGGCATTTGTCATTTGTCATTTGTCATTTGTTATTTCTCCCTCATCCTCCTCATCCCCCTTGTCCCCATAGTTTACAAGGCTCATGCCGTCTTGAGGTTAACCATTGACCACTTTGTGGGCATACTATTGTTGGATTAAGGCTAAGAGGTGAGATATGAACTTGCTGCGAATGAGAATTCATCACTTAATCGAGCAGTTAGCGGATGAGGATCTGCCCAGCACTTGGACTGCTGTTTACAATTTGCATTGTGACTGTTATATGCTCAAAGCGATAGAACAAGTCAAGCGATCGCAGCAACCGTGGGATATCTTAACCCAAGAAGAAGCGATTCGACAGTTAATCTATATCGGAAGTGAAACAGAGTAAGCTTCCCCATGCCTAGAAGGCAGGGGCTTTCAGCAGCCCTGAGCTATCCGTATTGAGATTACAGCACAAATAATCCGAACGTGTCGAGCGAGGGCAGTCTGTAAGCCTGCCCCAAAAGAGAAATCATTTTTGCACCATTTAAATTCAGTGTCGCCATGCCACCCACAGTTACCACACTTGAAACGCTTATCCGACCTCAATCCAATGTGCAAGCATTGGTGGCAGGTTTAACTTGTATATGCTTGCGGCACAGTAACCACACGACGATTGTAACTTTCAACAACTCCTGAACCAATCATTAAACCAGCTTTTAAATAGGAGCGATAATCAATCCGACTCTGATTATTAGTTAAATAATGCTCTAAATCGGTAATTGCTTGAGTTAAATTTTTCTGTTTTGTTTGGAATTGATGACAATTTTTAATCGCCGTAGTCCATTTAGATTTTTTCAGTAATTGTTGTTGAGTTTTCACCCAATCAAATTGAGTTTCTTCTTTATTTGGATAAGCTGCTTTCGCCACTACCCACACATACTTAACTATACGGAGAGTTGGTTTTATGGTGTTTGAAGTATGTCATGTCCTATCTGAAAAAAGTCGCTTTTATAACTGAGTTTTCAAGTAGGAAAAGTAGGAAAAGTAGGAAAAGTAGGAAAAGTAGGAAAAGTAGGGAAGATATAAAACTTACGTGTGTTTCTTACTTAAGAGTGATTTTATTTTTGAATAGCCTGCTTTAAATTTATTTTTGGAAGCAATATTTGTTTACAACCACGGAGTACTTATGACTTACCAAAACACTGATTTAGAAGCTAACTTCATTGAAGAACTGGATGATGCAGATTTAATAGCAATAGTAGGTGGTGGCATTACTGATACTTTGCTAAATGGCGTTGCTAGCGCTAATAATGGTATAGGCAACGGAGGTACACCTACAACAGGTGCTGTTCACTTAGTAGGAAATACATTGACAGGAAGTGGGGATTACGTAAATGGCGTTGGTAATGGATTAGAGCTTGGTCTTCAAGCTGTAAACGGAACAGTAACAGGAGTTGCCGGTCAAGTCTAAAGTGAGGATGTTAGCGACTCATTAATATTATGTGTTTGCGGACTTAAAAGTACGCTTTAAGTCTATTTAAGTCCTTCATTAAGCCCCTATTTAAACTAGGGGCTTATCTATTTATTGGGAGCGAATCATCACTTCAGTTTATGAAATTATTTCAGCCAAAATATATCTTAACTACCTCAGTTCCTCAATTCTTTAGGTTTGAACAATTAGCTACTACTTACCGAACAGAGGTTCTAGCAGGTGTCACAACGTTTACGACTATGGCTTATATTTTGGTTGTGAATCCCAGAATCTTATCAAATGCTATATTTATCGCTCAACCTGGTGATTTGTTCAATCAGCTTGTGACTACCACAGCCATTTCTTCGGCGATCGCAACTGCTCTAATGGGACTATTGTCTAATTATCCCTTTGCCCTAGCTCCCGCAATGGGTCTAAATGCTTTTTTTGCTTTCTCAGTTGTGTTGGACTTGCAGATGAACTGGCGGTTGGCGCTAACATCTGTTCTCATCGAAAGCTTAATTTTCATCGCCTTGATTCTATCCAATATCCATATCCAAATTATCAAAGCGATTCCAGCTTCCCTCAAACATGCCACCGTCGCAGGTATTGGTTTGTTCATCGCCTATATTGGTCTTTCTGGTGTTCCTGAACCTCCCACTCTCGGAGCAGGTATTATTGTTGCTAGTAAAGCGACCTTAACAACTATTGGCTCTTTTAAGCAACCAGCTACTTTACTCTCAGCTTTTGGTCTATTGCTTACCGCTACTTTGGTAGCACGTCATATTAAAGGAGCGATATTATGGGGTATTCTCGCTACAGCGTTGTTAGGTTGGATACTAAATATTGCTCCCTATCCTGAAAAAATTATTGCCCTACCTGAATGGTCACAAAGCTTGACGAGCCAAGCATTCACTGGCTTGAGTTACCTTACACCTAAGCAAATATGGAATTTTGTGTCTGTCACACTTACCTTTTTCTTTGTAACTTCTTTCGACACCATTGGCGCACTCACTGGTCTGGGACAACGGGCAGGTTACATTAATAAAAATGGTGAATTGCCTCGCGCTACCAAATCTTTATTAGCTGGTGCTATGGGTATAACCTTTGGGGCATTTATGGGGACTTCCCCATGCGCGACTTATATTGAGTCTGCCTCCGGTATATCCGAAGGGGGAAGGAGTGGTTTCACATCTGTAGTGGTAGCAGCCCTATTTTTGCTTTCTATGTTATTTACTCCTTTATTTGCAGCAGTGCCTGCTTTCGCGACAGCTCCTGCATTGATGATGGTGGGTTTTTTGATGATGAGTAGCGTCCAAGAAATTAATTGGAATGAGCCAGCAGAAGCAATTGCTGCGTTCCTAATTCTTCTAACTATGCCCCTGACTTACTCGATTGCAGAGGCATTGGCAATTGGTTTCATTATTTATCCTTTGATTAAAGTTTCCCAAGGACTGGCCGATCAAGTGAATAAAACTGTATATTTTTTAGCAGCTATCTCTGTGTTTCACCTCGTACTAAAGAGTTAAGTTGTCAAGGTATAATTAGCCTTGCGACTAATCCTCCAAGTCCAACCGAATGGACTGGTTTCTAGTCAACGAATCGCACTATGTCTCTAAGCCCAAAGTCCACACCAATAACATTAGTTGGTTTAAGGGGTTTGGGGACTTCATCCTTGATTTGAATGTAAGCAACCCCCAGATTGAACCCGGGGGCTTCAGCAAAACTTCGGTTTAGTTGAAGCCTAGCTTACCCGACTCTGTACCGAAAGGTACTACGTTATCCGCAAGCGTTAAAGTTCTCACTCCGGGATGCGTGATGCCAGTCCCGTGACTCTGAAACCGAACGATTAACCTTCCTTGAGAGGTTTGAAATCAGTGTCGTTTGGAAAGTACCGACGGATAACTTTGTCCAGGCTCACATTACCCCTTGTGGGAGGCTCTTTTGAGCAAAAACCGTATGCGTACAGAGAGAGCGATATCAGTTCATAACTGCCTGAACGAAAGTAGATTGCAAAACTACCCGGTATCAATATCTCCAAGGCGGTATGGTGTTAAGACGGCGTTGGGAATTACCCCTTGCCGCAGTTCCTCCGTGGTCTAAAGACACACGGTTTTCTTGCTCCTGGAGATTTTTAGGTGATTCTGGAAGTGCGTTATACCAGGTCTTTTATTTTAGACCTTAAAAGTTTAGAAACCTCGGTCTACGAGAGGGTGTATAATTTTATATTTGCAGAATTTACTCACCATTGGCAGATGCGATCGCTACCAGAACTGAGGCAAATTGATCGTGAGGGTATATTTCACCGCTTTACGATAGATAATTATTTAGTTGGGATAGAAGTTAGAGGTGAAATTGTGAAATTTTTGCGTGTCATCCCGATGCCAGATGTCTAAGGGTAGAGCTAAGGTCAACACTTAAAACTGTATAAGGCAAAGCAGGGATCGCGATCACCTTACATTAAACTGGTTTGTGAAAAACACTTTAAGTTGAGATTTCCCTTATGGATGCTAGGGCACTTTGGCAACGATACCAGAATTGGTTATATTTCCACGAGGGATTAGGGCTGTATCTTGATGTCAGTCGGATGCGGTTTGATGATGCCTTTGTGGAGTCGTTGCAGCCGAAGTTTGATCAGGCGTTTGCGGATATGGCGGAATTGGAGAAGGGTGCGATCGCTAATCCGGACGAAAATCGCATGGTTGGACATTACTGGCTGCGAAATCCTGATTTAGCACCTACTCCAGAAGTCACCCAAGAAATTGTCCAAACCTTAGAACAAATTGAAGCCTTTGCAGAAAAAATCCAAACAGGTGCTATTCATCCGCCTAGAGCCAATCGCTTTACCGATATTATCTCTATAGGCATTGGTGGTTCTGCACTGGGGCCGGAATTTGTCGCTGAAGCCCTGTCCCCTGATTTCCCACCCCTAAAAATTCACTTTATCGACAATAGCGATCCGACGGGGATTGATCGCATTATTACTCAGTTGCGAAACAGCTTATCCAGCACTTTAGTTTTGGTGATTTCCAAATCTGGGGGGACACCTGAACCACGCAACGGGATGATTGAAGTCAAAAAAGCCTATGCGGGGCAAAATTTAGAATTTGCCCAATATGCAGTAGCTATTACCAGCGCTGATAGCAACCTAGATAAAGTAGCCAAGACTGAAGGCTGGCTAGCTAGTTTCCCGATGTATGACTGGGTGGGAGGACGCACCTCAGAAATGTCTGCTGTTGGCTTAGTACCAGCCGCATTGCAGGGGATTGATATTCGCGCCATGCTAGAGGGTGCTAAAGAAATGGATGATGCCACTCGTGTAGCTGACGTGAAAAATAACCCAGCTGCGTTATTGGCTTTGTCTTGGTACTTTGCCGGCAATGGTAAGGGTGAAAAAGACATGGTTGTGCTTCCTTATAAGGACAGCTTGCTTTTATTCAGCCGCTATTTGCAACAGCTGGTAATGGAATCCTTGGGTAAAGAAAAAGACTTAGATGGTAACACCGTCTATCAAGGTATCGCCGTTTATGGCAACAAAGGCTCAACAGATCAACACGCCTACGTACAACAATTGCGCGAAGGTGTACCAAATTTCTTTGCTACCTTAATCGAAGTTTTAGAAGATCGTAAAAGTCCATCACCAGAAATAGATCCTGGAGTCACATCAGGCGATTACCTTTCTGGTTTTCTACTGGGAACCAGACAAGCGCTGTATGAAAATCACCGTGATTCGATCACAGTGACTATTCCCCAAGTCAATGCGCGTACTGTCGGGGCGTTAATTGCTTTATATGAACGTGCTGTTGGCTTGTATGCAAGCTTAGTCAACATCAACGCTTACCATCAACCAGGGGTAGAAGCTGGTAAAAAAGCCGCCGCCGCGATTCTTGACTTGCAAAAACGTGTTGTGGAAGTACTGCAATCAGCAAAATCTGACCTTTCTATCGATGAAATTGCCGAGAAAGCCGGTGCATCTGAAGAAATTGAGGCAATTTACAAAATTCTGCGTCACCTACACGCCAACCAGCGAGGCGTAGTGTTGCATGGTAATCTTGCACAACCCAACAGTTTAAAAGTTTCTGTCAGCTGAGGGATATAGCTATGCCAATTCGTAATTCGTAATGGGCTGCACCCCGCTACGCTAACGTAATTCCGAATTTTAGAGAATTGGTATTACACATCAATCAAATTACCTTTTCATATTGTTGCCAATGCAACAATTTTTTATTGTTAATGGGACTTAGACAAAAAACACCGACAAAATAACCTCAAACGCATATACCACAAGACTTTGACATCATTTTGCTTTGTTTGTTGATATATATGGGTTTCAGGCATTTTTATGTATTTGGTGTATTTCCCTTTCCCTGCAAAGGTTTGAGGCTTGTTTTGACCTCAAAAATGTTTAAGTCCCGTTAAGCATTCTGAAAGTAGAAGCACAAACTTCTATTTTCAGAATGCTTAACTGTAGTTATAGGTTATACATAGCGATCGCCCTTTCAGAACACAGTATTGCTATAACCCTACAGAGTGGTCTATTTATCCGAAAATAGCTGTAATACTCGCGCATGAGTCTTTGATACTCGCCAACGAGTCTTTGATACTCGCCAATAAGTCTTTGATACTCGCCAATGAGTCTTTGATACTCGCCAATGAGTCTTTGATACTCGCCAATGAGTCTTTGATACTCGCCAACGAGTCTTTACAGCGATTTTCAGTTAAATAAACCATAAATAGACCTCTCTCCTCGTAGGAGAGAGGCTTTGATTTTCTCCCCTTCCCTTGTAGGGAAGGGGCTGGGGGTTATACCAATTTAATGTGAAGTTGCATATATCTCGATCCCCCTAAATCCCCCTTTTTAAGGGGGACTTTGATTCTAGTTCCCCCCTTTTTCAAGCTACGGTGTATACACAAATCGGATTTTCTTTCTAGATCTGGGTTTTACCCCCCTTAATCCCCCCTTGGTAAGGGGAGAAAACTTTCTCCAGTTCCCTCCCCAATGCATCGGGGAGGGTTAGGGTGGGGTAATTCGAGGACTGGTAGTGATTCGATGACTTGTGTGTACACGGTAGCCTTTTTCAAGGGGGGCTAGGGGGGATCAAATTCTATGCAGCCTCATAAAAAATTGGTATTAGGTCTCATAATTGTGGTCTAATTACCAATTCTCAATCCCCAATTACCAATTACCAATGTTGATTTTTCTAGAGAAGTTGACTATGCGCTCAAACTCTTAATTATGTCAGACAAATGTGTGATAAAGTCTTCATCAGTCCAATAACCATCATGGCTTTGAGGATTCCAGGATTGCCAAATGTTGCCGGAATCAATTTCTATATCCTGCTGAACTATTAAATCATAGGAAGTCGATAAGGGTTTTAAAGGCCAGCCTAAAACATCATCTTTGTCATAGTAATTAAACCATTTAAAATTAGGATTAGGTTTATTAATGGCTATGATTTCTGCAAATCCAGCTACAAATAAGGGAATATTGCAGCCAGTGGTAATAAGATATTGAAGAGATTTCAATCTCAAAAAATCTTCTTGTTCTGGTTGAAACTCTGGATAGTCTAGGCTACCTAATTGCCAAATTCCTTTATTTTCCTGAGCATCCCAAATATAGTTAGATATAACTTGGCAACCTAAAGAATGAGCCAAGATAATAACAGATACATCATTAGTAGAAAATGCTGCTCTGGCAAGTTTGAGCGAATAAATAATAGATTTTTGGATTCTTTTATAAATACTGCCGTCATCTGTGGCTCGATGTTCTAATGCAGCTGCATCGCTAAAACCAAATAGCATAAATTTTCGCAAATCTTGCCAAGATAGGCGGGCACTTTGGCGCATCTTTTCCCAAACACTATATTGGTAATCTTGCAGTTCAGACTGATAATAGATTGGCTCAAAGTGAACTTTGTCCCAAATATCTTTACCTAAAGGTTTCTCTAAGGATTGTTTAAGACTTTGGTAATATTCTCTCTCTGTTTCTCCCATACCGTGGATGGTGAGAAATGCTAAGTTTTTAGCCATAGTTGAAATTCTGAAGCGTGGGAGTCTGGTTAGTCTATCAGGAGTTAAGGGAATCGAGGATGTGGGGTAATGGGGCGATCGCACTGATTTTATTGTTAAATTAATTTAAGCTACTGCGATAGCGTTCGCGGAGCGTCTCGTAGAGAAGCGCTGCTGCTAAGAGCAGATCGCACCTAAAATCTGTGTAGAAACAAAATCAGAAGGCAGTTTATGGCTTTAGTGATTGCTGGAGAACGTAGTGGGGTGGGTAAGACAACAGTTACGCTGACGCTTCTAGCATCATTATGTCGTCGCGGTATGGCGGTACAATCTTTTAAGGTCGGCCCGGACTATATCGATCCGATGTTCCATCAGCACGTAACTGGTCGTGCTTGTCGGAATTTAGACCCAGTACTGACTTCTGAAGCTTATATTCAAAAATGTTTTGCCCGTCATAGCCAAGCTAGTGAATATGCTTTGGTAGAAGGGGTGATGGGGCTGTTTGACGGAGTTTCGTCATTAGTCACTAGTCATCAGTCATTTGTTCAAGACAAAGGACAAATGACAAATGACCAAGCGCAAAGTCGAGCCAGTCGTGTGGGCGGGTTTCCCGACTTGAACGAACTGGCGTGGAGCGGAGGTTTCCTCCGTTCAGAACTTTGTAAGAGAGCGCAAATAAAAGACTTTGCAAGTACTGCTCATATTTCTCGGCTGCTAGATTTACCTGTAGTGTTGGTAATTGATTGCAGTCGCTTGTCTGGTTCTGTGGCTGCGATCGCTCATGGTTATTGCTCTTTTGATCCGAAAATTAAAATAGCGGGTTTAGTACTCAATCGCGTAGGAAGCGATCGCCATCTTTCTCTACTCAAAGACGCTCTAGAATCATTAAAATTACCCATTCTCGGCGTGCTGCGTCGTCAAGATGATATCACTATCCCCGATCGCTATTTGGGTTTAGTACCTACAGTCGAACTCCCTGAACTAGATGCTGTAATCAATCGCCTTGCTGATTTAGGTGATGCTTGCTTTGACTGGGAAAAGTTGTTACCGCTATTGGGGAAGGGGGAAGGGGGAAGGGGACAGGGGGACAGGGGGGAAGTTATTCAAAAAGTTTCTTCCTCATCCGCCTCATCTCCCTCAATAGTCAAGATTGCAGTAGCACGCGATCGCGCTTTTAATTTTTACTATCAAGACAATCTCGATTTATTGCAAGAGTTAGGTGCAGAAGTGGTTTTTTGGAGTCCGTTAGCAGATACCGAATTACCAAAAGATGTACAAGGAATGTATTTTGGGGGTGGTTTCCCAGAGGTTTTTGCTCAGCAACTAGCAGAAAATATCAGCGCCCGTGATGCGGTGAAAACAGCGATTATTCAAGGAATGCCTACAATTGCTGAATGTGGGGGATTAATGTATTTGTGTGAGGAAATTATCGATTTTGCTGGTGAATCCTGGCCGATGGTAGGAGTTTTACCAACATCTGCACTGATGGATAAACGTTTAACTTTAGGATATCGTCGTGCTGTAGCTTTGCAAGATAATCTGTTAGTAAAAGCCGGGAAAACTGTTTACGGACATGAATTTCATCGCTCTCATTTAACCTCAAATCCTCCTCAGCCTCTATTTGAAACTTATCGCTATGATTGTGAGGAAAATATGGGATATGAAGGATGGTGTTTGCCTGTAAATGTTTACGCATCTTATGTTCATTTGCATTGGGGTCAAAGCCTAGAAATTCCGCAGTCTTTTCTTAAAGAATGTCTGAAACTAGCATCTTCAAAAACGCGATTTTATGCTTAGAAAGTCAATCAATTTTAGATTTTAGATTTTAGATTGACCCCAAGCTATCAAGTCAGGGGCTTGTTATTTACAGCAGATTTCAACTTTGTGAGGTACAGAAATACCCCACCCGCGCTATCCTGCACCCTCTCCTTACCAAGGCTACGGTGTACACACAAGTCTGAAGTTACTTTTAATCAGGACTTACGCAACTGGCACAGGCGATTGTCTAGGGCACTCTTGCCAAGTCCCCAAAAACTAAACGATAAACATGGGAACATC
>JAVRCF010000105.1:0-27190 GCA_034530935.1 Aulosira sp. DedQUE10 | reverse complement strand
TCCATTTCCTCTCCCCTTGACAAATCCTGCTTTTCCTTAACTTGTCACGAATCGCGCTACATGGCAAGGCTTTTAAGAATTAAGTGGCGGCAAATGACAAACCAAACTATGTTACGGGAAGTAAATAGGCTTAAAACCCATACCAATGACCAATGACTGCCCTCACCAGTTATCTTTAATTGCACCACTGCTCTACTTAGCTAGGCAATTCGAGTTACTTGCTGATTCACACGGGGACGGCCAAAGCGCTCCCAAGCACTTCCTCCGCGCAAAAATAACTCTAGGAAGCGTAATGGCTCTGTTGAGTCGCCAACTGACCAACCGGAACTACCAGGCGCAAAAGCTAAAGTTCCTTCAGGCACCTTGAAGCTGCCATCAGAATACACTGCATCACTGACCACATCTCCAATGCGAATGACGATTTTGGTTTGAGGCTGCAAGTTAAGCGTATGCGCTGCAATAGTGGTTTTGATGTTGCCATAGCCATCAATCCAGGCTATTCGATCTGGTGGAACATCTGGGATTTGTTCAGTTAAAAGCTTATCTCCCAAAAGGCTGAAATCTTCACGCATGATGGCTGCCGCCGCCACCGGAAACACATCCCGCGAGCGAAACTGCGATCCACCACGAGAAATGTTGACCGCTCGCAATTCCTTGGTACGGTCTTTAATAAAGGATAGAGTGTAGCCTGCATTGACACCCACTACTTTTACACCGTTAGATAAAAGGGCATAGGTTAGTCCTTCACCTTCATTGTCCCTACGGGCTTCGGGATCATCCTGTCGAGGCGCACAGTTGTGATAAATCAAGCGCTCGTTGGGGCCTGGGTTGAGTCCCAGTTGGGCAATCCAGAACCCCGTTGCCAAAGTACTGAATGGTCCAACCGAAAGCAAATGAATTTGGGCATGGGGAAAAGCCATCAGCAAACGTTGCGTGACTTCAGTAAATGCCGGATCTCCTGTACCGTAGTCTGCAATGACGCAGATAAACATTTTGCCCCTCCTCTTAATGAGTAGTAATTGGGAATCAATGCGAATTGCGGTAGTATTTAAACGCATTTCTTAACTTGCCTCATCAGCAGTCTAAATGTAATCTCGACTCGGAAGCAAGATTTCTGCACTACATTGAGATTTTAGGCAGGCTTTTTTTCACATCAACAAACAAGGCGATCGCTGTCCTACTGAAATAGGTTTTTTCTCTCGTTTTAACCCAATAATCCTGCTAAATAATGCCTAAACTCTCTTTTTTGGGTTTTATGAGTAAACACGTCATCCAAGGGTCTAAAGTGTACCCGATCGAGGTCTAGAAGCATGAAAGCGCTCAACCTATATTAGCGTTAATCTCAATCATCACTTGACATGACCCTCAATTCGGAAATTGATCGCACTCCTACCCACTGGATGCAGATTGGCTTTTATGCGACTTCAGTCGTTTTTAACCTCTGCTTGATGACTCAATTATTAACGGTTGGAGTCGCCTACTTTATTAGTCCGGCATGGTGGGATATTCATGTTTGGCTAGTCCGAGGATATGGTGGACTGTCATTCCTATTACTAGGATGGTCATTCATCACCCCATTCTCACCCCAAATCCAACGTCTCACCGCGAGCTTACCTGTGTTGCTCTTAATACAGTTTGGCAGCATTCATCTCAAGAGTCCCTTGCACTTAGAGATACTACACCCTTTGATTGGGTTTTCGTTACTCTACGTTTCTTCAAGTCTTGTCCATCGGGTATGGCGCAGTCTATCGACCAATCATCAGCAATAGGGAGCAAGTTTAAGAGGTAGAAATGAAGCAAGAAGCAATCTTTAGTCCATTCTTTGCAACAATGTTTTTGACGCTCCTAGTTTGGGTGTATATGTACATTCGTCGGATCGTTTTCATCAAAAGCCAAAAGATCCGCCCGCAAGACCTTGTTGCACCAGGTGCATTGGCACATATCTCGCCACCAAAGGTATTTAATCCATCAGATAACCTCAAAAATCTGTTCGAGATTCCGGTACTTTTCTATGCGCTCGTGCTATACCTTTTCCTCACGAAGCAAGTCGATGCAGTGTACGTAAATGCTGCGTGGATCTTCGTTGTGTTTCGCGCATTGCATAGCGCCGTCCATTGTACATTCAATCTCATCATGATTCGGTTTTACTTCTACCTGTTCTCCACCCTCGCGGTTTGGTTCATCGCGAGCCGCGCAGCCTTTAACCACTTTGGCACGTAGGTATACTTTCATTTTGACAAATAGACATCTCCGATAATTACCAAAGCTTTTATGTGACTAGCTCTTCAGCTGCAAATGCAAACATTGCTCTTCAGCTAGTCTATACGAGCAAATAAGGCTTTGAGATATTTATTGTAGATAATCAAACAAAAATATATGGGAATGTGCGTTGATTTTAAATTAGGCGATCACGTGTATTTCTGCTGGTAATATTAGCGCTCTAATCCGGAATCTTACTAATCCCTTCGGGTTCGCAGTCGCCTGCGGAGGGTTTCCCTCCCGCAGCGCTGACTCACCACAAATCGTCAAAATTACTTGTTCATACTTTTGGGGATTTAACCTAAACCTTTCTTGGACAACTCGAAATATTTTGACTGAGCGAATTCGATGTTCAACAAAGATTCGTTTTGCTGAAAATGCTTTGTTTTGTTCTTTCTGTTCAGTTGTTAATTCTCTATTGTTTGGTTTTTTTATTGGGGTTGTAATTAAATCTTCCCCAAGGTAAGCTTTATCTCCTTTAAATTTTTGTTGAGGGTCAAACTTTGAGCGATATTCTCTAAATATTGTTATATCGCTTTTCGGACCAGGTTCCCCTGCCACAACATCAACGATATCTCTACCATCTGGCATAATAATCATCTGGCTTTTAAATGTATGATTACTCTACATAAGATGAAAAATATTTCTCTTGTTTATCATTAACCTCTGTGTTTCTTTAAGATTTTCTTCAATATGGTTCAGTATATCGCTCATATTTCTGTGTCAAAAAACTTCTCTGATGTTCTTGTACCACAGAATGTTACTATTTTGGAGATGTCTAATGCATTTACAGCGTATTTCAGGTAAATGAGGTACGCGGGTAGGGGCACAGCACTGCCCATTGGTGTCAACTTAGCGTGAAAGGCTTTGTCGAGAGGGATATTTGATCCCCCAACCCCCTTAAAAAGGGGGCTAAGATTCGCGCTTCCCCCCTTTTTTAAGGGGGGTTAGGGGGGATCAAAAGCTTATAGTGCTAAGAGACAGAACCTCAAAGACTTACGCTGTATGCATCTAAGCTTAAGTTGACACAGGTGAGCACTGCCGTGCCCTTACAATTATCTGTACCTCAGCAACTTGCAATCTGCTGTAAGTATGCGAATGCGACCCAGATCTGCGTTGAGTTGCGATATGATCGATGTCTGCGGCAGGCGGAGCGATCGCGAGTTGGATGACGATTTCATCCTCGCGGACTTTGATCTAACTTTCGCTGTTAATGTGCGTGCTGTGTTTGTGGCAACACAAGCCGCAGTCAAGCACATGAAAGAAGGCGGACGCATCATCAACATTGGCAGCACCAACGCCGAACGTATGCCATTTCCTGGTGGCGGCGTTTATGCCATGAGCAAATCTGCTCTGCAAGGGCTTGTGCAAGGTCTGTCGCGTGACCTTGGCCCGCGCGGGATTACGATCAATAACGTGCAGCCTGGGCCGATCGCCACGGAGATGAATCCCTCGGAAGGTGAGTTTGCGGAAATGCTCAAAAAGCAGATGGCGGTACTCCGTTACGGCACCGTTGAGGAGATTGCAGGGATGGTCGCTTCTCTGGCTGGGTCTGAGGCAGGTTACATCACCGGCGCAAACCTGATGATTGACGGAGGGTTCAGCGCATAACTATTCAAGTAAGGATTAGAAGAGCATATTTATTCGGCAGATTCTTGGAATCTCGATTGAGCGATCGCTTGATTATTGCCCCACAAAGTATTTTTGTCAGTCAAGCGGACGCAGAACCACCAAACGCATTCTTGTAAGCCTCAGCAGTTTCCACGCCAAAACCTCCAGCTTGGGCATGACGGAGTAGGGATTGAATGATCGGCAGAGCAATACTCATACCAAATAAGGAATTGAAGCCTGCGATTACCACTGGTGCCGACAATATGACTGTAAATTCTGGAAATAGAGCCAACACAGCCACTAAGACCAGAAAAACAATTGGTGTAGCAATACCCGCTGTTTTTGCTGTTGACAAAATCAAAGTTTTATACTCTTCAACCGTAATTTCGCCTCGGTAAAGATCCAAAGAGTATGAAATCGCTGTCACTATCACCTGGGTGAGAATAGCGGTTCCTGTTGCAGTAATGCCAAGTCTAGCAATTGTTCCAGAATTGCTGACAATAGAATCTACCGCATTGTAAACCCGGATATAGAACTGCTCCCCAACAGTCATGACTTCGGCACCGCGACGGAGATTGTCAACACCTACTTCCCAAAGAATATTGTCAGCACCATTTGACCCACCTTGGGAGCGTGGAATGATATGACTACCATGTTTATCACTGAGAAATTGACGAATAGTCTGTTCGTTAGCTCCAAGCTTTGATGTGCCAGGAATTTTCTTAAAAAGCTTCATAACATCGGAGTCCGAGCGAGGAGAATCGCCAACTCTCAGACCAGCACGATACCTCAACCTATTTGCAATCTTAGGCATTTCTGCCGCTAATTCCGTAGCTGTTAAAGGCAAGTTTTGCAATGCATCAGCTATAACCGTACTTGAAGTCGTAACACCAATAGCAGCTGCTTCAAATACTTTACTAACATTTTGTACAGTTTGAAGACCTTGCTGTGCGGCTGTAGTTGATAATCCTTGCAAATCAGTGACTACATTAATAGTTGAAGTGCTAATTTCTACAGTGGCGTTCTTGATTCCATCAACCACTTCATCTAGACCGTTGGCTGTATTAGTTGCTGCTTCTTGAATTTTATCTTTAACTGTATTTGCTAAATTTTGTGCTTGGTAGATGAAATCCATGTTTTAGTAAACTGTTGTTTCTGCTGAAAAGTCTTTAGTCCAGCTTCCCTCACTAAAACTGATAACCACAAGAGTATTAATCAGGAATCGGCTACCAAACTTTTTAAATAAATAGTAAGTGGTTTATATTTTTTGTGTATGCTAGCGTCAAAAACTGAACTATTGAGCCAACTTAATTCTTTGCGTAGACATTTCCGTAGTCAGTACAAATTTTTCTAAATCATGATATTGCCCTTTCCAAAATCCACGCTTTTCTAGTATACCCTGGCTCTGAAAACCCAATTTATTTAACAGCTTTTTAGAGGCTGTGTTGCCTAGCATGACTTCAGCAACAATAGACTTTAACTCTAACTCTTCAAACCCAAATTTTAAAATAAAGTGCATTGCCTCAGTCATAATACCTTGTCGCCAAAAAGCACTGGCAAGTTCATAGCCAACTTCAGCATTATTTAGTTTTTCATCCCAATTAAAGCCAATAGAGCCAATTAAGATATTGTCTTGCTGACGGGCAATTACCCATCGGATTCCACGACCATTTTTAAATCGTTCTGTCCGTCTTTCAATGACACCAATTGCTTCGGTGATTTCCTTAAAGGTATCAAGGTCATGAAATTGAGTGACTTTTGGGTCAGAAAATACCGCAAACACAGCAAGAGCATCCTCTAGAGTTTCCTGCCGTAGAAGCAAGCGTTTTGTCTCTAGTTTTGGGAAACAAGCTAAGGGAAAATTCATACTGATTATAAAGTTTCATAATTAATAGCAGCCAGAGCATAATTTTGGCATTGCTCTGACTGCTTGGGATTAATGATGATATCGCAGCAATATTAATTTAAGCAGGAATGATTTGAGCAACCAGTGAACGTTTATCCAGTGATTGGACTTTACCTACTTGGCTGAGGGAAGCGGCAATCCGCTCTAACAATTCTCCAGCCTGTTCCCGATATTGATTTTCTCGACCTCTTAACCGAATAGCAAACTTGACTGAATCGCCTTTACTCAACCAATTAATAGCTTGCTGTATACGTAAGTTATAATCAGCCGCGCCAATATTAGGACGCAGCCGAACTTCCTTTACCGTCGGTCTAGCGCTCTGTCCCTGACGCTTTTTCTTTTGATATTGAAGCTTACCATAGTTGAGAATCTTCGCGATTGGAGCGTCTTTGCCTTCAGACACTATAACTAAATCAAGCTCTAAGCTCTCGGCTAACTGTAGAGCCTCATAAGTATCGGTTAAACCACGATTGTTATTTTCATGGTCAATCAAGAAAACTTGGGGTGACTTGATTTGCGAGTTAATCAGTTGCTTTTGGATTACGATAACGGTTTCCTCCCAATCGTTCAATATTTTGCAGGTGCAAGTAATGCTAATCTAACACTAGTACTCGAATAACCCAAAATTGTCAGGTGAACCCAAGCGGGGCAATAGGGGAAGAAAGAGAGTTTAGATGTAACTTCTTGGCTTCAAGAGCCTCAAGAGCTTATCACCACGCAAAGTTTGTGTAGCGCAGCACTAAGATTTGAGCTATTTCCGACAGCAGCCCCACGCCGTCCTTCAAAGCTCAGTTAATGTCCGACGGTTTGCCGGGAGTCGCCCAGAAGCCTGCGCTATCCAGTTCGCGGTAGCGTTCCGAAGGAAAGGACAGCGCCGGGAGTATATCACTAATTGTATTCTCAGGTCATAGTTAATGGAGAGACCACAAAAAAATACTATCGTCAGCGATCGCTCCGCCAAAAAGATAGCGGGAAAAGTCAGATTTAAGACAAATCTCAGGCAAGCTAAACCAAGGCAATCTCCCTTTTAAAATGGGGCATGAGCGGTTCATTGGGCTGATTTAGGTTTGAAATGGCATATGCTAGCAATTCTTCAGTCCATTCTGTAAACCAAGCAAACACCAAATTGACTTTTTCCAGAGCCTCTGCACGTGTTTGGTCATCCATTTCTATCTTTGCCATGATCGCATGGTCGTTGGTCATCGCATGACCAGATTCTTTACTAAAATGGAATTCCCCACAGTAGCGTAATTCGATACCCATTTCTTTCTCAATTTGTACTGCTAGATTTCCAATTAGTTCAAACAATACGTTGCCCGTTTCTTCAATGGCTTCAATGATAGCTAGACGCACGATACTGGATGAACTATAAATCAAATGAGCCAGTTTGTGTGATAACAGACGATTCACTGCCGTGCGATCGCTGTAGAAAAACTGTAAATACTCCGTTGACGAGATTTTCTCGCGATCAAAGCCCAATTTAATAAAGTCTTCCAAATACCAAGGCCAGTGATGATCGTCCTCAATTGAATGTTCGTTCACCATAGCCTGATACGGATCTGAGGTTGGCTCAAGGCGCATGACGTAGCGATTTAGATCGCCAAAGCTCATGATAAAAGGAGCCATGCAGGGGTAAAATTCTAAGCGCTGACGAGCTGATAAGGTCTCATCCCGTAAAAAATCAAAAAATGGCAGGTGCCTGTACTCTTTCTTTAGCTTTAAAATGTGACGTAATGTAGCTTTCATATTTTCTTGAATCAGACTAAAACTAATGTGATTTAACCAATGGCATTTGTTATGCCGTGAGAGAAACAATCTATTTTCCTCGTAGTTGGATCGGGTTTTCAGTGGAAGATTTACCTGTTGAAAAGCGATCGCCTATGAGCCACTTCATAGAAGAGTGATTGCCTACCTCAAGATTGGTAAATAAAGTTGCTATCAGAATTAGACGTTTGGTTTTTGTACTTATGCAGCTATAAAGCTCTTGACTTTTCCAGTTTCATGATTTCCCTGGAGGTCTATTGTGCAGCAGACATTATCCACCAGTCGAATACACCACCGCAGGCGTGTCAATTAACAATTTCTTAGGGAAGATGGCATCAGGTCAAAACAAGCTAATTAGATTAATGGTGATTTTGCCCCAGTTAGAGCAACGGTTATGCTTTCAAATTGAGATAATCTTAGTTACACAAAGTAATAGTTAATTCTCAAGGAGAGAAAACTTGTGATTCCATATACAGGGGGTTGTCAATGTGGGCAGATTCGTTACGAAATCCGTACCCAACCTTTAACTCTCTATGTTTGTCATTGCAAAGAATGCCAAAAACAATCCTCCAGTGCTTTTGGTATGTCATTGACTGTTGCACGAGATGCTGTGGTTATTACTCAAGGACAGCCAAAAGCTTGGATTCGCAAAGCTGATAGCGGACGTGAAGTTAAAAATCTATTTTGCAGTGACTGTGGAACGCGGTTATTTCATGAGCGGACTTACAGCCCAGAGACTATCAACGTTAAAGCTGGGACTTTAGATGATACAACAAAGTTACGTCCAGTTGGCAACCTGTGGACGCGCAATGCCCAGCCTTGGGTAACGATTTCAGATCAGTTGCTTAACTATGATAGGCAACCAGAAGACGTGCATCTGTTATGGGAAGAATGGGTTAAACAGCGTACATAATTTTCAACGTTACTGTAAGTAGCCATCGTGAACTATGTACACCAGGACGGATAAAAAGGGAATAAGTACTAGGGGCTAGGGACTAGTATTTTTTACTCAGCACTCAGCACTCAGCACTCAGCACTTTTTTCAGTCAGGTATCTACTACTCTCTTCCTAAAGGATTGTACCAGCGATCACTTGGTAAGAGCAGTTTATCTGACTCAGGAGGGCCCCATGTATTTGGCTCATACTCGTAAACGGGTGTGAGGTTATCGAGAATTGACTCGACAATCCGCCATTCCTCTTCCACGGTATCTTCCCTGACAAACAAGGTGGGATCGCCCCGCATGGCATCACCCAATAGACGTTCATAGGGTTCCATCTCGTCGCCACCTCCGTAAAAGGCTAAGAGTTCGACCGCAGAACCGATCATGTCTTCTCCTGGGATTTTAGTGCGAGCGCCCAATCCTACAATTACCTCCGGATCTAGTAAAAAACGAACATAATTAGTGTTTTCTTTTCCTCCCTCCCGGAACACATCTAGAGGTGGGCACTTGAGCTTAACCATCACTTCAGTAGTCTTAACAGGCAATTTCTTCCCAGCCCGGATGTAGATGGGAACTCCTGACCATCGCCAGGTATTAATAAATAGCCGCACGGCAACAAAAGTTTCTACTTGGGATTCAGGAGAAACACCTTCTTCGTTACGGTAACCGCGAAATTGACCGCGAATGATGTCATCGGGTTGCAGTGAACGTATAGCTTTGAGAATACGCTCTTTTTCATCCCGGATGGCATCGGTAGCTGTACTAGCGGGAGCATCCATGCAAACTGAAGCCAATACTTGCAGCATATGGTTTTCCACCACATCCCGAATCGCACCAGTCTCCTCATAGAAGCGCCCCCGTCCTTGAATGCCAAAGTCCTCTGCCATGACAATCTGGATGCTTTCAACATAGTTGCGATTCCAGATTGGTTCGAGAAAAGAGTTGGAAAACCGAAAATACAGTAAATTCAGCAGTGGTTCTTTGCCCAGGTAATGGTCGATGCGATAGATGGATGATTCAGGAAAAACTGATGCCAGAATTTGGTTTAACTCGCGTGCTGATTCCAAATCCCGTCCAAATGGTTTTTCAATTACCACGCGGGCATTTTTAGCACAGCCTGACTTGCCTAATCCTGCCACTACTTGTCCAAACAGGCTGGGTGGAATTGCCAGATAGTAGAGGGGACGAGTGGCATCACCAAGGGCTTGACGTAATTTTTCGTAAGTTTCTGGGTTGTTGTAGTCACCAGCAACGTACTGGAGTGATGCAGAAAGTTTCTCAAATGCAACTGGATCTACACCACCATGATGTTCTAGGCTATCACGTGCCCTTTCCCTAAGTTGATCCGTCGTCCAAGGTCGTCCAGCAACGCCAATCACCGGGACATTGAGATTGCCCCGCCGTACCATTGCCTGAAGGCTGGGGAAGATTTTCTTGTAGGCCAGGTCACCTGTTGCGCCGAAAAATACAACTGCGTCTGAATTAGGAGTTCCCATGACGAACCTCTTTAGGAATTAGCTTTTTCATGATGGCCGCCAAACTGATAGCGCATGGCTGACAAAAGTTTATCAGCAAAGTCTGCTTCGCCGCGCGAGCTAAAGCGAGCAAACAGTGCTGCACTTAATACGGGAGTCGGCACAGATTCGTCAATTGCGGCGATCGCTCTATTAGTCAACAAGAAACTGGTAATTTGCACGCTTCCCACAATTAACCTGAGTTCAGTATTACAAAGCGCGACGCTAATCAGAATTATACTCAGGGACTTCAAAAAAATAAACTAATCATACCAATTTGGATTTGAGATGAACAATCTTTACCATCAGCTAGTTACCTATTGTTTTTTGTATTAGTCCTTGCACTAGATCTCTGGCAAAACAACCTTTACCCACGCGATGTCTGCAACAAATCGCTATGCTCCCTACATTGCCCCAATATTTCTTGATTACCCGCAAACGAGGTGTTGTGTTGCTCGCTGATACCTTTGGCCATCCCTTGCGTTGTACTTGGTAATCATCTGCTCAAAAGCTTTTCATGGTAGGAATATTAAATTAAGCTGATGAGGCAGTACCTTGCTTTATTGCTGCAACATCTTTAAAAGAATCTCTGGACTGTCCATTTTATCCATCACAACCTCAATGAAAGCAAGTTGGTCATGGTTTTGTGAGGCTGTTTGTAATGCTTTCTCTAACTGGGATTCGGTACTAACTTTAATTCCCCAGCTATTGCCAGCAAAAATTTCAACGAGCTGATGATAATTCCAAGAATAATGGCTTCTAAAGAAGCATCAATATCCCTAAAGCACAGCTTTAAAATCTTAGTAATAGTTGCCCGTCGTTCTACCTGTATTGCTTTCCGTTCCCAACTCGTTACCATTTCCATTTACGATTGTCCTAGAAAATGCAATAATAACTCCTCACGGTCAGCCTGTAATATTAAGCCCAAATATTCATCTGGTGACAACTGTAACAAAGATGGAATAATGCCTTCTAAATCAGTATCTAAATTACCAAATCGTAACTTCAAAAGCCCTGAAATGACTTTTTTTCGTTCGGCTTCCGCACCTTCCTGTTGCCAACTGGTAACAATTTCCATAACTTCCTCCCGTTCATCTAATCCCATTGTACTAATAGCCGCTTGAAAAACCTGCTTCTCAGTATCATCCAGCCGTAAATAAGTATCAACGAATCCCGAAATTAATTGCATCCGCGCTGGGTCTAACCTTAAAGTTGTCAGCAACCGCAAACATTCTGCCTTCACCTGCGGACGTTCTGACACCGCAATATTCATCTTCGCCATCAACGCCGCCGCCACTGGATTGTGCTGCGTTAGAAAATCCCGCCAACTTAGGCGATTTAATTGAATCGCTGCAAACTGAAATTCCAGCACCTTTAAATCGGGAAACGTGACACGATAATTTTGAGGTTCGGCACGTTTTGGTTCGTCGAAGGAGAAAATCACAACTGGATAAATTGGTAAATCATATTTTTCATGCAAGCGGGCAAAATACTTAAACATCCGCTTGGCAAATGCTGTCTCAGTATAAGATTGATTTTCAACGTGAATTAAAAAACAAGTGTCTTGTTGCTGATAACGCACCTGCGCCAGCAAATCAATTTCCTTCTTTTCGCCAGACGTGACATCAGTAAACACATCTTGGGGTAAAAACTGAATGGAATCGCGGTCTATTTGGCTGGCTACTTGAGGCAGGAATAAATCGAGAAACTCAACAAAGAATGTAGATATTAATTCTTTGAAAAGCCTGTCATGGTCAATCATCCTAGCAACTCCTCCAACACATCAAAATCTCCGCATTCGGCACAAAAAATACCTTCTGAGTACGATTGTGTATCCTGCTGTAAATTGTATTTTGCCACCGCACTACAAGTCGTCCAAAGGCTGTCAGTCTTTAACATGGCTAATATTCCTAATACAAAAGAACAGGTAGCAATAGCAACAATATAATTTTTCCAATTATCTGAATTATTGCTACTTTGACTTTTTACTTGATTAATTTTTTCTAGTAAATATTCTTTTTGAGTTTCCTCCATCAGATTTACCTGCCACTCAAGCCTGACAGTACCTATGGCTACCAAAACACTGACCAAACCTAAGCAAAGACAAAATTCTCAAAATCGCTGATGGGAAAACCTGACAGATCGCCGTAAACTCCGCCATATTGAAAACACATTAGATAAAGCGCTCGCATCCTCAATTCAGGATGATTCTATCCAGTCCCACGAAGACTTTAAAGCCTATGTAGAAAACTACAGCCAGGAATCGGGTAAAGCCCCCATCACAGTAGAACTCTGTGTAGGAGGTGGAGATGATGACGAGATTAGAGGCTATCGCTTCTACCTCACGAATGATCCGAACCACAGAACCAGTGGCAAGTACCTGATTAAAAACCTCGAAGGAATTACCAACAAAGATGAAAACTACTTTACCCCTTCTAACATTGCTGAAATTTGCGGTTTTGCTGAAACAGAACTAGACGATCTTGATGATGAATTAGAAGATGATCTGCTCGATTTAGATGAACAAAATGAAGAACTAGATGATATAAATGACGAACTAGACGACCTATCAAATGACGATTTCAATACTCAACTAGACGACCTAGATGACTTAGGTGAAGAAGACGATCCATCTGTTAGTCGTGTTAGCGCAGCCTCAAATAAAACTCAAGTCAAAACTTCAAATAAAACCCAAAGTAAGTCCCAACCGAAAACACAAACTAAAGCTCAGGACAGAGTTAATACCAACAAAACTGCTGCCAAAAACTCCAAATCCAGAGAGCCTCTAGACGAAGCTTCGCGTTTAAGTGCCACAGCTGCCACCAATGGACGAGAAGTGAATGGGGTGAATTTGGCAGGCTTAACAGGACAACTGGCATCTCTGGGAATTGCGGTAGGACAAGGTGTTTTGGAACAGCTAGCAGCTGAAGCTGATGAAAAGCGGCTTGAACGAATTCTCAAAGAACTCCAACAGCAGAATGACCGCGTAGATAACATAGCCAGTCGGAATAGGAGCTAGTACCGCAAGGCGGAAGCCAAAAGAATTGTATTCTGGGCTTTTGTGTGATTTTTAAATGAACCTTCTTCACAAAAGCGATCGCCTAGAGTCAGAGATAATTCAGTACAATATTTCGTCTCCCCGTCAGCTTTCTTTGGATAGCCCACCAACAGAAGATTTACAAATAGCCAAACCCGAAAGAGAAGCAATAAACCAAGTTATTAGCCAACTGGATATTACAGGAAAATCGCCTAAAGCTATCTTAGAGCGTGTGGATAACTTTTTTCTCAAAAGTTTTCGTTATTCCTTGAAACTTACAGGCAACAATCAAAATTTTTGCTGCAAACTCGCTCTGGACATTGTGAATATTTTGCAACTTTCCATTGCTTGCGTCCAACTTGTCGCCCCGTCAGGAGCTTGATATGATGCTCAACGTAACGACTAGTACAACAAGGCAAAAGTAAAAAGTCGTCTTGGAAAGTCTGAGCGGAGGTTTCCTCCGCTCAGACTTAGAGCAAAAGTAAAAAGAAAGAATACTTATACTTCAAGCTTTTTATACCAATTCTGTATGAAGATGCACATAACAAGACCCCCCTGTAGTCCCCCCTTGCTAAGGGGGGACGGCGTTAGCCGGGGGGTAAATATATGCAGCTTCACAGAGAAATGGTATTACCCATTTTAGATGATAGGTTTATTTCCGCCGTGACGCACTAGGATAGTTTGTTTCTGGCATCAATTAAGGATGGGAAGCTTAAACAGTCGTTGCTAGAGCAGATAATCTGAACATTGGAACAAGCAGAGGGTGAGGGAAACTACTACTCTTTAATTCAGTAAAATCCGCTCATTGATAGCGATAAATTTTCGACTCTGATTTTAAAATAGAGTTATGGCAATCCTAAATCTCAGAAGATAGTTTGTAAAAATCACTAGTTTTAACAAGCAGTAAAGAAATCAAAGAGAGCGAAAAACAGAGAGATACAAGATTTCGCTACATTTTAAGACTACTCTAAGTTGCAAAAATCATTTTTAATTCAATTAATGGGGAGCAACTTAATTGTTTTAGCTGAGAATTGCCCTGAGTTTTTCGTAACAGCTAATTTGACCAGCAAAAGATAAGCAATTGCAAATATCAGCCACAAAGATAACGCCCAGCAAAATTGCGAAATAACATGAAAGATCTTATCTCAAAAGCAGACTCACTAACACAAGCAACAAGATTGTGGATGCCTCAACAGGTCATTTTTACTCCTGCTGCTTTAGATGAGCTTTGGGGACAGAAGATTTTTGAGCGTGTGCAGTCACTCAACTTACCAATAAAAGAGTTACCACGTAACCGTCTGATTGGCTTGCGTGGAGAAAATGAACGCGAGACTTACGATATTGCCAAGCGTACCCTTGCAGTTGTCACTGCACCACCTAGCCAATTCAAGCTTAGCCCTATCCCACCGTCAGCTGACTGGCAATTTCATATTGCTGAGGGTTGCCCAGCACACTGCCAATATTGTTATCTGGCTGGTAGTTTATCAGGGCCGCCAGTGATTCGCACTTATGCTAACTTACCGCAAATCTTAGAGAACTTAACTACCTACGAACGACCAGAACAACTCACAACTTATGAGGTTAGCTGCTATACTGACCCACTAGGAATTGAGCATTTAACAGGTAGCCTTGCCGAGTGTATTCGTTACTTTGGAACTCGTAGCAATGCACATTTACGTTGGGTATCAAAGTTTGATGGGGTAGATAGCTTACTCAATTTACCTCACAATGGTCACACTCAATGCCGGATGAGCCTCAATGCTGCACCTGTTTCGGGTAAGTTTGAAGGTGGTACAGCATCTGTAGCATCACGTCTTGGGGCGTTGCGGAAGTTAGCTGATAGTGGCTATCCGATAGGATTGGTAATTGCGCCGATTATACCTATAGATGATTGGCAGATACACTACAGTCGATTATTTGACTCAATTAGCGAAGCACTCGATTTTAAGGGCGACTTGACTTTTGAGCTAATTTCACACCGCTTTACACCAGGCTCAAAAGAAGTTTTACAGACTTGGTATCCGCAATCCAAACTAGATATGGATGAGGAAAAACGCCGTATCAAGCGTAATAAGTTTGGCGGGATTAAGTATGTTTATGATGCTGACACAACCAACACAATGAAACGCTTTTTTGAGGCTGAAATTCAAAATCGCTTTCCAAATGCGAATATTTTATATTGGACTTAGCTGTTGGTGTGTTGAAAATCTAGAAGTGGCTACTATGCTCAACATACTTTGATGAGCGCTTCACATCATCCGTAGGGGCACAAGCATTGCTGTGCCCTATGGTGTACTTCGTGGACTACACTACAACCGTATCCTGTGGGCAGGGCGTAGGGCTTTGCCCTTCTCCTAGGGTAAACCGTTCGCCCCGTCAATTCTAAAACTCTCCGGCTAGGGCTGGGATGCAGCGTTCGCATAACAGGGGATGTTCTGTTGATTCTCCCACGTGGGTGGAGTAGTTCCAACAGCGATCGCATTTTTCGCCGTCTGCATTCACTATTCCAATTGTCCAGTCTTCAGTCTGCGCTGTATATTTCAATCCTTGCAATTTCTCAGCAGAGTCTAATAATTCCACTTGAGAAGTCAGCAATAAGTACCGCAGTTCGTCAATACCGTTACCGCTAACAGGGTTAAAAGCTTTGATCTCGTCGCCTAACTGTTTGTGAGGTATGTTAATTAAAGCTTTCGCCTCCAGGGAAGAACCAATGAGTTTTTCTATCCTGGCTTGTTCTAACACCTTGTTAACATCGGTGCGGAGTTGTCGCAATGCTTGCCAAAATTCACCTAATTCTGGATTTAGCCATGCTTCCTCTACTTGCACCCAACCAGCTTCAAACACTGATTTGTAAGGTGTTTTGTAGGGGAGATGTTGCCAAATATCTTCGGCGGTGTGGCATAACACTGGTGCGATCGCTCGTGCTAAATTCTCTAAAGCTATCTTCAGCACTGTTTGACAACTGCGACGGCGGAAGCCATCACTAGCACTGATATATAGTCTATCTTTGGCTACGTCTAAATAAAAGTTGGATAAATCCACAACGCAGAAGTTCTGCACTGTTTGGAAAAAGCGGAAGAATTGGAAACTGTCAAAGGCTTCTGTTACTTCACCAAACACTTCCGTCATTCGGTGCAGCATATAGCGATCGAGTTCTGGTAATTCCTCAAACGGGACTGCATCTGTTTCCGGATTAAAATCGTGCAAATTGCCTAACAAAAACCGCGCTGTATTGCGAATTTTTTGCCGCACATCAGCTAGTTGCTTGATGATATTTTTCCCAATCCGCTGGTCAGAAGTATAATCTACTGATGACACCCACAACCGCAGAATGTCAGCACCATAAGCGGGTTCTTCTTTTTGATTTTTCCCACCTTGAATGATCGCTGCTGGATCAATCACATTTCCTAGGGATTTACTCATTTTGAATCCTTGTTCGTCCAAGGTAAAACCATGAGTCAACACAGTTTTGTAAGGCGCAATGCCGTTAACCGCTACGCTGGTAAGCAAACTTGACTGGAACCAGCCGCGATGCTGATCTGAACCTTCCAAATATATATCAGCTGGGTAACGCAACTCGGGACGAGGTTTGAGAACTGCTGCCCAAGATGAACCAGAATCAAACCAGACATCCATCGTATCAGTACCTCTGCGGTACGACCGACCATGATTGCGGTATTGTTCTGGTAACAACTCCTCTACTGAGAGTTCCCACCAAGCATCAGAACCTTTCTCAGCGATAATTGCTTGGACATAGTTGATTGTTTCCTCATTCAGCAGTGGTTCTCCAGTTTCTTCATCATAGAAAACCGGAATTGGTACACCCCAAGCCCGTTGACGGGAGATACACCAATCAGAACGTTCCGCCACCATTGGCGTGATCCGATTTTCACCTTGGGCTGGAATCCATTTTACCGAAGCGATCGCTTTTAATGCTTCTTCTCTAAATCCTTCTACCGAAGCAAACCATTGTTCAGTGGCGCGGAAAATCGTGGGTTTCTTTGTTCGCCAGTCGTAGGGATATTTGTGTGCATAAGCTTCTTCCTTTAATAAGGAACCAGCCGCAGCCAACGCATCAATTACCGCCTGATTCCCATCCCCCAGGACATTCAACCCAGCAAATTGTCCCGCCTCCTGGGTGAAATTGCCGTTATCATCCACTGGTGCAAGGATTGGTAAACCATAGCGCTGACCAACAATGTAGTCTTCTTGACCATGACCTGGGGCAGTGTGTACTAACCCAGTACCGGACTCAGTGGTAATGTAATCGCCCCCTATAACAACCGGGCTTTCGCGGTCAAATAAAGGATGACGGTAGGTTGTATGTTCTAAATCTTTCCCTTTGAATGTGGCTTTTACTGTTAAATCAACTCCCAATGTGGCAGATAAACGTTCCACCAAATCAGCCGCCACAATCAGGTAGCGGAACCTCACCCCCTCAGTCCCCCTCTCCGTTAACGGAGAGGGGGAGGATAATTCCTCACCCCCCCTCCCTGCTTGCGGGGAGGGGGTTGGGGGGTGGGGTTCTACTTCCACCACAGCATAGTTAAGGTCTGCATTCACCGCCACCGCCAAGTTACCAGGAATTGTCCAAGGTGTGGTTGTCCAGATAGCGACACCCAAATCTGGTAGATATTCTCCTAGTTGTGATTTAGCAGTTTCCGAAAGACTCGTGATGGGAAAAGCCGCATAGATACTGCGAGAGGTGTGCCCTTCTGGATATTCTAATTCAGCTTCAGCCAAAGCAGTTTTAGAGCTGGGACTCCAGTGAACAGGCTTTAAGCCGCGATAGATGTATCCTTTTAAGAACATCTGCCCAAATACACCAATTTGAGCCGCTTCATATTCTGGTTGCAAAGTCAGATAAGGCTGTGCAAAATCACCCCAAACGCCGTAACGTTGAAAGCTGACGCTTTGTTCTTTTACAGTCTCTATGGCAAATTGTTTGGCTTTTTGCCGCAGTTGTAAAGGTGTAAGATTTTGCCGTTCTGCTGACTTCATATTCTGCAAAACTTTCAATTCAATTGGCAAGCCGTGGCAGTCCCAACCAGGCACATAACGCACCTTACGCCCTCGTAGCAGTTGGTAGCGGTTAATAATATCTTTGAGAATTTTATTTAAGGCATGACCAATATGAAGTGAGCCATTTGCGTAAGGAGGCCCATCGTGTAGTATAAATAATTCGCCAGGGTTGTTCTCGGAAAGGCGATCGTAAATTTTATTTTCTTCCCAAAATTTTTGGATTTCCGGCTCACGCTTCAGCGCGTTTGCCCGCATATCAAAATTAGTTTTGGGTAGGTTTACAGTATCTTTGTAGCTTCCAGTTTCTGTCACAGTCTCATGCCTAGGATTATTGGTGCAGGTTTTATCAATTATAGAAGATGGCATGAAGACCAAAATTTGCTATTTCCCGAGATTTATAGGTAAGCGAATCCCCACCCTAAAAAGCTTGTCGTTACCCAGATTTTTGTAACAGTTAAATTATCGTGCTTACCCTCATCCCACCCTACACTGAAGTGTAGGGCTAATAGCGCAAGTCCACTCAAGTGGACTAAAAGATGTATATGAGTCTACTAAAGTAAACTTTAGCTAAACCACGTCTACTTTGAAACCCATAGTTTATTCGGAATTGGGTTTTATTCTCAAATCTTATACTCTTCCCTGTTTCTTGTTGCCTTGCTTAAAAAATTATATCCGAGGACGGAATAAACCCGGAATTGATATTTAGGCTAGCAAACTGAATGAAATTAGTTCCATTATTAAAGCTTAATGCACCGGTACTGGCGTTATAGCCGAACAGACTAAGGTCAGTTGTACCAAAGCTAGAACCAATTTTAATTTTATCTCCATCTAAATGTGAAAAGTCTGCGATCGCATCTATCCTATCTGATAGAGAATTGAAAACAAAGGTATCTGCTCCAGAACTCCCTGTGAGCATGTCGTTACCAAGACCCCCTGTTAAAACATCGTTACCATCACCGCCTGTCAAAATATCCCTACCATTACCGCCTGTGAGGATGTCATTCCCAGCACCACCATTGAGGGTATCATTACTGGAACCACCATTGAGAATGTCATTGCCACCATCACCATTGAGGGTGTCATTGCCACCATCACCATTGAGGGTGTCATTCCCTAAGCTGCCATTGAGCTTGTCATAACCAGCGCCACCATTGAGGCTGTCATTCCCAGAACCACCTTCTACGGTGTCATTACCATTGTCGGCATTGAGACTGTCGTCACCATCCCCGCCATCAATGTAGTCATTGCCATCATTACCAAAAATGCTGTCATTGCCCAGACTACCATTGAGGCTATCATCACCAGCGCCTCCATAGATGGTATTGTCATTAGCATTGCCAGAGATAGTGTCATTACCACTGCCACCGTAAGCTGTGTTTGTGGGAATTAAATCGATGTAGTTGATATTGAAATCATCTGTGAGTATATCTAGGCGCAGTTCATGACTACCTGCACTCAAACTCACTCCTTGAGCGATCGCATTAGTCCATAATTGATTACCGCCTGTAGGATCAAAACTCAGGATGCGCTCTTGCTGATTGTCAATTGAAGTCTTGAGTTGTTTTTGACCACTCCCCCCACTGGCAACTCGCACTGCAATGTCATAAAACCCAGTCTCTGCCTGGAAATCGTAGCTTAACCATTCCCCAGCTTTAATTGCAGTTACATTGAAGCCATCACCAACATCACTGGTATTCTGAATATCTACACCTAAATCTGAGCGATAAACTCCGCCTTGATTATCTGGCGTAGTATCAGAAGCATCTTTGTAATTTTCCGCTTGAATCCGAATTTGCTCTGCAACAGACCCATCAGCCGCATTATTTGCTAAACTATCAGGCCTAGCGCCTGTCTGTGGAATAAATTGAGTCAATTTAGCCAAATTCAAGCGGCCGCCAGTGTTAACTTTGCCTTGCAAAGATGCAACTTGGTCAACACTGGAGAGTAAGGCATATCTGAGGTCTAAAACAGTGTACGTGGGGTTAGCTGCCAAAAGTAAAGCCGCAGCACCTGTCACATAGGGAACAGCCATTGAGGTGCCATTCCATGCAGCATATTGATTATTACGGTAGGTACTGTAAATATTGACCCCAGGTGCTGCTATATCTATGGATTGGACTCCATAGTTGGAAAAAGAAGCCAAGTTGTCATTTTCATCTGTAGCCGCAACGGTAATGATATTAGGCAGATCGTAGCTGGCTGGATAATAGGGAGTGGTATCAACATTGCGGCTACTATTACCGGCTGACGCTATTACTAAAACGTTGCGATCGCTTGCATACCTCAGGGCATCATATTGCTCTTGATCAAAAGAGCTGGAGCCTAAGCTGAGGTTAATAATTTTAGCGCCATTATCTACAGCATATCTGATGCCTGCTGGAACAGCATACAAATACCCGACTGAATCACTTGACCGGAAATGCTTTGTGGCCATGATGGAGACATTAGGGCTGACCCCTACTACACCTTGGCCGTTGTTTCCCACAGCACCCAAAATACCTGACACGTGAGTTCCATGACCACCTTTCGAGTCATTGTCATTTGGGTCATTATCGTTATCGCCAAAGTCCCAGCCATGAATATCATCAACATAGCCGTTGCCATCATCATCAATGCCATTGCCAGCGATTTCTCTGGTATTCGTCCAAATATTAGCAGCTAAGTCAGGGTGATTGTAGTCAACACCAGTATCAACGACAGCTACGACTACACTCTTACTCCCTCTAATAGAGTCCCATACGGTGGGTGCATTAATCTTTTGTAAACCCCAAAGACGGGTAAAAGATGTATCGTTTGGTACCCAGTCTGGTTTTATTTTGTCATTATTCGCTTCCGTCTCTGTATCACGGCTTAGGACATCATCGCTCGTACTTGACGGAGCATTGTTATCTGGATTTTGCATTTACTGAAAAGTACCTCCAAAAACGTCATTAATTACTAGAGATCAGCAAACATTTTTTCTAAAAAGAGAAAATTATCGGTAAATATTTACAGAATACAGATGCAAGCAAAAATACCTTTGAGGAAATTCCCCATTAACTTAGAAATTATTTAGAAGTCACCCTGTCAATAATAAATAAGCTGGTAATTCACGCTACATTATCTGATCCCGGCCAATTATATTAGCCGAATTTTTTAAGCGTATTATGAAGTTTTCATGAAATCTGTTTTGCTGGATATCATGTACTTTAAAACACATTAATCAAAAAGCGTATGTCTGTGGCATAAGTTTATGATAGACCAAATAGACTATAAGATATAGCTTATATCAGCTATAGTACAAAATCACTTATCAGTATAAAATTTGACAATAATAAAATATATAATATGTAAAATAGTTAAAAAATCGCTGATTTGTCCTGTCGCTAGGGGCTAGAAAAGACGAATTTTCATAATTGGTTGTCAGATTTTCTCTTAATCGATTGTACTCAAAAGAGAAACTGGGGTATGCAGTATGGATAGTCATACTTCCCTATAGATGATGCCTTCTGGTACGTCAGCTACGCGAACGGCGGGTTTTCCAATAAAAGCTATGGGAACGCCTAAGCCTATGAATAACTGGTATGAAAATACTAATAAAATCAATATTTTATTTTCTGTAAAGAGAGAAATAGAAACAATTCTCTTGCCCTATTATTTCTAGCTAAATAATTTAAATTTGATTAAATTAGAGCAGTTAAGCAGAATTTTTAACTGTGCTTAACTTAGGATTAATAACTTCATTTATTAAGTGGCTGGTTATTTGCTGTGCTGTATGAGTGCGATCGCATAGTATTTGGGGGATTGGGGATTGGGGAGCCGAGGAAGTAGGGGAGAAATAACAAATGACAAAACGCAAAGTCGAGCCACTGCGTTCCTGAGCCACCCCCGTGCGGAGAGAAGTTTGAGCGGAGGTTTCCTCTGAACAGAACTTTGTAAGAATGCCCAATGCCCAATGCCCACTTGCCCTAGAAAATGTCAAAATTAAATGTGTTTTGTAACCGTCGCTGGATATAGCGCGGATTTGAGATAACTTACTGAAATTTATGGGCAAGCAGCGCGTTCTGTCGGGAGTTCAACCAACTGGAAATTTGCATTTAGGCAACTATTTGGGAGCAATTCGTAATTGGGTTGAAGCCCAGAGTGAGTACGAAAATTACCTTTTCGTAGCTGATTTGCACGCAATTACGGTGCCACACGACCCCAAAGAGTTGGCATCTAATACCTATACCCTCGTTGCTCTATATCTGGCTTGTGGTCTAAATTTAGATTATTCCACGATATTTGTACAATCTCACGTCTCGGCACACAGCGAACTTACGTGGTTGCTCAACTGCATTACTCCCCTCAACTGGCTGCAAGATATGATCCAGTTTAAGGAAAAAGCTGTCAAGCAGGGGGAAAATGTTGGTGTCGGTTTATTGGATTACCCAGTTTTGATGTCGTCTGACATTTTGCTCTACCAAGCGGATTTTGTCCCCGTAGGTGAAGACCAAAAGCAACATTTAGAATTGACACGAGATATTGTCAATAGATTTAATCATTTATTTGCCAAACCGGATCAACCAGTGCTGAAGTTACCAGCACCTTTGATTCGTCAGGAAGGCGCAAGGGTGATGAGTTTGACCGATGGTAGCCGTAAAATGTCTAAGTCCGATCCTTCGGAATTAAGCCGGATCAATTTGTTAGACACACCAGAGCAAATTACCAATAAAATTAAACGCTGTAAAACCGATCCGATTCGTGGCTTAACTTTTGATGATCCAGAACGCCCAGAGTGTAACAACTTGTTAACACTATATATGCTGTTGTCTGGTAAAAACAAAGAAGAGGTAGCAGCTGAGTGTGAGAATATGGGTTGGGGACAATTCAAGCCATTATTAACCCAAACAGCGATCGCAGCCTTAAAACCGATTCAAGAGAAATATCAGGCGGTAATGGCAGATAAAGGCTATCTAGAGTCAGTGTTGCGAGATGGCCGACAAAAAGCCCAAGCAGTTGCAAACCAAACACTAGCAGAAGTAAAAGCGGCATTGGGTTACACGATACCTCTTTAAGGATTTCGCTTTTAGGAGTAATTTGTTTTACCCTGTAAGAAAATTGAAATCCTGAATGTTATGTCTGATACCCAGAGTCCGACAGTCTTGAATGCCTTCCGCAGCGCCGCGCAAGCAGGCGAATTTTTAATTACTGCCGAAGTAGCACCTCCTAAAGGTGGAGATCCAAAACACATGCTTGATATGGCGGCGACTCTTAAGGGGAGAGTTCATGCTGTCAATGTTACTGATGGTAGCCGCGCAGTATTGCGGATGTCTTCGTTAGTGGCATCAGCAATTTTGTTACAACAAGGCATTGAACCAATTTGTCAGATTGCTTGCCGCGATCGCAACCGGATTGGTTTACAAGCTGATCTGATGGGCGCTCACGCCTTGGGTATTCGTAACATTTTAGCGTTGACTGGTGACCCAGTAAAAGCAGGCGATCACCCGGATGCTAAAGGTGTGTTTGATTTAGAAGCTGTGCGACTGCTGCAACTAATTTGCAAACTCAATCAAGGCGCTGACTGTAATGAGCAAGCTTTGACTGATGGCGCACTCGATTTATTTGTGGGTGCAGCCGTTGATCCACAATGTGCCAGTTGGTCAGGTTTACAAAGTCGCTTTGAACGCAAATTACAAGCAGGAGCGCAATTTTTTCAAAGTCAATTAATTACGGACTTTGAGCGGCTAGAAAAGTTTATGGACACAATTGCCGCAGGTTGTAATAAACCAATTTTAGCAGGAATTTTTCTGTTGAAATCGGCAAAAAATGCCCAATTTATTAATAGGTGCGTTCCGGGTGTCAATATTCCCCAGCACACTATTGATCGGTTAGCCAAAGCCAAACATCCGCTAGAAGAAGGCGTGAAAATTGCCGCAGAACAAGTGCAAATAGCGCAGCAATTGTGTCATGGAGTTCACATGATGGCGGTGAAGCGCGAAGATTTGATTCCGCAAATTTTAGATTTAGCGGGAGTAAGTCCAGTGAATTTGGTGGTAGCGAAGTAAGCGAGTAATAGACTAGCTAGGTGGAGGCGCAAAATTTTGCGTCTCTATTATTTGGGCAGATAGTAGGATTAGAGTATGCCAGTTAAAAAGCCTCATTTGCTGATGTAGTAACACCCAGTATCACCAATCACTGAATTAGTAAGTGTTGATAATAAGGAGTAAAAACAGTGACAAATTTGAATAACTACAGCGCAGAACTATCTGATGAAGAAACTTTAGAGGGAGAAGATAAAGAGGAAGAAGAGGAAAAAGTTACTTTCCAGTATGATCCTGAAAAAATCAACATTGTTACCAGGGAGCCAACTATTGAGCAATTACTCAGAAGAATTGATGAAGAAGCCCTTGATTTAGCACCTGATTTCCAACGACAAGCGAATATATGGACTCCAGAAGCAAAAAGTAAATTAATTGAATCTATCTGATTAGAATCCCATTACCGGCTTTTTATATAGATGCTACCAATGAAGATAAATGGGTAGTTGTAGATGGATTACAGCGATTATCTGCAATGAAGCAATTTATGATTGATCAAAGTGATAAGAGACTTAAATTAGCCGGCTTAGAATACTTGAAAGATTTAAATAATAAAACCTATGATGAATTAGAACGGAGATATCAACGTCGTATCCTAGAAACTCAATTCACAGTATATTTGATAGAAAAAGGTACACCTTTTGAAGTAAAATATAATATTTTTAAACGTATTAATACAGGAGGTATTCGTCTTTCAAATCAAGAACTGCGACATGCTTTGAATCCTGGTAAAGCTACAAAAATTTTGGCTAATTTAGCTTCTTACCCAGAGTTTAAACGTGTTGTTAATCTTAGCGAATCTAAGAGAAAGAGAATGGATGATAGAGAGTTTGTACTAGGATTTCTAGCTTTTTATCTAATCTCTTACAAAAGACCTATCCTTAATATAAGCTTTGTGGGATAATCAAAAAATAATTAAGCAATATGTGTATTGAATAATGACAAGCCCTTTAGCAAGAATTGAATCATATCCGCAAGAAGCAAAGCGATTAATCGGTATTGATTATGAGCAATTTTTAGCATTAGTAAGTTTGGCAGAAAAACGCCATTTAGAAAAACGCGCAGAAATCGAAAGGAATAAAACTCGTATTATTGCTCCTGGTGGTGGACGAAAACCGGAGATATCTTCAAAAGAAGGGATCTGTTTATGCCTAATTTATCTTCGACAAAAACCAATTTTTGAAATATTAAGCTTACTCTTTGATGTCTCCAAAACAAAAGCTAATGATGCATTTAGTTATTGGGTAGAAATTTTAAGAGATATCTTGCCCTTACGGGTTCGCCAGCATCTCAAATAGAAGAAGTAGAAGGAGATAGCCAAAAATATCAAGATTTGCGTCGAATGCTTGGTGAATACGAATTAATTGTAGATATAATAATGGCAGTATGTGGACTTGTCAGATTGCGACTTAACAGAGGAATTATTTTTATGTGTTAATACTTGAGTTGATCTGAGAAAAAGGAATTTTTATTATTTCTATCTTTCCCTTAATAACTAATAATTGAGATCGATAATTCCCCCTAAGCTAAGCCTTATTGTTGCGTCCACTAAGCGCTTGCGATCGCACTCTTTTAAAATCGCTAAAACCATTGCATAGTAAGCATTTCGTATTTTCGGATAAGTCTAAAGAGTATCAAGATGAAACTAGAGACTCTTTTTTAAGTAAAGCTTTGTTGAAAGTAAATAGTTTATCTCAGGAAGAAATAACAAAATTAGAAACGGTTTTTAAAAAATCTATGATTGCGGCATTCGATATTTTCAATAGTAATGCTTTTCGCAAAATATCTAGAAAAAACACAAGAAAATTCCCTATTAATAAATCATTATTTGAAGTTTGGTCTGTAAATCTTGGAAAGCTAGATATTCAAAATCTTGAAATTTTAAAAGAAAGAAAAAAAGAACTAATAGATAATTTTTTTGAATATGTAGATAATGATACAGAATTTCTAGTATCAATATCTCAAGCAGCAAATAAAATCGAGCATAGATTTGAAACTGTCGAGAAAATTATCCAAGAAGTATTATCATGATTAATTTTCTGAAATTGACCAATTACAAAGCTTTTGAAAATCAGTTACTAGAATTTAAACCATTAACCTTACTTTCCGGCTTAAATAGTACAGGAAAATCTTCTGTACTGCAATCCCTACTTTTACTGCGTCAATCTTATCAACAGGAATTATTGCCCAATGTAGGTTTAGCATTGAATGGTGAATTAGTACGTATTGGTACGGCTCAAGATGCTTTTTGCGAAAGAGCTAAAGAATTTTATCAAAACTCTTGCAACTAAAGCACCTTTCTCAACTGATATTGTAAATTCTGAGATCCAAGATCTTGAAAATAATGCTAGCTTGTCTGAATTCCGTTACCAGGGAGAATTAGCTATTGGACTGGGTATTGCTTATGTACTTAATACGATCACAATTAATACGATTGCAATCAGCTTGCTCTCTCAGGAATGCTGGGATTGTAACCGTGTAGAACTGGAATTTCGCTGCTTGGATGAGGATGGAGAGGTAATTAGCGAGATTGTAGAGATTATCTATGCTAGCCGTAGCAGCCATGTACAAGAACACGCCAGTCTGATTCAAAAAAATCAAGAGCGCATTTATCAAGAAGTGAGCAATGGGGTAGAACTTTGGGAGCGAAGACGGGAATTATTTCCTAACTTAGAATTCTGCGATCCTGTTAGAAAACAGTTGGAAAATATTCTTACTAGACAGTTAGAATTACAACCTGTTATCAACATATTATCTGAACTTCAGAAATGTTGCCAAAACTGGGATAGCGGCTATTTTAATCTTGATGGGTACTCTATTGAGGAGTCTGGAGAGAGTAAACCAACACTTGATAAATATTCTAAAGAAAGAACTTTTCGGTGTCCTGATGGTGAAGAACGCCTATTTGAGCGGCATATTAAATTGAGATTTTGCAACTGGCGAATCCATTTCTTTGCAGAACAACCGCCAACAGTGATTATTGGCTATATTGGTCATCATCTTCCAACGATAAAGTATCGGACGATACGTGACAAGTTAAGGATTTTTTCGGTTTGTCAAGAGTCAAATGAAAGGAG
>JAVRCF010000104.1:0-27651 GCA_034530935.1 Aulosira sp. DedQUE10 | reverse complement strand
TGAATTTACCTCAGTAATAACCGATTGTGACAGTCCTGAGTGCGGAAGGTGGGTTTTACAGCTATTCAGTTAAACTGAAAGATAGTTAATGAATGCAAACAAAAAAATGGATATACAGACTATAAAAGAAAGAATTGCCGTCGTTCAAAGCAAACGCGACTATTTACTTAGTCTATTAGAACAACCAAATCTCGGAACTTTGAGAATTGACGTAAATCAAGCTTTGGAAGAATTGGATGAGTTGGTTGACGAATTTAGACGCACTGTTCCGGAGACAGAAAATAACTAAGCCGATGTCGGCCTAAATAAAAATACAAAGTTGCGTCGGTACATGTTTATTTATCAAATGTACCGACGCTTTTAATAGCTAAAATGTCCCTAAGCCCCCAGAATTCAATCGCGCCTGGTTTAATTAAGCAAATTTTCTGCATCAGTTATCTTGGAACTTAGTCATTTTCTCCACGTTTTCCTAACTCCCTCACCAAAGCAATAAGTTCGGTAGTGGGTATATCTTTTTTGCAAAAATTATCAAAGCTAGAGAGACCATTTGGGTGAAAATTCGGGTCTTCCACTGAAGAGTAAGCCAGAATCTGGGTATGAGGAGAAATAGCTTTAATCTGCCCCGATGCACTCCAGCCATCCATAACCGGCATTTGCAAATCTAGAACAATGACATCAGGTTGGTAGCGTTTAACCATTTCTATAGCTTCTTGACCATTGCTGGCTAAACCTACTACTTGGATATTTTGTTGGCAAGAAAAAGCTAATTGTAGGGTTAACCGGGTCAGTTCGTGATCGTCAACCACTAGAACGCGCAAGGTAGAAGACTCACAGGACAACATTAACATTTAAAAGTCTAAGATACAAGAACTTTTATAGTTTATGAGAATTTGTGCTGAGAGTTACTCTATCCTATGGTTGAATAATTGAGTTTTTAGCTAACTAAATAATTTAGATTTGGTGAGGGAAAATTAAAGTTTTCTAAAAGTTATAGATTTAGCTAATTGTCAAGATAGAAGGAATTCTTTTTTGGATCAATGAGGTTTGAGCTAATGCTCGTTGAGCGTAAAGCCATATTGATGAGACTTTTTTGTGAGTTACCTTCCGGTGCGCGATCGCAAGGTTGCCGTTGGATATAGCTACCATTAGCTTGTAAGTCCCAAGCTTGGCGATTGTCTGCCAGCATAATTCCCAGAATTTCTTGCAAATCTTTGGCAATATCTAGGTCTTTGATCGGAGTAATTACTTCGACTCGGCGATCTAGATTACGACGCATCCAATCGGCGCTACCAATAAAGATTTCTTCCTCACTATTGTTATAAAAATAAAAAATGCGGGAATGTTCCAAAAAGCGACCGACTATGCTAATAATCCGAATATTTTCACTAATATCTTTCAATCCTGGGCGCAAACAGCAAACACCTCGGATAATTAAGTCGATTTGCACTCCAGCACGGGAGGCTTCATATAAAGTAGCAATGATTTGCGGATCGACTAAAGAATTCATTTTCGCTACAATTCGCCCGGTAAATCCATTTTTAGCATTTTCGATTTCCCGATTAATTAATGCCAAAAAGCGATCGCGCATATTCACAGGGGCAACTAGTACTTCTCGATAGGACTTTTGCCGCGAGTAGCCTGTTAAAAAATTAAATAAATCGGTGATGTCAGCACCAATTTCTTCATTGCAGGTGAATAATCCTAAGTCTGTATACAATCTTGCCGTTTTTTGATTATAGTTACCAGTGCCGATATGGACGTAGCGACGCATCCGGTCTTTTTCTCGGCGCACAACCATGATTGTTTTACAATGGGTTTTCAGCCCGACTAGACCATAGACAACATGAACCCCGACTCTCTCTAAACGTCTTGCCCAGTAAATATTGTTCTCTTCATCAAATCGCGCTTTTAATTCTACTAATACAGACACCTGCTTGCCATTTTCCGCAGCAGCAATTAAAGCATTGACGATGGGCGAGTCCCCAGAAGTCCGGTAAAGGGTCATCTTGATCGCTAGGACATTCGGGTCATGGGCAGCATGGGTAATAAAACGCACCACTGTTGTGGAAAAAGATTGATAGGGATGGTGTACTAACAAGTCCTTTTCTCTAATAACAGCAAAAAAGTCTTTTCCTTCTTCTACCTCTGGAATTTCGGAACTGACACTAGGTTCTCTCAACCATTGCAGGCGAGAAGGCACTACAGATTGTCGTGGTGGTTCTTTGAATTCTGGTAGCGGTAACGCCATAAAGTACATCAAATCCCGCAGTCCCAAAAGCCCATCTACTTCGTAAACATCGCTTTCGGTTAATTCTAAATCTTGCAATAAGCGCGATCGCACTCCTTCGGGAGTCTGGGATTGAATTTCTAAGCGTACTGGAGTTCCACCAATGCGGCGTTTTCGTAGTTCCTGTTCAATCGCTAACAGTAAATCGTCAGCTTCATCCTCTTCTAGTGCCAAATCAGCATCACGGGTAATCCGGAAAGGATGATATTCCTGAATATTCATTCCTGGAAACAGGGAATCTAAATTATGCGCGATCGCCTGTTCTAAAGGTACACCAGTCCAGTGAGCAGGTTGGCCGTTGTGCTGAATTCCTAACTCTGGTGGTAAAGGTAAAAATCGCGGTAAGACTTTTGGGGCTTTGACTCTGGCAAAAAATTCTTCTTCAGTTTCCGGATTTTTCACCACTACAGCCAAATTCAGACTGAGATTAGAAATGTATGGGAAAGGATGGCTAGGATCAACAGCCAGGGGAGTCAAAACTGGAAAAATTTGTTCTTCAAAGTAGTTATCTAAATAATTCCGCTGTTTATCCGTTAACTCTATATAATCCAGGATGTGTATTCTCTGCTGTGCCAGTAGGGGTCTAAGTACTCGCTCAAAATATTGGTGCTGTTTAGTTACCTGTGGACTGAGGGTAAACCTGATATCATCTAGTTGTTGTTGCGGCGTGCGACCATCGGGGCTTAGCTGAGTAACTTTTGCCTCTACTTGTTGCTTTAAACCCGCAACCCTGACCATGAAAAACTCATCCAAGTTTGAGGTAAATATCGCCAAAAACTTGAGCCTTTCCAAAAGGGGTGTTCGCTGGTCGAAAGCTTCGTGTAAAACTCGGTTATTAAACTCCAACCAGCTTAATTCTCGGTTGATATAGTATTTTGTATCGCTCAGATTGATGGGAGTAGCGCTCTTTTTGGATTTTGCCATGATCACCTTAGGGCGTAGAGTTGCAGCCCATGCAACTGAATAATAAATATATTAATTGAAATAGTGTAAGCAAGCGAGCGGCTTTTTACCGAGTAGACGCGATTAATCGCGTCTGTACAAGAGTGCTGAGTAATTCCGCAGTGGTTCCCAATTCCCAATTCCCAATTCCTAATTCCCCATCCCCTTATGTTTCAAGCTACTCGCCGCCGCCTAGCTCTTTGGTACACTGCCGTAACGGCTGTATTACTATTATTATTTGCTAGTGGAGTATATTTTTATGTCCATAATACATTGATTGAACGGGTTGACGATACTCTCAATCATGTAGTGGAAGTAGTAGAGCGATCGCTGATCATTGAACCAGTCAACAGTGGCACTGAGACTTTACGCATTAATGTAGAAGCGAGTTTTCGTGACAACACTGACACTGTAGAAGACGATCACATTGATTTAGAATGGTTTAGTGCTACTGGTCAATTACTCTGGTCAACTTTATCCACGCCTTTGAATATTCCCATTCATGCAAATCGCACTGGTGAAACTGTGCGTGTGGCGGAAGAAGGGTGGGAAAAATCACCAATGTTATTACGTCAAGTCACACATCGGGTGGAAGTGGGCCGTCAGGTATTAGGTTATTTGCGTGTTAGCCATCCGTGGTTTGAAGTCACTAAACCTAGCCGTCAATTCATGTTTGATTTGGCCTTAGGTACGGGATTAATGGTGCTTTCTGTAGGCGCAAGCGGTTGGTTTCTTTCTGGTAAAGCAATGGAACCAGTAGGTGAGTCTTACCAACGCCTGAAACAATTTACCGCTGATGCTTCTCACGAATTGAGAAGTCCGATTACTTTAATTCAAACTAATGTGCAAGTTGCCCTTGCTGATTTAGAGTTAGCAGAGGTAGAAGCCACTACATCTTTACACTATCGCCAACAGTTAAAAGTAGTGGAAAGACTCACCCAACGCTTGGGTAGGTTAGTCAATGATTTACTGTTTCTCGCACGTCAAGATAGCGGGATCAGCAAAGATAACTTTTCATCTTGTCCAATGGACGCTTTGCTGATGGAAGTGCTGGAAGAACAACAATTATTAGCTACTGAAAAGAAAATCAGCCTTTCGCTGGACTTGGTAGATCCTGCATCTGGAGAAACTAGCCCCGAATTGCTTGACAATTGGTTCACACTTGTAGGCAACTGGGATCAGCTGGTGCGACTATTCACTAATTTGATTGGTAACGCTTTGCAATACACTCCATTTGGTGGACGGGTGAAGGTGGAATTGGCACGTTTAGAAGGTATCAATCGCATGGCTGGATTACGCTACAGTAGTGCTCAATTGCAAGTTAAAGTCAGTGATACGGGGATTGGCATTCCCGGGGATGCACTACCACACTTGTTTGACCGCTTTTATCGAGTAGATCCGGCACGTACCCATAGTAATGGGAATACGACTACAGATATTTCTACGGGTTCAGGATTAGGGTTAGCGATCGCCCAAGCTATTGTCGAGCATCATCAAGGCCAAATTCAAGTGGAAAGCCGTCCAGGTAAAGGTACTACTTTTATGGTTACTTTACCCGTAACTCTAGAGTCTTAATTTTGTAATTGGCATTTGTTTCCTGTGACAGATGAATCAATATCACTTCGCCTATTAACTTAGATAGCAACACTTGCCGTTTTAAGGTCTCTATTAACACTTTTTTATTACTCTCGTTAAGTAAAAATCTGAAAACTTTATTTTTATCAACTTTGATCAATTTTCAGGTAGGTTGAGTTGAGGGACAGCGAAGAAGGGGCGGCTTAAGGTAGGGCAACCCAATACGAAAAATCTTTGCTTTTGGTGGGTTTCACTTGGTACAATCCAGCACACATTTTTTTCTTTCATTAGAGCTTGCTAATTTTGTAATTAGTCCCAGAAACTTCTACCTAAATTATTAGTAGTTTTCGACTAGTTTTAGAACTCGGAAATATTAACTTATTGGATTATAACCAATGATTGATTTCCTCATTCTCCAGAAATAAACATTAGCTTTGATTTAATTAAATTTTCAAACCCTTAGTTAGATACAAAAATCCAGGTTAGTTGTTAGATTTATTTTATTGAAATCGATATTATAAAAAGCAGATAAATTCAATTTATAAGGGTAATTATTGCAAATTTATTACCTGATGTAATTTGCTGATTTATCAAAGTAACCAATGATTTCAGTTGAGATTTTTCTAGGAGTCTACAATGAATAGCAATTCGCAAAAGTTTCGCAAGTCGGCTGAGTTTCTGGCTATGATTTGCGGCGGTTTACTAATGAGTGTGCCAGTCTTTGCCCAAACACCAATACCAGTAACACCACAGCCTAGTTCTGCTAACGGCAAAGTCAATCCCTGCCCTAGAATTTTCTACGAAGAACCACACAACAGTCGTGTTTTGGTTCCTCAAGGATGTCCTCCAAATGCTTTAACTCAACAAGTCCAATCCCAAGGAACACTTCCTGATAATTCTGCTGTTCCTGCCACTCCATCACAAAATCAAACAAGTACAGGTGTAGGCGGAGAAGCACCTGCAACAACGACATCCTCAGGAGTTAACCCCAATCCCCGCATCTTAAGCGAACCGTCTTATAATCGCTCCCAGCAGAATACACAAACTGATAGTTCAAGTACATACTCTACGCCGCAGCAGGTTCCTTCACAACAAAATTCTGTAACTGAACCCTCTCTACGCCAACAGGGACAAAGCCCAGTTGCGACAGTGGCGCTCAACAATGGTAATGTCAATGTCAGGCTGGTGAATGATACTGGCGCTAAAGTAACTTACCAAGTCATTGGCGATACTAATGAGCGATCGCTCAGTGGAAAATCTGATGTGGTATTACAGGGTTTACGTGCCCCCCTCACAGTCACATTTCAACGCCCAGATGGCGGATTATTGTCAGTGAATGCACAACCTTCTTCTGAAACAGGAATGTTGGAAGTGAGATTGAACGCAACCACAGATTTAGCTCAAGATACAAAAGCCATGCAAATTCAATCAAATGGCTCAGTATTTTTGAATTAGGCGTTTGTCATTAGTCATTCTTACAAAGTTCTGAGCGGAGGAAACCTCCGCTCAACGCCACATGCTTTCCGACGCAGGGCGACTCTAACGCAGTGGCTCGACTTTGCGCTTTGTCATTTGTTAAGAGGCAATAATAGTAGGGTTGGCAGTGCTAACCCTAATGCTCATCAACGTTATACCAATTTGAAAAATGATTGCGACAGATGGATTGCCCAAAAGCTCAATCAATAAATCTTTCACAATCCGTCTTGAAAAGTTCAGAGCACCGGAAGCCGGCGCTCCGACTTTTCGCAAAATCTAAAATCTAAAATCCAAAATCGGATTAGCGTTTGGGCAATTTAGTCAGCTTATCAACCAAGAATACCTCCTGCTTGCTGTCTTCCAGAGTCCGCGCTAAGACCAGCGCTCTTTCGTAAAAGTTACGGGCAGTGAGATAATTACTTAATTGCTCGTATAGCTGACCATAGGTCATAAAAGCTTTAAATTCTTCCCGCAGATTTTGCAAGTCTCTAGCGACTACTAAACGCTGTTCTAACAAGTCAAAAGCACGCTCATAGCGTCCTACAGAACTGTGAGCTGTGACTAAACCGTCAATTGCTCGTAAATAGTTAGTGCGATCGCGGTTGGTTTTAGCTATCCCCAGAGCGGCTCCATAAGTGCCAATTGTATCGGGATAATTGCCCATTGCTAAGTAGGCATCACCCAAATTATTGAGGGTATTAGTCTCACCAATCACATCGCCAGTTTGACGGCGGAAAGATAAAGCAGTTTCATACAATTTAATTGCCTTGTTGTAATTTCCTAACCTGGCATTTACCAGTCCTAAATTACTCAAAGACAGTCCTTCACCAGAGGGATTTTGAACATTGTGAGCAATTGTCAGTGCTTCTTCTACCGTTTTACCGGCTGGGGCGAATTCTCCTTTTTGTAGTAGTAATGTACTAATATTATTTAGGGCAAAAATCTGAGACTGAAAATCTTTAGTATCACGAGCGATCGCTAACCTGCGGCGTAATGCATCTTCCCCTTCCCGAAAACGATCCAGCTGGATGTACGCTTTAGCGAGCAAATCATAAGTCTTACCTTGAGCGTTGAAATCACCCAGGGAGTGATAAATTTCTAACGCTTGCAAGCAAGAATCAATTGTTTTCTCGCCATAACCTGAGACGTATTGTTGTTCACCGATACCCAATAAGCTGTCTGCTTGCTCTCGTGAATCTCTCAAGGTGGAATTGAACGGGCGGTGCAGTTGTTGGGTAATGTCAACCGCACTTGCTTCTAGTGGGTTAAAAGCAACAGCCAAAATTAACAAGCAAGCAGTCAAAAATTGGGATTTGCCACCCTGGCGCGAGGCGAGGATAGCATAATCCCAACTCTTTAATCCATAGCGTCCTGATCTCAGGGGGGGATTTAAATCGAGAATGCTAGCCTCTGGTAAGAAATACCGTTGTTTCATAAAACTTACCCGAGAAATGTCGCTTTTAAGTAGAAGGTTTTATAATCAAGGCGAAAATTACCTCAGGTTAGTTTATAAATACGTGTTTATACTTAAGCTTGGACTAGGTTAAATCTTCACCTAAATAAATCGCACGAACATCTCCAGGTAATTTGTCCTCTAACATACGATATCCTTCTTGAAGAAAATTGGCTACTTCAAGTGGCGTAAAATTTTCGCCCTCAGCTTGTAAATAAGCGGCAATTCGAGTTTCACTCCAGCGAAAAGTCTGAGCCATTAAGACTACAAACCGCAAAACTGGTGGTAGTTGTTCCAAAGCTTGTTCAACGTAGCACCAGAAAGCAGGCGAAGTTGCCTTCAGAGAATAGTGAATTGCTTCTGTGGGTGGTAATTCAATCTCATTAATGCAATAGGCTGTGATGTTGATTAGCCAATTTTGCAGAGTTAAGGATTCTTGGTTTGGTTGCGGGCTATTTAAATCTAGCCCACCGAGTTCGTAGTATATATGTCGCCAGGTGAGGGCAAACAAATAATCTGCTTGCACAGGCGATCGCGCTGAATGCCGAATCAAGGTGTAAACTATCGGGCTATAGCGGCAAAAAATCGCCGTAAAGTACTTTCCGGTATCCGGAGAGCGCTGAAACAGATTGACTAGTTCTTGGTCACTTTGATGAAATAGGGACTTAACTAGCGGGTGATTAGCTTCGGGAAAGTGAGGAATTTGCACAAGCCGTGGGTTTGATAGTTGTTAAAATATATATCGGATTGCCAATCTCCCATTTAAGCGCACAATATCTTCATGTTTGTCTAATTTTGCTTCAGGCTCAGACCACTGGAGTATTGATACACTATAAACAAGGACTTAATTTTAGTCTTAATCGACAATAATAAAAGCGATTCCCTTATACAATATTTGACTTGTTCATGGTTATAGCAGCTAGTGTGATAACGTTCGTGCTTAGTCCTTTAACTTTAGGCTCTTTTCTGCCTTCCCTGCCCCTGGATAGCCTGCTCTCCACCCAAGGCATTATGGTATTGCTTTTGGCGGCTTACGCTGGAGCCATGTGGATGTTCCTCACCAGTGCGCCAAAAGTACACACCGTCATGGTGTCAGATTTGGAGATTGCGCGACAGTTGTATGAAGGGCTGCTAGATTTGCCAGCCGCCGAAGTGCCTTTGCACTACTACTACAACTACGAACAAACCATAGGAGCAACAGGCATAGACCCACTTTATATGTCTACAGGCCCCAGTTTCTCTAACAAAATGATGAATAATGCCAGCGATGGCATGTGGTATCAGTTAAAGAAAAATACCCAGTTGCACGTCATTACTGGCGCTAGTTTGGGTACAAAAAATCAGCAACGCCATGTTTGCTTTGATCGCGACTGCCTAGAGATGATTTTAATGCGAGTGGAAACACGCGGTTTAAAATTCAAGATTCGCAACCAAAAACCCCTAAATTTTTTGGTTAAGGATTATGAAGAACGGATTATTGAAATGGCTGAGGTCGCAAATTAGTCATTATTTGCTTTAGGAAAAAGGTTTTTTCTTTACATTTGTCCTTTCGCTTTTTCCCCTTAATCGATAAGGATTGACTCAGCACTCATAAATAGTTTGGTAATTTTTAACAGATACAAAAATTACCAAACTAAGTAGAACAATGGAAATAAACATAACTATATTGATAAGAGGATGTTTTAAAAGTCATGTCGTTGGTAGCAAAACGTTTTAGATCCCCCTAAATCCACGCCACTTGCTACAACGGGGGGAACCCCCGCAACGCAGTGGCTCCCCTTAAAAAAGGGGGACTTTGAGAAGTTTTCCCCCCTTAAAAAGCAGGGCCGTTTCATTCGTAATGGTATGTATTTTGTCAATATCATTGGCGATAAATATCAGGGCAAAAGTCATGAATTGATGACCATTTTGATGCCTAAAATTGAATGCCAAGCTTGTTTTTTATCTCCTGAACCCTTGCATTTGCAAGCCTTTTAGGGAATGAAACAGCCCTGCCTTAAAAAGGGGGCTGGGGGGATCAACCAGTGCTTAAAATCACAGCCAACCACTTTTCAAACAACCTCTAAGCTCGACTTTATCCAAAATTAAGAACTCAGCTTTCCTTATTAGGCAAAAACCCTGGCTTTTTGGCTAATACTTTTTCCATGTCACTGATTTTCGATCAAGTCCAAAAAGTAAAACTACCGTACCTCAATGGTTTCAGGGTCAGGTTTTGGGTTTCGTAAAAATGGATAAAGTCGAGCTAAGGGAAAGTGGAAAAGCCTTTAACCTTTTCCCCTATTAAACTTTACATAGTTCGGTTTAATCGCGACTACTTACCTAGAGATTTATTCCCCGAATCTCTTCCAACTTCTCCAATAGTTCGGCTGCTAAATTAAAAAGTTCAATTTCATCAATTTCAATTGTGGTGTAGCGATAACTTTCTCCCACCGCAACCCTACCTGCTAAAAAATTTTTGACAGCAAAAATCTGATCTTCTTGGGGGAAACTCAAATATTTGTCCAGCTTGGCAGCAATTTCTGAGAAGGGTTTGTCTTGCATCTGCTTGCGTACCCTTACCGCTACCCAGTCATCACTTTTGAGGAACGCTATCACCAATTCTTCAAAACTCTGCTGTTCTTCTTCTGCCCATTTTTCCCACCAGTCTCCATCGACATCCTCAAAATAGAGGTTTACACAATCAAGCCCATAAGTCATCCATTCTCGTTGTAATTGCCTAGCTGCTTCTAAATTTTCCAAAAAATTTTCTAACCTTGCTTGAGGTTCAACTGGAATTTTGTGCCCCATAATCATGTAATTTGGTGAAGACAGTGACGGAAAATGACCTACAACTATAAATTGAATTTTAAATAAATACCTGTTTGCAAGTGATCGCTGTTATATAAAGATATATTCACTACCTGATTGACAAAATCCGTAATGTGGGGATTGTAACTTAAGAATAAACCTCTATATATGCCCCAGCGTTGCAAGGTATTTTCCCAATTATCAGACTTTTCTTGAGAAAATTCATCAGAGAGACTAGTGATCTGAATACACAGTGGTTGCTTCTCCCGACTACTAACAATTATATCAGTTGCCATTGAGAAGTCTGCTATATAGCACTGCCAAAAAGTACCTTCCCGATGGAGGATATCACTAGCGATCAATCTCAAGATATTGATATCCGCCTGATAATACTCACCAGCCATCAATTTTTGTTTCCATATAGAAAACTTATGATCGGTTTGATTTAACCATTTGGGAAATAAATAGCTATACCAATAGTATTCCGTTGGTGTCATGCGCTCATAGTACTGTTGCTGCTCCTCATGTGAAGCTAGGGCTTGAATATCAAGCCAAATCAGAGCATCCTTAATTATTTGTTGCAGAAAAAAAAGTACAAATTTTTTAGCAGTTAGGGAACCAGGCTTAACATCTTTAACCCAGCGATTTATCTCCTCTAACCTTTTCGCTAAACCAGGATCTATTACAGATGCTTCCTCTATGAGTAATCTTAATTGTTTTTTAATCTCTTTGGCTTGCAAATAATGATAATCCTTAAAACTGAGTGAGTGACAGGAATTTTAAAATTATTTTATAGCATTCTCAATTCAGAACCTGCAAAAACGTAAAATCTTACGTCTCTACAGGTATTTTTAGCTATGCAATTGCTAATTTTTATTAAGTTTTTGCTTTTGGGAATGAATTAGATTTTTCGGGTTTGAGTAGTAAAAATGCGATCGCACATCATCCTAAACCCTGACAGATGAAAGCAGACTAATAGCGAGGATGTAACAAGGGAAACTCTTCAGTAGAACTTTCGATTTCTTTAATTAATCTGTTAAATCTGGCATACATCTTATATGCACGCTCCCATTCCCAATGTACTACTGTACCAGGGCTGTATTGTTTTCTACTTTTTATTAGTTCCCTTTCCCTGGCTTGTGCTTCTGGAGCAATTTCTTTAACATCCTCTTTCCTTCAGCTTTTTAAAGCTTAGCTGTAGCAGGTGTTGGTAAACTCACTTTCAACCGCTTAAACATCGCTTCCCGTGCTTGTATTGCCAAAGTATCATTCAATGGTTCTAGGGTAATCGGCTGTTGATACTTCAGCCGCAACGCTGTTTGAATTAGCCAGTCTGCAACAAAGGGATTTTTTGGTAACAGGGGGCCGTGGGAATAGGTAGCGATCGCATTCTGATAAAATGCTCCCTCTGTACCATCTTCACCATTATTGCCTAAGCCGTAAACCACTTTTCCCAAAGCCTCCACTTTCCCTAGCTTGGTGCGTCCGCCGTGATTTTCAAAGCCAACTAAATACGGTGTGCTACCCGTCATTGCTTTTAAATCCTGCGCTAGGCGAGACGCTGTAACTTCAATGACTAAGTTACCTATGCAGCGTTTAGTATTTTCACCAGGATGGACGGAGACTAAATCGAGTATTCCTAAACCTTCAATACGTTGTCCAAGACCGGGTTCGTAATAATGTCCTAACAACTGCGGGGAACCACAGGTAAATACTCCTGGTGTGCCATTTTCAATTTTTTCACGCATGGCATCGGCTTTTGCACCTTGCAAATCACGCATGACAATTTCTTGCTGGCGGTCTTGTGCGCCACCACCGACAATCAAATCTACAGATTTAATATTCTCTGCTGTAGCATTTTGATCTAGAGATACGACTTTGACGTTGTGTCCCCGCCATTGAGCGCGGCGTTCTATAGTAATTACATTACCGCGATCGCCATAGGTACTCATCAGCGTCGGATACAACCAACCAATAGTAATTTCAAATTTTTGAGAACTCATAAAACCTCATTCATAACTGATAATTCATAAATTTTCTGTTTATGGTCGGAGAATCCGGTGCATATCCAGAACTGGTGGGGCTATTTCTGTTTGCGTCAGCATATCGTGAATTTGCCCTCGGTGGTGTGTTTGGTGGTTAAAAAAGTGTGCTGCCAACAGGTGAACCGGGTCAGTATAAATCTTTCCTTGATTGTTGACGTAAGTAATTGTTTGAGCCAAGAAATCCGCAGTTAAACCAGCGATAAATATTTCAATGCGCTCATCTTCTGATACACGCATTGCACGTAGCTCATCAAAGTCATGATATAAAATCGCATCCAGTCCCGTAGAAGGTACTTCCTGACCTACAAACCTGCTCATCCAAATGCGATCGCCTATCATAATATGATTGAGCGTTCCGTGAATACTTTTGAAAAACGCTGGTCTAGTAAGTTTGCGTTCGGTATCTAAAAGCAGCGCACAAACTCGATAAATCTGGCGATTTGCCAAAGTGTTATAGCGCGCCAGCATTTGGAAGTGCTGAGTCAGCATAAGGGATTGGGGATAAGGGGCGAAGGGGATGAGGTGGACAAGGGAGATGAGGAAGCAGAGGAGACAAATAACTTTTGACTCTTGAGTACAGACGCGATTAATCGCGTCTCTCCGACTTTTGACTCTTGCCAAATTTACAAAATCTTCCGCCCCGTTAATACTTCCCGCACATTCAACATCGCTGTATATGTAGGTAATATATGTAGCGTTTCGTTGTTGGGTGTACGCGCTAGGGCTGTGTTAATAGCCTGACGTAAATCTTCTTCCACAATCAGATTAAAATCGTGATTAAGATTTGGGTCACTGTAGTTTAGACGTAAGGCCATATCATAAGCGCGATCGCCACTGACAACTAAAGTACCACCACGCTGAACTAATTTCTCTGTATCTACATCCCAAATCCAAGAGACATCTTCGCCATCTTGCACTTGGTCATTTAATACTAATAAAGTAGTTTTATCGGAACTTTCAGTGACTACGCGAATAGTTTCATTAGTCCCGACAGGATTTTTTGATAATAAAATCCGTACCTTTTTCCCGTTAATTTCTAATTCTTCTGCACGACCGAAAGCTGCTTGGAAGTTGGGAATTGTCTCGCGGATAGTGGCTGCATCAACTCCTAATTCTTGAGCAGCAGTAGCAGCAGCTAGAGTATTGTATTTGTTATATAAACCCACAAGAATTTGTGGCCATTCGCGGCTATTGAGGCTCGGTTGACTTCTACTAAAGCCGCAATTAGAACAGCTATATTCGCCCATGTGGGACAAATAAACGCCTTCGTAGTCTAAAGCTTTTCCGCATCTGGGACAATATATAGAATCAACAGCATGGGGAATTGCTTCTAAATGATGTTCCGGTTCGCTCAAACCGAAAAACGAGACTCGCTGTTGGGTTAATTGTTGACCGAGATAGCAAATTGTTGGATCATCAGCATTTGCCACTACGATAGTTTCAGGTGGTAAAGTTGCGATCGCACTTCCCCACCGCTTACTAATAGTGTCTACTTCCCCGTATCTGTCGAGTTGGTCGCGAAACAAATTTAAACACAGGATGAGTTTTGGTTGTATCGGTGCTAATACCCTAGGTAAAATATTCTCATCAACTTCTAAAATTGCATAGTCAACATCTAAGCTACCGAGGAAGTTGGCGTTATCCATCAGCGCACTCATCAAACCATTTTCCAGATTTGCGCCTGTAGAGTTATGAGACACGCGGTAGCCTTGGCGTTCTAAAATATCTCGTAACAGCAGCGATGTGGTAGTTTTACCGTTAGTACCAGCAATCAGAATTGTCCCTTGTTTCACCTGCTGACTCAATAACTGCAACAGTTGCGGTTCAATGCGACGGGCAATAGAGCCTGGTAATACACTAGCAGCACCGAGGCGGAGCGATCGCACAATAAATGTCACGCCTTTTGCCACCGACACCGCCAAACCCAGTCTGAGTCTATCTATAAGTTGTATTTTGTTGACCACAGTAGCTAATAGCTTAAGTTTTAAATTAATTTTGTGAGTTTAGCGAATCCTTGCTTAAAAAGCCAACCCCTACGGGGAATTCAAAATTCAAAATTTACTTCTTCCTAGTCCCCCTCATCCCCTACTCCCCCGTCCCCATAAGCGTTATCTTAAAAAATAGTGCGTAGACGTAAATTATCTATCCAGCGCTGTTTGCTGAATTCAGCACAAACTGACAAATTGTAGTTCTCAAGGTTCGTTTTAATGAATGGCATAAAGTATCGGTTTTTACATAACAAATCCCATTGGCGACGATTGGTTTCCAAAGCTTTAGTGCTGCTTGCTTGCCTGTTCATTATCAATATGCAAGCAGCATCTGCTGGTATTAAGGATGACAATTATGATGGCAATATGTTCGTGGTTTATGCTGGTAATGGTTCACTAGTCCCACCGAGACAAACACTAGCACAGTCTTTACAAGAGCATAAACCCACATTTTTGGCTTTTTATGTGGATGACAGCAAAGATTGTAAGGAATATGCCATTACAATTTCACGGGTACAAGAATTCTATGGTAAAGCCGCAGAGATTATGCCGATCAATGTAGATATCATCCCACCCAAAAAGACTTATGAGCCTACGGAACCAGGATATTACTACTCTGGGGTTGTTCCGCAAGTTGTGGTGTTGGATCAATCAGGCAACGTAATTTTAAATAAACAGGGTCAAGTTCCTTTTGAGGATATAGACGATAGCTTGCGTGAAGTGTTTGATTTATTACCGCGCACCGAATCTGTGCAGTTAAAGCGCCGTTCCTTCAATGAATTCAGTAGTGAGTTAAGTAAATAACTTTGAGGGTAGACCAATTTGGTCTGCCTTAAGTTTTCATGCCATCAAATAATTGAGACTGCTATATCTGATACTCCATTTACAATGATTTTAAAGGAGAATATTTAAATCATCGACATTTATTCTTGAGAAAGTTAATCCATCATACGTAAGCAATGACAAATGACAAATTACTAAAGACAAATGACCAATGACAAAGCGCAAAGTCTGAGCGGAGGAAACCTCCGCTCAGAACTTTGTAAGAAGGACAAATTACTAATTAGAGTGTGTTCTGATGTCAAAGGTTTACAATACCGAGGAACTGATAAAAATTTTGGCGGCTGAACGTCAAGCTTGCCTTAAAGGTGAACGCCTAAAGTTAGAACTAACTGTCTCTGGCAATCCTTTAATTGACCAGTTTATCAGAAGTGATGGGCTACAAAAGTTCACTGCCTATCAAGATTTTAAAGCTGCAATTCACGATTATCAAAGAGAAAATCACGTTTCAGGAATTATCTTGCATGAAGTGAATGTCAAAGGTAAAACTTTGAAATATCCAAAAATCGATCATGAGTTGATAGCCATAACTAGTGACTTGGAAATATTACAAGCTGCCAAAAATTCTATATTAGAATTTTGGTATGAAGTTACAGTGGAAATGGATTTATATTTAAGTTTTAATAATAGCAAACAATACCAACAAATTAACAAGTTTGATGTAGAAAGAATTGCTCAGAGAACAGAATGGGCAAGTTTATGGAAATGGGAAAATACTAACTTCCTAGAAATTATTTTACAGTTAGGATGGGGTAAACCAGAAGAAGCTCATTATAAACGTGGCAGACCGCATTCTGGTAGTGAATATATTCATGCAGTAAATCCGGGAAACCGTCCTATTGGTTAATTGAAAATTAGGATGAGAATGCCGAAATCTACATTCACAATAATAGACAAAATTGTGGCAAAAATGACGATAAAATTGTCTTTACTTTTATCAGGTATAAAGGCACTATATCTGTAACAGAAATTTTACCTGTACAGATAAGCATTAGCATGAAAGTACGTGCAGTTATCAAACTTCTAGAGGCGGATGGTTGGTATCTTGATAGAACTAAAGGTAGTCATAGGCAGTCAGGGTAAGCGCATCTAATTTTGTAGCTATTGATACAGACAAAAAGCTGGAAACTCTATCTGAATATCAATTTTTCATTCAAAATAGGACTAATTGTGGTAAATGATTGAAAAACATGGGTCAAATGGCTTTTTATGTTTTTTAGCGACATAAAGACGAAAATGTCAATTCCACCCCTTGGCCCAGTGGATTCGTGACAAGTTAAGGAAAAGCAGGATTTGTCAAGGGGAGAGGAAATGGAGATAAATCAAGTGGTTGAGGCTTCTTTCGTATTGTCTTAACAACATCGAGATTCTTGTTTTCAGGTGCAGTAAAAAACAAAACTTTCTTCTGTTGCCCGACCTTTGGCATCAGCTTGGTTAAAGTGATAAAGCCCCCGAAACAACATCTCTAAAGAAATGCGGTCAAAGGGGAGAGTGAGTTCAAGAGCGATAGCGAAGCGCTGCTGCGTTCGCGTAGCGTCTCGCAGAGAAGCGCAGATCGCAAACTCAGACTTCGGTAATATGCACTTTGAGCATAGATAGCTGGACTTAATAAGTCTTGCAGATGCTCAGTTATTGCTTTGTTGTCCGGTTGCGGCGTATTGCGACGGCGAACATGGTCAGGGTTTGTCGGTTTTTTGGTCGGCATGATAGAACGGGAGCTTGCTGAGTCTATAGTTTGCCAGCTTTTCGCCTCCTTTCATTTGACTCTTGACAAACCGAAAAAATCCTTAACTTGTCACGTATCATGTAGCGCGAGAAACTTTGTTTGGCCTGTGCCTAGAATATCGGTGAAGCTTGTAAGAATGGAAATAGACTACTGAGGCTGTTATCTATCACGCGAAAGCACAATAACATGGCTTTTTCTCATGAATTTCAGCGCTATCGGAGCGTGCGCCCAGCACAGATGCTCCAAGGTATAGTGATTTCCATCCTTGTGCACTCTACTTTACTGATGGGGAGTAAATATTGGCTTAGAGCTTTTATGCCTGAGGCTAAACAAGATATTCCAATTGAGGTAGTAGAAGTTTCTCCCAATGAAACACACATATCCCGAAAAACTTCATTCCGAGCTACTAAAGATTCAATTGCGGGTGGTAAAGCTTTACCAAAAAGGCCTGTTTCTGCTGTAAAGCCCCGAATAGATGCACATAAAGCCTCTCTTCAGAGTCCAAAGAACTTAACAGCCTTATCTCCCCTCAAGGTATTCCAGCCAGAACCAAGACAGCAGAAAGCGGAATCACAAAATCTATCTCCCCAACAACCCAAACCCCAAAAAACAAAGTTCGCATCTGCAACTATACCAACAGCACCTAAGCCTCAGAAAATTGCCATAGCACCGACTACACCACCAGTGCCCAAAGTTGAGCCAACAGCACTCAAAAGAGCAACTATACCGCCAGCACCCAAGCCTCAGAAAATTGCAATAGTGCCGACCACACCACCGCCAGCCCTACCGAGAAAAACAGCGCTTTCAAGAGCTAGTACATCACCAGTACCCAATCCTAATAACTTAGCCCAGCCAGGAACTAGATTAAGTGGGGGAACACCTTCTCAAGCGCCTTCTCATTACAGAAGTGCAGCAAGCTTGCTGGGTGGTACGGTCAGTGTATCTAGCCGAAATTTTAGCGGCGATCATCTGGCAGCCTTACCTAATTCCAACCGCGACAACCAAGCCCCTTTTGGTATTGATGCCCGCAGTCAAGATATAGATATTACCTCTTACTTAAACCAATTACAGCAACGTGTGAAGCAGCAGTGGCTACCAGGAGTGAGCGATTCTGATCGGCGAACGGTGCTTAACTTCAGTGTTAACAGTTCAGGTCAACTGAGCAATCTCCAGCTTGCAAAAACTTCTGGATTCAGCATCACCGATCAAGCCGCACTCAACGCTATACAGCGAGCCGCACCTTTTGCACCTTTGCCTACAGGATATCCCAACAAATACATCCATATTCAATTTACATTTGATATCAATGTCTATGGAGAGCTAAATTTATCGGGGGATGGTGGCTAACAACAGACAAGCGATTAATTCAAAAGTAAGAAACGCAAGTGATGTCAAAGTGAAGAAGCGCTTTATTGCAAGCATTTTAACTTGATTACATTTACATCGGCTAAGACTAAGAACATGGAAAGCCACCGCGGGAAATTCGCACGCCCAGATTGAACACAGAGGTGCGGCGATACCGCCCATGAGCAATATGAGCAAAAGAACAATCATCCTGAGCCTCCTATGCTAGATAATAAGGACGTATTGGAAATAACTAGAGAAAATCCCGTTAGGAATTAATTTTTCATTCTCAAGATGATCAGCCCCATTAATTAGTTTTTAGTGAGGGCAGCATCAGGGTTTTTCACCCAAATAGTTCATTTGCCAACATTAAAGCAGCTGCTTCAACGCTCGAAAAGGAATTGAGGAAATATGACTTCAATAACTCACCGTGAAGTCGAAACCAATGGCATCAAGATGCATATTGCTGAACAAGGGCAGGGGCCACTGGTAGTCTTGTGTCACGGTTTCCCGGAAAGTTGGTATTCCTGGCGACATCAGTTATCGGCACTAGCGGAAGCAGGATTCCACGCAGTAGCACCAGATCAGCGTGGTTATGGGCAGACCTCAAGACCGGAAGCAATTGAGGCGTACCATATTTTCCAGTTGGTCGTGATATCGTTGGTCTTGTTCATGCCCTGGGTGAGGAGCAAGCAGTTATTGTTGGACACGATTGGGGTGCCGTGATTGCCTGGCATTGTGCCCTACTGCGTCCAGACATCTTCCACGCTATCTCCCTGCTGAGTGTGCCCTATCGACCCCGCAAGGAGTCAGACATTCGGCCAACACAAGCAATGAAGTTGATGGCTGGCGAGCAGGAGTTTTATCAGCTGTATTTCCAAGAACCAGGCAAGGCTGAGGCGGATCTTGAGTCAGATGTTCGCGCCACCATACGCACAATTCTCTACGCTGCTTCGGGAGATCCACCACCAGAAAAACGCTGGCGCTTCCTCAAGAGCAAGTCTGAGAAAGTACTGCATACTTCTTCTGTACCAGAACAGCTTCCCTCTTGGCTAACAGAGCAGGATATTGACTATTTCACTTCGGAGTTTGAGCGAACTGGTTTCCGTGGTGGGTTGAACTGGTATAGAAACATAGATTCTATGTGGGAACAAACACCGTTTTTGTGCGGCGCAAAGCTGCGCCAGCCGACATTGTTTGTGGCGGGAGAAGCAGATGCAGTGATTACAATATACCGTGAAGCATTCGACACCCTGGAGCAGAACGTGCCCAACCTGAGGCAAAAGGTATTGCTATCAGGGGCTGGCCATTGGATTCAACAAGAACGCCCAGTCGAAGTTAACAAATTGCTCGTCGAGTTTCTGGCAGATCTCCTTTCTTGACAAGCCCATTCCCAAAAGGAGTGCAGAAAAACTTGGTGGCAACCTTGGCAATGGCGCTTCGTCCCTATCGGAGGCGATCGCCAAACGATGAGAGAAAAATTAGTTGTCTATCAACAGGTTATCACCATTTCTGTTCCACTTTTTATCACTCTCCTTAATGATGCGCTGTAATACCTGCCGTAAAACTTTAGTATGGAAAAATATACTGGGAGGTTTGAGTAGGTGCATCACTTCTAAGAAAAGTTTATGGATTTCAAGGCTTTTGGCTGCCAACAGCAACACTTGATCTAAATACAGGTGCATGAGCCGTGTAAAAAAACTAGGTCGTCCGCCCACAGTAGTATGCCAGCGAAAATCTTCACTCGTCGCCATCATCCAGGGAACTGCAATTATTTTGCTAAGTTGCTTTTGAAAGCTTTGGGATAGACCGACTAAATTTCCATCGGTATGGCGAGATAATTGCTTGCTTAAACACTCATCTAAGGCCAATGTACCTAAAGCCGCAGTAGTCATGCCTTGTCCATAGACGGGATTGAATGCACAAACAGCATCACCTAATAGCACAAACCCTGACGGCAATCTCGACAGTTTTTCATAGTGAAGCCACCTATTTTCCGTGCGGTGATAGGCACTCAGGGGCGAAATGGCTTGGGCATCTTTGATTGCTTCATAGATAATTGGATTACGTAAGCTCCGAGCAAAGTCTAAAAAGCCAGCTTCGTCAACAGGTGGATAATCTCGACCAATGCCAGCAAGTGTGACTATCCAAAGATTTCCTTCGACCGCAGACATTACACCACTACGTGTGCCTGGCGCTTTGGCCGTTACCAAGACACCTTGCCAATCAGCCTGAAAGTTTTCTCTTAGTTTATATAAGCGGCTAGTATAGCCTAAAAAGGAATTAATCACAGTTTCTTTGGGTGCTGTATAACCCATTGCTTCTAACCAATGTGGAGCGCGAGAATTACGTCCGCTAGCATCTACTACTAAATCAGCAGTCAAATCTGTTTGTATAGGGCAGGCATCAATACTGCTATCAATTTTTTGGCGTACCCGCACACCCGTAACCTGAGTTTTACTGGGGTTAGACAGTAAACTAGTAACAATTGTTGCTTGCACAATCACAACACGGTTGTTAGCAGCTATTCGACGGCGGATAATCCATTCCAGCAAATTCCGACTTAAACTGTAGACATTCAAATCGGAATTAAAGCGTGGTGTCCATCCTCCTAAGCCATACCACAAGAAATTAGCGCTGGCATTAATGGCGATCGCACTGGATGCTGCTAATTCAGTCTGGATGCCTGGAAAAAGCTGTTCCATAACATCCAAACCCCGTTTGAGTAAGATGTGGAAGTGATGGGCTTGGGGTACACCAGGGCGCTGTTCTGGTTGAGCGCTCAAACGATCGCGTTCGATAATTGTTACCCGGTTAAAGTATTTGCTCAGCACTTGCGCTGCTAGCAATCCAGCAATACTTCCCCCAATGACAAGTGCGTGGCGTTCGTCTGGTTTGGCAATGGTTGAGGAAAACATCTGATATCTACCTCCGGTGAGAAAGGCTTTCACCTGAAAATACAACAGGTGATACTTTCATTTTCCATTGTTGGGTGATTGCTCCATTTGAAGCATGAAGTTACATGAAGTAAGTAAGTCGGTGGAAATTGCAAAGTGAGAATAAGCACCCAGAGCATAGCGATCGCGTCCCCAGGAAATAACTCTTAGAATCTCGACATTTCCCGCTCTTCCAGGGCGAATTCGCAGCGATTCCAGCTTTTCAATGCCATGTTCTGATTCCTTTGAAGTTGGCACTAATCCCCTTTTTTTGCGTCAATTATCTCAACTAGCTAAACCTGCATCAGTTTTCCTGGTGCAGTAATTTAATGTTTGTATGGTATTGAATGGTATAAATTTACCTTAATTTCCAGCATAAATATTTCAGCACTAATGCTATTTTTTTCAGTATTAATGTATAAAATTCAGCATTTTGTTAACTAACTTACTCTCTGTACTTATGCGATTTTCTTTTATTAATAAAGGTTTGCGGTCAATTAAGCGCATTCTACCATTCTTATTTGCAATATCATTTGCTACAGTCTTGCTGCTAGATAACCTTACCCCTGCAACTGCTCAAGTATCACAACCTCCTCAAGAAATTCGCGGGGTTTGGCTAACTAATAATGACTTTAACATTTTGAGTGATCGCACTAAACTCCAAGACACCATTGCTCAACTACGCCGATTGAACTTTAACACCATTTATCCCGTAGTCTGGAATGATGGCTATACAAAATATCCCAGCGCCGTAGCCCAACGCACAGGTATTCCTTTTTTCTTCAAAGGCAGAGAAGGACAAGATATAATTGCAGACATCGTTACTCAAGCCCGTCGTCAAGGGGTACTCGCCATACCTTGGTTTGAGTTTGGTTTTATGGCTCCCCTCACTTCCGAACTAGCATCAAACCATCCCTATTGGCTAACGCAAAAGCAGGATGGAACCCAAACTTCGATTACGGCTGCGGGTGAAGTGGCTTGGCTGAATCCCTTTCACCTAGAAGTGCAAAAGTTTATTACTGATCTCGTATTAGAAATCATCACCCAATATGACGCTGATGGGATTCAATTTGACGATCACATGAGTTTACCTGTTGATTTTGGCTACGACAAGTACACAATTAACTTGTATACTCAGGAAACTGGCAGCCCTCCCCCCCCCAACCCTCACGCCCAAGCATGGAAGCAATGGCGCGCAGATAAAATCACAGCGTTTATGATGCAGCTAAACCGAGCTGTGAAAGCCAGAAAACCCAATGCCATTTTCTCTGTATCTCCCAATTACTATGACTTTGCGTATAAATTTCAATTGCAAGACTGGCTTAAGTGGGTACGCTTGGGTGTTGTAGACGAGCTTATTGTCCAGCTTTACCGTAATGATTTGGAAAGTTTTAACAGTAAACTCACTAGTCCAGAAATTCTCGAAACCAAACAATTAATACCGACTGGTATTGGTATCATGGCTGGGTTGAGAAATCGCCCAGTTTCTATGCAACAAATTCAGTCTCAAGTCCGGGCGGCTCAAGAACGCGGTTTAGGTGCCATCTTCTTCTACTATGAAAGCCTTTGGGACTATGCACCAGAAACAGTGGCACAGCGACAAGCTGGATTTCAAGAAGTTTTTGCTAATCCTGCTGTGCGCGATACCTCCCAATTTATAGCCCGCAATCCCAGTTTTAATACCATATCAGTTCCTTTGTATCCCAAAGGTTCAATCGGTCAACGGGTGCGTGGCTATTTTATGGAGGTAGCAGTCGCAGGTGGTCAGCCAAAACGGGTTTTAATGGATACAGGCTCTGCTGGGCTAAGAGTTCCTAAAGAATTTTTAGGCAATGCTCCCATCAACAGAACAGGTCAAATTATCAAAGAAGTCTTAAGTGATGGTACTGTCCTCGAAGGAGAGTTAGTTTACACCACTATGCAGATTGGTTTGCTCTCCACAGACGAACCTGTTCCCGTACAAATCGTTACCAGTCGCCAATGTCTTCCCCAAAAACCTAATTGCTCTGCCAAAAATGGTACACCGTTCTCCGGTATTATTGGTGTCAACTATTCTGAAAAGGCACTTCCCTATAACCCCTTGCGAAAACTACCAGGAAATCTTAGTAACGGCTTGATTGTGACTGGTAATGACGGTAGCAGCAACAAAGCCAGCCTAATTCTCGGTTTAACAGCCAAGAATCAAGATGGATTCAAAATGGTTTCCTTCAGTCCACAACCAGGGATTAATGGTATACCTGGTAACAGGTGGGACTCTCGACTCAACGGAGTTTGTTTAACTATCTCTGGTAGTTCCATAAAAAATACCTGTAACGGTAAAATGGTCGTTGATAGTGGAACAAGTAGTGGTTTTACTGAATTTAAGTCCGCCTCTCTCATGGGTAAGCTCAAACCAGGGAGGTTACGCCCAGAAAATGCCCTGAAGGTAGGAATTCCCGGCATCTTGGACTACAGCCTTGCACCCGGAAACCGTGACGGGTTTAATCTGTGGAATATAAGTATTTCTGCAAAGGCTGAGAATCCTGTGGTGGTGAATAGTGGGATTGCATTTTTTGACAAATATGATGTACTGTTTGACCCAGTTAATGGGCAACAGGGTTTTCGCAGTCGTAGATAAAGAATATCAGTGCGATCTCATTCAGTTTACTTGAAGAGAACAGGTAGTGCGATCGCACTATCATTTTCAGAACTAAAGAATTTCTCAACTCACATCTCTACAATTTGATAGATATATCAAGCATTTATAGTCCTAATTAAAAATTTTATTCCTAAAAATCATCCCGCGAGTGAATTAAATATGTATGACTCCTATTTGATTTTTGCGAAGCTAGGTATCACTTCTAGTAGCTTTTTTCCTCTAACCTCCCTATTCAAGTAATTTCACAAATCAAATGGGATTGCTATATATTATTTTTCATCTTCCTAGTTGCATATACCATGCTATAGATACACTTCTGACTCTTCAAAGATTAAATTGAGTAGGTAAGAGGATACTAGGAGTATGGGAACTCATGCCAGATAACGAAAGGTTGGAGGAACATATACTATCACAAGCAGCAGAAAACACACTATCCAACCAACTGGACGAAGTAGAACAAATAGATGTAGATGTGCGAACCGATCTACTTAAAATAGTTCAGGGACAGGTAGATGAGGTTTCCTTAACTGGTCAAGGTCTGGTGTTTCAAAAAGACATCCGTGTACAGGAAATAAAAGTCAAAACAGATAGCGTTGCTGTCAATCCCTTAAGTGCAATTTTTGGACAAATTGAACTAAATGAGCCAGTAAATGCTATTGCTCGGATTGTGATGACAGTAGCAGATATTAATCATGCTTTGTCTTCAGACTTAATTCGCAGTCAGTCCCAAAAGTGGGATTTAAATGTTGATGGCGAAATCGTGAATTTTAATCTGCAAAAAATTCAAGTATCTCTACCTGGTAGCGGTAAAATAGAATTCAGGGGAACAGTGTTGCTCAATGAAATGGGAAATAGTCGCTTATTAGATTTTACAGCGAGAATTAATCCATTCATGCATTCGCAACCATTGCTATTAGAGAGTTTCAACTGTACTCAGGGAGATGGTCTGTCAGTAAACCTCATGGCAGCATTAATGCAAAAAGTCAAAGAAATGATGCAATTACCCTATTTTGAATGGCAAAAAATGGTATTAAGCATCAAAGATATGAAGGTAAACACAGACAATATAATTATGCTGGTCAAAGCCCATCTTCAGGAAATACCATCTACAGATACTATGCTTTCTCCTCAATAACAAGAAAGCTAGTAAACCCAGTTTTTTCTCACTATTAGTATTGTAAAATTCTTCAAGCTACCCCATTCCCAAATTACGAATATGCAAGAGTACGATGTTGTAATTATTGGTGCAGGACATAACGGTTTAGTGTGTGCTGCTTATTTACTCAAAGCTGGCTATAGTGTCCTGCTACTAGAAAAGCGTTCTGTTCCCGGTGGCGCAGCTACCACTGAAGAGTGTTTACCACAAGAAGCACCTGGATTTAAATTTAACTTGTGTGCAATTGACCACGAATTTATTCATTTGGGGCCAGTTGTTGAAGAATTAGAATTAGAAAAATACGGTTTAGAATATCTGGAATGCGATCCAGTAGTTTTCTGTCCCCATCCCGATGGCAAATATTTTTTAGCGCACAAATCTGTAGAAAAAACTTGTGCAGAAATTGCTCGTTACAATCAACGTGATGCCAAAAAATATGCCGAATTTACAGATTATTGGCAACGAGCATTAGGTGCAATGATTCCGATGTTTAATGCTCCACCAAAGTCAATTATCGATATTGCTGGTAACTACGACATCACAAAACTCAAAGATTTATTTTCTGTCATTGGTTCTCCCAACAAAACGCTGGACTTTATTCGCAACATGATGACCAGCGCGGAAGATTTACTTAACGAGTGGTTTGATGAAGAATTTCTCAAAGCACCTCTAGCTAGACTAGCAGCAGAACTTGGCGCGCCACCATCGCAAAAAACCATTGCTATTGGTGCAATCATGATGGCAATGCGCCACAATCCCGGTATGGCTAGACCCCGAGGTGGTACTGGCGCACTTGTGCAAGCTTTGGTGAATTTAGTTACAAGTAAAGGTGGCGTAATTCTCACAGATCAGCACGTAGAAAAAGTGTTAATTGATGATAAAAAAGCAGTCGGTGTGCGGGTTGCTGGTGGTAAAGAATATCGAGCTAAATATGGGGTGATTTCTAATATCGATGCCAAGCGTTTATTTCTACAAATGACTGATAAGACTGATATTGATGCAGCCGATCCAGATTTGTGGGAAAGATTAGAACGCCGCATTGTTAACAATAACGAAACTATTCTCAAAATAGATTTAGCCTTAGATGAACCGCTGCGTTTTCCTTACCACGCACACAAAGATGAATATCTCATTGGTTCTATCCTAATTGCCGATTCTGTAGCTCACGTTGAACAAGCCCATAGTAAATGTACTTTAGGAGAAATTCCTGATTCTGACCCATCAATGTATGTGGTCATGCCTAGTGCTTTAGATCCAACTTTAGCACCGCCAGGTAAACATACTGTCTGGATTGAATTTTTTGCTCCCTATCAAATTGCGGGTGCAGAAGGTACAGGTTTAAAAGGTACTGGTTGGACAGATGAATTAAAAAATAAAGTAGCAGATAGAGTTGTGGATAAGTTGGCAACCTATGCACCAAATGTCAAAACAGCAACTATCGCCCGTCGCGTAGAAAGTCCTGCGGAACTAGGAGAAAGATTAGGTGCTTACAAAGGGAATTATTACCACATTGATATGACACTAGATCAAATGGTATTTTTCCGCCCCTTGCCAGAAATAGCCAACTACAAAACACCAATTGATAATCTATTTTTAACTGGTGCGGGAACACATCCAGGTGGTTCAATCTCTGGTATGCCCGGACGCAATTGTGCTAGGGTATTCTTGCAGACAAAACATCCCATTGCCCAGACTTTGAAGGATGCCAGAGACTCAATCAAGTCCACTGTCGATTCTGTGTTTGGAATTATTTAGGGAATATCCAGAAATAAATCATTGAATAATTGTAGTGGACTGACACAGCTAATTTCGTGCATTAGAAAAACTCAAATATCTTGGTTTATATCAATACCTCAAAAATCTATTGCATCATTTTAGTCGTGTCAGTCCAGTAGGGTGCGTTATACCAATTCTTCAAAATAAAGCTACACATGGACAGCAGGGGGGCAGAGGGCAGGGAGCAGGGGGAGAATTATCTGTAGCAAGGATTTAGAGAAATGGTATTACACTTTGTTAACTGCCAAAAATTTTAATACAGCATACTGTTTAACCCACGATTATTTACCAAGTGCAGTAGCTTAAGAGATGCTCCACTAGGCTGCTTTTGTCCTATTTCCCATTTTTGAATTGTTGAAGGGCTTATATTCAAAATACGTGCAAAAACAGCTTGACTGACTTGAGATGATTCCCGTATTTCTTTAATTTGATTAGGTTCTAGAGGCTCAATAGGAGGTAAGCACAGGTGTTCAAATTCGCGCGATGTAGTTTGATTCATTAGCCCAGCTTTGTGTAGGTCTTCCGCTGTCTCATGAACTGCTTCAAGAATTGCTGATTTTTTCTTCCGCATTACAAATCACCTCTACATATAGCCAGTTTCTTGGTGGATATCTTCTTATCGATAACCCATTAGTGACAAGTTAAGGCTGTAAGTCTTTTGTCAAGAGGCTTTGAGAGAATT
>JAVRCF010000103.1:0-27672 GCA_034530935.1 Aulosira sp. DedQUE10 | reverse complement strand
CGTTCCCGCAGGGTAGGGTAGGGCGGTTCATCCCACCCCTCTTGTTGGAGTAGGCAATCAAGCGCCGGCTTTCTGTAAGAAAATTGAATTTTGAATTGTTATTATTTCGTCTGAAAAATATTCTGTACCATTTTTTTATCTATACTGGCAGCAGCTTGATCGAGTGCAGTTATCTCGCCGGAGTTTAATTGCCAACCCAAAGCACCAATATTTTCTTGCGCTTGTTGTAAAGTTTTCGCGCCAGGAATGGGAATAGTTCCTTTACTAATGCACCAGTTAATTGCTACTTGTGACATAGTTTTGTTTCTTGACTGTGCCACCTCTCGTAAACAGGCTAAAAGTGGGTCAATACCTGGTAATAATTGCCTAAATAATAAACCACGGATGCCTTTGGGAAAAGGGCCAGTTTTGGAGTATTTTCCTGTTAAAAGCCCCAATCCTAAAGGGCTATAGGCAATCAATTTGATGCCCATGTCGTCGCAAACTTGCTTGAGTTGTAGTTGCGTCACTGGATATGTGGAGAGTAGAGAGTATTGAACTTGCAGGGTTGCGATCGCCACACCTCGTTCCTTAAACTTTTTATGCACGCGTTGCAGACGGTTAGGGCCGTAATTGGATAATCCTACAGCCTTGACTAATCCTTGCTCATAAAGGTCAGCTAGTCCATCTAATAGCCTTTCCTCTTGCCAAGGTGCATAGTTTGCTGTAGACCAATGCATCTGTACCAAGTCTACATTTCTTCCCAGGCGTTGGGCTGAAGCTTTGCAAGCTTGTACCATTGACTGACGTGTCCATCTCCAGGGGTAAGCAGCCAGTTTGGTAGCAATGCAAATATTTTCTGTGTTGATACCCTGATATTCTCGAGAAAATTTTCCTAGCAGTATCTCACTGCGTCCCTTGAGTCTTCCAGTTCCGTAAGAGTCACCTGTATCAAATAAAGTCACACCGTTGCTGACACAAAGATTAAAAACGTCCTGCAACTGCTCATCCATGCTTTGATCGTATCCCCAGAGCAGCTGGTTTCCCCATGCCCAAGTTCCACAGCCCATTGTTGGGAGTGATAGTTCCTGGCTAATGTGCATATTGACTCACTGTAGATTTCCTGATTACCTGAAAACAAGGTTTCTCCAAGTTAATTATCAGATAATTTCGGGACGCAATACGTCGGTTAAGGGGGAAAGGGTGAAGGTGAAAATTCCCGTTGACTAATGGGAGGTTAAATTTCTTATACTAATTCTGCAAAACTCAGGATATCCATAGATAGTAAGTTGTTTTGCTAGTATCATCCTCCAGAGGTAATTTGGTGCATGACAATGCGGAAGTTAAATACACAAGCACTGATTTGGCTGTGTGCAGGAATTATTATTTTAGGTTTAATGGGATGCGATCGCCTTTTCCCTCCTTCTGGGGATGCAGTTGAGCGTGTCAGCGATGGTGATACCCTAACTGTGAAAGACCCTAATGGTAACAAATTCAGCGTCCGCTTTGCCTGCATGGATGCGCCAGAAGTACCACACACCAATAAAGAAAGGCAAAGTAAACGCGCTAGCGATCGCAATCAATTTAGTTGGGGTGCAAAAGCGCAAGAACGGGTGCAGGAGTTAGTCAAACAAGCAGGCGATCGCGTCACCTTGAATATTACCGATAGCGATCGCTATGGCAGAAAGGTGGCAGAAGTTCGCTTAAAGAATGGCACCTTTGTACAACAAGTTTTAATACGGGAAGGACTTGCAAAAGTATATCGTCCTTATTTAAATAAGTGCCCTAGTAAAGACTTAGTGCAACAAGCCGAAGCCGAAGCGCAGCAACAAAAGCGTGGGATTTGGGGTGATGCTAAGTTTGTTAATCCTTGGGAATATCGGAGTTTAGGTAAGCTGTAATTCGTAATTCGTAATTAAGAAATTCATGTTCAGTAGAGTGTGTTATGCCGTAGGCTAACGCACCTTTAATAGCGATCGCACGACAGTTAAGCCAAGGGAAACCGCTTCACGTCTACTTTTCTTGCTCTCCGGCTACATTTCTCATAACTTCCACATCTAATACCAATTCTTCAAAATAAAGCTACACATGGACAGCAGGGGGGCAGAGGGCAGGGAGCAGGGGGAGAATTATCTGTAGCAAGGATTTAGAGAAATGGTATAAATTGCAAGATTCGGGCATTGTGTTGCTTGGAGAATACCAAAAAATAAATGATTTGCCGTGCAGGGGCACGGCATCGAAAGGCTTTCGGTGAGACAGATATCTGAGTGGTGCCGTGCCCTTACAATTTGGGTATGTTTTTAATTGGATGTTTCTTGGCTAGCAACTTTAAATGAGATTTTTCTTTCTCCCCTTGCCCTCTGCCTGCACAGCGATTGGTTATTTTTTTAATTGGAAGTCCCTAAGCGGTGAGTTGTCTGACTTGTTCGGCGGAATCTAGTTGTAATCCTGAAGCCGCGATCGCCTGACACTCACTTATACTTAACTGTGCGATCGCTTGTTTTAATATCGGGATGGCTTGAGGATTGACGCTCAATTCATCTAATCCCAAACCTAATAAAATCGCTGTGGCTGCTGCATCTGCTGCAAGTTCACCACATAATCCTACCCAAATACCCGCCCCATGACCGGCTTGGACTGTTTGTTGCACCATCCGCAATATGGCTGGATGGAGTGCGTCTGTTAAATTGGCGACGCGGGGGTTGTTGCGATCGCCTGCCATGACATACTGGCTAAGGTCGTTGGTGCCGATACTAAAAAAGTCTACCTCGGTTGCTAGTTGATCTGCGATCGCTACAGCTGAGGGAACTTCTACCATAATCCCTACTTCCATCGCCGCATCAAAGGGGATATTAGCTTGTCTCAGTTCGGCTTGCACTTCATTGAAAATTGCCTTAGCTGCCCTGACTTCGGTGATGCTGGCAATCATCGGCAGCATAATTTTAATATTGTGTCCGTGACTGGCTCGCAAAATTGCCCGTAACTGGGTTTTGAATAAATCGGGATGATCTAAACACAAGCGAATTCCTCGCCAGCCGAGGAAGGGGTTCATCTCTGGTGCAACTTTAATGTAAGGCAGTGGTTTATCGCCACCCACATCTAAGGTACGGATAATTAATGGCTGTTGATCTAAAACTTGGGCGATCGCTTGGTATACTGCTAATTGCTCCTCTTGCGTTGGAGCACTTGTCCTACCTAAATACAGGAACTCTGTACGCAGTAGTCCTACTCCTTCAGCACCGCTAGCCAAGGCTACTTGAACGTCAGCTATGCTACCGATGTTGGCAAAGACATTTACTTGTCTACCATCGCGGGTAATTGCTGGTTGGTGTGCTTTGGCTAGTGCTTCTTGTTGCACAGTTTGCCAGGCTTCTCGTTTGGCTTCTAATATACTTAAAATATCTGGTTCTGGCTCTACCCAAGCTTTGCCACTCTCTCCATCGAGAGCCATGATTGTACCGTCTTCAAGATACAATATGCCCTCATCTACGCCCAAAACTGCGGGAATCCCTAATGTGCGGGCAATAATTGCACTGTGAGATGTGGCACTACCTAATGTCGTACAAATACCTAATATTTTGCTAGGATCTAGTCCGATGGTGTCCGAGGGAGTTAAATCACTCGCTACCAAAATAGATGGTTCAGTCAGTTCCAAAGAATTCGCTGATGTCCCCGCTAACAGGCGTAGTACCCGTTGTCCAACATCAACAATATCCTCAACTCGTTCTTGTAAGTAAGTATCTTCTAATCTGTGGTAGCTAGCAGCCACTTCATCCACAACAGCTTGCCAAGCGGCTTCGGCGTTGAGATGCTGTTCGTAAATTCGCACTCGTACTGCTTCTAACAACACAGGATCTTCTAAAAACAGCAGATGGGCGACAAAAATTGCCGCTTCTGTGTCACCAATTTGGATAGAAGCTTGGGAAAATAATGCCTGAATTTGCTGTTGGGCTGTGGCAATAGCTATTTGTAATCTTTGCCACTCATCTTCTACATCTTCTACGTGGTATTTGGTAGGAACAATGGCAGTGGGTTGATAACGTACCACAGGCGCGATCGCCACTCCTGGGGAAGCTGCAATCCCGAAAAGTTCGCCGGGAGTAGTTGGGGTACGGTTCTCTACGGCTGATGGTAATTCTAAAATTGAATCATCTTCCCCAAAGTTATTGGCGATTAATTCTGCCAACGCTGCTAACGCCTGTTCCGCATCAACGCCAGTAGCCGTAATTACCAATTCGTGTCCTTGACGCACCCCTAAGGTTGCAACTTGGTTAATACTGTCACCCCTAACAGCATTTGTACCTCTAGTTATATTTTTTACCCAAACTTGAGAGTGAAATTTAGCGGCGGTAGTGACAAATTGCGCCGCCGGACGAGCGTGCAAACCCAAGCGATTGCTGACAGCGAGGCGAATTTCTTGGGTCGCGGATTCAGTATGAGCGGCGGGGACAATTGAAGCGGGACTGCTAACTACACCTAGTAAAGTTGCTTTTGCTACTAATGATGACCGTGCTTCCGCTATGACTTGCTGAATATTATGACCGGCTGCGGCTGCAACCACAGCGGCGATCGCACCTTCAACCAGAGGTGCTTCACACAAATGGACTTTTTGCCGTTGTTCTGGTGAGAGGAACTCCAGGGCCATTTCTGCACTCATCAAAGCGCTACCCAGATCCATTAACACCAGGACACCATCATCGCTGAACACAGACGCGATCGCCTCATAAACCTGCATGGGATCTGTACCCAAGGGATTTTCAGCATCGTCTATCCCAGCTGCGATCGCTAGGGGGACTCGGCCCTGAACCATTTGCGCCGCTAGTTCCTGTACACCTAGCGCGAGTTTTTGACTGTGAGAAACAATAACAATTGCGACCACGACAGCACCATCCGCTCTATTGAGAGGCTATTGCTGAGCCATATACCTTTTCATTCTTCCATTTTCTACCACTAAAAACCGTACAGAATTGAAAATTGCAACTTTACTATGGCAAAGTCGAATTCTGTTGTCTATGCAACAGTTGTGGGAATGATCATCTGACTGGAATACCGATGCAGAACCGCTAGCGATGTTGGGACAAAGCCTTTGAACTAAGATTTTTTACAGCATGGGTAGTAAAATACACGAATATCAGCTATATTCCCCTAAGCGTGGTAAAAAAAGATGTTCATGGGAAGAAGCTGGGGAAATCTACAAAGTGTTACATGTTGGTTTTGTGCTATGGCGATCGCACAAATTTTAGGGACAACTACCTCTGCAAAAGCGGCTGATACAGTTGTAGTCAGAGTTGGTCTATTTGCAGAATCTTTCTCTGTAGCCGATCTGCAAAAGGCTGCTGATACTGGAGAATTTCCCAGAGACATAGCGCTTTTCACCAACAAATTATCTGAACAACAACGCAGCGCAATATTAGGGGCACTGAAAACGAGGATACCGCTAAATGTTGTCACCATTAGTCGATTACTAAATACGCAGATTGGAACAACAATTCTCACCGACCTGGCCACGGCTGTAGTTAGAAAAGATCAGGCTGGCGCACAAGCATTAAGAGCAGGATTTGTCTTAGGCTCTACTTCACCCCAAGGGCTTTCTATACTTTCCTTTATTAAATATTATCCGAGTAAACGCTTAGAAATTAATTTGCCGCAAGCATTTACAGTTGCCAGCAGTTTAAACTCAGGTTTTTGGCTGACTCAACAATTTATGCTGGCGATCGCGCCGCAACTCAGCCCCATTACATCGCAAATATCTTTTCCTTTTGATCCCAGCGCACCAGGAGTATCTCAATACCAGGTTCTAGGCTTGCAATTGAATGATCAAAAACGCAACCGCAAAATTCCAGTGGATGTTTATTGGTCAAACGCTGCAACGACTGAAAAACCTGTAATTGTTTTTAGCCACGGCTTTGGATCGGTGCGTACAGATATGCGCTACCTCGCCCAACATTTAGCATCCCACGGTTATATAGTAGCGGCACTAGAACATCCTGGTAGTAATGAGGCAAATACTAACTTAGCCATCAAAAACAATACTAAGCTAGTACAACCGCAAGAGTTTTTAGATCGTCCCAAAGATATTAGTTTTGTCCTTGATGAACTCGCAAAACTCAACCAAACAGCTAATCAGCCATTACAAGGAAAAATCGCCAGTAATAACGTCATGGTAATTGGCTATTCCTTCGGTGGCGGTACAGCCTTAGCCATTGCGGGAGCAGAATTACAACTAGAAGATCTCAAACAACGTTGTAAAAAGAATGTGGCTGGGTTTAGTTTTGGTGAAACTCTGCAATGCGTTGCCCAAGAATTACCAGCCAATAAATATCAACTGCGGGATGAGAGGATTAAAAGAGCGATCGCTCTTAGTCCTACCACTTCTTTAATATTTGGCAAAACTGGTCTGAGACAGGTGCAAGTACCCACCCTGGTATGGGCAGCTTCCGCAGATAAAACTCTTCCCGCTTTACCTGAACAGGTGGTGGGATTTACCAAAATCCCATCCCCTAAATGGCTGGTTGGCATACTTGGGGCTACTCATCTGAGTGTCAAAGACCCTAGTACCACAATGGATCAAGAACAAAAACTAAATACAGCTTTATCTGGTGGTGAAGTTGTAGGTGAGCAAGCGGCTGATATTCGTAAATATTTGCAAGCCATAGCTTTAGCCTTTGCAGCCCAGATGACTCCTGAAGCTGAAAAATATGCGGTTTTTCTCACACCAGATTATGCTCAGTTTGCTTCAACTCAAGCATTTCCAATTCGGCTAGTTACCAGGATTCCGACGCAAGCGATGTTAGTTGTTAGGGAATATATTAAGACTGGGGAATAGGGATTGGGGAAGGTGGGGTCCCCTCTGGGGAAGGTAGGGTCCCCTCTGGGGCGAAGGGGCGAAGGGGCGAAGGGGTAATGGGGATTGGGGATTACAAATTTAAAATGTTTCCCCTTGGGTGAAAGGTAGATTTCATACCACTAGATAGTTGCACTCCGCACACTCTATCCGGTCTGAAATTTACAGGGGGTTATTCTCAGGCTAGGATTGGTAGTATATAATAGTATTTTATGCTATTATATCGGACTAGCATTTGAGTACCAGAGGGTAAACGCCATGCAATCTGCTGAAAAGCTCTCGATTACCTTGCCGACCGAAATGGCAAACTTTATCCGTCAGAAGGTAAATTCTGGTTTATATGGCTCCAACAGCGAAATTATCCGCGAAGCCTTGCGCGCTCTGATGGAACGTGAACGGCGACAAGAATTGCTCGATACCGCCATTGCGCGGGGCGTTGCCGATGCCGAAGCGGGGCTGGTGCAAGACATTGATGAGGTGCGAACAGAACTGCGTGACCGCTTCGCCGTAGATTCTGAAAACTCAGAGGCATGAGGGTCGTTATCACGGCGGTGGCAAAAGCTGACTTGATCGCGATTGGCGATTTCATCCGGCCGCAAAATCCGGAACGGGCAATAACCTTCGTCGAAGAATTATTGGATCGCTGCGACGCTCTGGCAGATATGCCCCGGGCTTACCCGCTCGTTCCGCGTTATGAAAAATTCGGCATCCGGCGCACTGTGCATCAGGATTACTTGATTTTCTACCGTGTCCATGAAGAATTGATCGAGATTATTCGCATTTTGCAGGGCGCACGGGATTACGAAACCTTACTCTTTCCCAGTTCTTAGAGCAAGGACACGGCAGACCCCTGTAAGCAAAAACGGGGTTTTTTGTATGTCCCCTCTATAAGCAGGGCTGATTCATTCCCTAAGAAGCTATAAAAATCAAGGGTTCTAGCAAAATCATCAATTTTATTTTGCTAAGAGCGTATCGATAAAATAGACAATCGTACTGTTATTTATGTGCTTAAAAGTCTGTTTCATCGTTACTCATATTTATGATTTTTATCGCTAACCATCTTGACAAATCCTATTTGAAAGGGAATGAAACGGCCCTGCCGTCTACAAGGTGAAATAGCAAAAACGAGGTTTGGCATTATTACCTTCAAATCCTTGTCAGCAAAGTTTTTCCCCTGAATCAAACGTTGTACTTTAAATGTATAGCCTAGTAGTTCTTGTGTTTTTTTAATCTAAAATAGCAGAGATATTTTTATACAGACTAGGTAAGAATTACTGAATCAGGTTCTGACTTTTCACGGGAAGTCTTAAAACCCTTGTGGATGAAGGATGTCGGGGAAATCATGAAAGTCTTACCACACCCCACACCCCACACCCTGTCCCTTTTTCCAGATGACGTGAAAAGTCAGAATCAGGTTGGCTGATTACTAATCGGTTGGGATACACACAACCACACAACCAGTAGCTATACTAGCAACACGTGCCTAGACAGGCTTGATCGTGAAATTCTATTTGCTCAGTATTTTGCACAAAATCGATGATACAGAGTCAGCCAGAAATCAGGCGTGTAGAAGAACTACGCCAGTTGTTGCAGCAAGCTAGCTATGCTTATTACGTTTTAGATGCACCCATTATGGAGGATGCAGTCTATGACCAGCTATATCGAGAATTGCAACAAATAGAAACGCAGTATCCAGAATTGGTAACAGCCGATAGTCCCACTCAGCGCGTGGGTGAGAGACCGGCGACACAGTTTACTTCAGTACGGCATAATATCCCCCTGTACAGTTTGGAAAATGCCTTTAATATTGATGAGTTGCAAGCATGGGATCAGCGTTGGCGGCGACAAGTTCCGAAAATCGAGGCAGTGGAATATGTCACCGAACTGAAAATTGATGGTTCTGCGATCGCACTTACCTATCAAAATGGTATTCTCACCAGAGGAGCAACTCGGGGTGATGGGGTGATGGGTGAAGATATCACCCAAAATGTGCGGACAATTCGCTCAATTCCCTTGCGCTTAAATTTTGAAGGCTTAGAAATTTTAGAAAAGGTGGAAGTCAGGGGTGAGGCGTTTTTACCGTTGGATGTGTTTAAAAAAATCAACGAGGAACGGCAAAAAGCAGGCGAACAGTTATTTGCTAATCCCCGCAATGCCGCAGCTGGGACGCTCAGACAATTAGACTCGAAGATTGTCGCTCGTAGGCGTTTAGATTTCTTTGCTTACACGTTGCACATTCCTGGTAGAGATGATGCCAGCATTGCCAATACCCAATGGGAAGCTTTGGAATTGTTACAAAGAATGGGTTTTCGTGTCAACCCCAACCATAAGCTGTGCCCTTCTTTAGCGGAAGTTAGCGAATACTATCAACATTGGGATACAGAAAGACTAAATTTACCCTACATGACTGATGGGGTAGTGGTAAAGCTAAATTCCTTTAAGCTTCAGGAACAGCTAGGATTTACGCAGAAATTCCCGCGGTGGGCGGTAGCGTTGAAGTATGCATCTGAAGAAGCACCAACCCGTGTAGAAAATATCGCCGTGAATGTCGGCAGAACAGGCGCTTTAACACCTTTGGCAGAGATGCGCCCAGTACAACTAGCAGGTACTACAGTTTCTCGCGCTACTTTACATAATAGCGATCGCATCGCCCAATTAGACATCTGCATCGGTGATACTGTGATTGTCCGCAAAGCTGGGGAAATTATCCCGGAGGTGGTGCGGGTACTCAAAGAACTCCGCCCCCCAAACACCGAACCCTTTGTTATGCCTACCCATTGCCCAGTCTGCGGCCAGCTAGTTGTGCGGGAGTTGGGTGAAGCTGTTACTAGGTGTGTTAATGCTTCCTGTGCCGCTATCCTCAAAGGTGCAATTGAACATTGGGTAAGTCGTGATGCCTTAGATATTAAAGGTATGGGCGAAAAACTTGTACATCAACTCGTTGATAAGGGTTTGGTGCATTCCGTTGCCGACTTGTACGACTTGACAGAAGATAAATTATATGCACTTGAAAGAATGGGACAAAAATCGGCACAGAAATTAATTGATGCGATCGCACAGTCTAAAAACCAACCTTGGTCACGGGTATTATATGGTTTAGGTATCCGTCATGTTGGCAGTGTGAATGCTCAACTGTTAACCGAGAAATTTTCTGATGTTGAGAAATTAACCCAAGCCAAGCAGTCGGATATTGCCGGGATTTATGGTATTGGCGTAGAAATTGCGGAATCAGTACACCAGTGGTGTCAGATTGATGCTAATCAAACTTTGATTTCTCGCCTCCAAGCAGCTGGGTTGCAATTAGCAAATTCCGCAGAAACACCAACAATTACTGACGGTAATCAAAAATTTACAGGTAAAACTTTTGTAGTTACAGGTACTTTACCAACATTAAAAAGAGATGAAGCCAAAGCTTTGATTCAAAAAGCTGGCGGTAAAATCACAGATTCAGTAAGCAAGAAAACAGATTATTTGATAGTTGGAGAAGATGCTGGCTCCAAGTTAGAAAAAGCCGAATCTCTAGGTATTACTCAGTTAACTGAGGCTCAGTTATTAGAGATGTTAAAGATTTAGTTTTATCTTCTTTCTACAAGATTTCTTCTTGCATAATAGAAAGAATCTATTCATGCTCAACCTGAGAGTTGAAAATGCTAAATCATAGATTTCGACAGATAAGACGGCTGATTTTTATGATGCTGGTAATGCTTGGCAGCATCATCAGCTTGCTGCTATCAAATCCAACGCAGTTACATGCTTGGGATTCTATGAATTTGACTCAGAGTGTGGAAACTCATACATCGCCAGTACTACTGGGAATGTATACAAGTAAATATTTAGGAAATCAAGATGTTATCGACAGCGAACTAAATCAAATTAATACCTGGACAGGTAAACGTCACTCCCTTGCAGGAATTTTCATTGATATTGAAGATTCCAATCCGGAGTACAACATCCCCACTATTTTAGAAAGTTTACGTCGCAATGGATACACTGGGTTTATCAATCTCAAATCAACACACACAGCCAGACAAATTGCCATAGGTGATGTTGATACTGCGGTGCAAAGATTTGCTCGTGCCTATGAAAAATGGTCAAGCCAAGGTGAAGGTAGAATGGCATTCATCGCGCCATTTCCAGAGATGAATATTCCTGGAGAAAAATATAACAGTGATGCCGCTAATTTTAAGCTGATCTACGAACGCATTCAGACAATATTTGGCGATGCTGGTGTAGTCAAAAATTCAGTCCGGTGGGTCTTTGCCCCAAATGGTTGGACTGCAAATAGTACAAATACATTTAAAAATTATTATCCAGGAGATGACAAAGTTGATGTAGTTGCATTTAGTGCTTATAACTGGGGTTATTGTCACAACGCTAGTTGGAAAAATTGGCAACTAGCTAAAGAAGTTTTTGAACCCTATATTCAGCAAATGCAAACAATGGCTCCCAACAAGCCGATTTTTATTGCTCAGACAGCGACAACTAGCACCATGCAAACTGGTAAAGAAGCAAAAGATGTCAAAGATCAATGGTTGCGCGATACATATACCTATCTAGCAAATCATGGTGTCTCAGCAGTTCTATATTTCAATATTGATAAAGAATGCGATTGGGCATTCTATTCAGCCAGCGATCAACGCTATTCTCTGGGTTACAAAGATGGGGTGCAAAATTCTGCATTTGGTTATATTGCCCCAGCGGAACTAGCCCGGAATTTTGAATTTTGATTATCTGCCTACATCTGAATATTTGTATCAAGAATACCCATACACATACAACGCTCCTTTAAATTGCGATCGCCTCTTACCCCTTGTAATCGGTACAGGAAAAGCTTGAGTTGATAATTGCAAGCTAACTATTCAACATTGACCAATAACTATATAAAATAATTTTTCTCAAGAATTTAACTGTTGAGCTTTCTGCTTCCATGACTGTAACACTGCTGTCAAAAACTTTGAAAGTTTCTTCTAGCAAGAGTTAGCTTATTTTCCTTAAGTGAAAGTTCAGTTTAAGATACCCTATATTTGTGGTGTACCCTAAAGACAAAAGTCCCCAACCAGCTAGGTTTACATTTGCTGAGATAGTAACTACTCGTCAGGGCCAGTGTTGACTTAGTGCCATTCGGTTTTGTCCCTTTACAAACTCTACCTGATGATATAAATTCCTATGGCTGCAAATCGGTGCCCCAATCCAAATTGCGAATATTTTAACCGCGCCTTGCCCAACAATGCTAAAGTTTGTCCGTGGTGTTCAACTCCCTTAGGTAATTTAATTACACCTACACCAACCAAACCTACTTCATCACAACCAGTAGTACATCCACCCAACTATCAACCCCCTATTGATAATTCAAAGGATGATCGGCAACGGGTCAATCCCTCTGTTCCACCTGTACAACCTTCTTATACCCCACCACCGCCAAGATTACCTATTCTCAAGCTGATTCACACTACAGGTAGAGAATTTCAATGGTCTGGAGAAGTAGGTTTTATTGGTCGCCGCAGTCAAAGTATGACAATTCCACCAGAAATTGACTTAACTGGTCTTCCTAATGAAGGCATAATTTCTCGTCGTCATGCACGAGTCTATTGGGACTGGGCACAAAATACCTACATGATTGTTGATATGAGTACAAATGGTATTTATTTAAATAACAAACTCTTGAATCCAAGTATGCAATATAGTCTGCGAAATGAAGATTCATTGCAGTTTGGACAGGATAATCTTGTGCGATTTACGGCTTATATTATGTTTTAAAAATGGATAGTGGGGAACTCGGGGCCTCCTCTAGTCACCCCATCAGCATTAGTCAAAGATTTCTCTGTTTTATTTGCTATGCCAGTAGTAAATAGAAATTCATCTGTTAAAAACATATTTATTTTTAACTAATTATTTAGATGATACTTGGAGAAAGTTCTAAATTAGATAGATTATGCCCTATAGATTTAGTTAGTAAATATTTATCAACTATGCCCATTACTTTATCAGTTGTTATTGGTTTATGAATAAAATAAGTAGCACCATATACATTAGAGCGCACACTATCAAAAAAACCATCGCTGCTGGTTAAAATTACTAAGGGTGTCTTGGAGAAACTAGATATTTTACGTAAATTAGTGCAAAGTTCATAACCGTTGATTCCTGGCATAAGCAAATCTATAAAAATAAAATTAGGCTGATTCTGAATGAGAATCGGTAGAGCTTGTACTGGGTCTTGAATGCCGATGAATCTCAGCCCATGTGAAGTAATAATCCTCTCTAGAACTTTACATACTTGGGGGCTGTCATCTACACAGGCTATTAAAGTAGTATTCAGTTTATTTAGTGGACTATGAGTAGAGGGGCTGTTGAGTAGAGGGGCTGATAAAGGCAAATCAGGTACTTCTATAAGCTCCGTAATTCCTTTACGAATATAGGGCAGTAAAGATTGTGTCAGTGATAACACATTCTTCTTTAATTTCACAGCTAAATCCAAAAGGGTGTATTTGCCGTTAATTATATTCACAAAATTCTTATAAATAGCAGGACTTACTTCCTGTTGGAGTTGTGCTGGTTTAGATAAAACGGGTGTTAAATGAGGAGAAATACTTGTCAAACCAGCTTTCGACCAATGATTCCATGAATCTTGCATTTTTTGTAGAGATATATCAGTATTAATCGAAGTAATTGGTGCTTTTAACTTTACTCCTGGTCTGAGTTCATAACTCAAAGGAGCAATATGTATTTGTTGAGCTAAATCAAAAAAAATCTCTGATATTATATTTTCTATAATAATCTCAATTTGTTTTCGGTCTGGCTGTCGCTTAGATAAATATTCTAAAAATATATAATCCCAATAGTCTATAACTACATCTTGGGGTGGTACATGGATTTTGTTAATATCAATGTGCGGAAACTGTTGGGAAACATATCTACGAAACCGTCGACAAGGATGAATTCCTCCGGTTGCCCAAATTATCTGACCAGACCGATAATAAAAAGTCCATTCAATACCTTGGGTATTCTTAATAATTAATTCACCATTGTATTGAAAATTACTATAATTTGGCATTTCTTGCAAAAGCTTATTTAAGTTACTTATTTTTAATATTTTCATTGTCTTATGAGGTTGCTGGCGATCGCAATCAGGCAAAAAAATTCACTTTAGCTTTTTTGACACAGCACAAAATAGCTGACTATTTCCTCTATTTTCTACTGAATTTAGATTGCCCAAAAAAAATTAGCTGCTAACAAAAATTTCAGATTTTTCCATTCAAGGGTCAGACAATTTTAGATTTTGGATTTTGCGTACTCCTGCAAAGAAGCAAGCTACGCGTAGCGTTTCAAAGACAAAAGTTGTCAGTAGGAGTCGCTGCGCCCTTGCGGTTAAGAGACTTAAAGCAAGTGGTGTTGGTTTTCCTCCGTAGCAAACTTTTCATGACGGATTTTCGATTGATTCCACGGATCAATCCGATTGCTCTGTAGCATCAAGGAATAATTGGTCAGGAGTTGTTGGGCATTGGGCATTTCTCCCCTGCTTCCTCATCCCCCACCCTATCGGGAAGCCGCTACGCTTCTACATCTCCCTTATCCCCCTTATCCCTTTCCCAGTCAGCCATGCACGAGGGAATTGCTTGACTCAGCGTTCAAGAAAAAGGAATGTGGACGAAACCTTAAGGGTAGGGCAAGCGTCAATAGCGTCAGCATTTATCCGAAATTAGTCCAGATGCTATTTTTCACTGTTGGATAAAGTAGTTGAGATAATTAAAATACAAGCTGAAATTCTAAATTGTAAATTGCTATGATGTTCTCCTATAAATTGCCCCGAGCGCAAATACGTCGCTTGGCATTAGCCTTGGTGTTACCTGCTACAATTTTTGGTGCAGTGGCTTTTCCTTCCCAAGTGCAAACCGTTACTGCACAAACATCTGCGGCAAATCGCCCTCTGACGATTCGTTCTGATGTCCAAGAATATGATGCCAAAAGTCAAGTGGTAACTGCTCGCGGCAATGTGCAAATGTTATATCCGGCGCGTCAAATTCAGGCAACAGCTACCCAAGCACAGTACTTTAGCAAGGAACGCCGAATAGATTTCAGTGGCAATGTCTATATTTTGCAACAGGGTGGCAATAGTATCCGGGCGGAGAAGGTGACTTATCTGATTGATGAGGGACGATTTGTGGCCTTACCGCAATCTAACCGTCAGGTAGAGTCTATTTACATGGTACAGGAAGGTGAAGGTGGTGGACAATCTGCACGACCTGCCCCAAAAACGCCACCGTTGAAAGGTTCTAATTAGTTGTAGTTACTGGGAGGGGCATCTCTAGCGTGAAAATTGTCTTAGAGAATATCCACAAATCTTACGGCAAGCGACAGATTGTCAATCGTGTCAGCCTTTCTGTTGCCCAAGGAGAAGTTGTTGGTTTACTAGGCCCGAATGGTGCTGGTAAAACCACAACCTTTTATATTGCCACAGGCTTAGAAAAACCAAATCAGGGGAAAGTCTGGCTAGATAATTTGGACATTACTGCAATGGCAATGCACAAAAGGGCAAGATTGGGCATTGGCTATCTGGCGCAAGAAGCGAGTGTTTTTCGCCAGCTTTCGGTACGAGACAACATACTCCTAGTTTTGGAGCAGACTAATGTGCCACACTGGGAATGGTCGGGGCGGGTACAAAATTTACTGCGAGAGTTTCGTTTAGAAAAAGTGGCTAACAGTAAAGGAATACAACTTTCTGGTGGGGAACGACGACGAACTGAATTAGCCAGAGCTTTAGCAGCTGGTAGGGAAGGACCAAAATTTTTACTTTTGGATGAACCATTTGCGGGAGTCGATCCAATTGCGGTTTCGGAGATTCAGCAAATTGTAGCGCGACTGCGCGATCGCGGTATGGGTATCTTAATCACAGATCATAATGTCCGCGAAACCCTAGCCATCACTGACCGCGCTTATATCATGAGAGAAGGACAAATTCTCGCCTTTGGTAGTGCCAATGAACTTTATAATAACCCCTTGGTGCGGCAATATTACTTGGGTGATAACTTCCAAGTCTAAAATAATAGTTATTAAATAACAATTTCCTGAAAATTCTTTAGCCTTTATTCTTCAGTGTCAATTTAGAGTTTTAAGCTAATCTTCATTCAATATTAAATTCATCGTATATTTTGAGCTATATCTAAATTTATATAGCAGTCCCAAATGCAAATGCCAAATGCCAGATGACATAAATATTTTATTTTAAAGTTCGCGTATGGTATCAAAAAAGCTCAGATCTTTCTCTACTCTCAATTCGCTGATGCCTTTTACGATCATGGATCGCTATCTCACCAGCGAATTGCTACCACCATTTTTATTTGGAGTGGGGGCTTTTTCGTCAATTGGTGTGACAATTGATGCTGTATTTGACTTAGTAAGAAAAATTGTAGAATCTGGGCTGCCTATAGATATCGCCATTCAGGTTTTCTTATTAAAACTGCCAACTTTCATTGTTCTAGCCTTCCCCATGTCCACCTTGTTGGCTACTTTGATGACTTACAGTCGTCTTTCTAGCGAGAGTGAATTAATTGCTTTGCGTGGTTGTGGGGTAAGTGTTTATCGCATGGTATTAACTGCTGTGATGTTAAGTTTAGTGGTGACGGGCTTGACATTTGTGTTTAATGAGCAAATAGCACCAGCAGCAAGTTATCAAGCAAGTATGACTTTAGAGAATGCTTTAAAGTCAGAAAAACCAATTTTGAAGCAGCAAAATATTTTTTATCCTGAATATCGGGATGTTAAAGAGCCAGATGGTAGTAGCACCAGGATACTTGCACGCTTATTTTACGCTGACCAGTTTGATGGCAAGCAGATGAAAGGTTTGACGATTATTGATCGTTCCGAAGAAGGTTTAAATCAAATTGTAGTCGCAGAATCAGGGCAATGGAACGGCTCGCAAAACGTCTGGGATTTTTATAACGGCACTATTTATTTAGTATCTCCCGATCGCTCTTATCGCAATATTTTACGGTTTGAACACCAACAACTGCGGCTTCCCCGCACACCATTGAGTCTGGCAGAAAAAAGTCGAGACTACGGCGAGATGAATATTTCAGAAGCCATAGAACAGCTAGCCGTCGAACGTCTCGGTGGGGATCGCCAAAAAATTCGTAAACTGGAAGTGCGGATTCAACAAAAAATCGCCTTACCTTTTGTGTGTGTAGTTTTTGGCTTAGTAGGCGCAGCTATGGGCAGCATACCTCAGCGCTCTGGGCGAGGCACAAGTTTTGGTATTAGCGTCATTGTAATTTTCTCGTATTACTTCCTCAGTTTTATTACTGGTGCTTTAGGACAGGCAAATGTCCTATCTCCCTTTATGGGAGCTTGGTTACCCAACTTTATCGGCTTGGGCACAGGTCTATTTTTATTGTTCCGAGTTGCTCAACGCTAAATTCAAAGATGAGGAAGATGGGGGAGATAAGGGAGCAAGCAAACAATTATTATTCTTCCTCATCCACCTCATCTTCCTCATCTCTGAGTGACCCTCAAGCCTTGTACTGCCGACATTCCGGAGCCTCTGGGTTGTCTTTACAGTATTCCTCAAAAGAGACTTTGGCCGATTCCATACCTTCAGCTTTTTGGTGAGCAGCTTCTGCTTGGAGTTCTTCAACTTCATCCCAAGCGGCGGCGCAGGCTTTAGAATAGGCTCCTTGTTCGGTACAAATTGCACGAGATTGTGCGATCGCTTGTTGAATTCTCTCTTCTAACAATAAGGCTTTGGGAGTCTCTACAAAGTCACTTTTTGTCAGAATGTCGGTAACCGAGATAATCCCTAAAAGCTTACCTTGAATCACAGGTGCCCTACGAATACCAGTATTAGCAAACAACCGCGCTACATATTCCACACTCAACTCAGGATTGACGATAATACAGGGCTTACTCATGATTTCGTAAACCCGTATTTGCTTTGGGTCTTTACCGTAGGCTGTCACCTTATAGACGATATCCGTTTCGGTGACTATGCCATAGGCATCATGGTCATGACGACAATCCACAACCAAAGCGCGCAATCCTTTATCCTTCATTAGCCCCACCGCTTCAGCAACAGTCGCTGAACCACGAATGGTAACTACGTTCTTGGTCATGATATCTTCAGCTTTCATCATTGCTGTAGTCTCCTGGTAGATAGTACTATGCGGTGCAAGCGCTAGGCGTGCAGCGCACACAGTAGTGCTGTAAAGGGGCTGCGCTTAGAGCCTTAGCAGGGCATTTAGCCCGTGCTGAGTATTGAGTATAAGAATTACTCAGCACTCAACACTTTTAACTCAGCACTGTTTTACCCAGCTACAACAATAACCTTAGACTAGCTTTCAACTCTTGATGATATCCAAAGTGACCGAAGAAAGGCATGAGTCATACTGTAGGGTGCAGAAGGTTTAAGAAAATAATTTTTCCCTTCTTCAATAGGGTTTCAAGCCCCTAAATTCATTTATGAAAAAAAAAGAAAGATTTTTTCTCCTGTACGCAACACTATAGTCAGATTCTTTTTCCCCAGCTTCTCCAACTTCATTGGCGATGGGGTATTTTGTTATTTACAAGTTACTGAGAACCCAGATGAGCAAAACGTGAATTTTTAACGAATAATTGTCTACTACTAATGACTCATAAAGATTGAACAGTTAGGATAAAATCAACCTTAAAATTTGGTTTAATTTTTTTTTAACCCCGAACTTCCCCGCTGCAACATTACTTAGAAAATACGCAAAATGCGATCGCTTATTCAGTAAGTTCACTATACCCAAACATATGCAAAACCGCCATTATCCCCCTGCCTACTTACGTTATCTTAAAGCCAGGTTACGGAATATCAAACAACCTAGCTTTTGGGGTACAGCAATTTTTTTATTTGTGTTTGGGTTAGGAATGTGGCAATACTTGTCAAATCCAAATGTTTTTGCTCGCAAGTCAGAGCCAGAAGTTGCTTCACCAAAGGTAGCGGACTCTTCCCTTTCATCTGAAGACCAAGCCGTGGTTGCAGACATTGATAATTTCCCAGTCTTAATTAAAGACTATGAGCAAGCAAGTTTGGCAGCCGCGCTAAGTATCCCACCAGAAAAATCACCACGCGAGAACAGCCAAAGCTTATTTGAGGATGTCATTAGCAAACAATCCTCTGCTAACAATGATGCCAAAGCAAATCCTGGTTTGGGAATAGTGAATGGCACACCTGCATCTAGAGAAAACAATCCCTTTGTTGTACAAACAGACAATTTATTGCAGATGAAGTCCGGGTATGGTAGCCATTTGTTAGGTGCTAAATCCTTAACTTCGCCGTTGGAACAAACAGCAAGCCTAACAAACCCCTGGAACCAGGGGATGGGATTAGTTAATCAAACCGATAAAATTCAAAATCCTGTTAGTATCAGCCCCTTACAAGCTGCTATCAATCAATCTCCCAATCAGAATCTCTCTGGTTACAATAACACTACTTCTAGCCCCACAAGTATTATGGGAACTGCTTCCTATAGCAATCTAACATCAACGAATCAAAATCTCTCTGGTGCTTCCAATCCCACAAGTATCATAGGGACTGGCTCGAATGGCAATGCAACACTAACACCAGCCAGTAACGGCATACCCAGTCAGACTTTGCCTGCTAACACTAGCTTAAGTACAGGGACAGGTTATACTCAACCAACAACAACAAACTTACCCCAAAATCCTTACACTAACTTTAATAACAGTCAGACATTACCCAATGTAGTACAAGCAATACCAGTGACACCATCTGTCACCTCAGCTGCAACCACTAATATTTCACCATACTCTACGCCAAATCAACTTCCCAGTGTTGTCAATACCTCAACTCCGTCAGTATATGGCAGTTATGGCGTGCAGCAATCTACACAACTACCTCAGTCTAGGATGTCTCTTCCTCGCCCAACACCAGGGCCGTATGGTGGAGTGGAGATTAACGGCTATCGATATCCTTAAAATTGCTCTGTAATTTGCTGCTGTATATCAAATCCTAACTGATACACCGCAAGAAACGGGTGGTTTTGGATCAACAACATCGCTAAAGTGAGGAAGTGCAAATATTTATTGAATCTAGCCTAGATGATTTCGATGAAGAGTGTGACTACCCATGACAGCGCAGATTATCACCGGATTGCTCAGGCGATCGCATTCATGCGCCAAGGCCATCTGAACCAACCCGATCTAGCTACCGTTGCACAGCATATTGGTTTGAGTGAGTATCATTTTCAACGGTTATTTACTCAGTGGGTAGGCATTAGCCCCAAGCGTTTTTTGCAATATCTTACGGTTGAATATGCCAAATCGCAAATCACCCACACCAAAAGCTTACTAGATTTAACTTTAGATGTAGGGTTGTCGAGTCCGGGAAGATTGCATGACTTATTTGTGAACTTAGAAGCAATGTCTCCTGGTGAATTTAAAGCAGCAGGCGCAGGCTTGCAAATTCGCTATGGTATTCATGAGACTCAGTTTGGCAAAACTCTAATCGCTACAACTGATCGTGGTGTTTGCAACCTGCATTTCTTAAATGCAACAGATGAGCAAACCGCCGTACAAACACTTCAGCAAGAATGGTCAAAGGCGGAAATCATCCACGATAAACAAGTAACTCAACCGTTGCATGACTTAATTTTCGACCCAGTAACCTTCAAAGAACAAAAACCTCTAACGCTTTTGCTTAAAGGCACTAACTTTCAGATTCAAGTTTGGCGCGCACTTTTGAGAATCCCCTTTGGGGGTATGACAACTTACCAAAGCATTGCTAAATTAATTGGTCGCCCAACTGCTGCTAGAGCCGTTGGTAATGCTGTGGGCAAAAATCCCATCTCCTACCTCATCCCCTGTCATCGTGTGATTAGGGAATCTGGAGAACTGGGTGGCTACCGTTGGGGTTTAGAGCGAAAGACCATTCTTTTGGCTTGGGAAGCCGGTCGTACAGTTCTTGACACTTTCCGCTCTTAAAACATTGCTCTTTTAATATCCTGAAAATATAAAATGCCGAGTAAGTTAAAATTTAAAACTAGCTGTGCGATCGCCCCTATAAAATTCAAGCGTTCGGGTTCAGTCTCGTAGAGAGGAAAATCGAGGGTGTAATGGTGCAGTGAGCAAGCTATCGAGTGATGGCGATGCCCTACGGCGGCAAGCTACGCATCGCAAAGAGTATCATTGAATGTCTTGCACTGCATATTCTTGCCAAGGCATCTTTGATGAAAACCAAATTTATACAAAAGCTATTATCTGTAAAGCGCCCAAAAATTTTATTAAATGGAAAAATAGCGCACAAAGCCCTAGCTATTGCACTAATCCTTACTCTCACTGTCATTGATGTACATCCTTCCAGTTCAAATTCCCCTATTGGTGAACTCGATATTCAACTGATTCACACGCTGACTGGTCATCAAAAAGTTACTTTTGGGGTTCCAGCAATTGTGATTAGCCCAGATGGAAAAACGCTGATTAGTGGGGGTAGGGACGATACTATTAAAGTCTGGAATATAGGCACAGGAAAGTTACTGCGTAGTGTAAATGCTCAATCAGACGGTGTTACCTCAATTGCCATTAGTCCTCATGGAAAGCTTCTTGCTAGTGGTGGAATAATCACCCCCACAATGAAGATTTGGGATTTACGCACCTTTAAGATGCTTCGTGTTGAGAGCGGACATACACTACCAGTAGAAACGGTTGCGATTAGTTCTGATGGTAGATTAATTGCTAGTGGTAGTGACGATCGCACAATCAAGCTTTGGGATTTATATACTGGAAAACAGCTTAATACTATTGCTGCACATTCAGCATATGTGAGTCATGTTGCAATTAGTCCCGATATGCAAACCCTTGTCAGTACTGGTGGCGGTGATGACAACACAATTAAGCTGATTGATTTGAAAAATCGTAAAATACGTTATACCCTTGAAGGACACAAGACCCCAGTTGATGCTATTGCCATTACAAAAGATAGCAAAAAGCTTGTCACTGGTAGTTTTGGTCAGCTAGTCTCTCGAAATCGGGCAATTAGCACCCTAAAGTTATGGAATCTCCAAACTGGAAAATTGCTGCATGATTTTTCTGACAATTTTAGTTCTGTGCAATCCCTGACTATCAGCCCAGATGGAAAAATTCTGGTCTGCGGCAATGATGATGGCACTATTAAACTATGGAGCCTAGACACGCTCAAATTGCTGTACACCGTTGAAGATGGTTCTAGTTCCGTTTTAGGGGTTGCTATTAGCCCAGATGGAAAGCTTCTTGCCAGTAGCAATGAGGATAGCATTATCCATGTCTGGCAATTCAATTAAGGCATTAAACAATTCGTAATTACGAATTTTATCTGTTGGTGATTATGGTACATGGTGATCGCTTTTTATGGTGTTAGAGAAAGAGCGATCGCTCAAAATTCTGGTTATAGTTCAATACGGTTCAGTTTAAAGACAGGACTTGTTCGCGGAGAGTCTTGTAGAGAAGAAATAAGAGTTTCAGAGAGTTTTTTCATAATCCCTGAAAGGTTTTTGGCGCTAACACCAAGCGTATTGGGTTATAGTTTAACATTGGATAGCAAGTTGAGAACGGACAAGTAGTTAATACACTTCGTCATGGGTTTCGATGTCAAGCAGGACGATGACTTCACTATTCGTATCAGTATCCTGTTCAATTGAGAAAACAACACGACAGTGATAGCCACAAGAACAGGACTGAAAACCCTCAAGCTTACCACTGAGTTTATGAGTTCCCAAATTTGGTGAAAACACGTCCGCTTCCATCTCTTGAAGAGTATCTTCAATACGTTGCTGGAGGTCAGGATTTTGTTTAACAAACTTGCGAAATGCTCGTTGAAATTTAGGGGTTGATACCAGCAGTCTCATGCTTCTAGCTCTTGCAAAGACTCGCGCAATGCTGTAATGACATCCTTGGCTGACTGGTGTTGAAATTTACCTGCATGGAAATCAGCTAAGGTTTTCTTAGCATCCGCAGCCATTTCTGTACGGCGACTTTCATGGTGGCGATTTTGCAGAATTTTAATCAGCATTTTCTGCTGTTCATAGGGTATTTGCAAAGCAATTTCTAGCGCTTGGTCAAGAGTACTCATAGAATTAAGGAATCAACTCTGAAATTTAAACAGCTTTAACACCAATTTACAAGGCGATCGCTTGTTGTGTTGCAAAGAAAAGGCGATTGCTCAACCTGTTCGCTTCTGTTCCAACTTCTTCACGTGTTCTTAAATACCTGCTTCCATGATGGCGATGTTTTCTGGAGTGTCTGGAATCGGGTATAAATCAGTGTCTTTAGAGCTAGCTTCCAGGCGATCAGCAAGCTTGTAAAAAGCCTCATCATCATTTCGATGTGAAAGTATATAAGCTCGCAGTTCAGTAATACTCATACTATCAAAGTCTGGTTTCATCTAAACCTCCACCTGCCATCACGGTAAATTACAACTTGCAAATCTTTACCCGAGAATATTGGCGATCGCTTGCGGTTCTGGAATTGAGGAAAATTACCGTCTTGGTGATCCCAAGGTGAGAGCGATGGCGTAACCGCCATGAACCGGTGGCATCGCACTCCCAGACTGCGGTCAATGCGGCGTTTTGGTAGGATGCCCCGGTTGAAAGAAAACCCCAGTAAGAGTTGGAATTGAGTTTAATTTTGAAGTGGCGATGCCTGCGGTTCTTGCTAGCCTACGCCTCGCCGTTCAATAAAGAAAACTGGGAGCGCTCTTGGCAACCGTTTGGGTAGAAAAAAGTAAAGTTTAGTATCAAAGCAAATTATTATTGACTTGAATAGCCACTATTTTTAGGTCGGTACGTTTGAGCAGCTTAGGGCTGTAAGGCGAGTTCGCTATTACCTATGCTGCTGGAACAGCCAGTTGCGGATGCCTTCAATCGTGTAGGCAACGCGCCAGGTGTTCCGGTGCCCTGCCGCACCAGCGGTGCTTTGCCCCGGAGGAATCACTGTGCCTTGTCGGAAAGCGACATAATAAATACTGCTGTCCGGCCCCGCTTGGAGCAGGTCCGCCACGTCACGCTTGAACTGTGCGGCACTGGTGTTGCCGTCCCACACGGCGCGGGTCACTCTCGCACCGTGTTTTTCCAGTTCAGCAGTGATGGCATTCATGCCAGGGTAGGCTTTGTCGTCATCTTGAGAGACTACGATCCACAGCTTGTTTTTCGCCATCGGTGCAACTTTGGTCGCATCCCACTGACCGGCGACAAGTAATGAAGCCGCGAACAATTTGGGGTGCTTGATGTTCAGAGCGATAGCCGTCATGCATCCCCCGGACTGGCCTGTGCTATACAAGCGGTTCCCGTCGATGCTGTATCGCTTTTGCAAATCTTGTATCAGCCGGACGGTAACATCTGCGTAATCAGAGGTTTGGGAGCTATCGTTGGCAAGCGCCACGGGATACTGCGGAGCCAAGACGAACGCCGGGTGTTTGACCTGCTCCTCAGAACTGGCCCAAACGGTCGCGCCCAAACCCTGCACCAATGTCGTATAGGGGTTGATATTGGTGACACCCAAATCATGCATGAACAGCACCATCGGGTATTTCGTGTTCGGAGCGTAGTTTTTGGGAATGAAAAGGTTATACGTGAGAACCAAGCCTGTCACTGGATCGGTGAACTTGAACTGCTGAAAATCATCCACGATCAAGTTCATTTGTCGGGTGTTCGAGATGGGTTTAGTGGTCGGGGCATACCATAGGCCAGATGCTGTTTGGACTCTTGCCGTCTGATTTACAGTAACGGACACTTGGCGCAGCACTGGGCCTTGAGCGTTGTAAGTAGGGGCGTTGGAATCGGCTGTATCCAGTTCGATGACGACAAAGTTTCCATCTCTGCCCACTTGTGATTTTTCGGAGCGAGCATTGGCATACACTCGCATGATATTACGCCCGGTGACAGTGAAGGCGGTAGTCGAGAGGCTGCTGTTTTTGATAGGCATATCATACTCGACGATAACAGCCGTGAGACGCTGCCCATCACCAAAGACCTCAGTTACGGCAGTCGCGGCTTTAATGTGTTCGCTGTAGAAAACAGTGTCCTGCATCCCAGGGCCACCTCCGGCCTTCTGTTCGCCTGTTAGAACGCTTTTAATCTCATTCAAATCAGCATCTGCAAATTCTTTATGAATAGTCTGTGTGATTGCATTGACCAGTTTAGAATTTGGTTGACTGGCTGTTGTTTTTTGAGATGGAACTGGTAGGAAGCTTACACCCAAAACTGTTAAGCTTGCTATCATCCCAAGCAATGTTTGTCTCTTCATTAATTACTCACCTTTCTAATTTCAGGCTAAATATAGTTTCTGGTTGGGAGTAAAGCCTTGCCTCGATGTCAGTAGCAGCAAGCTTTGCTACTTCTTGAGCTTCATGCATGGTGTAAGTCATGGCTGTATTTCCTCTACCAGCAAGGCATACTATTTTAGTATTTCATGTCTATTACTCTCTACCTCAAACACTTAAAGAAATTCTTAGAGGAAAAGTTTAAGGCCGTAGAGGAGCGATCGCCTGGGCGATGGCGTTCCGCCCACGCCTTTAGTATTGGTAACTTCTCAATAACCGCTGCCAAAATGAGCAAATAATTCTTGCTTAGGTGAGAATAGCTACTTCTATAAAGATTGAAAATACTTCATTGTTGGCAGATACCTTTTCTCTAATGACATCAGGTAGATAGGGAACACTTTCATCGCAGGGTAGCTCATCTAATTTAGTATAAAGAAAACTTGACAAATTATAGAAGGTTAGACAGTAATATTCGTAGTGTTGCCGAGAGAAATGATTTAAGTGAGTCAGAAGTTCAATCAATGCTAGATTATTTAGAATCAGAGATAAGAATTGATTTAAGTGAAATAAAACGGCTGGTTATGGATTAAATTGCTTTAGTTAAAGGTCAAAGTAATTATTTAGGATTATTGGTAAATTTAGACATAAGAAAACCAATTGATATTGTTGAGTCACGTCGTCAATCAGAAATGGATAAAGCTTTACGCGGTATGAGTAGTAAGGTTTTAGAACAAATCGAAGAAGTTAGTACTGATTTGTGGAAACCGTATAAAAGTTTAGTAGTAAAATTGATGCCAAATGCAGATGTTACTATTGACATATTTCATGTAATGAAACAGGTCACTGATGAATTGGATGCAGCACGTAAACAGCACAATAAAAAAGCGGTTGCACTCAAAAATAAGTTAGAGAAAGACCGAATATTAGTAGGATTACTAAAAAGTAAATATAGCTTATTAAAAACCGAAAATTCTTTAAATGAGAAGCAAAAAGATAAATTAAAATCTGTTCAATAGGTATCTCCTATACTATCAAAAATGCACGCGCTTAAATGAAGAATTCAGAAATATATTTGACACTGCTGAATCATGGGGAAATGGGGTACTTAAATTATTGGATTGGATGTATAATTCAAGTTTATATTTTTCTAAAACTATTAGAACAATTTTTAGGTGGTTTGGTGATATAGTTGGTTATTTTGAGCGTAGAACAACTAGTGGCACCGTAGAAGGAATTAACAATAAATTGAAGTTGATAAAAAGGCTAGGATATGGCTTTCGCAATTTTGTAAATTTTAGATTACGCTGCCTATTATCCTGGCACTTTAGTATTAAATCTCCATAAGGGGATCGGTAGAACCGGAAATATCTAATTCTGCTAAGATGAGAATATCAACATCATATATGCAAAGATTGTCAATTTCCTTTATCAAAGGCTTTTTATTAATATTCCAAAATAAGAGCGTTGTCATTTCCAAAAACATTAAGTTTGAGCGAGAGTGGCTTATTGTTCTACCAATAAATGGATGGTTCATGATAGTCAGACAAAAGGCGATCGCTCAAGTTTACTAGAATCTGTGTTAAAGGGGCAGCTTGGCAATTCGATCAACCCATTCTTCGGCACTAGATGCTGCCCAAATCATCACTAGTTCTTCAATAACTACTTCAATTGATAGCTTTCGGGAAACGATAATTACTCCTGCACTGTGATTATTGGAGATGAACTGAGCAAATTCTGATGGCATCGTTTTACGATCGTGGGTAACGAGCACACGTCCCTGCTGTGCTGCGATCGCCAATACTTCAGCATCTTTCAAACCTCCTAACTCAGCAGCAAAGGCGGTTTGAAAGTCAATGGTGGGTTCTCGTCGCAGAACGCCTGTGACAATTACCTGATTCAAATCAGCATCGGCTTGGTAATGAACATTCACGATTCCACCTGTTGCCTTGCTGTTTTGACTACCATGAGCTTGTTGTATAAAGCAGGGTCAGTGGTTTGTAGCGGTTGAGGCATAGCATCAAATGCTGCTTCCTCGGCTGCTAGATAAGCATCAATCTCAGAGCGATTAGCAAGATAAAATGCGATCGCTCCATAAACTTGTTCAAGTATCAGTAATGGAAAAGACTGAACAATGCTTTCAGGGGATAATCCTTTTTGGAAAGCATAGACTATTGAGTCCAGAGAAATCCGAGTTCCTGCAATCCAATAAGCATCGTTCCAATACTCTACGTAAGATTTAGCTGTAACAACTGACATAAATTTTTCTTTTATCTACGTATTGTAGAAAACCTCCCAGTCAACACCTAGCTGGCGAATTGTAGCGCGAAGCGTTCCAAGTTTGAGATCCCGACTTCCCCAATCTGGTAATACGGTAACTTGCTGTGTGTCGGGATTAAACCACTTGCGATGAGAACCTCCACCTGTCGAGGCAATTCTTGACAACCTAAAGCTTCTAATTTTCGAGCCGCCTCACGATACTTCATGGGGCTGTCACTACAGTTTCCAACCACAGAGCATGATTATTAAGCTTAGTAAAGTCAGCGACCCCCTCACGAGAGTCGCTGCTCTCCAGAACCGTGCTTAA
>JAVRCF010000102.1:0-27731 GCA_034530935.1 Aulosira sp. DedQUE10 | reverse complement strand
CAAAGTCTGGAATTGGCAAACAGGAGAACAACTGCGTACCCTAAAAGGTCATAGTTCCTCAGTAAATGCGATCGCCCTCACAAGAGATGGTAAGTACGCGATTTCTGCTTCTGTTGACAAGACCCTCAAAGTCTGGAATTGGCAAACAGGAGAACAACTGCGTACCCTAAAAGGTCATAGTAACTCCGTAAGAGCGATCGCCCTCACAAGAGATGGCAAGTACGCGATTTCTGCTTCTGTTGACAAGACCCTCAAAGTCTGGAATTGGCAAACAGGAGAACAACTGCGGACTCTAGAAGGTCACAGTAACTGGGTAAGTGCAATCGCCCTGACAAGAGATGGTAAGTACGCGATTTCTGCTTCTGTTGACAAGACCCTCAAAGTCTGGAATTGGCAAACAGGAGAACAACTGCGTACCCTAAAAGGTCATAGTAACTCGGTAAATGCGATCGCCCTGACAAGAGATGGTAAGTACGCGATTTCTGGTTCCGGTGACAAGACCCTCAAAGTCCGGAATTGGCAAACAGGAGAACAACTGCGTACCCTAAAAGGTCATAGTAACTCCGTAAGAGCGATCGCCCTCACAAGAGATGGCAAGTACGCGATTTCTGCTTCTGTTGACAAGACCCTCAAAGTCTGGAATTGGCAAACAGGAGAACAACTGCGGACTCTAGAAGGTCACAGTAACTGGGTAAGTGCAATCGCCCTCACAAGAGATGGCAAGTACGCGATCTCTGGTTCCGGTGACTCCACCCTCAAAGTCTGGAATTGGCAAACTGGGGAAGAACTGTGGACTCTAGAAGGTCACAGTAACTGGGTAAGAGTGATCGCCCTCACAAGAGATGGTAAGTACGCGATTTCTGGTTCCGGTGACTATACCCTCAAAGTCTGGAATTGGCAAACTGAGGAAGAACTGCGGACTCTAGAAGGTCACAGTAACTGGGTAAATGCGATCACCCTGACAAGAGATGGCAAGTACGCGATCTCTGGTTCCTCTGACAACACCCTCAAAGTCTGGAATTGGCAAACTGGGGAAGTAATTGCCACTTTCATAGGGGATAGTCCAATATATTGCTGTGCTGTTGCACCTGATGGGGTGAGAGTTGTTGCTGGGGATGCATCAGGACGGGTGCATTTTTTGCGATTGCAAGTGACAAAAGAGTAATTCGTAATTAATAAAGTCAGATTAGGTTTGCTTGGCGGGGGTTGTGTCTGTAGCCAGTTGTGGAAAATGGCAATAATATCGAGTCCGGCTATATAATTTTCATGGCAAGCCAAGCAAAACAATCCTCGAATCTTACGATCGCCTCTTTTAACTTCGTTCCACTCTCAATAACTTTTGATAAATCACTCATCAGCCGCAATCAAAGTGCGATCGCTCTTGCTCATTTTCTCAGCTTTCAAGCAAAAAGGCGCAACGTTGAAGATAAAAGCCGCAACTTTCCGCATCAAAGCTACAATGTTGAGGATAAAAGCCGCAATGTTCAAGATAAAAGCTGCAACCTTGAGGCTTAAAGGCGCAACTTCCAAGATAAAAGCTGCAATGTTCAAGATAAAAGCTGCAAGCTTCAGGTTTTTAACTTCAACCTTCATGCTTTGAGGTGCAAATTCCACCTTCAGAAGGTGAACAGTTGGTTATTTTTCTTGGCGAATCATGCAATTGATCCCCCCTACCCCCCTTTTTAAGGGGGGAAATGATTCAAAGTCCCCCTTTTTAAGGGGGATTTAGGGGAATCTCAAATCATTTGCTCCAACATGAGAGAATTTCCCTCTCAATCTATCCGTTCGCAGTCAAATCTACCTTTAATTTGCTGATTATAAAAACTGCCAACGGAATCAGCCGCATAAAAATCTTCCCAAGTCTCTTCATCTACCCCAGAATACTCATAGACTGCACCACTCTTGAACTCAACTTGCAAAGTTTGCTCGTGACTATCGTAAGCAATGGTAGCCGCCATTGATGAACTCACTGGTAACAGCGCAATTGGTTCTTCATAATCAGGAAGCGCCACAGGTTCAGCAACAATCTCATTCAGTTCTACCAACCCCTCGTAAGCTTGAATTGGTGCGGGAATCTCTAAAAGTTCTATTTCGTCGCCGCGATCGAGCAATAATTGTAAATGTCCGTCAGAATGAGCGATCGCAATCAGGCTACTCAAGTCCATTTTAGATAGTCTCATTAATTTTGCTCTCCTGTGGGCGTAGAGGTGCTATTTTTCTGTTGAGAGTTTTAAATTCTTATGCAAAATCGAACCGCTTAATAGTACATTTGTATCACAAGAGCAGTTCATCGTCAAGACTTTGCAGAGAAAAATACCTACCCTTGTAATCCGTTTCACACAAGGCTGGCAGAGTTGGCAATGAAGCACCCATTTGGAGAAGAATTTTTACAAGAATCGCCGCTGATTTTGGCGGGGCCTCTCTTACAACATACAGAGTCCGATTCAGTTACAGTCTGGGTGGCGCTGCAACGTCCTTGTGAGGTGGTACTCCAGGTTTATGACACAGCAAATCACGGGAATTTAATCACAAATCTGCTATTAGAGGGAAGACGTGCGACTTATGCGCTGGGAAAATCGCTGCATATTGTGGCGGTAACGGCTGAATCTGCGGGTAAATATTTATTGAGTAGCGATCGCATCTATGCATACGACCTACAATTTATTGAGTCATCCTCCCAGCAGCAAACATTGCAGCAAGCCTTATGTTCTAGCCGCTTTCCCACTGTCAACATCAGCTATTTTGACCATCAAAAACCCACATTTGCCCTCCCGCCAACCGATTTACAAGATTTGCGAATTGTGCATGGTTCCTGTCGCAAACCTCACGGTGATGGTTTTGATGCCTTACCAATTCTCGATTGCTTGATTGAATCAGCCGCAAGCCAGCCCCGCAAACGACCCCATCAGCTTTTCCTCACAGGCGACCAAATTTATGGTGATGATGTCGCCGATCCGCTGTTGTGGGTTTCTAGTCAGTTGGGCGATGCGCTTTTAGGTTGGGAAGAACGGCTACCTTTGACACAGCAAACAGCCGCAGATCCCAGTTATGTCACACCAAAGCAACTGCTTCCCGGATATCGGGCGGAAGTTGCAACTTACCAAGCAGGTTTCACCGCCGGATTGCACAATAAAACGGCTAAAGTTAGCAGTCATTTGCTGAGTTTAGGTGAATATTACGCATCTTATATATTGTCATGGTCTCCTGCCTGCTGGCCGAGTAGCTTACCCAAAGGGCGGGAGGTGATGGATGGACATCGAGTCAGCCGCCGTTGGGACAAAGAAGTGCGGGATATGCAGCAATTTATCCACACCCTCTGGAAAGTGCGGCGGGCTTTAGCAAATATCCCCATGTATAGTATTTTCGATGACCATGATGTCAGCGACGACTGGAACCTTAACCAAGCTTGGTGTTTGCGCGTTTTAGGACAACCCTTGGGGCGAAGAACTGTGCAAAATGCTTTGTTAGCCTATGCAATTTTTCAAGCCTGGGGAAATACACCCAAGCAATTTACAGCCGGTAAACTTGGGGAAAAGTTATTGCAAGCGGCGGCGGATTGGTCTGCTTCTGGGGGAATGAATCTTGAGGCTGGGGATGCGATCGCCCGTTATGTAGGAATGCCACCTACCAACCCCAGTACAGGCTTACCGGAGTTTGTGCAATATGATTCAGTCTTGGTGCTAGATCGAGACCCAGAAGCCCTTACCTGGCATTATACTATACGGAGTTTTTGCCATGAAGTGATTGTTTTAGATACACGCACATGGCGCGGTTATCCTGCCGATCAAAAACCAATAGCGCCGCCAATGCTGCTATCGCCTCCAGCCTTTACCCAGCAGCTGTCCCAGCCTTTAGAACAAGCAACACATAAACCCAAAGGGCGATCGCAAATGCAAGCCACATTTGTGATTGCACCGACAAATTTATTTGGGTTACAAGTAATAGATTGGATTCATCATTGGCATTTAAAAAGAGACAAAGTTTTTGGCGTAGATGTAGGGGATGCTTGGAACATTAATTACGAAGCATTAGCGCAGTTTCTCACAACTTTATTTGAGCAACGCCGACAAGTAATTGTTTTATCTGGGGATATTCATTACAGTTCTGTTGTCCGCTTAACTTATACCAGAAAGTCTCTAAGTTCTGAGAAAAAGTCTGTATTAGTACAATTAACTGCTAGCGCCTTTAAAAATGAAGAAACTATTACGCAAATTATTCATACACGACTCAAACAATGGCTTTTACCAGAAAAAAGCCGCCAATGGATAGGATGGAAAAATCACCCTTACATGGTAGAAATTTCTAGTAGAAAATCCTACCACAATTATCAGTCATCCCGTCCACCAGAATGGCATGGTCTAATGGAATGGATTCACAGAACCAGCACACAAACTGCTGATTTTGGCACCAATGTCTCATGGCTAATGACTGCCAAAAAACAAGCTAAAAACCGTAAATGGACATGGTTACAGTATTTAACTTTTTGGAAATTATCTTGGTTTCAAGATGGACGAGAAGTAATAGGATTAAATAATTTAGCCTTAGTTCAGTTTGAAACAGATAATAATAACTCTCACAAAGTTATTCAAGATTTATACTGGTTTTCGACTTGGTATCCTATCGAAATTGTTTATAGCCGCTTTGAAAGTGAACTAAGCGATTCTAAATTATCAACATAATTAATAAATTCATATTTCGTAGGGTGTGTTATTGCTGAGGGTACGGCACCTTGTATTGTTGATGCTGCTTCGGTGCGGCGCTTGGCGACAACACAACGCCAGTTGCTACAACGCGGTAAACCCGCGCAACGCACTGGCTCCCCTACATTTCTACAAACCAATGACAAATCTACACTAACTGCAAAGAAGGACATTTTTGGAGAAAACCAGATGCCTTTTGATGTGCATCAGGATTATCAGTATGCACAGGCGTAGGTCGGATAATACCATTAAATAAATCATCCAAGCCGTAGGGGGTGAAAAACTCCCATTGTCCTTGTGCATCTAGCCGCACACCTACAGCCGTAGCAGTATGTAACCATTGGGAAATTCCATCTTCTGTACTATAGTAGGTTCTTTCTCCTTTACGCCAACGGTTAAAACTAGCTTGATTTTTGACATCAAACTCATGGTTAGGAAATTGTTCTGTGAGGGTAGTTTTTGCTGCTAGTTCCTGGGAACGGTTTCCTTGGATATCAAAAAATGCAATATCAAAATCTTTGATTACTAACTCGCAGCCATTCCCAAAAATTGCACGCCAGACTGTATTTCGCACCGCACCGCCTGCTAACCACCAGTCAGGTAGGTTAAGTTGCGCGATCGCTCTTAAAATCATCCCAACAGGTGTATCAGCCAGGATCATCTGTAAGCGAGTGTTACTGTTCATATCAAAATTCATAGGGTTTTCAACTAGCAAGCGAAAATATTACCATTCATCTTTGCCAAAGTTTGTTTAATTATTCATTCGTAGTATAAATATCAAAGAATTGCACAGCAGGTCAAAAACTAAATTTAATTTTTAAATTCAATTTTTAAATTATGGAAGACTTATTTCTCACAATAGAAAGCACACTCAATCCTGAACTTCCTTCCCTCACAGAGTCACAGCAAGCAATATTCACAGAACTCAGCATTGATGAAAATCAACCAGGTACAATTCTGCATGACTTTCAAACCTTAATCGATTTTATCCAACCAAAAGGCGTGGAAGTTAGTAGCGTTAATCATCTTCTACCCTTAAAAGTATTATCGGAATTAAATTTGCAGTTAAGTCACCCAATCGACACTAAACTGAAACGTCCTGTACAAAAATCATATCCTTACATCAATGGACTTTATCTGTTATTACGTAGTTCGGGAATAGTCCAAATTAAATCTCAAGGCAAAAAACAACTTTTATTATTAGATGAAGCTGTTTTAGAATCTTGGTCTAGCCTCAACTTTACTGAACGTTATTTCACCTTGCTAGAAGCTTGGTTAATTTGGGGTAATAACGAGATTTTGGGTGAGCGCCAAGATGCATGGAATAATTTATTTAAATGTATTCAATTTTGGGCACGAATTCCTGATAAAGGTTTAAAATTTACCAAATATGACGATCAACAAGGTCTTGGTTATTATCCAGGACTGCATAATGTTGCCCTATTAGAATTATTTGGATTATTAAGCCTAAAACCGGGAAAAGCCCAAGAAGGTAAGGGATGGCGCATTGCCAGTGTGGAACGTTTACCGCTTGGTGATGCTATGTTGAGGTTACTATTTCCTATTGGGATTACAGGAAAGTTTGAGGAAGAGATAAATATAAATTTTGGTCAATTGCAGCCTAATTTTCAGCCATTCTTCCCAGAATGGCAAAATAATTTAATTCTGCCTAAGCAAGGCTTTACTGATGGCATTTATATTTTTAAAGTATCCGTTTCTAAGTCTTGGCGACGGATTGCTATACCAGCAAAAAGAGAATTAAGCTGGTTAGCTGGGACAATTCTTGATGCTTTTGATTTTGACTACGATCACCTATACGAATTTAGTTATAAAGACCGTTTTGGACGCACTTGTACAATTGGTCATCCCTACATGGAATCACCTCCATTTGCCGATCAAGTCCGCATTGGTGATTTACCCCTAGAACCGGGAACAAGCATGACTTATCTTTATGATTTTGGCGACAATTGGAAATTTGATGTGCAATTAGAAGCAATTAATCCGCCTGATAACAAAATCAAAAAAGCGAAGATTTTAGAAATTCACGGCGATGCACCACAACAATATTGGAGTGAAGATGATGATTGGGGTGAAGAGGAATAAAACCATGAAAGTTACCGTGCGGGATGCAGAACTTCTAAAAACTATCGAACCACAACAACTAAAGAATTACTTGCAATCTCATGGATGGCATGAAGACCGTCCTTTTCTTGATCATGCTACAGTTTGGCTCAAACAAGAATCAGAACTTGGTGAATTTGAAATTTTGTTACCAAATAAGCAGCATCTTGGTGATTATCCTACTCGCATTCAGGAAGCTATCGAAATATTAGAAGAAGTTGAAAATCGCTCACAGATGGAAATTTTAAGCGACCTCATAACTAATGCTTCTAATATTACAATTCAGGGAGTCGTCATGCGAATTGAAGCCCCCAATGCCGACCGATTAAGCGGTGAAATTACATTACTCGGTGTGGTTATTGATAAACTGCATCAAATTAAAACAGAACTAGCTGATCACGAATATGTCCTGGCGATTAAAGCCTATCAAGAGCGTTTGCCAGTGCTTTGTACTGGTGATTTAATTAAAGAAAAGAACACATTTATTCTCAAAAATTCTCGAAAATTTATTCTTGATAATCCTTAGACTTCTTGCATAAATATCTTTTTGTTTCGTGCATAGACGCATTCGATGAAGTTCAAAGGGGTAGTGGCTTCTAAATTTTTTATACCGATTCAATCAATAGATTGTCTGTCATGGTTTATCGCAAAGGGCGGGAGTTCCCCAGCCCTTCAAATGCATCTGTCGCATTATTTTTTCAAATTGGTATTAGGTACTCTGCTGTGCGATCAGATGGACAGCTTCTACATCAACATTGATCTGTTGAGCAATCTGTTCTACACTCATCCCTGTGTTTAGTAATAGGGGGATGATTGCTCTCAACATCTCAGCTTTCTGTTCTTCCCTACCCTCGGCTTTTGCTTCTTGATAAATCCTCGTTTGCTCTAACAACATCTCAGCTTTCTGTTCTTCGCGGCCCTCAGCTTTTGCTTCTTGATAAACTCTTGTATCTTCTAAACGTAGTCCCAGCATAGCTTCCACTTCCTCTCTACTCAACGAAGAAAATTTATAAACTGCAATAGTGGTAATAATATCGATGATTTCGGTTTTCGCCACTGTCCCAGTTTCTTCTAATTGTACCCGCTTAATTAGTTGCTTTGCTTGCTCCGCCATCGCTGTTTCTGAAACAATTGTCAATTGCATTAAATTGATGCCGATTGGCAGAGTATTGGAAGTACCTAACTCATCCAGATAAATTCGCTGCACTTGGTCGCTGTTTAAAAACATTCGATGAGTTCTTGTATCGCTTGGTTCCAAACTGCGAGCCGGAAAAATTACCACACAATACCAGTCATCGTATTGAGACTGATTTCGGTTTAAATACATCATCGACTCGGTAAAGAAGCGATGATAGAGAGCTTCATCTTTCTGAAATTGAACTTCTGCAAAAAAGATAATCCTAGGTGTTGCACCTTCTGGAGGTAAAAACACTCCATCAATCCGAAAGGAGGTTTCTTTCACCTCAACGGACTCAAATCGATAGTTTTGTGCCTGTTCAGTCTGGTAATCAATGAGTTCAAAAAGTAACCCAGGAAAGCGCTTAAAAATTTGGTAATAAATGGAGTCGCGTTTCACAAAATACGCCGGAAATCAACTTCTTATTATCTACTAATTTTACCGATAAAATGACACGAAAATTTATTATTGGTAATCATTGAAAAACAATCAAATATCCAGCTAAACACTAATGAATAGGTTGGCTATAACAAGTCTGTAATTGAAAATTGCCGTTGGCGGTCTAGTTCCTGAAGTTGCAGCTTTTCGGTATAAAAAGCTTGATAATATGATTGCCATCGTTCTGGTTCTGCTTCTGGATCGGTTTCTTGCCACAGTTCCAAAAAGTGACGATAGCGCTTTTCTCGCATCACCCTTTCCATACAAGCGATCGCGGCCTGAACGCCTTTAGGAGTACGCAGTATATCATCTGTCTTACTTTTCTCATTCAGATGAAATAGATGGGATATTAACTCCATTTCTTCAGGAAACTCTGGGTATTTGTCTTGCAGAGTTGAAACTAAATCTACTTCCATTCCTTGTGGTACTTCGACAATCTGTAACCACAAAAAGCGGTGGTGAGAAAGGCTAAATTGTAAATCTCTCTCTTCTAATGCGTTCAAAATAGTTTGGCGCTGTTCAGGACAATGTAGATAAATCCGCAATAATAAGCCTTCTGCTCGTTCTAACAAACCGCGAGCGCTCCCAGGAATTGGAAATTGGCGGTTGGGTAATGATTTGCCGTTCTCCCCTTTTCTCCTTCCTGGTAGAGGCTGAGAGTTGCTGCTAGCAGGAGAAATTTGAGTCAGCAAATTTTCGACACGTAGCGGAATCAGTCTGGTATCTCCTAAGCTGAGGATTTCAGCGCAATAGGAAACATAATAGTTGCGCGTATCATTGTTAACTATATTTTTCAGCAATTTTACTATATTATGGGTTACTTGCCCAAAATCTGTAGCCTGTTTTAAATCCCGGTCTTTGAGGATTTGGTCAATCTGCCAATTGAGCCATAAAGGAGCATTGGTTAAGAGTTGGCGATAGTCTTCTGGGGTATGACTATGAAGGTATTCATCGGCATCCTTACCATCGGGGATGTTGAGAATCTTCAGCTGGACTTCGCCCATATAAGCGAGTTCGGCAATTTCCCCGATCGCTCTTTCGGCGGCATTAGTTCCAGCTCTATCAGCATCAAAGTTGAGAACCAATTGTTTAGAGTCGGTATAGCGTAATACCAGCTTGACTTGTTCCAAACTTAAGGCTGTACCAAGGGAAGCGACAGCATTATTAATCCCCGCAGCGTGGAGAGCGATCGCATCAAAATATCCCTCTACTACTACAGCTTGATCGATATGGGAAATTCCAGATTTAGCTTGATCGAGGGCGAATAGAGTTTTCCCTTTACTAAAAAGCTCCGTTTCTGGTGAATTGAGATACTTTGGCTGCTGAGACACTGCGTTGCGGGGGTTCCCCCCGTTGAAGCAAGTGTCGTCATCGGTGAGAGTTCTCCCGCCAAAAGCAATTACCCGCCCTTGAATGTCACGGATGGGAATCATCAGGCGATCGCGAAACACATCATAATAACCGCCCCCTTCTTTGCGGGGTTTAATCAATCCGGCTTTTTCTACTAGTTGCACTGGGTAATGTTTACTATCTACCAAATAACGGTAGAGTGTTTCCCAGCCTGCGGGAGCATAACCTAAGCCAAACTGCTGAATTGTCGCTTCTTGGAGGAGGCGATCGCGTTGGAGATACTGTAGGGCTTTTTGTCCTGGAGATTGTCTGAGGGCGTGTTGATAAAACTGTGATGTGGAAGCGAGAACTTCATACAACTGTTCACGCAAAGATATCTGGCGTTGTAATTCTTGTCTTTGCTCAGGTTCTAAGGTTTGTACAGGTACTTGGTAACGCCGCGCTAAATCTAGCACTACTTCAGCGAATGTTCGCTTTCCCAAGTCCATGACAAACTTAATTGCATTCCCCCCAGCTAGACAGCCGAAACAATAATACATTTGCCTGCTCTGACTGACAGTAAAGCTAGGGGTTTTCTCATCGTGGAACGGGCATAATCCCACAAAATCTTTACCGCGCTTGCGTAAAACTACATACTCAGAGATGACATCTACAATATCAGCACGTTGTTTAACTTCTTCAATTGTGTCTGGGTGTAAGCGGGGGATTTGCATAGTTTGTCATTTGTCCTTTGGCATTTGTCATTTGTCATTTGTCATTTGGCATTTGTCCTTTGGCATTTGTCATTTGTCATTTGGCATTTGTCATTTGTCATTTGTCATTGGTTATTTCTTCCTTGTCCCCCTTATCCCCATTACCCCTAATCCCCAGAGGGGGCCCCAAGTTCCCCAATTCCTCATATTGGGATAAATAACAAAGGACACATGATTAGGTACTCCTGATGGATATTATATTGTTGTTGCCCAACCAAGAATGAGATGTAGGATTGCTGAGGTTGAGTTTTATAAGAGGAAATACTGAAGATGGGGCGTATTTTTATTTCTGCTGCTCACGGAGGCAAAGAAGCTGGAGGAATCGATCCAGGGACGATCGCAGGCGGGACAACAGAAGCCAAAGAAATGATTCTGTTGCGGGATTTGATTGTAACAGAACTGCGGGCGCGGAGTTTTGAAGTTTTGTCAGTTCCCGATGATCTGAGCGCAACCGACACGATCGCCTGGATCAATTCTCGTGGACGTTCGACTGATGTGGCGTTAGAAATTCACGCTGATGCAGCCAGCAGCCCGAATGTGCGGGGGGCTAGCGTCTTTTATATAGCCACCAACGATCAGCGTAAAAGCAATGCTGAACTTCTGCTGGTAGGACTATTGCGCCGTGTACCCCAATTACCCAATCGTGGAGTCAGGCCTGATACAGATAGTGGATTAGGTAAGTTAGTATTTTGTCGCCAAACTGCGATCGCTTCTTTGCTGATGCAAGTAGGTTTCCTCAGCAATCCCGAAGACCGGTCTTTACTGCAAACCCGTCGCCGTGATTTTGCTCTAGGAATTGCCGATGGATTGGCATCTTGGAGTCGTGTTATTGACCCCAGCCAAGGAAATACCCCAGCAGCAAGTTATCCTCCTATTAATATTAATATTAACGGGCAAAATTATGCAGAAAAAGGAATACTTGTTAATGGTAATGCTTACATTCCAATTGATTTAGCTGACCGCTTGCGAGTTGACTTATCAAAAATCCCAGAAGTTCGCCGTATTACCTATTATAAAGTAGTGTATGTCAAAGCCATTGAACTGCGCGACTTTAATATTTCTGTTGCTTGGGATGCGACAACTAGAACTGTGCAGTTGCGTTCAATTTTGGTAGTTTGTCCTGGTCAATTAGATAAAATTGTATCGAATGGTAGCACCTCAGAAGTGCAGTTACAAGTATTCTTGAGAAACAACAATGAAAATGCTTTGGTGCGATTTCCTGATCTACCAAAACTCTACCGAGAAGAAGCCAGTACAGAAGGAATCAACTACGATATAGCCTTTTGCCAAATGTGTGTAGAAACCGGATTTTTACGCTTTGGTGGTGATATTAAACCTGAGCAAAATAACTTTGCTGGCTTAGGTACAATTGGCGGTAGTATACAAGCAGCATCTTTTGAAAGTGCCAGAATTGGTGTCAGGGCACATATTCAACATTTAAAAGCTTATGCCAGTTTGGAACCTTTAGTTAACGAAGTTGTAGACCCCAGATTTCGTTTTGTGACGCGAGGAATTGCGCCATTAATTGATCAATTATCCGGGCGCTGGTCAGCAGATTTAGATTATGGTGCGAAAATTACAGCAATGCTCAAAAGGTTATATGTTATATGAATCAGTCGGGATTGTGTGAGTGCGGAGAATGAAGTATTGACTTGCACATTAACAAAGCTAATTCTTATCCGCTCTGTGCCTGGAGCGTGATAATTTTAATCTAAGTAAGTCGGTGGAAATAAACCAAATTATGTTACGAAATGTAAATAGGCTTGAAATCCTTACTAAGGACAAATGACAGCCCTAGCCAGTTATCTTTAATTGCACCGCCCTACTTATAGCGATCGCGCCAAAGCAGTAAATTTGTAAAAATAGAAAAGATGTATAAACCTCAACTTTAACTCAAATGCTGAGTCAGACAATAACGCGACGCTTTACAGTGAACGAATACCATCGTTTAATTGAACTAGGTTTTTTCCACGAAGACGAACATATCGAACTTATTCGCGGTGAACTAGTACAGATGGTAGCCAAAGGAACAGCACACACAACCTGTTGCAGAAATTTAATTCGAGAACTAGGTCAACTAGTAGCTGGTAAAGCTGAGTTACAGTGTCAAGATCCTATAACTTTACCATCAGGCAGCGAACCAGAGCCTGATTTTGCCATAGTTCGTTTTACTTCCGATAATTATTTATCTGCACACCCTACACCGCCAGATATATTTCTAGTCATTGAAATTGCGGATTCATCTTTAGATTATGATCGCAATGTCAAAATGCCTTTGTATGCTGAAGCTGAAATTTATCACTACTGGATATTTAATTTAGTTGCTAAACAATTAGAAGCCTACAGCGAACCTTATCAAGATTCTCAAGGTAATTTTGGCTATCGCTTCAAACGTATATTTTTAGCGAATCAATCAGTTGAATTACCTTTACCTTTCTCTCTAATGCTGGATTTATCTTCGGTTTTTCCTCGTCAAGTTTCTTGAGCAGTAATAGTGCAAGCTTATAGAAAATTGGTATTAAGCTGATGAACTTACATATTGCATTTTTTTTATAAAAACTGTCATGAGTCCTTCGTTGATACAAAGGACAAATGACAGAAAACATAAGGATACAAGCCCAACTTCAATGCATAATGGTTTAGCACTCATTATGCAGTTTTGAAAAAGCGGATAATTTCGCGCACATGATCGAGAAACTGTCCGTCAGTAGAAAGTTGCGCGATCGCATTTCTGGCTTCTCTGGACAAACGTTCATGTTCTGTTTGGTTTGTAGCGCGGATTTCTTCTAAATTAGCGGCGATTCTGGCTAAGTCGCGGCGAGTTTCTTCACTAAACCGTTGTTGAGTTGCTGGAATTGAGTAAGACTGTTCTGGATTAAGTTGATCTTCCAAAGACTGCACTTTTTGTTCCAATCTGGAAAAGCGATCGCGCAGTTCTACAATATCTTCACGGGGATATTGCCATTCTTGGCGAATCATCCTTAATCTGGTGTATAAATACTCATAGGCTCGGATAGCTGGACGTAGGACAGTTAATAACAACGCTGCACCAGAACTGATGTATCCAACAGCACTAACTCCTGTGGCGGCGAGGGTATAAAGTCCAATGGTGGAGAATATATGTAAGGCAATAGCCACCCAAAGCGATCGCTTGGCTAAAAGTCTGACATACTTTAGTTGTTTCTCATCCACGGGAATTCGCTTTTCTATGGACTGTGCGGCTTCTGCTAAGACTTCTTTCGCCTGAAAATGCACATTCCAGGGTACGGTAACAATTACCAACAGCCACCAAAAACTTGCGCCACCAATTGCCCAGTCAAGAAAGCTACCAGCAGGGATGTGCAACCATTGCAGTATGCCAAAAGTCCCTAGTACTATCACTACAATTCCGATAATAGAACTGACGAAAAAGTTAATATACATAATTGCCCTGCCTATAGTGAAATGATTACCTCCATGATGGCTAGACTTGGGCAGTTATACGGAAATGCGTATGATAGTTTTTAGAATTGCACATTTAGCTACAGGATGAGATAGCTACGCCAAATTGGTTGAGTATCTTTGTTTACCCTTTCAGGAAGCAGCAATCGCCAAGTTTTACCTTCTTGTTGAATTTGCAGATAAACTTCAAAAGGCTGTTGCAGTTGCGTCAAGCGTCTCTTGGGCAATTTGATAATTAAGTCGTAGGTTCCCCGCACCCGGAAAGCAGGTAAACTTTCGATTGTCAGGGGTTTTTGCTCGCTAATTGCTAGCTTTTGAATATCAAACCCTTGGAAGTCTAGATCCAGCTTTTGGCTAAGTTTTTGTTGAGTTTGTTCTAGCCCAAGTGCGATCGCTTTTTGCACTAACTGGCTAGTGGGTAGCAGCCCAATAGTACCACAGGCTGTCAATAGCACCAGTAAAGCTGTCAAAACTAACCGCACCATAGTTATTTCTTAGATATGACTCTCCAGCGATAGTATAGCGGTTGATGACTCGAATTCTCTAATTCACTATGTCAAAACGAACTATTGGGCTTGATGAGCAACTCTACAGTTATCTGTTATCAGCTTCCCTGCGAGAACCGGAGATTCTCCAGAAGTTGCGCCAAGAAACAGCAAACCATCCTAGCGGGGGTATGCAAATTTCCCCCGAACAAGGGCAGTTTATGAGATTGTTAGTGCAGTTAATGGGAGCCAAGAAAACCCTGGAAGTTGGCGTATTTACAGGTTATAGCTCACTGTCTGTAGCCTTAGCGTTACCTGCTGATGGTAAAATTATCGCTTGTGATGTGAGTGAAGAGTTTACTGCGATCGCTCGGCGTTATTGGCAAGAAGCAGGAATTGCCGATAAAATCGATCTGCGATTAGCACCAGCTTTAGAAACTTTAGATCAGTTGTTAGCAACTGGGCAAGCCAATACGTTTGATTTTGCCTTTATTGATGCAGATAAATCAAATTATGACGGCTATTACGAGCGTGCTTTACAATTGCTCCGTCAGGGGGGATTGATTGCGATCGATAATGTTTTATGGTCGGGAAGAGTTGCCGATCCTCAAATTCAAAATCAAAGTACCCAAACTATTCGTGCCCTTAATCAAAAGTTATGCGATGACGAACGAGTAACACTTTCTCTGCTTCCTATCGGCGATGGCTTAACTTTAGCACTCAAAAGATAGTAGAAAATAGCAAACAAAAATTATCTATTTTTGTGATTTATTAGGGTGTGTTATGCCGATATCTTAAGCACCATCGCACTTTTTCGGTGTATTAAAAATAATTTCCATAACGCACCCTACCAAATCTTAATTTTCGTTATCAATGAGCAAAATATAAGGCCAAACCAAAGCTTTAATAAAACAACCAAACATTGAGGCTACATTTGCTACCCAAACAATCGGAAAATTAGTATATTCGTAAATTCCACGGAGTTTATTTCTGAGTTGAAGCCATTGGATAATAGCTCCTAAAGTATAAGAAGTAGCGGCAATAAAGAGCAAAATTGACATATGCATATTTTTACCTACCTAACAGTAGGCGTGACAATATAAGAACTCTTACTTACTAAGCCAAAGAGTGAAATCCCAGTGTAATCAACAATTTTGATACCTGGATTGCTGTAATTACATTTGGTATTACTACAAATAACACGCAAAACCTCTTAGACATCACCTCCCCTAGAATTACCCAGTGGGTGAATTTCTATTTCGTTAGATGGTACTTGATTCTAAAAGAATCTACAACATCTGTTGAGATAATTCTGGAAATGGTGAGCCTACAGGAATCCTGAATTTTTTATAAAATTTTTCTTGGCTGTGTAACCTCTATGTCTTCGGTGGTAGGTTGCGATTAACAGAGCCGCGTTTATCTGGAAAAAATGTAGCTTTTATAACAATTTGCTCCCATTCCTACTCTAGGCTTCTCTAGTGCTTATACTCTCAAGAAACAAAGTAATTTTTTTAAGGTAGAAACTGCCTAATATTCGCTCAAACCCTGATGATTAGGTTGTAGACACTGCCCAAGCTACTTGTAATGCTTTAGTGCTTCAAAATCCATAACTAAAGTCCTGAATACGAGAGAAAGAATATTACGGCAATCATGTATCATCTATAGAGGATCTTCTATAAATATTAACCCTCAAACTTCACAGTTCTGTTGTTTATTTAACCCTTGAAGTTTTTTACGTCTTTTATGCCGCGAACAACCTCATCTAAATCTCAATCAATCAAAGCTACACCATTAGCTCTCTCGGAATTACATATCCATTTAGAGGTGCTAGAAAAAGAACACCAATCGCTACTCAAACAGATTAAGCGAAAGCGAACTGAACTGAATAATTTTGTGGAAAGAATGCGGTCTTTAGCTACAGAAATCTTTCATCGAGCTACTCCCAAAATCCAAGAAATGACAGACCTCGATCGGGAAATTCATGCTTTATTTGATGAAATTTTTACTACCAGAAAGTTAGGCAAACAAACGAAGAAAAATATCAAATTACTCTACCGTAACCTCCAGTTAGCAGGAATCATTAGTCCAAAGATTGATAGAGAACAAGAAGATCCAGAACTAGATGAACTATTTGAAAATTCTGAGCAACAGGATAATTTTGACCAAGAAACTGCGGAACACCGCCATCAACATTGGGAAACACAAGCAGAAACGGCATCGAATTCTGCAATGAGAAAAGATGAATCTAGGAAAATTCGTCAGACATTTCTGAGGTTGGCTGAAATATTTCATCCTGATAAGGTAACAGACAGCGAGACGCAGATGTACCATACAGAAATTATGAAGGAAATTAATAAAGCCTACCAAGAAGGAGATTTAGCCAGACTTTTAGAAATTGAAAGACAGCATGAATTGGGAGAATCTATTGATAATAATAGTGAGGATGATTTAACTAGAAGATGTAAGACTCTAGAACAGCAAAATCAAATTCTTAAAAATCAATATGAGAACTTAAAACGAGAACTACGTCAGGCGAAACATACTCCTGAAGGGGCGATGGTTGCCGATCACCGTAAAGCAGCAAAAATAGGTGTTGACTCTATTTCAGTGATGTTAGAAACAATAGAATCTCAAATGAATATAGTTACTGAAATTCGGGATTTTGTCAAAGATTTTAAAGAACAAAAAATCACAATTCAAGATTTTCTGAATGGCCCAGGAATTTTACATGATTTGAACCAGGAAATTATGGCGGATATCCTTGAGCAGATGTTATCAGAATTAAACGGTGTCGTAATATTCTAAAAAGCTGATATTTTTAGATATTTACACATAAACTAAACTTTTGACGATGAATCGATAGCGTAATAATAAACTCCGCGCCTTCACCTGGTGTTGATTGACATTCTAACTTTCCCTGGTGTTTATCTACAATAATTTGATAACTGATGGACAATCCTAAACCTGTACCTTGTCCAACTTGTTTGGTGGTAAAGAAGGGGTCAAATAAATAAGGCTTGATGCTGTCGCTAATACCAATGCCATTATCTGCGATGCAAACTTTGATTTTATCTAATTCACACAGTTCTGTACGAATATAAATTTGGGGAATGTCAGTGATTTGTCCCTGAATACTTGACTCATCTAAAGCATCTATTGCATTCATTAGTAGGTTGAAAAACACCTGATTGAGTTGCCCTGCATAACATTCAATAACTGGAATTTGTCCGTACTTTTTAATAATGACAATTTCTGGACGTTCTGCTTTTGCTTGCAAGAGGTTTTGCAAAATCATTAAAGTGCTATCAATACCTTCATGAATATCAACAGCTTTGATTTCCGCTTCATCCAGACGTGAGAAATTACGCAGCGAGATGATAATATCTCGAATTCTTTGGGCACCAATTTCCATAGATTGGAGAATTTTTTGCAAGTCTAGAGTGATAAAATCAAGTTCAATGTCGGCAATTTGGGCTTGCAGTTGAGGTGTGGGATTGGGATAGTGTTGACGATAGGATTGCAACACGTATATTAAATCGTTGATGTATTCCTTGGCTGGGGCAAGATTACCAAAAATAAAGCTGATAGGATTATTTATTTCATGAGCAATACCTGCTACTAGTTGTCCTAAAGCAGACATTTTTTCATTTTGAATTAGTTGACTTTGAGCAGTTTGTAAGTTTTTGAATGCTGCTTCTAATTGCTGTGTTTGAGCATTTAATTGTGCTGTCCGCTCTGCTACTTTTGACTCTAAAGTGTGAGAATATTCTGCTAATTGGGTATTTGCTTGTTTAAGTTCGGCTGTGGTTTTCGATAAATCAGTGTAAAGTTGGGCATTTTCTAGGGAGATGGCGGCTTGAGTTGTCAATAGTTGCACAACTTCTAAGCGATCGCGTGTGAAAACTCCGGCTGTCAGTTTATTTTCTAAATACAGCAAACCCATCAACTCACCTTGGTTCAGAATCGGAGTACACAACACGCTTCGCGGTTGCTGGGAGGTGACGTAAGAATCACTGGCAAACCGGGATTGGCTAGCAATGTCATCAATCACCAAGGCTTCTAAGGTGCGCTTGACGTAGTTGAGAACGGTAAGTGGTATGTCTTGGCTTTGTTCTAAAGATACGGCTGAGACATTGGTTTGAGAGAGGATTTTGTCTTGATCAAAGCTAGCTGTGGCGGCGAACGCTAACTCGTTGTTTTTCGCCAATAAAAGTACGCATTTTTTCGCGCCAGTATTCTCTAGCATGACTTGCATTAAAATCGCCAAGAGTCGTTCGAGTTCAATTTCTCCCGCGATCGCTTGAGAGGCTTTCAAAAAGGCGGCAAAGTCTAATTGTGCGGAAAAATTGAAATTACTGGTAGATATAGTGTTTGTTTGGCGATATTCTACCTCTAAGGAAGATGAAGCTTGATTTTGCTGCAATAATCGGGGGTAATTATTTTCTAAGCGTTTAACTTGTGTTGTCGCTCCCCACTGAGTATAAGCATTTACCGCCTCAGTTAGATAGAGTTGAGCAATATTAGTTTTACCTTTTGTGAACCAAAATTTCCCGGCTAATTCCTTACCTAAAGCAACATTTTGTGTAAACCCATTCATTTGAGCCGATGCGATCGCGCGATCGTAAAAATCCATCGCCTCTAATTCGCGGTTGCTAATCCGCGCAATCTCCGCTTGAATTAACAGATATCGATGCTCAAAATTCTCCGGACAATAATCTGCCCAAATTTTTATTTGGTTTTGATGAGTAATTAAGCTTTGCCAATATTGGCGTTGTTTTTCTTGAGAGGCTTGGGGATAAAGCGCCGCTAAAATTAAAGCGTGGTAATAGGGATAACTAGCTGAGGTTGTAAAACCTAAAATTGCTGGGAGATATTTTTCTGCTTGAGTGATGTGCTGCAAAGCAACGTCAAATTGTTCTTGCAAATAAGCTAACTGGGCTTGTAAAATGTGAGCGATCGCCAGTGCCATTGGTGTTTCACTGATATGCTGGACTGGTGGCGAAAATTGCTCGTTGTCATTGCCAATAAACTTATTTATTACCTGTTGGACTTCCAGTAAAATCTCAGATAATAAGGTGTTTTGTGTTTGATGAGCAAAAGGCAAAAATTTGCTAATATCCAAGCGAATATTATTTAAGTTAACGCCTTGGAAATACTGATTACATATATTCCCAAAAAGATTATAACCAGCAAATTGTAGTTCTCCCGATTCTAATCCAGCTTGATATCCTGCATTGTTGATAGCAATTGCTGAATGAGCGGGTTTCATCCAATTGTGTAACCAACTACCAAGCAATAAATTAACTTTACATTTTTGCCCTTGATCGTGAAATTGTTCGGCTATTTGAGCAGCTAAAACTCCAAACTCGTATCCTGTACGGTAATCTCCTAAGTAAGAACCTAAAATTAAACCATAATTGACGTAAGCTTTAGCAGATTCAGCAACATTACCATATTGGATTGATAGATTGGTGGCTTTGACTGCAATAAAAATATATAACTCAAGTGCCGAAGTAATATAGGTAGGTGGATCTAAATTAATTAGTAATTTAATTGCTGAACTATAAATTGGATTTGTATTTACTGGTGAATCTAAAAGAGAAATAACTGGTCGATTTTGTAAACTAGCTGTAATTGCTGCAATCTCTGCATCACTCAGAGATTTGAGATTAGCTTCTGATAAATCAATCCCCAGGAGTGATAAAGCTTGTTTACCAGCTTGAATTGCTACTGCATAATCTGCTTGAAGTGTACGTTGCACGATTAACAAGTTATACAATTCAGCTTGCTCAAGCGCTGATTTTGCATGAGTTAATGCTTCTTGAATCAGTGCATCTGATTGAATAAAATTGCTATTTAAATACTCAATTTCTGAGCATTCCTTATAAAGTGCTAAAGTTAATTCGTATTGTTTTGTCCAGCTATTCTCAGGCAACAACTGCGTGGCGATCGCTAAATATTGCGATGCTGTGGCGTAAGCTGTCGAAGCTTTGGCTTTACGTCCCGCTTGCAAATTTAACCGAGCAACTTGCTCTTTATCTGTTGGCTCCGTAATTAATTGTAATCCCATGTTCAGATGATTGACAATTTCAAAAATCTGCTCTTCTTGTTCAGTGCTGCTAATATTTTTTAGTAGTAATTGCCCAATCTGTAAATGAGTGACTTGTTTTTGTGTTTCGTCAATTAAAGAATAAGCAGCTTGTTGCACTCGATCGTGGAGAAACTCATAAAAATAATCATCACAATCGAAAATTTTGCAAGAGTTATTAAGTTGAGATTCGCTATTTTCTTGTTGAAAAATTTTATATGTCTGACTCCTGGGCAAAATTAGTCCTTCACTTAAAGCTGACCATAAATTAGCGGCGGTTTCTACAAAAGATTTTTCATAGACAATTGCTAAAGTTGCTAAGTCAAATGTATTACCAATACAAGCTGCTAGCTTTAAGATATTTTGTGTTGCTGCTGGTAATTTCTGCAATTGCAGCACCATAAACTCCACAACATTATCCGTGAGTTTTAAAGTGCGTACTTGATTCAAATCATATCGCCAACTACCAAACTCTGGCGCAAAAGTAATATGTCCTTCCGCATGAAGGCTTTTTAACATCTGAAGACTAAAAAAAGGATTACCCTGTGTCTTTTGATAAATTAATTTTGTGAGAGGTAATGCTTCTTTTAATGTGCAAATCAAGCTATCGGCAAACAAATAATTGATATCTGTAGCAGTCAGGGGAGCTAAAGTAATTGGTGTGATTTTACCTTGATTTTGAGAATTACGTATTTCATCTAATGTCAGCATTAAAGGATGGCTATCTGACACTTCGTTATCCCGATATGCACCAATTATTAATAAACTACTAATTTGCTTTTCACTCATTAACATTTGCAGTAATTGCAGTGATGCTGTATCTGCCCATTGCAAATCATCCAAAAATATCACCAATGGATGTTCTGGAGTTGTAAATACCTGAATAAATTGGCAAAATAAGCGATTAAATCTTTTTTGTGCAGCACTAGCAAAAAGTTCGGTTACAGGTGGTTGTGTACCAATAATTCTGATCAGTTCAGGAATAACATCTATGATGACTTGAGCATTTTCACCCAATGCAGTCAGAATTTTAGTCTTCCAATCAGCAATTTGTGTATCGCTTTGGGTGAGAATTTGTGCCATCAAATCCTGCAATGCTTGTACAAAAGCAAAGAAGGGAATGTTACGTTGAAACTGGTCAAACTTGCCTTCTATAAAATATCCTCTCTGCCGGACAATTGGTTTATGAACTTCATTTACCACAGCAGTTTTACCAATACCAGAAAAACCTGCGATGAGAACCAGTTCGCTTTGAGAGGATAAATTAGAGGCTGGATTTATGTGTTCTCTATTTCCTGCAACCCGGTCAAATACTCTCAGTAATGCCTCAACATCCTTTTGACGACCATAGAGTTTTTCTGGTATCAAAAAGCGATCGCTAATATCTCTTTGGGCAAGTGGGAAAGGTGCGATCGCGCTGGTTTCTTGCCATTGACAAAAACACCGCTCTAAGTCATACTTTAACCCGGCGGCGCTTTGATAGCGGTCTTCAGCATTTTTCGCCATCAGTTTCATCACAATATCACACAGAATTTGAGGAATTGACTCACTGTGGAATTTATCCACTTGTTTAGCAATATGGCAGTAAACCAACTCCATTGGATCGGCTGATTCAAAAGGTAACTTTCCTGTCAATAACTCGTAAAAAGTCACACCTAGAGAATAAAAATCTGTGCGATAGTCAATACCCCGATTCATTCTGCCAGTTTGTTCCGGAGAAATATACGCCAGAGTTCCTTCTAAAACATTTGGGTTTTGTATTTGTTGGCTTTCTCTGGGTAATAAAGAGGCAATAGAAAAATCAATAAGTTTAACTTGCTTAGTTTGGGGATGAATCAATATATTAGCAGGCTTAATATCTTTATAGATGATGCGTTGTCTGTGGAGTTCACCAAGAGTTGCAGTAATTGCGATCGCCATCGGGAAAAATTCTTTTATAGGTAACTTACCCGCATGAGTATGTTGATTGAGGTAATCTGATAAAGATATACCACCATAATCTTCCATGACTAGAACATAGCCATTACCGTTTTGTTCTAGGCTGTATGCTTTAACAACACCGCAGATATCAAGATTTTTAGTGATGTTGTACTGGTTACGAAACTGGATAATTTCATTGAAACTGGGGTAATCATGACGCATCAATTTCAAAATCACAGGGTGTGAGTCTAGTTGTCTGATTCCCCGATAGACAACTGTTCTATCTCCTGCATAAATTTGTTCATCAATCCGGTACCCTGGGATTTTAAATAATGCAGCCACCATATTTATAAAAACCGCTATGTTAATAATATTCAAGCTATTAACTAGTGTTCCCATGCATGGTGCGGTATATAACAAATAAGTTAAGAGTCGCAGAGACGCGATTAATCGCGTCTGTACTCAAGAGTCAAGAGTCAAGGGTCAAGAGTCAAAAGTCAAGAGTCAAGAGTCGCAGAGACGCGATTAATCGCGTCTGTACTCAAAAGTCAAGAGTTATTTCTCCCCAGCCCCCAATCCCCATTCACACAGCCGCGATCGCACAAACTTGTAACCCAACAGGTGTATGAATAATTACAGATTCCACGCCAAAGACTTGGGCGATCGCATCTGGGGTAAGGACGGCTTCTGGTGTACCCACATCCCACAGATGACCTTGTTTTAATAAAGCAATGCGAGAACTATAACGTGCAGCTAAATTTAATTCATGTAACACAGTCACAATAGTTAATTCTTGTTGCTGATTTAAATATTTTAGTAATTCTAATAGTTGCAATTGATAATTAATATCTAAATAAGTTGTGGGTTCATCTAATAATAAAACTTGTGGTTCTTGTGCCAATGCTAAAGCCAAAAAAGCTCGTTGTCTCTCCCCACCAGAAAGTTGTTCAACCAGGCGATCGCTAAATTTTTCTAGTTGGGTTTTTGCAATCGCTGCTTCTACTTTCTGCTTATCTTTAGTTGTTAATTCCCATTGCCACCAAGGTTGATGCGGTGTACGTCCTAAGCTGACTAGTTGTCGCACCGTTAAGCCAACAGGAACAGTTTGTTGTTGCGGTAACAATGCCAATTTTTGGGCAACTAAATGTGGCGGTTGCGAGTGAATTTCCTTGCCATCTAGCAACACAGTTCCTTGCTGCGGCGAAAGAATGCGACTGAGTAATTTTAGTAAAGTAGACTTTCCAGAACCATTAGCACCTACTAAACTTAACCATTCTCCTGTTTCTAGCGTCAGGTTAATGTTTTGAATAATTGGATCTGTGGTGTAACCGCCAGTGAGGTTTTGTAATTCTAGAGGCATAGCGTTATTTGGTATTTGGGGTTAGGTGTTTATTAAGATTCAAGAGTAAAATATTAATTCTTAGATGTGAATTGTTTATTCCCAATCCCCAATCCTGATTTCTTATTTATTCACTTTCAAATCTTGCCAGCAATTGCTCACGAGATAATCTCCAAAGTAGACTTAAATACTCCTCTCTTGGTAACTGCGCTAACTTGGGAATTATAGCTTCTAATGCTGTATCAATATTCCCAAAACGTATTTTTAAGACCTCAATAATGGTTGCTTGTCTTTCTGCTTGCATTCCCCTTTGTTCCCAACTAGTGACAATTTCCATAACTTCCTCCCTTTCATCCAAGTTCATTGTATCGATTGCTGCTTTAAAAATTGTTTCTTCTGCTGGATTTAACTGTAAATATGTATCAACAAACCCCAAAATTAATTGCATTCGAGCAGGGTCTAATTTTAATGTAGCTAATAATCGTAAACATTCTGCTTTTACTTGCGGTCTTTCGTTTACCGGAATATTCATTTTTGTCATTAAGGCAGCGGCCACTGGGTTATGCTGCTGTAAAAAGTCTCGCCAACTTAAGCGATTTAATTGAATTGCAGCAAACTGGAACTCCAAGACCTTTAAATCGGGAAACGTCACAGTGTGAATTTGAGCTTCTGGGCGCTTGGGTTCATCAAAGGAAAAAATGACTACTGGATAAATAGCTAAATCATATTTTTCATACAACCTAGCAAAATATTTAAACATCCGCTTGGCAAATGCTGACTCAGTGTAAGACTGATTTTCAACGTGAATTAAAAAACAAGTTTCTTGATTATGATAATATACCTGCGCTAAAATATCGATTTCTTTCCTTTCTCCAGAAGTGACATCGGTAAATACTTCCTGTGGTAGAAAACGGATAGAACTCCTATCAATTTGACTGACGATTTGTGGTAAAAATAAATCAAGAAACTCAACAAAAAATGTAGATAACAATTCTTTAAAAAGCCGATCGTGGTCAATCATACACTCACCCTGGTGGTTGTTCTGCTAGCTTAATTATCTAGCAACAAAGTGTGATAACTGCCTGTTTAGAAAGCATTGTTCCCTACTGATTCAATCCAGATGAACGGCGATAAAGTAACCAGATAAATAATGGTGAACCAAGTAAGGCTGTGACTGAGCCTACTGGTAATTCTATGGCTCCCAGCCTGGAGAGTAAATCGGCAAAGATGAGTAACCATGCACCTGCTAAGGCGGAAAGTGGTAAAACGAAGCGATGATCTGTGCCGACAATGAGGCGGACACCGTGGGGAACCACAAGACCGACAAAGCCAATTAAACCGCCAATGCTGACTGCACTTGCGGCGAGTAAAGTTGCAACGCCACCAATTAACAAACGCGATCGCGTTAATGATACACCCAAACCCAAAGCCAAATCATCTCCTAAAGCCAACACATTGAGCGATCGCGCTAACAAACATCCCGCCAGCAATGCCACGATAATGTAAGGGCCAGCAGTAGTGATTTCTTTCCAACCTCGTCCGTTCAGACTCCCAACCAGCCAGTTAAGCGCAATTTGAATTTGACCGTCTTCAGCTGACAAAAGTAACGTACTTTGCACTGCACCAAATAAAGAACTCACCGCCACGCCGCCTAAAATCAAGCGTTCTACGGCAATTCCTGACCCCGCACGACCGAGGAAAATCACTATAGCCGAAGTAATAATTGCTCCCAACCACGCCGCTAGAGGAATAGCTGCGGGGAAGATTTGCAATACCACCATAACGATGACAATTAGCCCCGCACCAGCAGAAATCCCCAAAATAAATGGATCGGCTAGACTATTACGTAACATTCCTTGCAACAGCGCCCCTGACATCCCCAAAGCTGCACCCACAATTAAAGCTGCAACAATGCGCGGAAGTCGCAAATCCCAAATAATTGTCTGCTTAACGCGATCGCCTTGGTGCAGTATTGCTTGCCACAATTCGCTGACACTCAAAGGTACTGCACCTTGAGACAAGGAAAGCGCCAGTGTCACGGAAAGCGCTGTAACTAGGAGTAAGATCGCCCAAAGTAGGCGGTGTTTGCTGTTTGTCATTTGGCATTTGTCATTTGTCATTTGTCATTTGTCATTTCTCCCTCATCTCCCTCATCTCCTCATGCCTCCATTACCGATTACCGATTACCGATTACCAATTACCAATTACCAATTACCAATTCCCCATTAAAAATCAAACGTTGTACGCAACACCCCAACATACTGAGTATTATTACTGCTGTTATTCTCTGGGTTGAGAATTACCCACAAACCAGGAGTAACTGAGATATTATCATTGAGCCGCCAGCGATAAAATGCTTCAATGTGGTAAGCATGGTCACCCTCTTGACGAACATCGCTGCTGGTAACGTGGGGTGGGATACCAAATAGAATTCCTGGGAGATTACCTCTACCTCCGAAATCAGGGAAGGATACGCCAATCGCCCCAAACCAAGCATTGGCATCAGCACCATTGTTAACAAGTAGTGAATCCCTGCCACCCCTACCGTTGGGAATGTTACTCAAACCAGAGTTTTCGGCACTAGCCCAGATATATCCACCCCAAGCATGAACCTGAAAGTTTTGGGAAAAGCGATAAAATCCTTGTGCGCCTACTATATTGTTGGAAGTCGCTATGTTATCTCCAAAAGGAGAAATTGCCAGGTTACTACCCGTTCCACCCGTGAGATTGACTTGGCCGCCTGGGCTATAGCCACGAGAATAGGCAATACCAATCGACCCTTGCTTACCGTTAAATACCAAGTGTGCTAAAGCATTGTAACCGCCATTAAATACCCCATTACCTGCTGATGGATTTTCGGGGGAACCTGCTAAATAGCCCAAAGTCAAAATTACGTCTGGAGTGATGAACCAGTTAACGGCTGCACCGCCACCACCTCGTCGGAATAGCGGACTGTATTGTCCAAACAGCGAGGGAACGCCGTTACCGTCATCTGCAATGACAGCCGGAGTCACTGTTGATGTGATGTCGGTGTAGCCAATACCTACAGGCCCCACTACAAAGGAAACAGCATCGCTGATAGGAAAGTAGTAACGGATGTGAGGAATAGACAAGGTATTATTGCTGTTGGTGTCAAAGTTTAGCCGCGTCATTCCAGTACCAGTGACTGAGGCAATCTGGCTGTTGTTATTAGAATTTAAGAAGTTGCCAAACTCCAGCCGGACTCGCAATAAATCTTTGCCTGTAAAGCTGCTTTCTAAGTTGAGACGACCGCGATCGCCAAAGTAAACTTGGGATTGATCCCTATCCCCGCCTACACTGTTACCAAAGGTATCGCTAACAGCAGTAATAATTTGGGCATTCAATCTAGTAGTGGTGGAAAACTGTTGTGCTTCTAGAGTCGCTTCCCGCGCTTCCAATACATCCACCCGCCCACGCAGAGTTGCTAATTCTGCTGAAAACTCTTGCTGTAAATTTTGCAACACTGCCAAGTCTTCTTTTCTCACTAAATCAGTAGTAGCCGTGGCAATTAACTCATTAATTCGAGTCAAGCAAGCATTTAAACCAGCTGCAAACTCGTAACGGGTAAGGGCACGGTTACCGCGATAAGTTGCGTCAGGATAACCTGCAATACAGCCGTAGCGTTCAACCAGCGATTGCAGCGCTTGGAATGCCCAATCGGTGGGTTTGATATCAGAAAGCTGGGAAACAGATGTTACTTGGTCTTGCAAGGTGCCAGAGTTAACATCTGCATTAGGAAAATTCTCGTTTGCAGGTATCGCCCAGGCTGCTGGGCAGATTAAAAACAATATGGGAAAACTGCATAATAAATTTTTTAGCATGGCTTTGAAAAAGATATCTGCAATAATGGGTAATTGGTAATTGGTAATTGGTAATTGGTAATTGGTAATTGGTAATTG
>JAVRCF010000101.1:0-28468 GCA_034530935.1 Aulosira sp. DedQUE10 | reverse complement strand
ATGATTTCATTCTCGAAGCTCTTTTCTATGCAGCTTCAATGTAAATTGATATAAGACAAATAAGATGATAGTTGTTTTGGATAAGAATGATATATATGAGTTGACTAAAAATGGCACACTAATTGAGATATTATCTCGTAAAATAAGAGATTTATTTGAACTCAGTGGGTTACCGACTATTCCTGCTGAACAATTTCAAGAGATAGATTTACCTGGGCATTTGAAAATACTGTATGATTCTGCTAACTAGCAGATTTATATATTCATTTTACTTCGTTTCAGCCAATATCAATAATTGACATAAAACTTATTCATGTTATGCATCGTCAGCTATAAATTGGTCAATTTCCTATGGATGTTCCTTATAATACGACCAAGCTGCTGCTAAATCTTCGGTTGTTAAAGTCGGATAATTTCTCAATAATTCTTCATCAGAAGCTCCTTGCTGGCGGAAAGAAACTAGAGTCCAAACAGCAATACGAGTATCACGGATGCGTGCATTCCCTCCGCAAACTCCGGGAGTTTTTTGAATAAAATATCTTTGAATCTTTGGAGACATAAATTAGTAAATAAGCAAGCTGTATATATTTTATTTTAAATACACACTCAGTTTTGTGTTGTTTGCGAAGTGCGATCGCTATTTTAATAGTAGTTTTGTACTAAAATAATCAAACTTCAGTTATAATAATATATATAAGTTCCCATAAAAACTTGCGAATTGCACACATGAGTTATGATTGATTGCCTCAATGTAGCTCGCTACTTTATCGTCAAAGCTTATGAGGATGGTATAGAAGCTGAAATGACCAATATGAAGGTGCAAAAGCTACTATATTATTCACAAAGCTTGCATTTGGCACTGTATGATGAGCCATTATTTGATGAAGAGATCCAAGCTTGGCGCTATGGCCCAGTTTGTTCACCTGCGTACAGATTTTATAGTGAATTTGAAGCTAATCAGTTACCTGTTCCTAGTATAGATTTTCTGTTACAGATTTCTGATGAACAGAAAAAACTTTTAGAAGAGATTTGGGAATATTTTGGAGGCTATCATGCATATCGATTGAGCGATATGACTCATGGTGAGTTTCCGTGGAAAAAGGCTCGCAAGGGTTTACCACCTCAAGCTAGTTCGACTGAGCCAATTCTTCTTGAGGATATGAAAGCTTTGGGTTATCAGAAGCTGGATATCATCGAGAGAGAAAACCCTGCTTATGAATCAGTAATGTCTAAAACTTTAGAGGAGCCTATTAATTCAGAATCCTCAACTCGTGTTTCCAAAGGAGAAGTACGTGACTGGCTCAAATCCCTTCTCGATTGAGGAATCCGATAATTTTAGGCGTTCTTTTAAAAAACTTGCAAAAGCTTTAGGGAAGCGATTTCGTTGAGCTTCTGGCTGAGGTTTTAGAAAGTTTAATTAACGATCCATATCCGATAAATTCCCGTAACGAACCTTTACCTGCAAAGATTCAGTTACCTGAAGAATGGACATTTCACAAGCTGGAGTTAAAAGCTGGTAAAGGAGCTTCTGGACAAGTCAGATTGATGTACTTGGTTAATACGATTGACAATGTAATCAAACTAGTATGGATTTATAATCATGAGCAGTTTGCGAAACGTCCTGCGGAAAAAGACTTGAAGAGTATTATCAAAGAAATTTTAGAGTTTTAATTTCTAGCGAAGTGCGATCACATCATGCATAAAAAAAGGGATGATGTTCTCAATCCCCTTTGCAAACATAAATTGTATCTGTAGTCCTTAAAACACTCTAAAAATAAACGGATAACGGAAAGGTTCATCTGGGTTGGTGAGACAGTGATACAGCGCCCAAATTGTCAAACCCCAATGCAGTGCATAACCAAAAGCCACAACCGGGAAGAATAAAATTCCACCAAGACCAAAGGTAAGCCAAGCTAGAACCGCAATTGGTACTCCAATCACAGTAGCCCAGAACCAAACATTGAAGTGAAAATTAATCGATTCTTTGGCGTTGCTTTTCACAACTGGGTCATCGGAAATGATATTAATTACAATTGGAACCCCAATCGAAAACAATGCTGTACTAAAGAAAATCGCCCCATGACATAGAGAGGATAGCAATTTACGCTTATCAGAATCGTATGTAACTTGCATCCTGGTGGCTCCTCCACTTGCTTTATAGTTTTAATTGTAATCTGCGTTTAATCAGTTTAGTATTGCAGTTTACCGTACTCAGGCTGTTTTGCTGCTTTTCCTTGAGATAGATTAACTTTGACTCGTACTCATCACTATCGGTTATGAGGTTTACCGTACTCCTGAAAACAGAAACAATTGAGAGTGTCACGCCGTAAATTTAGGTAGGGGTCTAGCATTGCTCATACGTGTCAACTTAACGTGAAACCCTTATGAAGAGGTAATTTTAAATTTACTCACGTACAATCACGATCCGCGTTACCCCACCCCAGTTTTGTCTAGAGCCAAAACCTCTCCTCCCCTTGCCAAGGCTACGGGTTAGGGGTGGGGTAAAACGCTTGTGGAATAAGCGTTTTGACTTAAGTTGACATCAATGAGCATTGCTCAACCCTTACAGGGATTGAACCTAGACGTAAACGGCTTTGTACCGATGCGAGTTTCTTGAAATATCGGGCTTAAGTTAATATCTTGTAAAGTAGGAAACTTGCTTGTAATAGAACTAACATAAACTTATCAACTAGGGTAGGCAACGCTAACCCTGCAAATTATTTTAGAAAGGTGGTTGAAAATGGGTCGGATAAATCCCTACACCCTACAATTGCAGATTACTCGTATGTTTGAGCAAGGGCAATCATTCTTTGCCACAACCAAAGTGCAAGAATGGTTGCAAGAACGCAATCACGATCCACTAGAATATGACATCATCTTCCATAAAAAACCTGCTCCCCCTGGTTCTAAAGAAGTCATGGTAGTGGAAATTGAATTACGTCGCAAAGATGGACAGCCTGTAGACCCGTGGTTACAAGAACAAGCCAATCTTCATGCCTGATTTTTCCATAATTTAGGCATCCTGAATATTAGCAATCTTCAACTTAACTTCTCATTATCTTTACAAATTTCTCAAAATAGAGCGTTCCCAATTGCGGAATGCTCTTTGTTATTTTTGAAGTTATAAATAATACTTTTTTAACGCTCACCATGAAAGCTAATCGACCTTGGGTGTTTGCATTTTGGCTTTACTTCGGAATTTTGATGTCCATTTCGCTATCAGCATATTTGAGAGTCATCCCAATAGAATTAGCACAATTTCCACATTACGATACAATTTTGCATTTTCTTTTGTTAGGTATCGCCGCCTTTTTAAGTCATTTAGCTTTTAATAAACGTAAGATTCAAATTTTGAATATTTCTTTGCCAGTGGCTCCAATGATTGTGATATTTGGTTGTGTAATAGATGAGATAATCCAATTTTTTGTACCTTACCGTTCTTTTGACTTAGTTGATTTAACTGCTGACCTTTGCGGTATTGTATTATTTACTTGGTTAGCAGAAATAAAAAAGCTGAAAACCTCTTAAAAACTGCTAATGTTTATGAGTCCACTGGCTGAGGTAAATTTTTCCTAGCAAATTGTATTCTGAATGAACAACAGAGGCTCAATATTAGAGAAAGTGAAAAATGAACCAAAACCAAGCTTGTGGACAATCACCAAATCATATTTGCAGTAATTGTAGCAAGCGCCTGTTTGCTTGGATGATGGCTAAAGGTAGCGCTGAATATGAGAAAGTAGTAAGCGAGCGCAAACGCTCCCTATTTGCCAATCTCCACGGTAATGTTTTAGAAATAGGCCCAGGAACTGGCCCCAACCTATCCTACTACCCTCAAGATATTCATTGGATCGGAATTGAGCCAAACCCGTTCATGCATTCTTATCTTAGAAAAACAGCAGAAAAGCTAGGTTTAAACATCGATATCCGTATTGGTACGGCTGAAAAAATAGATGCTGAAGATAACAGTATAGATACTGTTGTTAGCACTTTAGTTTTATGTTCAGTACCAAATTTAGCAACTACATTACGAGAAGTATTAAGAGTCCTCAAACCAAGTGGACGCTTCTTATTTATTGAACACGTCGCCGCACCCAGGAGCACTTTTTTACGACGGGTACAAAGTACAATTCGCCCGATTTGGCAAGTGTTAGGTGATGGTTGTAACCCAGCCAGGGAAACTTGGGTGGCTTTAGAAAAAGCTGGATTTTCTAGCTTAAATTGTGAACAGTTCGAGGCCCCATTCCCAATTGTTAGCCCTCATATTATTGGCATAGCAACAAAGTGAGAAAACTTGAATAGTGCTAGCTTGAAAAAAAGCAACAAGGAACAGGGTAATAAGGATTTTTACCTCTGGTTGTGGGTTTTTCCCGTCAATCAATTTTGGATTTTAGATTTTAGATTGACCCCATGCCTAAAGTCATTGGCTCTGTCAAGTAATTTTAGATTTATTCTCGCGTTTAAATTCGCTTGCTCTCCCTACGGGACGCGCAAGGGACAGACCTTTTTAAATTTTGGATTTTGAATCTTCTCCTGACGGAGAGGCTACGCCAACAATCCAAAATCCAAAATCTAAAATTCGGTGATTGATAGCTTGAAGATAGGGAACAGCCATTTCTCATCTGTTTCCTCATGTCCTCCATCTCCCTCATCTCCCTTGTCCCCTTGCTACTGACTGCTGACTAATTTCTGGGATTAACCCTGCTTGCTCAATCGCTTTTTTCCCCTGCTCAGTGGCTAACAGTCTAGTGTAGGCTTCCCCAACTTGTTGTTCCTTACCATTGTTTTGTTTAATAATGACAAACAATTTAGCGATCGCAGGATAACTACCATTTTTGATCGCTTCTGTATTCAGCTGATTACGCTTTTGTGGACATTCATTTACTGGTACTAGAGGTTCCCGGTAGGGCGGAATTAGTTGTGCCGAAGTAACACCCAAGGGTAGAGGCTTGACCAAACATTGATGCACTATCCCCCGTGCCGAAGCATAATACAGACCACCTGGCGTTTTGTTAACACGACGCAGCGCCTCTGTTGTAGAGTAAACATACTGCACATTCGAGCCAAGCGCTTGCTTGTCTAATATCTGCTTGCCAGAGATTAATACCACATCTGCGTTTTCTGGATTTTGAGAGAACGGTGTTATCGGAATATCGGGGCCACCTACCTGTTTCCAGTTAGTAATTTCTCCTAAATAAATCTTTTGCAATTGCTCCACAGTTAAGCCTGGAACTTTTAGCGCTGGGTTGACTACGGCTGCTACGCCATCAATCCCAACTTGACGTTCCTCAAGTACAAAGCCTCGCTGTTGAGCGAGATTTTTTTCTTCATCAGTAAGGGGGCGAGAAGACTGGGTAAAATCTAGTTTCCCATCAAGTAGCATCCGAATACCAGAGCCAGAACCAGGGCTAGTGCTAGCGGGATTTACGTAACGCAACTGTAGCTCCGGACGAGTCACCTGGATCTGAGAATCTACCAGTTGCCTGATTGGTACCCAAGCTGTGCTACCACCGTAGTTAAATGAGCCTATGGGAAGATTTTTTACAGTATTAAAGTTAGAAGTAGCAAGAGCAGAGGTAGTTGTTGTACCTCGACCAGCAGAAGAGAAAGCACCGTTATCGATTTGAAGGCGAGGTCTCAGCCATAACCACAATCCACCAATAATTGCAACTGTCACCAGTTCACCAATAATCAGACCTCTGATCATCTGTACAGCGTCTTGGCTCAGGGGGACGCTTTTCCTGCTATCATTAGTCATCTTTCTGCTCTTCCTGTAGTTTAGTCAGTATTTAGTTAAGATAGAATCAAGACTGAGGTTAATCCTATCGCCGAATGCTTATTTAATTTATTTTCTAATCTTATTGCAACTGCTAAATGTACTCTTCATCAAATTTTAGATAAGAATTCCGGTAAATTACGGTTAATTCTTGAATAAAACTTTATATGGATGTCTATAAAGAGATTTTTTAAGTAAGATTACTTAAATACAGCCTTTAGAGAAACCGTAACATGTTAAGCAGCAAGTTACTAGGGGATCGTTACCAGGTTGTTGAAGTTTTGAGTCAAGGAGCGTTTTGTCAAACCTACAGGGCCCAAGACACCTACTTCCCCAATCAACCCAACCGCGTCGTCAAACATTTTTTACCTAGTAGTAAATACTCTATCCCGCTAGAAATACGCAGGCGGCTATTTACCAGAGAAGTAGATTCCCTAAAAAAACTCAGCCATTATGACTTAGTACCTCATCTTGTAGCTAATTTTGAAGAAAATCTAGAGTTCTACTTGGTACAAGAATTTATTGAAGGACATCCCCTGAGTGCGGAACTGTCGCCTGGTGACTGCTGGACTGAAAGCAAAGTGATTCAACTGTTGCAGGAAATCTTGAGCATCTTGAATTTTGTTCACAGTCATGGGCTAATTCATCGAGATGTTAAACCGAACAATATAATTAGACGTAAGCTGGATAATCGGTTAATTTTGATTGATTTTGGGGCTGTTAAACCAATTTGGCAGCAATTAATTAGAAATACCGAAAAAACAGCCATTTTTACTCCTATTGAACAATATACTACCATTGCGATCGGTACACCTGGCTATATGCCGAATGAGCAACAGCGAGGGAAACCACGCCTGAATAGTGATATCTATGCTCTTGGTATGATTGGCATTCAAGCGCTAACAGGAGTACATCCAACACAATTACCAGAAGATTCTCATACAGGTGAGATTATCTGGCAACACTTGGCACAAGTTAGTAGTGGGCTAGCCGCAGTACTTAATAAAATGGTGTGCTACCACTTTCAAGACCGATATAAATCAGCAAAAGAAGCATTATTAGCACTAACCAATTTATATACGCTAAAGCAAGAGTCGGCTTTGTCTCCAGCATTCACAGACAAAGACCCTAGCGATACTAACCTATCGGAAACTCTGTTACCACCAACCAGTATTTACGAGATAATAGAAGATTCTCAAACGCCTTCATCGGCTCAGAATTATCATAGTAACCAAACAAGCAGTACTACTATTTCTGCGGCTCCGAAAAAATCTGCTTTGCTGATTGGTTTAGCAGTAGGCGTATTTTCTGGACTAGTTTTAATGATTATCAGCTACTGGTCTGTGCAGATAGTTGCTCCATCTCCTCAAGTCCAAGATTTGCGACTGCAACTGCCAAAGGAATCTCGTTAAGACTGTGATTATAGTTGCCTTTGTTGGGCAGCTGATGGCTGAGGATTAGATTGCACACTATCTCTATGGATCAAAAACGCTACAATCCCAACTACAACAAAATTAGTAATTAGAAGCGCAACAGCACTCCATATCCAAATTTTCATTTTTGCGTTATCTGCCAATTCTGCTGGGTAGGGTTTGCGGTTCATGGGTTTTCTCCACAACAACCTAATTGATAATAATTTATTGTATCCCTACTTGAAACACACTATAGAAAGCTTCAAAGTACGCCAATAGGCAAAAAGCTATTAAACTTAGCTAATGGTTAATAGCGTGATAAAAGACGACTAACCATTAGTTTTTCTGCCATATTTTGTTAATTCTCAGTTTATTTGTGGTTATGAAACCTAATTCCTAAAAAAATGTCGTAAACAAACTCAAAAAAATCTTTCTTTTGTAATAATCCTGAAGTTTGGTAACAACCTTTTTCATCTAACAGTGGTTTCATCAAATAATAGGTGGGTTGGTAATTGTACCAGGGAATTGATGGCCATAAATGATGAATTAGGTGGTAATTCTGCCCCAAAATCAAGATATTGAGAATTGGGTTAGGGTAGACGCGAGCATTTTTCCAGCGATCGCGTTCCACAAAGGGACGGTGTGGCAGATAATCAAAGAATAATCCCAATGCTATTCCTACCAAAAAAGCTGGTATAAACCAAAAATTGAGAATATAACCCAAAAAGCCGTACTGAACTGAGATATAAACAATTACACCCACAATCAAGCGGCTGAGGAACCATTCCAATAGCTCATATTTACGCCACAGTTGCCGTTGAAAGAAAAATACCTCATGGTACAAAAACCGCACTGCAATCAGCCACAGCGGCCCACCAGTCGAGACATAATGATCTGGGTCATCCTTGGGATGATTGACATGGCCATGATGCTGTAAATGCACTCGCGTAAATACCGGAAACGCAAAAGCTAGCATCAGCGCACTACCATGCCCTAACATCGCATTGATAACTCGGTTGCGATGGGCAGATTGATGGCAAGCATCGTGAATCACCGTCCCAGAACAGTGCAAGGCGAGAGTATTAACACCAAAGCATAGCCAGTGCGGCCATTCCCACAGCCAGTAACCAAAGTTAGATAAAACTAGCATCGTCACTGCTGCAAAAAACAGCAGCATTGTCGGATTAAAATCACCGGGAGGTGCTAAAAATTCCTTGGGTGGGACTGTCAGTGGCTTCTTTGCCTCCGACGTGAGCATTCTGATCTCCTTCTTTATCAAACATTACGAATATACGACAAAGATTAGTAAATAATAAACTTTTATAAAATTTTGTATAGCAAGCTTTAGCAGCAAATTGGCTGATTGTATCGATAAATACGATATGATTCCAGACGGGACTTGAGTCTTCAGCATTAATTGGGGTGTAGCAATTGCTAAGGATGAGATGGCAGAATATCTTCCTTGGGAAGGATGTAACCAAGTTTAGTGTACGATGTCTAGTCTATCCCAGTTCCCAAAACCGCCACGCTAGATAGAGTCTCTTGTAGCTCAGACTAATGCAGCTGGGCGGAAATACATATACTATGCAAGACAGCGCCAAAGCCCAGAAGCAAAGGTTTTTGACTTTTGATTTCGCGCTATGTCCTAGCCTTTATTCCCTCCTTTCTACTTGCTGCCTATCTGTATTGATATCGCAGTGACGGAAATAGAAATACCCTTTAATTTACGATGGTTTCCTAGATAGATCCTAGAATCAGCCCCTATGCAATTAAGAGATTCTCTACGCCGCACAAAAATTGTCGCTACGATTGGGCCTGCTACTAGCAGTCCAGAAATGCTCAAGGCAATTATTGAAGCGGGAGCAACAACACTAAGGCTAAACTTTTCCCACGGGACTCATGCCGACCATCAGCGTAGTATCCGCTTAATTCGGCAAACTGCTTTTGAACTAAATCAGCCAGTGGCAATTCTCCAAGACTTGCAAGGGCCAAAAATTCGCTTGGGGCGGTTTGAAAATGGTTCTATAGTTGTAGCGAAAGGCGATCGCTTTACCTTAACAAATCGTCCGGTAATTGGCACAGAGGAAATTAGCTGTGTTACCTACGACTACTTGTCCGAAGAAGTCCCAGTTGGCGCAAAAATTCTCCTTGATGATGGGCGAGTTGAAATGCTAGTTGAGGAGATTAACCGCGATAAAGGTGATTTGCATTGTCGCATCACCGTACCTGGTAAACTTTCTAACAATAAAGGTGTCAACTTTCCCGGAGTTTACCTTTCGATTAAAGCAATGACCGACAAAGACCGAGAGGATCTAATGTTTGGTCTAGATCAGGGTGTAGACTGGGTAGCACTGTCTTTTGTCCGTAATCCCCAGGATCTGATCGAAATTAAAGAGCTAATTTCCAGCACAGGTAAAAATGTGCCAGTAGTTGCCAAAATTGAAAAGCATGAAGCCATTGAACAAATGGAAGCTGTTCTGGCTTTGTGTGATGGCGTAATGGTTGCTAGAGGTGATTTAGGGGTAGAACTGCCAGCTGAGGATGTGCCTGTTCTGCAAAAGCGGCTAATTGCGACAGCAAACCGAATGGGGATTCCCATCATTACCGCCACCCAAATGTTAGACAGCATGGTGAGTAACCCCCGTCCTACGCGTGCCGAGGTGTCGGATGTGGCAAACGCGATTTTAGACGGCACAGATGCAGTGATGCTTTCTAATGAGACGGCTGTGGGTAGTTACCCGGTAGAAGCTGTAGCAACTATGGCCAGAATTGCCGAGCGCATTGAACAGGAAGAAGCGGAACACTCCACCCGTCAGTTGAGAGATACTAGACGTTCCATTCCTAACGCCATTAGTCAAGCTGTAGGGCAAATTGCCGAACAGCTAGGTGCAGCCGCAATTATGACCTTAACCCAAACTGGGGCAACAGCGAGAAATGTCTCCAAATTCCGTCCCCGGACACCAATTTTGGCAATTACACCCCATGTCAATGTAGCACGACAATTACAAATGGTCTGGGGAGTAAAACCGCTGTTAGTGCTAGAACTACCTTCTACTGGACAGACTTTTCAAGCTGCTATCAATGTTGCTCAGGAGAGTAAATTACTAACTGAGGGCGATTTGGTGGTGATGACAGCCGGTACACTTCAAGGGATTTCTGGCTCGACAGATTTAATTAAAGTTGAAGTCGTAACTGCAATTCTCGGCCAGGGAATTGGACTGGGGCAAGGTTCTGTAAGTGGACGCGCTAGAGTCGCCCATACGGGTATGGATGCAAATCACTTTCATGCTGGAGATATTTTAGTGGCTCCCCGCACCACTGCCGATTTTGTCGAAGCGATTCGCAAAGCTGCGGGAATTATTACAGAAGAAGAAAGTCTCACCAGCCATGCAGCAATAATTGCCCTGCGTCTAGGTGTACCAGTAATTGTGGGTGTGAAGAAGGCGACACAAGTAATTCGAGATGGGGCAATTGTAACCCTAGATATGCAAAGGGGTTTGATTTACTCTGGGGCAGTCGGAACACCTTAACCCCTGCGGGGAAGTCAAAAGTCGGAGAGACGCGATTAATCGCGTCTCAAAAGGAGCCAGTGCGTTGCGGAGGACAGTCGCGTGGGCGGGTTTCCCGACTTGAGCGTTAGCGTAGCGGTAGCGACGTAGGAGCGTCACTGTCCGTTGGGTTTCCCGCGTTGTAGCAACTGGCGTTCAAAAGAATAGTATGCCTTGCTCTTGTGCTGTTTTTTAGGCGCAGATTAGGAAGGATAAAGTGTGAAATCTTTTTTCATCCTTTAGCCTTCATACTTCATCCTTTTGCTTAAAGTTGACTCGTTCGTAAATCTGGCGATGGGGAATTTGGCAGTTTGCTGAGGCTAAAGTTAAAACTCCATCTTCATCGTCGGATTCTTTAAATAGCCAGTGACCTTCTGGGGTTTTGCCAAATTGTTCAATATGAAATTGATATTGGTCAATTAAAATATATTCTTGGAATTCGGAAATTGAACGGTAATAAGTAAATTTATCACCTCTATCTCTACTACGAGTAGATTTAGACAGTATCTCAAAAATAATACTGGGATTTATAACTGTGTCGGTGCGTCCTTCTTGAAATATAGGTTCATCTTTGATAATTAGTATATCTGGATATGTGTATTCCCCATAACGAGGAATCCACAAGCGCAAGTCGCTAGTGTAGACGAGATAATTTTGTTGTTGTAGAGCAAGTCCGAGAGCAATTATTAAGTTGATAATAATTTGATTATGATTAATCGAGCCTCCAGTCATTGGCACAATTTCCCCATTACGGTATTCGCTGCGGTACTCCGCACTCTCTTCAAGCGTTAAGTATTCCCCAATAGAATATAGGCGAGGGGGAGTTTGCACAATCATAAGAGTTATTGGATAAATATTGAGCAAGTTTACTTTAGCCTAGCACTCACAGATAGCGAGATAAAACTTCGGCGGTAGCAAGTCCTGTTTTTTCCCAGCTAAATTGATTTGCTCTTGCAATACCTTGGGTGGAAAGATGCGATCGCAAACTTGAATCATTTGCAATAGCTTGCATAGCTGCTGTGATTTCCTCTGTATTGTAGGGATTAATCAGAATCGCTGCATCACCAGCTACTTCTGGAAGGGATGAGATATTGGAAGTGATGACAGGAGTACCGCAGGCCATTGCTTCTAAGACAGGTAAGCCAAAGCCTTCCCAGAGACTAGGAAAGACAAGTGCGATCGCACCATTAATAATTGTTGGTAATTCGCTATACGCTACATAGTCCAGAAATTTCACCTGATTAGTTATACCCAGTTCTGCAACTTGCGCTTGTAAAGTTGGAGTATAACGGCGATCGCTAGGCCCTACTAACCAAAGTTCGTAGTCTTTGCAATTAGGTAATGCAGCAAAGGCGCTAATCAATCGCTGGACATTTTTATAAGCATCTTGGCGGCCAATGTAGAGAAAGTAGTTGCGGATGGGTAAATTCAGCGGTTGGAAGTGAGTGCGATCGTAGGCGAGGAGAATTGGTGTAATTTTGCTACTAGGAATTTGGTAAAAGTCGATGATGTCTTTAGCTGTAGCGTGGGAATTGCAGATAATATGTTGTGCTTGGCTAAGAACTTGGGGTGTGTAGTAGCGATGGTAGGGTATTAGAGGCGAAAATCGTCTGGGAAAGCGCAATGGTATCAAGTCGTGAAACATGACAACAAAACGACAATTTGTATATAGTGGTGCTTCCGGTACAGGAGAAAATAAAAGTTGGGATTTTAGCTTTTTATAAATTTGCGGTATTTGAAATTGTGTCCATATTAGGCGGCGGAAATGACCTTTTGTGCCTTGAGCAGGAGTAAGATTATCTGGGACTAGATAGCAGTTGAATTCAGGGTAATTTTTGGGAGTTAATAATGTTGGATTTAGAATTTTTAAATAATGGAAAATATTTTTTGTATAATTACTTATACCTGTTGATTGAGAAAAGATAATAGAGAGATTAATTATTAATTTATCAGATAAGGCATTATCTACCATATTCATTACATAATGCCCCGATAAGCCTTTAATGTTTCTTTCGCAGTTTTTTCCCAAGAAAATAACTTTGCCCTTTCTTTACCTAGCGTAATTAACTCTTGGCGTAACTGAGAATCGCTAATGACTTTGAGAATAGCTTCAGCTAATTGCATCGGTTCATCGGGGTCAATGAGGAGAGCAGCTGTTCCTGTAACTTCTGGTATTGACGAAGTATTAGCAGAGACAACAGGTGCGCCCAAGGTCATTGCTTCTAATACAGGTAGACCGAATCCTTCATAGTGAGAAGGATAAACGAAAACATCGGCTTTTGCATAAAATAATGCCACTAATTCATTAGATAAATAGTCAAGATGATGAATTTGCTTTCTCCACGGAGAACTTTCAATAGCTGAGAATATTGATTCATAACGCCATCCTTTTTTGCCAATCAATACTAATTGATGCTCAATTTTATTTTTTTCTTTTAAAAAATTAAAGGCTGAGATAATAGCATTAATATTTTTCCGTGGTTCTATAGTACTGACAAACAGCAAATATGGTTGCGAAAAATCATATTTAACTTCTGCTTCTAGAGCCTGAGTAGTTTCATCTGACAAGTAATCAGGATAATAGCGACTAGCTAAAGGTGTAACATAGACTTTTTGGGGTTCTACTTGCAAATATTCAATAATATCTCTTTTAGAACTTTCAGAAATTGTTAAAATTAGGTCTGTCCACTGTAAGCACTGTTTAACACGTTCCGTATAGGTTTTGACAACAGAGTCTATATAATTAGGATATTTAATAAAAGTTAAATCATATATATTCATCACCTTTAAACTTTGGCTACAGGGATAAACATTGTAATTTGTACCATGTAATATATCTGGATAACCAAAATATTTTTCAAAATAAGATAGGCTAGGTTTAAAATTAAATCTTAATAACAGATCAGACAGCTTTATTGGTAAAGGCAATAGGTGTAACTGAGAATAATTATTTAATGATTCGGGAACAATAAAGTCTCGCTTTAACCACTTTTTAAAACCTGGTTGATAAATTACTTCTAACTGAAAATTTTCTTCTGCTTGTAGAACATCAAGTGAACTGATTAAATTTGCCACATAAAAGCCTACTCCACTAGGTTTTGCATCTACTGGGGTGGCATCAACTAATATTTTTAGCATAAAAACTTTCAGGCTCCGTTTTTACTCAATTTTTTCATATCGGAATCAATCATTGACTCAACTAATTGCTCAAAGGAGTTTTGAGGCTGCCAACCTATAGCGGTCTTGATTTTATCAATGCAACCGATCAACTGTATAGGTTCATCAGGGCGGTAGAATGCTAGGTCAACTGAAACATAATCTTGCCAATTGAGACCAACACAGTTGAAGGCACATTCAACAAGTTCTCTGACAGAGTGAGTTTCGCCGCTAGCAATAATGTAGTCGTTCGGTTGCTCTTGTTGTAACATCAGCCACATGGCGTAAAAAGCATCTTTGGCATAACACCAGTCACGACAGGCTTCTAAGTTGCCTAATTTTAGTTCATTTGCCAGACCGAGTTTGATTTGAGCGACTGTGTGTGTAATTTTGCGAAACACGAATTCTGTACCCCGTCGAGGCGATTCGTGAGTATAGGTGATACCACAGCAGGCATAGAGATTATATTAATTTTATATAAAAATAATCAATACTGTTGCGTCTAATCACTATCATTTCAAGATTTTTTTCGGCATATTTAAAACATCTATATATGCTTGAGTTACTTGTGTTGCGGCTTTCATCCAAGAAAATTTACTTGCTTGCGTTTGAGCATTTACTTTTAAAATCTCACGTAACTTGCCATCATTCAGTTTTGTAAATCCTGCCAAAATATCAGCTTCATTTGTGGGGTCTACATATAAAACTGCACCTCCACCCACTTCTGGTAAGCTTGTAGTATTAGAAGTCAGTACAGCCGTACCAAGACTCATAGCCTCCAAAACAGGTAATCCAAAACCTTCATAAATAGATGGATAAATAAACGCCCAACAATTTTTATATAGCCATTTTAGTGTAGGGTCATCTACATAACCTAGCCTAATAATACGCTTAGTCAATCCTATATTCGTAATAAACTGATCAAGGTCGTCTTCTAACCACCCTTGTCCTCCTACCAAAATCAAAGGTTTAGAGTCAGGATTAATATCAACATATTGCTTATAAGCACGCAAAGTGCGGCGTAAATTTTTCCTAGGTTCTAAAGTACCTACTGAAAGCCAAAAATTATTAGGTTCCAAAACAGCTACTGGTTTTTCGTCACCACCATCCTCAAAACGACTTCCTAAGTAGACTACACGAGTTCGTTCTACAGGAAAGTGTGGAAATATTTCTAAAAATCGTTGTCTAGAATATTCAGAAATAGCAATAATTAGATCAGCTCGTATTGCGGCATCAAAGACACCATTAAAGCAATTCCATCGATTTTCTTCAGAAGTATACTCTGGATAATCAATAAAGCTCAGATCATGTAAACTATAAACAAGACGGGCAAAAGTTAAATGGGGACATGAGAAGTTGTTCGCATGAACAATATCTGGGTTACCCAATTTTCCTTCATCTATTGATTTGGTAGCGCTCCAAAAAGCTAGATAATCTTGATGCGATAAATTATCTAATAAATGAGTACAATTACTTTTATAAAAGCGGCACGTGCTTTTTCCATGTTCTGGGTCCCAGAAAGTCTTACCAAATGCTGAATAAAGTAGATAATCATTATTATCGTATTCTTCTATTAATTTTTGGATCAGACTGGCAGCAAAATATCCACAGCCTGCCTTAGCTTTTCCAGTTTGGCTAATATCAAAACCGATTTTCATAAGCTTTTTAAAAATAAAGGTAAATTTTTAATTATAAAGATATTTGTAGCAATTAACCACCAAATTATTTTGGCTGATGCATTAATTGAAATTAACTTTTTCCAGTGATAAAATGACCATAAACTATTATAAATTAAGGCATAAACAAATTTAGTATTTTGAATAGGGTCGTTTCTGTCTAACTTTAATGTCTCTTCTACATTCACATGTGCATAAGCAAAAATCCATTTATCTGGTACATTTCTAAATTTGGAATACATCATATTATTTATTTCATAATGAACAGCTATTCGCTGACCAAGTGTCTTATTATCTTGATATAGGCGCGAGCCAGCCAGCTTGCGCGGTAGGTAATAAAATGCGGTATGTTGACCATAGCGCAGCCACAATTCATAGTCCATACAGTACTTTAGAGAATCATCTAAATTGCCATACTTATCAACTAGATTGCGGCGAAAGAATACTGCTGGCTGACACAAAAAGCAAATTTCTATTAAACGTTGATAATTCCAAGCTTCTGTTGGGTAAGCTTCAATAAATACGTCTTGTTTATCAATGTGATCAGCATCACCATATATAACTTGGACATCGGGATGAGATTCAAAAATTTCTTTAATGACCTCAAAAGTTCTTGGGTAATATATATCATCAGAATTAATCCAAGCAATTATCTCGCCTGATGTCATAGCAAGACCTTTATTTACGGCATCAGCTTGTCCATTATCGGGTTCTGATATCCAGCGTAGGTAGTCATCATAAAGCTGCAAAATTTCTATAGTCTCATCTGTGCTACCACCATCACAGATTACATACTCGATTTCTATGTCTGGCGATTTTTGAGACAATACACTCTGTATAGTTCTCTCTATAAAACGACCTTGACAAAAAGAAGGTGTAATAACGCTAAATTTTAAATTCACACCACACTCTCTAAAGCAAAAATTGAACTAAATTCGCCATCAGCTAACTTGAGACGACAATCGCGTATAATTAGCCCAAGTTGGCGCTGATCTGAGTTAAGATTCAGTTGACTGGGCTGAAAGCCAGGGACAATCTGTACAGTAATCTCTTCACCTGTAGGTAAAACTGGCCAAACAATTTTTTGCGATGCACCCCGAATGCATGTGTAAGATGCTTTCTTCCCTTTTGCCTGTAATTTTATCCTCGCTTTCGAGGCTGGATAAAATGAGGGAGTCTCAACAACAATCTCTAGAGTTCGCCCTAGAGATCCTGGTTCTATAGAAATATTAAACTCAGGTGCTGACCAGCCATCATCATAAATACCAGAAATAGATGTTTGAATTGATGTTTTCTGATTGAGAGCTTCTGTCTCAAATATTTTCAGATATTGGGAAGCCATTTTTTCCCCATCAAATAGCTTTAATCGTTGATATCCTTTATTAACTAGTTCTTCACTTAATAATTTATTGTTGCTAATGCTCAGCAAGCATGATGCTATTTCATGCGGTTTTCGAGGATCAAAATAGAGAACTGCATCTCCGCCGACCTCTGGTAAACTTGCGGCATTACTAGACAATACTGGTTTACCAAATGCCATACCTTCTAAAACAGGAATGCCAAAACCTTCATATAAAGAAGGAAAAACTAAACATTCGCAACCTTGCCAAATAGATGTTAGTGCTTCATCGTTCAAATAACCCAAAAATTTTACATTTTCACTAAGTCCCATCACTTTGGCTGCTTCCTTTAATTGGTTTTGTTCATCTTCCAATGCTCCTGTAAATACCAAATATAAACATCCATCTGGTAACTGTTTTTTGTATATTTCATAAGCTGTTAATAGCATACGATGGTTTTTGTGTGGCCAATAGTTAGCTGGGTAAAAAATATATTTTCGTTCTGCCAAACCTAGATTTATTAGATTTTCACTGACTGTGTTTTCATTTAATTTTGATAATCGTTCATGAATAGAAATAGGGATAACAGCAAATTTTTCCTGAGGAGCTTGAAAATATTTAATAAAAGATTGACGTGTAAACTCTGAAATACAAATGACTTTTTGGGATTTTTGAAGTAGTTCATCTATAAATTTTGTGCGATGTTGTTGTTCTTGATGAGTAAAGAAAAATTTGTAATCTAGATGTTGTAAATCATAAGCAATAGCTACTAACGGAATATCCTTGTCAGCATATGTTGGTGCAGAAAAAGGACAAAATAGTAAATTAATATTATGTTTTTTTAAAAAACTACTAGAGTTGATAGATTTAATTAGTTTTAGGCTGATTTTATTGGATAGTTTTCGCAGCAGTTTATAGAATAATCCCGATTTCGTTGGTTTTGGAATATCAGTTAAATCAGGGATTAACAAGCATTCTGTATTGTTAGTTTCGTATTGTAATAGCTCTGAGTGATTCCAAGGTGCTGTCAGGAGTAAAAAACTATGATGAGGAGCTAATTTTTGAAATTGTTTGAGTAGGGTCAAAATTAAAACCTTGGCTCCTCCATTCTCTCCTCCGGAGCGTAAGGGAGTGAGGTCTATGGCAATCCTTAAGGATGATTGTATTTCACTCATATTGTCACTTAGCCTATTCTATTTTCTAAATTTATAGCTTATATCCCACAACTGCATAATCTTGTGGCCCATAAAAGTAATTGTTAAATTTTTCAGCTAGCTCACAACCACCCACTTTATCAGTTTCTGGGTAAGGGTGAAGGTCTATAACTCTGACCTCAGATAAACCTTGCATCTCAAGCATAAATTTAGTCAAGGCACTAGGTAATGGATGATGATGAGTTGGGTCAAAATAGAAGTTACAACTACCAACCAAAATATTTTGAGGATTAGGCGTTTCAAAAACAGCTAATCCTCCAGGCTTAAGTGTTCTGACTACTTCACTAATAAATTTCATTAATATAGGAAAATTTAGATGCTCTATAATATGAAAACCGGTTACAGCGCCCAAACTACTATCTGGCAGAGATTGCAAATAATGCATGACATCTGCTTCTATGACATCAAACCCTCTAGAACGAGATTGCTCTACCATGACTGTATTAATATCTAGTCCTTTAGCTGTATATCCGGATTCTTGTAACAACTCTAACCACTCACCTCGTCCACATCCTACATCTAAAATAGGGGAGTCTGGGTTCCCAACTTTTGTTTTTTCAATCAAGGGCAAATAAACTTTTAAGCGATTGAGGATCTCCTCTCGCTTACCGCGGAATTCATCTTCAAAAGCCACATAGAATCCATCTAATAAATGTTGGTCTTCATTGACAAAACTTTGTAGCTGCTCTTGACTAAAAGGTTCTGGCAAACGTTTTTTTGATTCTTCTAGAAACATCGTAATCAAACGTTTCTGCTGTATTAAATCATTTTTGAGGTAACTTTCGTTGATAATATGCTCCTCTTTCTGCCTCTTAATGCGAGTATTCACAGATGCTATATTTTCATCTATGCGTTGTATTTGGCTACTTACTACATTCAAGCGTTCATCCATTTGTGTCTTTAATGTAGCTATTTGTTCTATTAGCTGTTGATTAAGCGCTACAGATTCTCGCAAGGCTATAATTAAATTAAAGTTAACTTCTCTTTGATCTCGAAAGAGAAAATTTATACATTTTAAAATAAAATTTTGTAATTTTAAGCTTAAATTAAAAGGAAAAAAATTTAATTTTTCAGGCCATTGTGTCCGAGGACGCGCTCTTAACTCTGCATTATTTAATAAATCTTTTAAGTTGTTAATCAACGGCATTTGACTTGTTATTTTATGATTATCTAAACTGAAATCTATTTTAATATAATATAGTTATGCTCACGAATTTATTCAAGATTATTTCTCAAAATTTATTTCATAAACTACCTGATTAAATTGGTGATTTTAAATTGACTGTTATAGGAATATCCTGTTTTAAGTTTATAGGTTCTTGATCAAACCAACGCACATTCTCTTGTACAAGAGTTATTCTAAGAATATAATTACCACTTTCCTGAGGTATTTTAATTTTTGCTGTATATGAGTTTTTTGATATTGGCTCTAGCGGTGGGAAAATTACTGTTCTTTCTCCATCAAATATAATATTATTTGTTCCTTGTTCATTCATCCAATGATAACTAATGTGAACTGGATTAGGGAAAGAGCTATTAATAATAAAACCAGTATTATTCGTCAACTCTATAGATACTTCAAATTCGTTGCTGATAATTATGTTATCAGGGTAATCTGTCACAACTAATTTTAGTTTCTCAGCTAGCTGGTGTGGTAAAGAATACATTTGTAGCCGATCCTTTAACTCACTTTTATTTATGGGTTTATGAGCAGCAATAGCAAATAAGCTAGTTGCAGAACGGACTGCTTGTTTTGAATATTTATTAACCAAGCTCCCTCCTGGATTGCTCGGCTCCCCAAACCAAACTAATACATGTTCAAAGTGTTTAGCCAGTTGCTTTTTCAAAACCCGAGGAGACTGTTCATTGATATGCATCAACATTTCATACCTTGTGCGTGGCTGTACTGGTAAATAAGCACCTACAGATGCAGCAGTCCTTCTTTTTCTTTTGTACTCATACTGATAGTACCAAAGGTTAGGAAATGTATGTATTACAAATAAACCATCTATATTGAGGGCTTGAGAAATTTTGCTGTATAGTAACTCTACTTCGGCAAATGATAAGTGTTCAATGATGTCAGATGCTACTGCTAAATCATACTCTTTGGGAAAGGATAAATTACATATATTTTCACATAAAAATTCTACATTCTTTTTTAAATCGTCTTCCTCTACAAAGCATTTTTCTGCTAAGTCAATAGCACTTTGAGCATAGTCAATAGCTGTTACAGAAAATCCTTGCTTGGCAAAATGGTAGGTTAGTTCACCTCTTCCGCAAGCAATATCTAAGACTCTACCCGATTTTTTCACACTAGCAATAGTGGCAACTGCCCGCAATCTAGAGTCTTCTAACCTTTTACCTTGATGTATTTTGTATGAATCAAACCCGCCACAATCTTGTGTGTAATATTCTTTAGTGTAAGTATCACGAATATCTGTACTAGATGTACCTTGAATATCGAGCTTATGAATAAAATTATTTAAATAATTAGGAGAAACTTTGATTAATAATTCTCCTGCATACCCAGGTATAACGCCGTACCAATCAAGCAAATTAGAGTATGTGAATAAAAAATCACTAACTGCCATAAAATTCTGTCTTGTCCAGAGATATCCATCTACCAGAACATAGCGTGACTGCTTAATGGCAAGTTCTAAATCATGAAAGGAACCATCTCCATCTTGTTGTCCATCAACATGAATCAGATCATATAAATTTCCAGGCAAGCAGCTCATAGCCTGTGTATCAGAAATAATATATTCTGTGCTAAATTGCTGAGTAATATTTTTAGCCCAGTTAATTGCACCTTTGACACCGCCGTAGGAATCTGTATCTAAGTCGATACCAACATATTTAGCAGATGAATATCCATGAAGAAAAGCAGCAGCGGAATACCCATAACGGACTCCTATCTCTAGGATATTAGCGGGTTTTAGAACGTGCGCGATCGCCCACTTTAGTTTGTAGTAGTCAAACCAGTCATTAAACAGATGTGCAAGTGGATCATCTGGATTAGCAGTTTTCCTGAAGTCATACTCTGTTTGTTTTGCCTGCTGAATTATAGAATCAAACATAAGTCTGTTTATCAATAGAAATTGTGGGAGAAAGATTTATAATGCCTGACCAACGTATAGAATTTGGATTTTTTAATACTTTCAATATAGAGATATTATGAGCATAAATTAAAGTACGTTCAAAAGTACTATCTCCAATTACACTATCAGCAACTCCAAATGTAATTGTGTATTCGCCCTCCATTAAAGGTATATAAAATTTAAAGCAAACTTCTAATAAAGTACCGCTTTCTATTCGACCGATTTCTTTTCCCATACACCAGGTATTAGTTTCAAAAATAACCTCGCCTGTTTTCTCCCGGATTTTAAATCCAATATGTGGATCGTCATAAGATTTTGAAAATAAAATTCCTATAGATAATTGCAATAGTTGCTCACTAATACTAACTACTATTTCTTCTCCTAGCTCGTCCAAAAATCTTACAAACTTAATATTAACATCTGGTGCATTAATTACTACTTCATCAATAGAATTGTCAGAGGAATCTTCATTGTATTTATTAGAACCCTCTTCTGAGAGAATGTTTATTTTGACTGCATCTGGTTGTATATCATTTTTTTGCAAAAGTTTAGCTTCATATAAATCAATTATTTGCTTTGGTTTTGCATCTAAAATTAATTTTCCTGTTTCTAATAGTAAAGCTCTATTACAAAGTTTATGTATAGCTGTCGAATCATGGGAAACAAATAAAAGAGTTGTTCCTATATCTTTCAAATTTCTAATTCGCTCATAACATTTTTGTTGGAAATAAATATCTCCTACTGCTAGTGCTTCATCTACTATGAGAATTTCTGGATTAACACTCACAGCGACGGCAAATGCCAGCCGAACAAACATCCCACTTGAATAAGTTTTTACAGGCTGGTCAATAAAACTTCCAATATCAGCAAATTTTTCTATTTCATTAAATTTAATTTCTATCTCTTCTCTATTTAGTCCTAGAATTTGACCATTAAAAAATACATTTTGCCGTCCTGTAAATTCCGGATTAAAACCACTACCTAATTCCAGCAAGGCTGAAACTCGCCCATTTACCATTACTTCTCCTGTAGTGGGTGTGAGCGTTCTAGCAATAATTTGTAATAGCGTACTTTTGCCAGAGCCATTTTGTCCAATAATCCCTAAAGTTTCACCTTGGTAAAGTTCTAAGTTAATATTGTTTAAAGCCCAAAACTCTTGAAAATGAGTATTTTTCGGTAGTAAAATTTCTTTTAGCCGATCTATAGGACGAGCATAACGCTTGTAGCACTTTGATACATTTTTCAGCGAAATTGCAATCTCATCACCCATAGCAGCGCACACTTACCACTAGCAAATCTTAAAAAATGGACAACATATCAGAAAATATCAACCAAGTCATCACATCATTTTTGGCATTTTATCGCATCAGATGATTGTGTACCTTATAGCTGATATGAAGATGGGATTGATGTAAAAGATTTACAACTTCCTAATCACCACCCTTCCGGATACTAATTCGGAAGATATGAAGATGGGATTGATGTAAAAGATTTACAACACATCGGCAAACGCCGGACGCAACCGTCTATATATTGAAAATCCACAACAAAACACAACAACTGAAACCCCAAAAGCAACTCCCCATTCACCCCAATGTTTAACCTCCCCGACTAAAATTAAATCACGATAAACTTCTGCGATCGCAGCTATAGGATTTAACCAAAACACCCAACTCCGCCATTGCTCCGGAATAGTAGATGCTGGATATACAAGTGGTGTTGCATAAAACCAGATATTTAAGATAACTCCTAAAGTCTGAGGAATATCCCGCAAAAATACTGTTAGTCCTGCTGTCAAGTAACCCAACCCTGCCGTTAGTAATAATTGCGTTAACCAGACCAAGGGTAGCAGCGCCAAAGTAGTATGTAAAGTATGGGCGCTTAATGCTACAAAAAAAATCAACGCCATTAAGCCAAAAGAACTTTCAATAAATGTAGATAAAATTGGCACCAAGGGTAACAAAGCTAAGGGAAAAACCACCTTCTTCACTAAATTTGGCTGTACTACTACTGAATTAGCAGATTGAATTAGTCCTCCTGTAAAAGCAATCCAAGGTAATAACCCTGCAAACAACCATAACCCAAAAGTAAAGTTATTTTCTGGTAAAGTTTTAAGGGTTAACTTGACTTTTAACACTATTGAAAATACGTATGTGTAAATAAGTAATTGTGATAGCTGATTTAGCAAAGGCCATAAATTGCCTAAGACAGAACCTTTGTATCGCGCTTCTAAATCGCGCTTTACCAAAGTTCTGAGTAAGTCAAACTTTCCCCATAAGTGTTCATCAACTGGTAGAATACGCCTTAATCTGCCAGCTTGACGTACAAATCCTCGCATTGCCCTTTGCAATTTCTGCTTCCTCGCTCACTATCTACACATCCAAGTGCTATTCATGAAGCTAATTAGCTATGAAAGTTCCTTAGGATTACCCAAGAAATACAACATTATACCAATTTACAAACTCTTGGCAACAGATGAATATAGTGTCAATACTTTCCAGTGAACGTCTTGACCAAACTATCTGTAGCTTGCTTTTTTGAAATTGCTATTAATAGAAAATACTCTCCTAATTAACTTGGCAATTGTACTATCAATAAACTATAAGGCAATTTGATAATTATGCGAAATCAAACTTGTGTGTTCATGGCATTTTATTAATTAACTCAAATTATTATGGTCAATTCCTCGCGATGTCTAGCAATAAGCAGCTCTCTACAAGACGCTACGCAAATGCTTCTACGCACATAGTCTGCCAATCTTTCTGCTCTTTGAGGTTCTTGTTCCAAACGGGATTCTGCCTCGATAGCTGCTTGTTGATTTTATTTTAGTAAATTGGTGTTTGGCGTTTCTCCCCTGCTTCCCTGCTTCTTTATCTTTTCATCTACCTCATCATCCTAAATGTATTACAGATGAGGCACGGATTCAGCTAAACTGAGACTTGGTTTATTGCATTATATCTAGGCATGGAAATCGGACAGAAGGTTAAGGTCTTTCGTTTGCGCGATCGCGTATCTCCCCCCATTGTGAAAAGATTAGGACAAGTCGGCACTGTCTTAGGCTACAAAGTCACCGATGGTAACGGTATCGGTGTAGTGGTGCAATTTGAAGATAATTACTCCACTTGGTTTTTTGAAGATGAAATTAAAGTCGTACAGTAGGCGGAAGCTGAGAATATTTGCCGAGTGCTAAGTTGGAGTTGACAACATCGGCGGGAAGGTGGAAATCAAGTAATGACTCTGATATTGACATTTTTGGGCAAAGGCGGCATTGCTCGTACCAAAATTGCGATCGCCGCCGCCAAATTATTGGCTAGCCAAGGCAAGCGCGTACTTCTAGCAGGACTTGCAGAACCAGCATTGCCTATTCTGCTGGAAACTACCCTAACATCAGACCCCCAAGAAATTGCACCCAATTTGCAAGTAGTACAGTTCCAATCATCTGTACTCCTAGAACGCAATTGGCAAGAAGTCAAAAAACTTGAGGCGCAATATCTCCGCACACCGATCGTTAAAGACGTTTATGGTGAAGAATTGGTAGTGTTGCCAGGGATGGATAGCGCCCTGGCTCTGAATGCAATCCGTGAATATGATGCTTCCGGCAAATATGATGTGATTGTCTACGATGGCACAGGTGACGCTTCTGGCTTGCGGATGCTGGGATTGCCAGAGTCTCTGAGTTGGTATATCCGACGCTTTCGGCAATTATTTGTTAACTCTGATTTGGGGAGAACAATTGCCGAATCACCATTGATTCAACCCTTGATTGGCACCTTGTTCAATTTCAATTGGACAGCAGATAACTTTTCTCAACCGACTAATCAAGTTAACAATTTCTTAGAAAAGGGTAAAGCTGCCCTTGCCGATCCGCAGCGTTTTGCTGCCTTTTTGGTAACTACACCAGAACCAATTGAGGTAGCAAGCACCCGTTATTTATGGGGTAGCGCTCAACAAATTGGTGTGACGGTTGGCGGCGTTATCCTTGTCTCTTCCGAGACAAACCTCAATCTCACAGAGGAATTTAGCCCCTTAGCCGTTAGTGTAGTGCCTAATGCACCGACAGGTGAATGGCGATCGCTAATAGATGCCCTACCAGACTTTGCACAGCAAGCTCTAAAAGCTCCCAAACCCATTGAAATAGATATCCACAACCGTCAAGTACGCTTATTCCTGCCTGGATTTGACAAAAAGCAAGTCAAGCTAACCCAGTATGGGCCAGAAGTAACAGTGGAAGCCGGCGACCAACGGCGTAATATTTCTCTACCCCCCTCTCTAAGTGGTAAACCCATTACTGGAGCGAAGTTTCAGAATAGTTATTTGATCATTTCGTTTTAAGTTAGAAATATTGGGGACTGGGAACTGGGGATAAGGGAGACAAGGAGAGAAGTTGCGTGCGGGGGTTCCCCCCGTTGAGCAAACTTCGGAGAGACATGGGAGACATGGGAAAATAGCAATACCCCATGCCCTATGCCCCATGCCCTATGCCCCATGCCCTATGCCCTATGCCCTATGCCCTATTCATAAGTACTTCTTATGTCTGATTCTCCCATTACCCCAAATTCTAATCCGGCGGAAGCACTAGACGCTGTTAATACCAGCGAAGACATCACCGCAGTTGCCGATCGCAGTTCTAAAACTAGGCAACTGTTGGGGATGAAAGGTGCAGCGCCAGGAGAAACCTCGATTTGGAAAATCCGGTTGCAACTCATGAAGCCGATCACCTGGATTCCCCTGATTTGGGGCGTAGTCTGTGGTGCAGCTTCTTCTGGTAACTATACTTGGACACTGGAAAATGTCTTGAAAGCGGCGGCTTGTATGTTGCTTTCCGGCCCCTTGCTTACGGGTTACACCCAAACGATTAATGATTTCTACGATCGCGAAATTGATGCGATTAATGAACCTTACCGTCCTATTCCCTCTGGTGCTATTTCTATACCCCAGGTAATTACGCAGATAGTTGTATTATTGCTTTGTGGTATTGGTTTAGCTTTTGTGCTGGATTTGTGGGCTGGTCATGACTTCCCCAATGTCACAGTGTTGGCTATATTTGGTACTTTTATTGCCTATATATATTCAGCACCACCACTGAAACTGAAGCAAAATGGCTGGTTAGGAAATTATGCCTTAGGAGCAAGCTATATTGCTTTACCGTGGTGGGCAGGGCACGCTTTGTTTGGTGAACTTAATTGGAAAATTATGGTTCTCACCCTGATTTACAGTTTAGCTGGATTGGGGATTGCGATTGTTAATGACTTCAAGAGTGTAGAAGGCGATCGCCAATTGGGATTACAATCACTACCTGTAATGTTTGGTGTCACCACTGCGGCCTGGATATGTGTAGTAATGATTGATGTATTTCAAGGATTTATTGCGGCTTATCTAGTCAGTATTCATGAGAATTTGTACGCAGCAATTCTCGTACTATTAATTTTGCCGCAAATCACCTTCCAAGATATGTATTTTTTGCGTGACCCCTTAAAGAACGACGTGAAATATCAAGCTAGTGCCCAACCTTTCTTAGTCTTGGGAATGCTTGTGACAGGTTTAGCCTTGGGTCATGCAGGTATTTGATTTATACTTCTAGAGTAAGAAGTTAAGAGAAAGGAGTTAGGAGGTAATATTACTTCTAACTCCTAATTTTTAATTACTATAGTACTTGCCGTGTTAAAACTAATTGTTGCTTTGATATCTGGGATTCAAGCCTTTTTAGTGCCTATTTGCTTTGTTGTTGCCTGGTCTGTAATCATTCTTGGTGCTTGGAGTTTGTGGGCTGCGGTGCGAGATAGTGTCAATAAAGCCAAGCAAATGCATCAAATACCTTGTACAGGCTGTCAGTTTTTCACTGACAATTACCGCCTCAAGTGTACTGTACATCCTTCTATTGCGAATACAGAAGAAGCAATTCACTGTCAAGATTTTCAAGCTAAAACAAATCCGATGTATTACTAATGGTCTGTGTCATTGATTTTAATAGGTTGGTGGTAATCATAAGGCAAAAGTAAAAAGTTAAAAGCTCTTATGAGGGCACGGCAGTGCCCATTGGTGTCAATTTAACGTGAAACCCTTATCAAGACCTGATGCAAGCGTTTTCTCGCTTCCCATCAAGATCCGCGTCACCCCACCCCAGTTTTGTCTAAAGCCAAAACGTCCCCTCCCCGCAGGCGAAGAGAAGTTGCGTGCGGGGGTTCCCCCCGTTGAGCAAACTTCGGGGGAGGGGATTGAGGGGAGGGGTAAAATGCTTGTGGGATAGGCGTTTGAGCTTAAGTTGACACGTATGGGCAGTGCCGTGCCCCTACAAGCAACGATATAATTCCAAAAAAGAACCGCTATAGGACGACAAAACCACGTTTCAGGTCGGATTTCAAGACTTCTGTGTACACGGTAGCCTTATTGAGAGGGGAGATAAATATTAAATTCCCCTTCTCCTGAGGGAAGTGAAATTTTTTTCATTGGGACTACCTCTTCTGTGAGGGGTAAAAGATTTAATGCAAGTTTTCGTCCCCTTTCGCGGCGATGCGATCGCAAATACCTTCGGTGTCGGTCAAGATATTGAAGGTGTCAAGTTTCCATCCCTTTTTGCGGCGATGCGATTAGAAAGCAGAAAGACGACGGCACACAATGCCCTGAGTATTCAACGTTTCCATCCCCTTTCGGGGCGATGTGATCGGAAAGTTCAAAATTGAATGCTTTTCGTTCTTGGGATAGTTTCCATCCCCTTTCGGGGCGATGTGATCGGAAAGAGTTCACTTCTGGAAGCTTTACTAGGAGACGGTTTGAGACCCCCTAATCGACACCACTTTTTTTAGTGTCAATAACTCCTAAAAAATTCTCAGTAAGCGATGGGTTTCAAAGTCTGAAAGCTTGGCTGTGTAAGCAATCGACACCAGTCAACGAATTTATGCGGTTTTCAAGGTTCGGGCGAGTGGTGTCGATGAGCGACGCACGCTATTCTTAAAAATACAACTTTTCTGCTGTTTGAGTCAAATTTGTTACATAAATTTTACAAAAAGCTCAGGGATTTTGAGCGCAGATGGCTTGATAAGCCGCGCAGTTTTAAACCCACAGACAAAACAACGACTTTCTTTAACAAGACAACGACTTTCTTTAACAAGGTCACGACTTTCTTTAACAAGGTCATGACTTTCTTTAACAAGGTCATGACTTTCTTTAACAAGGTCACGACTTTCTTTAACAAGGTCACGACTTTCTTTAACAAGGTCACGACTTTCTTTAACAAGGTCACGACTTTCTTTA